>NZ_JBGNUT010000002.1:0-549172 GCF_041951385.1 Actinomadura sp. NTSP31 | reverse complement strand
GCCCCCGGTGACGGGGGCCGCGGCCGCCCGCCGTTGGAGTCCCGATGACCTCTCCCGCGACCGCCCGCCGCCCGCCGCCCGGTGCCGGGCGGCTGCTGCTCGGCGCCGCCCGGCGGGCCGCCGGCTGGAACGCGCTCGTCGCGGCGGCGGCGCTCGCCGACGCGGCGGCCGCGGTCGCGCTGCCCGCCGCGCTCGCCCGCGCCATCGACGCCGTCGCGCCGGGCGGGCCGCCCGCCGCCGCCGCGCTGTGGCCGTGCGCGGCGCTCGTCGCGGTGGCGTCCGCCGCCGAAATCCTGTCCGAACTCGCGACCGGCTGCGGCACCGCGCGCTCCACCGCGTGGCTGCGGCACGGCCTCGTCCGGCACCTGCTCGCGGCCGGCCCCGCGCTGCGCATGCGGCCCGGCGACGTGGCGGCGCGCGTGGTCGGCGGGGCCGCCGAGGCCGGGACGGCGCCCGCCGCGGTGATCGAGGCGGGCGCCGGGCTGCTGCCGTCCGCCGGGGCGCTGGCCGCGCTGCTGCTCATCGACTGGCGGGCCGCCGCCGCGATCGCGGTCGCGCTGCCCGCGATCGCGCTGCTGCTGCGGATGTTCGTCCGCGACATCACCGCCTCCGCGCACCGCTACCTCGACGTCCAGGGGACGATCGCCGGGCGTCTCGCCGAGGCGCTCGCCGGCGCCCGCACGATCGCCGCCGCGGGAACCGCCGAACGCGAGGCCGAGCGCGTCCTCGCACCGCTGCCGGACCTGCGCGCGGAAGGCGAGACGACCTGGCGGGTGCAGGGCACGATCGCGGCCCGCGGCCTGCTCACGCTGCTGCTCCTGCAGGTCGCGGCCGTCGCGGTCGCCGGGACGGAGCTGGCGGCGGGCCGGATCACGCCCGGCGAGCTCGTCGCGACCGTCCAGTACGCGGGCCTCGCCGCCGGGTTCGGGCCCGTGCTGACGCGGGTGCTGCGGCTGGGCCGGGCCCGCGCGGGCGCCCGCCGCGCCGCCGGGATCCTCGCCGTCCCCGCCCGCGTGCACGGGACCGCCGCCGCGCCACCGGGGCCGGGGCTGCTGGAGTTCCGGCACGTCCACGCGGACGGCGTCCTGACGGGCGTGGACCTCATCGTTCCGGCCGGGCGCGCCGTCGCGGTCGTCGGCCGCTCCGGATCCGGCAAGTCGCTGCTGGCGGCGCTCGCCGGTCGGCTCGCCGACCCCGACGAGGGCGAGGTGCTGCTGGACGGCGTGCCCCTCCCCCGCCTCACCCGGACGTCGCTGCGCCGCGAGATCGGGTACGCGTTCGCCCGGCCCGCGCTGTTCGGCGCGACCGTCGAGGACGCCCTGGCGTTCGGGCCCGCGCGTCCGCCCGCCTCGTGGCTGCGGGAGTCGGCGCGCGCCGCCCAGGCCGACGCGTTCATCCGCCGCCTCCCGGACGGCTACGCCACCGCGCTCGCGGACGCGCCGATGTCGGGCGGCGAGCTGCAGCGGATGGGCCTCGCCCGCGCCTTCGCGCACGCCGGGCGCGTCCTCGTCCTGGACGACGCCACCTCCAGCCTCGACACCGTCACCGAGGTCCAGATCACCGACGCGCTGCTCACCCGGTTCGCCGGCCGCACCCGCCTGCTCATCGCGCACCGCGCCACCACCGCCGCCCGCGCCGACCTGGTCGTCTGGTTGGACGGCGGCCGTGTCCGCGCCACCGGCACGCACCGGGCGCTGTGGCGCGACCCCGCGTACCGCGCGGTCTTCGCCGCCCCGGAAGCGGGTGGCCGGTGACCGGCCCGCGCGCGAGCGAGCGCGGCAAGGCGGCGCGAACCGTCCGGCGGGCCGCGGCCGAAGTCGTCCGGGCGCATCCGGGGGCGGTCGCGGCCGGGCTCGGGTGGTCGGTTGTCGAGGCGGTGCCGACGGCGGTCCTCGGAGCGGCGGTCGGGCGGGCCACCGACGCCTTCCGGGGCGGCCGGGTCCGGGACGCGGCGGTGTGGCTGGCGGTCCTGGCGGCGGCCGCCCTGATCGGGTCGTTCGGGAGCCGCCGGCTGTACGGGGCGCTGGCGGCGCTCGTCGAGCCGTTCCGGGACGACCTCGTCCGGCGGGTCGTCCGGGGGGCGCTGCGGCGGTCGATGGGCGGGACGGCCGACACCGGCGCGGTGGCGCGGCTCACCCACCAGGTGGAGATCGTCCGGGACACGCTCGCGGGGCTGCTGATCACCGCCCGCGGATTCGCGTTCTCGGCCGCGGCGGCGCTGCTGGGGCTGCTGTCGCTGATGCCGGAGGCCGCGGGGCTGGTGCTGCCGCCGCTGCTGCTGGGACTCGCGCTGTTCTGGGCGGCGTTCGGGGCGGCGGCCGTCCGGCAGCGCGACCTGGTCGTCGGCGAGGAGGCGGTCGCCGAGCGGACCGCGGCACTGGCCTGCGGGCTGCGGGACGTGGCGGCGTGCGGCGCGGAGGACCTGGTGCGGGACGCGCTGGCGGGCGCGGTGGAACGGCAGGCCGCGGCCGGGAACGCGGTCGCGCGGTTCGCGGCGGTCCGGGCGCTGGCGCTCGCGGTGAGCGGCTGGGGGCCGGTGCTGGCCGTGCTGGCGGCGTCGCCGTGGCTGATGCGGCGCGGCGCCACGGCGGGCACCGTGATCGGGTCGCTCACCTACGTGCTGCACGGGCTGCAGCCGGCGCTGCGGACGCTGGTGCAGGGCATGGGGGGCGGCGGGCTGCGGCTCGCCGTCACCCTCGGCCGCATCGAGGAGACCGGAGCGCTCGGCCCGGTCCCGCCCGCGCGAGCGGAACGGGCCGCCGTCGCGGGCGCGCCCGCCGTCGAGTTGCGAAAGGTCACGTTCGCCTACGGAAATGGCCGCGAAGTGATCAGCGAGCTCGATCTGACCATTCCGCGCGGTGATCACCTGGCGGTGGTGGGGCCCAGCGGCATCGGCAAATCGACGCTCGCCGCTTTGATCGCCGGAACGCTCTCGCCGACCGGCGGAGAAGTGCTCGTGGAAGGCGCGGCGGCGGGCGATCCACGGAATCGTGCGCTCATTCCGCAGGAGGCCTACCTTTTCTCCGGCACGGTCCGGGAGAACCTGACCTATTTCACACCGGACGCGGACGTGCCGGAGGTCTGCAAGGCGGTGGACGCGGTCGGCGCGGGACGGCTCGTCCGGGACCTCGGCGGGCTCGGCGCGGTGCTGGACCCGGCGGCGCTGACCGAGGGCCAGGGCCAGCTGCTCGCGCTGTGCCGCGCCTACCTGTCGCCCGCGCCGGTGGTGATCCTGGACGAGGCGTCCAGCCGGCTCGACGCGGCGGCGGAGGCGCGGGCGGAGGCGGCGTTCGCCGCGCGCGGCGGCACCCTGATCGTCATCGCGCACCGGATCGCGTCGGCGGCGCGTGCGCGCGGGGTGCTGGTGCTGGACGGGACGCGCGCGCTGGTCGGGACGCACGTCGGGCTGCCGGAGGTGTCGCCGCTCTACCGCGACCTGGCCGGACGCTGGGAGGCCGGGGCGCCGCCGCCCCGCGCGGAGGGGACAGAGCCCCGCGCGGAGGGGTCACAGCCATCCGGCGTCCTCGGCGATCCGGATGGCGTGGACCCGGTTCCGGGCGCCGATCTTGCGGTTGATGCGGGACAGGTGGTTGCGGACCGTGCCGATCGTCAGGACGAGGTCCTCGGCGATCTGGGCGGCGGTGGCGCCGCGTGAGGCCAGCGCGAGCACCTCGATCTCGCGTTCGGTGAGCGGGCCGCGCGCCGAGCCCAGCTCGGTGAAGGCCATCTCGGGGTCGATGACCCGGGCACCGGAGGCGGCGCGGCGCAGGGCGTCGGCCAGCTCGCCGGGCGAGGTGTCCTTCAGCACCAGGCCGGCGGCGCCCGCGGCCACCGCGCGGCGCAGGTCGCCGGTCCGGCAGCGGCCCGCCATGAGGACCGTGCGGCACTGCGGGACGTTCTCCCTGAGCGCGCACGCGGCGGAGAAGCCGTCCAGGCCGGGCAGCCCGACGTCGATCAGCGCGACGTCGGGGCGGCACCGGCGGGCCGCCCGCAGCGCCTGCTCGCCGCGGTCGACCGCGGCGACGACCTCCAGGTCCGGCAGGCTCTCGAACAGGGCGACGAGTCCGCCGCGGAGCAGCTGCGCCCCTTCGGCGAGCATAACCCGAATCATTTTCGACTCCCGAGGCGGCCGGCATCGCCTTGACAGGACGCGGTCAGGGGCACCGCATACCCAGTGAAGTTAACACTATTCTGCATAGCGTCGTAAAGATACGACGGATTCCCACAAACCACGAGGTCGGGTATTCCGCGAAATGCGGGGCCTCACTCCAGGAAGTCCATTTCCCGGCCGGTTCCGGACGCGCGGGCGGCCCGGTAGGCGGCCCAGCTCAGCGCGAGGTCCTGCCAGGGCAGGCCGACCGGCGCGTACACGGTGACCTCGCCGTCCTTCACCCGGCCCGGCACCTCGCCGAGCAGCAGGTCGCGCAGCGTCCCGGCGGCGTGCTTGACGTCCAGGCCGGCGCCCGCGAGCACGCCCATCTCGACCGCGAGCGGCACGTCGTCGACCACCACGCGGGCGCCCTCCAGCAGGTCGGCGCCCAGCTCGGACTTGCCGGGCTCGTCGGCGCCGAGCGAGGTGACATGGGTGCCCGGCGCGATGTCGGCGGCGTGCAGCAGCGGGCGGCGCGCCCAGGTCGCGACGACGACGATCCCGGCGCCCCGGACGGCGTCGCGCGGATCGGCCGCGACCGACGCCCGCGCGCCGAGCCGCTCGCCGTGCCGCCCGGCGAACGCGGCGGCGCGCTCCGCGTCCAGGTCGCAGACGGTCAGCCCGCGCACCGGCCGCAGCTCCGCCAGCCCCCGCAGCACCAGCTCGGCCTGCGCTCCGGCGCCGATGACGGCGACCGTGTCGGCGGCGGAGCGGGCGAGCGCATGCGTGCCGAGCGCGGCGGCGAGCCCGGTGCGCCACGCGGTGACGGTGGCCGAGTCCAGCAGCGCGAGCAGCTCGCCGGTGGCGATGTCGTGCAGGCACACCACGCCGCGCAGCGCGGGCCGCGATCCCGGGAACTTGGCGTTCACCTTCACCGTGTAGGCGGGCAGGTCCTCCACCACCCCCGGCAGCAGCGCCGTGGCGGTGCCCTGGCCGGGCACCTTCGCCACGACGCGGCGCGGGACGGCCTCCGTCTCCGCGGCGGTGAAGCCGCGGCGCAGCGCGCCGAGGCACTCGGCGGGCACGAGCAGCGATTCCAAGTCCGAACGGGACAGAAGCAATGTCACCGGACCATTCTCCCGGCCACACCGTCCGCTGTCACCCGCGGCTCTCGCGTCCCCCGCGTCACTCCGGGCGGCGGCGGGCCGTCGTCAGCTCCTCCCACTGCGCCCTCCAGTCGTTGCCCTGGCCGTCGATGAACGACCCGGGCGGCGGCGTCACGCCGTGTTCGCGGAGCCATTCGCCCGGGCGGCGCATCGAGGGCCGCACGCTGCCGTCGCTCGGCATGAGCTGCGGCGGGATCGGCCCGGGCATCGCCTGCGGGACGTGCGCCTCGTTCGCCACGTCCGCCATGTCCTTCTCCTCGGCCATCCCGATCGGGCCCTCGCGGCGCGCGTTGAAGAACTGGTTGACCGCCGGGTGCGTGCTCGACAGCACCATCTCGCGCGGGCCGAACATCACCAGCCCGCGGCGGAACAGCAGGCCGAGGTTGTCGGGCAGCACGCGGGCGGTGCCGATGTCGTGCGTGACGATCAGGAACGTCGCGCCCATCTCGGCGTTGAGGTCGACGAACAGCTGGTTGAGGTAGGCGGTGCGGACGGGGTCCAGGCCGGAGTCCGGCTCGTCGGCCAGGATGATGTCGGGGTCCAGGACGAGCGCGCGGGCCAGCCCGGCGCGCTTCTTCATGCCGCCGGAGATCTCGCCGGGCAGCTTGTGCTCGGAGCCGGTGAGGCCCACCATCTCCATCTTCTCCAGCACGATCCGGCGGATCTCCGACTCGCCCTTCCTGGTGTGCTCGCGCAGCGGGAAGGCGATGTTGTCGAAGACGTCCATGGAGCCGAACAGGGCGCCGTCCTGGAACAGCACGCCGAAGTGGCGGCGCATCTCGTACAGCCGGTTCTCCGCCAGCCGCGGGACGTCGCCGCCGCCGACGTAGACGTGGCCGCGGTCGGGGCGCAGCAGCCCGACCAGGTTCTTCAGGAACACCGACTTGCCGGTGCCCGACGGCCCGAGCAGCGCGGAGATCTCGCCCGCCGGGACGGTGAACGACACGTCCTCCCAGATGACCTGCCGCCCGAACGACTTGCGCAGCCCTTCCACCCGGATCTCGACTCCCATGGGCACTCCCGTGCCGGGGAACCGGGGGCGGAGGGATCCGCGTCGTATGTCCGGTCCCCCGCCGCCTCGACTGTACGACGCGGGCCGCGCGGCCGGGAGGCCCATTGGACGTCGCGTCCAGTCGCGGCCGGTGCGCCCCGGCCCGTTCCGCATGCCCGCCGGCGCCGCACCGCCCCGCGACCGGGCGCCCGTACCCATTGTGACAATCCGTTCACCGGCGCTTAGGCACTTTCTTCCCTTTCGTCCCCGATGGGGCTCTTCCACCATGTGCGGTGACCTCCGGCGCACCACTCGGGTGTGCCCGCTCCCCCCTGGAGGCACAGTGAAGTTCCGTCACGCACGCATCGGCGGCGCCGTCACCCTGACGGCGACCGGGCTGCTGGCGACCGCCCTCGCCGGCGGACCCGCGGCCCACGCGTCGGCCACCGGCGCCGCGGCGCGCACCGCCCCGGCCGCCGGCACCGCGGCCGCCGCCCGGCAGGACGCGGTCGCCTCGGCGCTCGCGCAGCGGCTCGGCTCCCGCACCGCCGGCTCCTACCTGAAGGGAGGCCGGCTGATCGTCACGGTGGCCGACGCCGCGTCCGCCCGGGCCGTCCGCGCCGCCGGCGCCGTGCCGAAGACCGTCGCCCGCGACGGCGGCGACCTGAAGAAGGTCATGGCCGCGCTCAAGCGCGACGCGACCGTCCCCGGCACCGCCTGGGCCGCGGACCCGGCCACCGACCAGGTGGTCCTCACCATGGACAGCACGGTCAAGGGCGCCGCGCTGGAGAAGGTGCGGACCGCCGCCGCCAGGCAGGGCGCGGCCGTCCGCACCGAGCGCGTCGCCGGGACGTTCCGCACGTTCACCCGCGGCGGCGAGGCCATCTACACCGGCGGCGCCCGCTGCTCGCTCGGCTTCAACGTCCGGCGCGGAAGCACCTACTACTTCCTCACCGCCGGGCACTGCACCAACATCGGCTCCAGCTGGACGGACTCGTCCGGGCGCACGCTCGGCCGCACGGCCGGCAGCAGCTTCCCCGGCAACGACTACGGCATCGTCCAGTACTCCGCCACGCCCGCCGACACGCAGGGGTCCGTCAGCCTCTACAGCAGCGGCACCCGCGACATCACCGGCGCCGCGAACGCCACGGTCGGGCAGACCGTGTACCGCAGCGGCAGCACCACCGGCGTGCACAGCGGCCGCGTCACCGCCCTCAACCAGACGGTGAACTACCAGGAGGGCAGCGTCAGCGGCCTGATCCGCACCACGGTCTGCGCCGAGCCGGGCGACAGCGGCGGCTCGCTGTTCGCCGGGTCCAGCGCGCTCGGGCTGACCTCCGGCGGCAGCGGGAACTGCAGCTCCGGAGGGACCACGTTCTTCCAGCCCGTCACCGAGGCCCTGAGCGCCTTCGGCGTGTCCGTGTATTAGATCTCAACGCTGGGGTGGGCGGCGGGGCGGTGGTCGGGACTTCCGGCCACCGGTCCGCCGCCCTTCAGCCGGGGACTTCGAGGGTGCGGTGGACCTCGGCGATGACCTGCGGCTGGCGGTCGGTCAGGTAGAAGTGGCCGCCGGGCAGGACCTTCAGCGCGAAACGGCCGTCGGTGATCTGCGCCCAGCCCTTGGCCTGCGCCTCGGTGACGTGCGTGTCGGCGTCCCCGATGATCGCGGTGACCGGGACGGTCAGCCGCGTCCCGTCCCGGTGCGCGTAGGCCTCGATCAGCGCGAAGTCGTTGCGGACGTACGGCAGGACGAGCTCGCGCAGCTCCGGGTCCCGCATCGCCTCGCCGTCGGTGCCGCCGAGCTCCAGCATCGCCTCGACCACGCCGTCGTCGTCCCGCTCCGCCACCCGCTCGCCGGAACGGTCGTGCGGGGGACGGGCGCCGGAGGCGAAGACGTGCACCGGCGGGGTGCCGCGCTCCTGCAGCAGCCGCGCCACCTCGTAGGCCAGCACGGCGCCCATGCTGTGCCCGAACAGCGCCGCCGGGCGGTCCATCAGCGGCGCCATCGCGCCCGCGATGAGCCGGGCGAGCTGGTGCGCGTCGGTGACGAACGCGTCCGCCATCCGGTCGGCGCGGCCGGGGTACTGGACGGCCTGCACCTCGACGGCCGGGCTGACCGCCTTCGCCCAGGACCGGTAGAACACCGCGGAACCGCCCGCGTGCGGCAGGCAGAACAGCCGCATCGACGCCCACGGCCGGGTCTCCGGGCAGCGGAACCAGCTCACGTGATCAGCTCCTCCTCCTCGTGCCGGCGGGACGCGGCGCGCGGGTCGTGCGGCAGCGGCCACGGCGCGACCCGCGGGTCCGGGACCAGCTTGGCCGCGGTGGTCTCCGCCGCCACCTTGAAGCCGCGGCGCCGGTAGTTCGCCATCGCGTTCGGATGATCGAGCGTACTGGTGCGCAGCCAGACCCGCGAGGCGGGGCCGCTGCCGCGCGCCCACAGCCCGCCGCGCTGCCACGCCCGCCGGGTGCACTGCTCGACCAGGTAGCCGCCGTAGCCGCGGCCGACGAACGCGGGGGTCAGCCCGACGAGGTGGATCTCGGTGTCGCCGCCGGGCTGGGCCTCCAGCTCGAAGAACCCGGCGATCGTCCCCTCGGCCATCACCAGCCAGGTGGACAGCTCGGGGCGCTCCACCCAGGCGCGCCAGTCGGCGTAGGTCCACGGGAAGCGGTCCGTCCAGCAGACGCGGGCGCCGACCATCGCGTACAGGGCCCGGTTGACGTCCGCGGACGGCACCCCCGCCAGGGTGAAGGTCATCTCGACGCCGGGCAGCGGCGCGGGCCGCAGGTCGGCGGCGTCGAGCATTTCCATCGCCCACTCGGTGACCGCGGGGATCTCCAGGTGGGCGCCCCCCGCCGCCAGGTCACTCACCCATGGCCTCGATGAGGCTCTTCGGCCGCATGTCGGTCCAGTTCTCCTCGATGTAGTCCAGGCAGGCCTGCCGGGTGTCCTCGGCCTTGGCGACCGTCCACCCGGCGGGGACCTCGGCGAACGACGGCCACAGGGAGTGCTGGCCCTCGTCGTTGACGAGGACGACGTACGTGCCGTCGGCGTCCTCGAAGGGGTTCGTCATCGGTATCCCTTTCCCTGCTTCCCGAGCGTCGGGTCGTTGACATGCAGTTTGTCGAGTCTGGCGGCGAGGACCGCGCCCATCTCGGCGGCCGGTGCCGGCTCCAGCAGGAAGTGGTGCTCGACGTCCAGCGGGTAGTCCTCGATCTGCCCCTCGACGAGCGGCCCCCAGTTGGACGGCCCGGTCGGCGAGTCCGCGGTGCGGCCCCGCAGGGCGGTGAAGAAGACGACGTCGCCGCGGAACCGGCCGGGCCGGTACCGCTCGGCCTGGTGGAGCCCGTTCTCGTAGTTGCGGTAGACGTTGACGAGGTCGTCCTCGCGGAGGGTGGCGAGGGCGTCGTCGCGTTCGGCGAGCACCGCCATGATCTGGGCCATGTCGGGGTTGCCGTCCGCGGCGACCATCCGCGCGTCGATCCCGATGGACTCCAGCAGCTCGGGCAGGATCTCCCGCTTCTCCGACTCCAGGTCCTGGCCGTGGTAGGCGTCGATGAGGGCGAGCAGCCCGACGCGTTCGCCGGCGGCCTGGAGCCGGACGGCCATCTCGTAGGCGATGAGCCCGCCGAGCGACCAGCCCGCGAGGTGGTAGGGGCCGGACGGCCGGACGGTGCGGATCTGCTCCAGGTAGTCCTGCGCCATCTCCTCGACCGAGCCGGGCAGGTCCTCCCGGGTGAACGCGCTGCCCTGCAGCCCGTAGATGGGCTGGTCGGGGCCGAGGTGGCGCTGGAACTGCAGATAGCTCCAGGCCAGCCCGCCGGCGGGGTGGACGAAGAAGACCGGCGGCCGGTCCCCGGTGGTGCGGATCGGCAGCAGCATCTCGAAGCCGAGCCGGTCCTCGGGCTCGCCGGCGTGGACGAGCGCCTCGACGGTCTGGTGGGTGAACACGTCGCGGGGGGTCAGCTCGATCCCGGCCTGCCGGGCGCGGGTGACGAGCTTCAGCGCGGCGATGCTGTCGCCGCCGAGGTCGAAGAAGCTGGCGTCGGCGCCGACCCGGTCGAGGCCGAGGACGTCCGCGACGATCCCGCAGAGCGCCTCCTCCTCGGGCGTGGCCGGGTCCCGCCCGGCGGCGGCCGCGGCGTAGTCGGGGGCGGGCAGGGCGCGCCGGTCGAGCTTGCCGTTCGGGCCGACGGGGAAGGTGGCGAGCCGGACGAACGCGGCGGGCACCATGTACTCCGGCAGCCGCGCCGCGACGAACTCCTTCAGCCCCTCCGTCTCCGGGGCGATGACGTAGGCGACGATGGTCTTGACGCCGGGGGCGTCCTCGCGGGCGACGACGGCGGCGTTGGCGACGGCCGGGTGCGCGGTGAGGGCGGCCTCGATCTCGCCCAGCTCGATCCGGAACCCGCGGATCTTCACCTGGAGGTCGGCACGGTCGACGTACTCCAGGGTGCCGTCGGGGCGGTGCCGGACGAGGTCGCCCGTCCGGTACATGCGGGACCCGGGCGGCCCGAACGGGTCGGGCACGAACCGCTCCCCGGTGAGGGACGCGCGCCGCAGGTAGCCGCGGCCGAGCCCGGCTCCCGCGATGTAGGCCTCGCCGACCACGCCGGGCGGGACGGGCCGCAGCCCCCGGTCGAGGACGTACACGCGCCGGTCGTCCATCGGCCGGCCGAGGAGCGCGGTCCGCTCCGCGGGGTCGGCGAGCCGCGCCCGTTGCCGGTCGATGGTGGTGTAGGTGGTGGCCTCGGTGGGGCCGTAGACGTTGCCGACCTCGGTGTCGGGGCAGGCGGCGAGGACCTTGCGGGCCGCGGCGCTGGAGCCGGACTCGCCGCCGGTGAGGACCTCGCGGAGCCCCGCGAACGCCCGCGGCCGCTCGTCGGCGACCAGGTTGAACAGCGTCGTGGTGAGGAACAGGCCGGTGACGCCGTGCGCGCGGACCAGCTCCTCGATCGCCTCGCCGGTCAGGTGGCCGGGCGGCGCGACGGCGGTGGCGCCGCCGTGCAGCAGCGGCGTCCAGATCTCGTAGATGTGCGCGTCGAAGGCGTGCGGCGAGTGGAACAGCACCCGGTCATGGGCGCCGCCGCGCAGCTCACCGTCGGTGGCGAGGGCGACGGCGTCGGCGTGGCGGAGCATGACGCCCTTCGGCACGCCGGTCGAGCCGGAGGTGAACAGCACGCAGGCGAGCTGCTCGGGATGGCACGGGACGTCCGGGGCGGTGGCGGGCTGGGCGGCGGTCTCCGGGTCGTCGTCCACGGCCAGCACGTGCGCGGAGGTGTCGAGGGCGGCGACGCGGTCCCGCATCGGGGTGTTGACGAGCAGGACGGGCGCGTCGACCTCGGCGACCGCCCACGCCGTCCGCTCGGGCGGGTAGGCGTGGTGGATCGGCGCGTAGGCGCCGCCCGCCTTCAGGACGGCCAGGGACGCCACGACGGTGTCGGCCGACCGCTCCAGCAGGGCGGCGACGGGCGTCTCGCGGCGGACGCCGAGCCCGGTCAGCCGGTGCGCCAGCCGGTTCGCGCGCTCGTCCAGCTCCGCGTAGGTGAGGGTCTCCTCCCCCGCGACGACGGCGACGGCGTCCGGGGTCGCGGCGAGCTGCTCGGCGAAGCGGCCGGTCAGCGTGCCGGGGCGGCGCTGCGTCCCGGGGCCCTGCCAGGCCCGCTGGACGAGGTCGCGCTCGTCGTCCTCCAGCACGTCGATGCGGCCGAGCGGCAGGTCGGGGCGGTGCGCGACGGACTCCAGGATGCGGACGAACCGGCGCATCAGCCGCTGCGCCCCGTCCTCGGTGAACAGGTCGGCGCGGAAGTCCAGCCGCAGCGACAGCCCCCGGCCCGGCACGGCGGCGAGGGTCAGCGGGTAGTGCGAGGCGTCGTGGCCGTCGACGTCGTGGAGGGTGAGGCCGCCGAGGTCGGTGCCGGCGGCGTCCGGGTCGAACGGGTAGTTCTCCAGGACGGTCATGGTGTCGAACAGCGCCCCGGTGCCGGCGAGCCGATGGATGTCCGACAGGCCGAGATGGTGGTGCGCCATCAGCGCGGCCTGCTCGTCCTGGAGGCGGGTGAGCGCGGCGGCGACGGTGTCGCCGGGACGGACCCGCACGCGGATCGGCAGCGTGTTGATGAACAGGCCGATCATCTGCTCGACACCGGGCAGCTCGGGCGGGCGCCCGGACACGGCCGCGCCGAACACCACGTCGTCCGAGCCGGTGAGGCGGCCGAGGAGCGCGCCCCAGCCGAGCTGGAGCACCGTGTTGAGGGTGACGCCCTGGGCGCGGGCGCGCGCGGACAGCGCGGAGGTGAGGTCCTCGGTGAGCCGGATCCGGACGCGGCCGGGCGCGCCCGCGCCGGCATCGGCGGGCTCGCCGGCGCCGGGCGCGACGAGGGTCGGCCCCTCGACGCCGTCGAGCGCGCGGCGCCAGGCGTCCTCGGCGGCGGGCCGGTCCTGCGCGGCGATCCACGCGAGGTAGTTCTTGTACGGGGTGACGCGCGGCATGCCGGTGTCGTCGCCCTGGGCGAGGTACAGCGCGAACAGCTCGGTCTGCAGGACGGGCGTGGACCAGCCGTCCAGCAGGATGTGGTGGTTGGTGAACACCATCCGGTGCAGGCCGTCCGCCAGCCTGATCAGCAGGAAGCGCAGCAGCGGCGGCCGGGCCATGTCGAACGGGCGGGTCCGCTCGGCCTCGGCGAGCTCGCGCGCCCGCGCGTCCCGCTCGGCCTCGGGCAGCCCGGTCAGGTCGGCGTCCTCCCACGGCAGCCGGACGGTCCGGTGCACGACCTGGACGGGCGAGCCCTCCTTGCGCTGCCGGAACCCGGCGCGCAGGTTGGCGTGCCGGCGCAGCAGCGTCGCGGCGGCGGCGCGCAGCGCGTCGGCGTCCAGCGGGCCGCGCAGGTCGAACACGATCTGCGCGGTGTAGACGTCGTGCCCGGAGTCGTACAGGGCGTGGAAGAACAGGCCCTGCTGCAACGGGGACAGCGGGAGGATGTCCTCAAGCTGCGACTTGGTCAATCCAGCTCCCCTTCACCGTCGAGTTCGGCGGCGAGCTCGTCGATCTCGTCCTGGCTGACGTCGACCAGGGACAGGTCGGACGGGGTGAACCCGCCGACGGGCCCGTCGGCGGGCGCGTCCACGACGTGCGCGACGAGGCCGCGCAGCGCCGCGAACCAGCGTCCGGCGAGGTCGCGGACGGCGTCCTCGTCGAACAGGGCGCCCGCGTAGGTCCAGGTGGCGCTCAGCTCGGGGCCGCCGGGCAGGTCGCGGGTGTGCGCGTTGGCCTCGACGGCGTGGACGAGGCCGAGCGCGCCGTCCTGCCCGCCGCCGAGCGCCTCGGCGTCGGCCTGGCCGGCGGGCCCCCAGTCGGTGGCCTCGGGCACGGCGGACCGGCCGAGGTAGTTGAAGGCGATCTGCGGGTGCGGGCGCCCGCCGAGCCGCCGCCCGGCGGACGGGTTGAGGTGGCGCAGCAGCCCGTACCCGATGCCGTTGTCGGGGATCTCCCGCAGCTGCTCCTTGACCCGCTTCAGCGCGGTGCCGACGGCCTGCCCGCCCTCGCGGACGTCGCCGGGCTCCACCCAGCCGGCGTCCAGCCGGACCGGGTAGATCGCGGTGAACCAGCCGGCGGTGCGGGACAGGTCGACGCCCGGCACGATCTCCTCGCGGCCGTGGCCCTCCAGGTCGATGAGGACGGCGGTGTCGTCGGACACGCCCCGGTCGCGGCGCCATTCGGCGACGGCGAGGGCGAGGGCGGTGAGCAGGACGTCGTTGGCGCGGCCGTGGAAGGCGGCCGGGACGTCGGTGAGCAGCGGCCCGGTGACGTCGGCGGGCAGGTCGAGGGTGAGGTGCCGGGCCGTCCCGAACGTGTCGGACCGGGCGTCGAGGGCGCGGGCGCCGAGGACGGGGTCGGGGGTGGCGAGGACGTCCTCCCACAGCGGCAGCTCGGCGGTGCGGGACGGGTCGGACGCCTCGGCGACCAGGCGCTGCGCCCAGCGGCGGAACGAGGTCGGGACCGGGTCGAGCGTCCCGCCGGCCCAGGCGGTGACGAGGTCGGGCAGCAGGATCCGCCAGGACACGCCGTCCACGACCAGGTGGTGCAGGGTCAGCAGGAGGCGGCCGGAGCGTTCGGACCCCGCGTCGAACCAGACGAGCTGCGCCATCGTCCCGGCTTCGGGGTCGAGGCGGTCGCGGGCGGCGCGGGCCTGCTCGGCGAGGACGGCGCGCAGCGGGCCGCCGTCCAGGCCGGCGACATCCACGCGGTGGACCAGCGGCGCCGCGTCGACCGCGCCGGGCTCGGCGACCTCGAACTCGCCGTCCCGCATGCGGAGGCGCAGGACGTCGTGGTGGTCCAGGACGGTCTGGAGCGCCGCCGCCAGCTCGTCGACGCCGAGGTCCGGCGGGACCTGGAGCAGCATCCGCTGGCTGTAGCCGGCGACGGGGCCGTCCAGCTCCTGGAACCAGCGCATGATCGGGGTCGCGGGGACCTGGCCGATGCCCGCGCCGGGCGCCTCTGCCTCGACCCGCTCGTCCTCACCGACCGGCCGCGCAACGGCCGCCAGCTCCTCGACGGTCTGGTGCTGGAAGACGTCGCGGGGCGTGATGACCAGGCCGGACTGCCGCGCCCGGGAGACGAGCTGGATCGCGATGATGGAGTCGCCGCCGAGGTCGAAGAACCCGTCGTCGATCCCGGCCCGCTCCAGGTTGAGGACCTCGGCGAACAGCCCGGCGAGCGCCTCCTCCTCCGGGGTGCGCGGCGCGCGCGACGACGCCTTCGCGGAGAAGTCGGGCGCGGGCAGCGCCTTGCGGTCGAGCTTGCCGTTGGAGGTCAGCGGGATCGCGTCCAGCTCGACCACGGCGGCCGGGACCATGTAGTCGGGCAGGCTCCGGCCGGCGAACGCGCGCAGCCCGGCCTGGTCGACCTCGCCGGTGCCGACGACGTAGGCGATCAGCCGGTCGTCGCGGACGACCACGGCCGCGTCCGCCACCGCGTCGTGCCTGGTCAGCGCCGACTGGACCTCGCCCAGCTCGATGCGGAAGCCGCGCAACTGGACCTGCTGGTCGGCGCGGCCGAGGTATTCGAGCGAGCCGTCGCCGTGCCAGCGGGCCAGGTCGCCGGTGCGGTACATGCGGGTGCCGGGCTTGCCGTGCGGGTCGGCGACGAACCGCTCGGCGGTCAGACCGGACCGGTTGAGGTAGCCGCGCGCCAGGCCCGCGCCCGCCACGTACAGCTCCCCGGCGACGCCGGGCGGGACGGGCTGCAGACGATCGTCCAGGACGTAGATGCGCAGGTCGGGGATGCCGGTGCCGATGAAGCTGCCGGGCGCCGTGGCCGCATGGACCCGGTCGAGCGCGATGTAGGAGACGTGGACGGTCGTCTCGGTGATCCCGTACATGTTGACGAGCGTGGGCGCGTCCTCGGGACGCCGCGCGTACCAGTCTTCGAGGCGTCCGAGGTCGAGGGCCTCGCCGCCGAAGACGATGTAGCGCAGCGCCAGCTCGGTGCCCGGGTTCGCCTTGTCGGCCGCCATCAGCTGGTAGAACGCCGACGGCGTCTGGTTCAGGACGGTGACCCGCTCGTCGGCCAGGAGCTTCAGGAACTCCTCCGGCGAACGCGACGTCAGGTGCGGGACGACCACGAGACGCCCGCCGTGCAGGAGCGGCCCCCACAGCTCCCACACCGAGAAGTCGAACGCGTAGGAGTGGAACAGCGTCCACACGTCGTCGGGCCCGAAGTGGAACCACTCTTCGGTGGATCGGAGCAGGCGGACGACGTTCTGGTGCGGCACCACGACGCCCTTGGGACGCCCGGTCGAACCCGAGGTGTAGATGACGTACGCCGGGTTGTCCGGCGAGATCGCCACGCCCAGGTTCGCGTCGTCGTAGCCGGACGCGTCCAGGTCGTCCGGACGCAGGGTCAGGACGGGCTCGGCGTCCTGGACCATGTACGCGATCCGGTCCTCCGGATACGCCGGGTCGATCGGAACGTAGGCGGCTCCGGCCTTCAGCACGGCGAGGATCGCCACGACCAGGTCGGCCGAGCGCGGCAGGGCGAGTGCCACGAACTGCTCGGGGCCGACGCCCTGCTCGACCAGTCGGCGCGCCAGCCGGTTCGCCCGCGCGTTCACCTCGCCGTACGTCAGCGACACACCCTCGAACGACACCGCCACCGCGCCCGGACGCGCCGCAGCCTGCGCCTCGAACAGCGCCGGAATCGTCGACCGCTCCACCTCGGGCGCCCTGCCGCCCGCCCATCTGCGCAGGATGGTGCGGCGTTCCGAACGCTCCAGGATCTCGGCGGTGCCGATCGGCGCGTCGGGGTCGGCGACGAGGTCGCGGACGAGCCGCTCGAACCGTCCGGCGATCGCGACGGCCGTGCCGGTGTCGAACAGGTCGAGGGCGTATTCGAGGCCGGCCTCGATCCCGGCGGGCGCGCCGTCGTCGCCGTGCCGTTCCTCCAGGTAGAGGGACAGGTCGTACTTGGCGGCGCCGGCGGTCAGGGGTTCGGCGCCGCCGGTCAGCCCGGCCGGCTCCAGCCGCGCCTCCGGGTTGTTCTGGAACGCCAGCATGACCTGGAACAGCGGGTGCCGGGCCATCGACCGGGCCGGGTTCAGCGCCTCGACGAGCCGCTCGAACGGCAGGTCCTGGTGGGCGTAGGCGGCGAGGTCGGTCTCCTTGGCCCGGGAGATCAGCTCGCGGAACGAGGGGTCGCCGGAGGTGTCGGTGCGCAGCACGAGCATGTTGACGAACATGCCGACGAGGTCGTCCAGGGCCTCGTCGGTGCGGCCCGCGATCGGCGACCCGATCGGCACGTCCGTGCCGGCGCCGAGCCGGGTCAGCAGCGCGGCGTAGGCGGCCTGCATGACCATGAACAGGCTCGCGCCGCTCTCGCGCGCGAGGCGCAGCAGCCCCGCGTGCAGTTCGGCGTCGAGTTCGAAGGCGTGCGTACCGCCCCGGTGGGACGCCTCCGCCGGACGCGGCCGGTCGGTGGGCAGCTCCAGCTCCTCGGGAAGCCCGGCGAGCGCGTCACGCCAGTAGGCGATCTGCTGGGAGATCAGGCTCTCGGGGTCGTCCTCGGAACCGAACAGCTCGCGCTGCCAGAGGGTGTAGTCGGCGTACTGCACCGGCAGCGGCGCCCACTGCGGCGCGCGGCCCTCCGCGCGGGCCGCGTAGGCGGTGATCACGTCGCGGGCCAGCGGCGCCATGGACCAGCCGTCCGCCGCGATGTGGTGCAGCACCATCATCAGGACGTGGCCGCCGCCGTCGAGCGCGAACAGCCGGGCCCGCAGCGGCGGCTCCACCGACAGGTCGAAGCCGCGTCCGACCTCGGCGGCGAGCGCCGCGGGCAGCGCGGCCTCCCCGGTCGCGGTGACGTCGAGGCGGGGCCGGGCGGCGGCCGGGTCCAGCACGAGCTGGCGGGCGCTGCCCGACCCGTCCGGGAAGATCGTCCGCAGCGACTCGTGGCGTTCGGCGACGTCGGCGAGGGCGGCGCGGAGCGCGTCCAGGTCCAGGGCCCCGTCCAGGCGCAGCGCGGCCGGCATGTTGAAGGTCGCGGACGCGCCCTCGAACCGGTTGAGGAACCACAGCCGCTGCTGCGCGTACGACAGCGGCACGACCTCGGGGCGTTCCGCGCGCGCCAGCGGCGGGCGCACCTCCCCGCCCGCCTCGGCGAGCCGTCCGGCGAGCCCGGCGGGGGTCGGCGCCTCGAACAGCGCGCGGAGGGGCAACTCGGCGCCCAGCGCGGTGCGGATCCTGCTGACCAGGCGGGTCGCGGTGAGGGAGTCGCCGCCGAGGTCGAAGAACCCGTCGCCGGCGCCGACGTGCGGCACGCCGAGGACCTCCGCGAACAGCCCGCACAGGATCTCCTCGTGCGGCGAGCGCGGCGCGCGGCCGGCGGACGCGCCGGCCGGGGCGCCGGCCGGGGCGCCGGGCGCGGGCAGGGCGGAGCGGTCCAGTTTCCCGTTGACGGTCAGCGGCAGCGCGTCCAGCACGGTGAACGCGGGGACCATGTAGTCGGGCAGCCGCTCGGCCGCGAACCGCCGCAGCGCGGCGGCGTCGAGGGTCGCCTGCCGGGCCGCGGGCACGACGTAGGCGACGAGCCGCCTGTCGCCGGGGCGGTCCTCGCGGACCACGACGGCGGCCTGGGCGACGCCGTCGAACCCGGCGACGACGCTCTCGATCTCGCCGGGCTCGACCCGGAAGCCGCGGATCTTGACCTGGTCGTCGGCGCGGCCGAGGTACTCGACCGCGCCGTCCGGCAGCCACCGGGCGAGGTCGCCGGTCCGGTACATGCGGTCGCCGGGGGTGCCGAACGGGTCGGCGACGAACCGCTCCGCCGACAGCGACGGCCGCCCGAAGTAGCCGCGCGCGAGCTGCGCCCCGGCGAGGTACAGCTCGCCGGGGACGCCGGGCGGGACGGGCTGGAGCGCGGCGTCCAGCACGTAGGCGCGGGTGTTGCGGTGCGGTGCGCCGATCGAGACGCGCCCGGCCCGCGCGACGACCTGGTTCATCGTGTCGATGGTCGACTCGGTGGGCCCGTAGAGGTTCCGGGTGGTCACGCCGGGGGTCTCCCGCAGTTCCGCCCACAGGCCGTCGCTGAAGGCCTCCCCGCCGAGGAGCAGGTGCGTGGGCAGGTGGCGGCCGTCGTCGCTGAGCAGGCCCGCTTCGCGGAGCGAGGCGAAGTGCGACGGTGTGGTGTTGACCAGGTCGATCCGTTCGCGCGCCACGTACGCGGTGTACGCCTCGACGTCGCGGCGCGTGGCGTCGTCGATGAGGTGCAGCTCGTGGCCGTGCATCATCCACAGCAGGCCGTGCCACGAGGTGTCGAACGAGAAGGACGCGAGGTGCGCGAACCGCATCCGGCGCCCGCCGGCCGCCTCGACCGCCGGATCGATGAACGCGTCCCGGTGGGCCTCGTAGTAGTTCAGGACGCCGGTGTGCGGGATCGTCACGCCCTTCGGTCGCCCCGTGGAGCCCGAGGTGTAGATGACGTAGGCGGCGTTGCCGGAGCGCAGCGGCCGGACGCGATCGGCGTCGGCCGGGTCGTGCGCGGGCCGTCCGGTGCCCTGCGGGAAGTCATCGGCGGTGATGGTGAGGGCGGGACGGCAGTCGTCCAGCATGTAGGCGATGCGGTCGGCCGGATACTCGGGGTCGATCGGGACGTACGCGGCGCCCGCCTTCAGCACGCCGAGGATCGCCACGACGATCTGCGGGGTGCGCGGCAGGACGATCGCGACGCGGTCCTCGGCGCCGATGCCGCGCGCGATCAGCTCGTGCGCGAGCCGGTTGGCGCGCTCGTTCAGCTCGGCGTAGGTGAGCACCGTGCGGTCGCACACCAGCGCGGTGTCGCCGGGCGTGCGCGCGGCCTGGGCCTCGAACAGCGCGGGCAGCGTGCCCGCCGGGACGTCGGCGGACGTGTCGTTCCAGCGCGCGAGGGCGGTGCGCTCCTCGTCGCTAGCCAGGCCGACAGCCCCGATGAGCTGGGACGAGTCCTCGGCGAACGCTTCGAGGAAGCGGCGGACGCGGGCCAGCAGCGCCTCGACGACGTCGTGCTCGAACACGTCGGGCCGGTAGTGCAGCCGCAGCGACAGCCGGTCGTCCGGCACGGCGACGAACGACAGCGGGAAATGGGTCGCGTCGTAGGAGTCGGCGGAGGCGATGCGGACGCCGTTCAGCGAGCCGTCCAGCATGGCCGGGTCGAACGGATAGTTCTCCAGCACCGTCATCGTGTCGAACAGCGCGCCGCCGTGGCCCGCGACCCGCTGGATGTCGGTGAGGCCGAGGTGGTGGTGGGCCAGCAGCGCGGTCTGCTCCTCCTGGAGCCGCTCCATCAGCGCCGCGAGGGACTCGTCCGGGCGGTGCCGCACGCGGATCGGCAGCGTGTTGATGAACAGGCCGATCATCTGCTCGATGCCGGGCAGCTCTGGCGGGCGGCCGGAGACGGTCGCGCCGAACACCACGTCGCCGCTGCCGAGGAACCGGCCGAGGACCAGGCCCCACGCGCCCTGAAGGACGGTGCTGAGCGTGACGCCGTGCCGGCGGGCCGCCCGGGAGAGGCGGCGGGTGGTGCGCTCGTCCAGTTCGGCGATGGTGCGTTCCGGCGGGCGCGGGGCGCGGGCGGCGGCCTCCGGCGCGACGAGGCTCGGCTCCTCGACCCCTTCGAGGGCGCGGCGCCAGGCCTCCTCGGCGGCCGCGCGGTCCTGCTTCGCCAGCCACGCCAGGTAGTTCTTGTACGGGGTGACGCGCGGGAAGCCGGTGTCGTGGCCGCCCTGCACGTACAGCATGAACAGCTCGGTCGCCAGGATCGGCGTGGACCAGCCGTCCAGCAGGATGTGGTGGTTGGTGAGGATGAGGCGGTGCCGCGCCGGCCCCGTCCGGACGAGGACGAAGCGCAGCAGCGGCGGCGCGGTCATGTCGAAGCCGCGCGCCCGCTCGCGTGCCACGATCGCGTCGGCCTCGGCGGCGTCCGCCGCGTCGATCTCCTCCCACGGCAGCTCGACGGTGCGCGGGACGACCTGGACGGGCCGCGACAGGTCCTCGTGCCAGAACGCCGCCCGCAGGTTGGAGTGCCTGCGCAGCAGCGTCTCGGCGGCCGTCCGCAGCGCCCCGGCGTCGAGCGGCCCGTCGAGGTCGAGGACGAGCTGCGCGGTGTAGACGTCCCTGCCGTCGGCACCGTCGCCCGCACTGCCGTCGCCGGCGTCGAACAGCGCGTGGAAGAAGAAGCCCTGCTGCAAGGGAGACAGCGGCAGGATGTCCTCGAGGTCCCCCCGGTTCACGTCTGCTTCCTCCAGGCGCTCTGCAGCTTGTCGATCTCGCTCTGATCCAGGTCCACGAGCAGGTCGGACGGGGTGAACCCGCCGGCGGCGCCGTCATCGCCGGCCGCGGCGACGTGCGCGGCGAGGCCGCGCAGCGCGGTGGACCAGCCGTCGGCCAGCTCGCGGACGGCGGCCTCCTCCAGCAGCCCGCCGGGCCACGTCCACGTCGCCGACAGCACCGGGCCCCCGGCCAGGTCGCGGGTGACCGCGTTGATCTCCAGGACGTGCGCGACGGGCATCCGCGGGTCCTCGCCGGCGGGGACGTCCTCCGGCGCGAGCGTCCAGTCGCCGTCCCCGTCGCCGGGCGCGACGCGGCCGAGGTAGTTGAACGCGATCGGCGCGGCGGGCGGTTCGGCGAGCTCCTCGGCGGCGTCGCCGCCGCCGTAGCGCAGCAGGCCGTAGCCGATGCCGCCGTCCGGGACGGCCCGCAGCTGCTCCTTGACCTTCTTGATGGCGGTGCCGACGGCGGCGCCGCCGTCGCGGACCGCCGCCCAGTCGACGGCGCCGGCGTCGAGGCGGACGGGATGGATGGTGGTGAACCAGCCGGCGGTCCGGGACAGGTCCACGCCGGGCACGACGTCCTCGCGGCCGTGGCCTTCGAGATCGATGAGCACGTCGGTGCCGCGGTGCCGGTCGCCGGCCGCACCGTGGTGGCGGCGCCACTGCGCGACGGCGAGCGCGAGCCCGGCGAGCAGGACGTCGTTGACGCGGCCGTGGTAGGCGGCGGGCACGTCGGTGAGCAGCGGGCCGGTGACGTCGGCGGGCAGCTCGACGGTCAGCGACCGGGTGCGGGCGGCGATGTCGACGCGCGGGTCCAGGGCGCGCGGGGCGAGCCGCTGCGGCGGGCCGTCCACGATGTCGAGCCAGTCCTCCAGCTCGTCCTCGCGGTCGGCGGCGGTGGCGGTGAGCCGCTGCGCCCACCGGCGGAACGAGGTCGGGACCGGGTCGAGCGCGCCGCCCGCCCAGGCGGTGACGAGGTCGGGCAGCAGGATCCGCCAGGTGACGCCGTCCACGACGAGGTGGTGCAGGACGACGAGGAGGCGGCCCTGGTCGCGGCCCGCGTCGAACCAGACGAGCTGCGCCGTCGTCCCGGCTTCGGGGTCGAGGCGGTCGCGGGCGGCGGTGGCCTGCTCGCCGATGACGACGGCGCGCTTGTCGGCGTCGAGGCCCGCGATGTCCACCCGGGTGACCAGGTCCGCGGCGTCGACCGTGCCGGGCTGCCGCACGACCGGCCGCCACTGGCCGCCGTCGGCGTCCAGGCGGAGCCGGAGGACGTCGTGGTGGTCCAGGACGGTCTGGAACGCGGCGGCGAGCCGGTCGGCGCCGAGCGCGGGCGGGGTGCGCAGCAGCATCGACTGGTGGAAGCCGCCGATCAGCGACGCGTCGCCGCCGACCCGCTCGCGCAGCCACGCGACGATCGGGGTGACCGGGACCGGGCCGACGCCCGCGCCGGGCGCCTCCGCCTCGACCCGCTCGTCCTCGCCCACCGGCCGCGCGACCGCGGCCAGCTCCTCCACCGTCTGATGCTGGAAGACGTCGCGAGGCGTGATCACCAGGCCGGACTGCCGCGCCCGGGAAACGAGCTGGATCGCGATGATGGAGTCGCCGCCGAGATCGAAGAACCCGTCGTCGATCCCGACCCGCTCCAGGTTCAGCACTTCCCGGAACAGGCCCGCGAGCGCCTCCTCCTCGGCGGTGCGCGGCGCGCGCGACGACACCTTCGCCGAGAAGTCCGGCGCGGGCAGCGCCTTGCGGTCCAGCTTGCCGTTGACGGTGAGCGGCAGCGCGTCCAGCTCCACGACCACGGCCGGGACCATGTGGTCGGGCAGGTCGCCACCGGCGAACTTGCGCAGCTCCGCCGAGTCCACCGGCGCGGAGGCGACCACGTACGCGACGAGCCGGTCGTCGCGGACGACCACGGCCGCGTCCGCCACCGCGTCGTGCCTGGTCAGCACCGACTCGATCTCGCCCGGCTCGATGCGGAAGCCGCGCAGCTGCACCTGCTGGTCGCTGCGGCCGAGGTATTCGAGGCGGCCGTCGTCCAGCCACCGCCCGACGTCGCCCGTCCGGTACATGCGGGTGCCGGGTTCGCCGTGCGGGTCGGCGACGAACCGCTCGGCGGTCAGCCCGGACCGGTTGAGGTAGCCGCGCGCCAGGCCCGGCCCCGCCACGTACAGCTCCCCGGCGACGCCGGGCGGGACGGGCTGGAGACGATCGTCCAGGACGTAGACCCGCAGGTCGGGGATGCCAACGCCGACGACGCTGCCGGGGGCGGTCGCGGCGTAGGCGCGGTCCAAAGCGACGTACGAGACGTGCACCGTGGTCTCGGTGATCCCGTACATGTTGACGAGCGTCGGCGCGTCTTCCGGATGCCGCGCGTACCAGTCCTCCAGGCGGCCCAGTTCGAGGGCCTCGCCGCCGAACACGATGTAGCGCAGCGCCAGTTCCGTGCCCGGATTTGCCTTGTCCGCCGCCATCAGCTGGTAGAACGCCGACGGCGTCTGGTTCAGGACGGTCACCCGCTCGTCCGCCAGCAGCTTCAGGAACTCGTCCGGCGAACGCGACGTCAGGTACGGCACGACGACGAGACGGCCGCCATAGAGCAGCGAGCCCCACAGCTCCCAGACGGTGAAGTCGAACGCGTAGGAGTGGAAGAGTGTCCACACGTCGTCGGGGCCGAAGTCGAACCAGTGCACCGTGGAGCGCAGCAGGCGAACGACGTTCTGGTGCGGCACCACGACGCCCTTGGGACGCCCGGTCGAACCCGAGGTGTAGATGACGTACGCCGGGTTGTCCGGCGCGATCGCCACACCCAGGTTCGCGTCGTCGTAGCCGGACGCGTCGAGATCGTCCGGCCCGATGGTCAGGACGGGCCCGGCGTCCTCGACCATGTAGGCGATCCGGTCCTCCGGGTAGTCCGGGTCCATCGGGACGTAGGCCGCGCCCGACTTCAGCACGGCCAGGATCGCCACGACCAGGTCCGCCGAGCGCGGCAGTTTCAACGCCACGAACTGCTCGGGGCCGACGCCCCGCTCGACCAGGCGGCGCGCCAGCCGGTTCGCCCGCGCGTTCACCTCGCCGTACGTCAGCGACACGCCCTCGAACGACACCGCCACCGCATCCGGACGCGCCGCAGCCTGCGCCTCGAACAGCGCCGGAATCGTCGACCGCTCCACCTCGGGCGCCCTGCCGCCGGCCCAGTCGCCGAGGATCAGTTCGCGTTCGGCCGGGTCGAGGACGGCGGCGGCGCCGATGGGCGCGTCGGGGTCGGCGAGCAGCGCGGCCAGGTGCCGCTCGAAGCGGGCGACCAGCCGCCGCGCGGTGGCCGGGTCGTAGAGGTCGAGCGCGTACTCCAGCTCGCCGTCGAGGCCGTCCTCGCGCTCGGTGAGGATCATCAGCAGGTCGAACCGGGACACCCCGGCGTGCAGCGGCTCCACCTCGGCGCTGAACCCCGGCATCTCCAGCCGCGCCTCGGGGTTGTTCTGGAACGTCAGCCCGACCTGGAACAGCGGGTGCCGGGCGAGGTGCCGCGGCGGGTTGAGGACCTCGACGAGCCGCTCGAACGGGACGTCCTGGTGGGCGTAGGCGGCGAGGTCGGTCTCCTTCACCCGCGCGACCAGCTCGCGGAACGTCGGGTCGCCGGAGGTGTCGGTGCGGAACACCAGCATGTTGACGAACATGCCGACGAGGTCGTCCAGGGCCTCGTCGGTGCGGCCCGCGATCGGCGACCCGATCGGCACGTCCGTGCCCGCCCCGAGCCGGGTCAGCAGCGCGGCGAACGCGGCCTGGGCGACCATGAACGGGCTGGCGCCGGTGGCGAGGGACAGCTCGCGCAGCGCGGCGTGCACGTCCGGGCCGAGCCGGAAGCGGGCCGTCGCGCCGCGGTAGGACGCCTCCGCCGGACGCGGCCGGTCCGTCGGCAGCTCCAGCTCCTCGGGAAGCCCCGCCAGCGCGTCACGCCAGTAGGCGATCTGCTGGGAGATCAGGCTTTCCGGGTCGTCCTCGGAACCGAACAGTTCCTGCTGCCAGAGGGTGTAGTCGGCGTACTGCACCGGCAGCGGTGCCCAGTCCGGCGCGGTGCCCTCCGCGCGCGCGGCGTAGGCGGTGATGAAGTCGCGGGCGAGCGGCGCCATCGACCAGCCGTCACCACCGACATGCTGGAGGAGGAGCAGCACGACGTGCTCGTCCCGCGCGAGCCGGAACAGGTGCGTGCGCAGCGGCGGCTCGGCGGAGATGTCGAAGGCGTAGCCGGCCGCCATGGCCAGCCGCGACGGCAGCTCGGCCTCCGTCGTCCCGGTGATCTCCAGTTCCGGGCACGCGGCGGCCGCGTCCAGCACCAGCTGGCGGGGCACTCCCCCGCTGTCGGGCAGGATCGTGCGCAGCGTCTCGTGCCGCCCCACCAGGTCGCCGACGGCGGCGCGGAGCGCGTCCACGTCGAGCGGGCCGCGGATGCGCAGCGCGATCGGCATGTTGTAGGTGGCCGACGGGCCCTCGAACCGGTTGAGGAACCACTGCCGCTGCTGCGCGTACGACGGCGGGACGGTCTCGGGCCGCTCGCGCGGCTCCAGCGCGGGACGGCTCGGCGCGGCGTCCCGGCCGTCCAGCAGCGCGGCGAGCCCGGCCACGGTCGGCGCCTCGAACAGCGCGCGGACGGGCAGCTCCGTGTGCAGCATGCGGCGGACCCGGCTCACGACCCGCATCGCGATCAGCGAGTTGCCGCCGAGCGCGAAGAAGTCGTCGTCGGCGCCGACGCGGCCGAGGCCCAGCAGGTCGGCGAAGACGGCGGCGACGGCCTCCTCCCGCTCCCCGGACGGCGCGCGGTAGGCGGTGGCCGGGACGGCGGGCGCGAGGTCCGGCTTCGGCAGCGCCTTGGTGTCGACCTTGCCGTTCGGAGTGAGCGGCATCCTCTCCAGCACGACGACGGCGGCGGGCACCATCGACTCGGGCAGGTGCTCGCGGACGTGGGCGCGCAGCTCCCCGGGGTCGACCGTCGCGCCGGGCGCGGCCACGACGTAGGCGACGAGCCGCTTGACCGCCGGGCCCTCGGCGGGCTCGGCGACCTGGACGAGGGTGACGCCGGGCAGGTCGAGGCCGTCCACGGTGACCGCGGCGCGGGTGGCGGCCACCTGCTCCAGGATGCGCAGGTACCAGCCGGTGAGCCGCTCGGCGGTGCCGGCGTCGAACAGGTCCCGCGCGTACTCCAGCGTGCCGGCGAGGCCGCCGTCCGGGGCGTCCTCCAGCAGGAACTCCAGGTCGAACTTCGCGACGCCCGGGTCCACCGGCTCGACCGCGACGTTCAGGCCGGGCAGCTCGACCGACGGCTCGGGATTGTTCTGCAGGGTCAGCATGACCTGGAACAGCGGGTGCCGGGCCAGCGACCGGACCGGGTTCAGCACCTCGACGAGCCGCTCGAACGGGACGTCCTGGTGGGCGTAGGCGCCGAGGTCGGCCTCCCGGACCCGCGCGAGGAGCTCGGCGAACGACGGGTCGCCGGAGGTGTCGGTGCGCAGCACGAGCGTGTTGACGAACACGCCGACCAGGTCGTCGAGGGCCTGGTCGGTGCGGCCCGCGATCGGCGACCCGATCGGGACGTCGGTCCCCGCGCCGAGCCGGGTGAGCAGCGCGGCGAGCGCGGCCTGCAGCACCATGAACACGCTGACCTGGTGGTCGCGGGCGACGGCGCGCAGCCCCTCGCCGAGGTCCGCCGGGACCTCGAAGGCGGCCTGCCCGCCCCGGTAGGAGGCGCGCTCGGGGCGCGGCCGGTCCAGCGGCAGGGCGATCTGGTCGGGCAGCCCGGCGAGGGCGTCCTTCCAGTAGGCGATCTGGCGGGCGGCGAGGCCGTCCGGGTCGTCCTCGGAGCCGAGCAGCTCGCGCTGCCAGAGCGCGTAGTCGGCGTACTGGACGGGCAGCGGCGCCCACTCGGGCGCCTTCCCCTCGCGGCGCGCCAGGTAGGCGGTGATGACGTCGCGGGCCAGCGGCGCCAGCGACCAGCCGTCGCCGGCGATGTGGTGCAGGACGAGCAGCAGCAGGTGCTCGTCCTCCCCGGACCCGTTCGCGCCGAGCCGGTACAGGTGCGCGCGGACGGGCAGGTCGGACGCCAGGTCGAACCCGCGCGTCGCGTCGGCGAACAGCGTCCCGGACAGGTCGCCCGGGTCGGCCTCGCCGATCGTCAGCGGCGGGTCGGCGTCGGCCGGGTCCAGGATGATCTGGACCGGTTCGCCGTCGGCGTCGCCGAAGACGGTGCGCAGCGACTCGTGCCGGGCCACGACGTCGCGGAGCGCGGCGCGCATGGCGTCGACGTCGAGCACGCCGGTCAGCCGCAGCGGGATCGGCATGTTGTAGGTGCCGGTGCGGCCTTCGAGCCGGTTGAGGAACCAGAGGCGCTCCTGCGCGTGCGACACCGGCAGCGGGTCGGGCCGCTCCGCCGGCCGCACCGCCGGGCGCCGGGCGCCGGTCCCGGACGCGGCGATCCGCTCGGCGAGGGCCGCCACGGTCGGCGTCTCGAACAGCGCCCGGACGGGCAGCTCCACGTTCAGCGCGGCGCGGGCCCGCGCGACGACGCGGGTGGCCTTCAGCGAGTCGCCGCCGTGGTCGAAGAACCCGTCGTCGACGCCGACCCGCTCCACGCCGAGGACGTCGGCGAAGATCCCGGCGAGGATCTCCTCGCGGGCGTCGCGCGGCCCCCGCGCGGACTCCGGCGCGGCGAAGTCCGGCTCGGGCAGCGCGGCCCGGTCGAGCTTCCCGTTCGGGTTGAGCGGCATCGCGTCCAGCGCCACGATCGCCGACGGCACCATGTAGGCGGGCAGCGTCCTCCCGGCGAACGCGCGCAGCTCCTGAGCGGACACCGTGTGCGCGGCGGGGCCGGCGACGTAGCCGGCGAGGACGGTGTCGCCCGCGGCGTCGCGGCGGGCCACCACCACGCTCTGCGCCACGGCGGGGTGGGCCGACAGCGCCGCCTCGACCTCGCCCAGCTCGATCCGGAAGCCGCGGACCTTGACCTGGTGGTCGAGGCGGCCGAGGTACTCGATGTTCCCGTCGCGGTTCCAGCGGACGAGGTCGCCCGTCCGGTACATCCGCTCGCCGGGGCCGCCGAACGGGCACGCCACGAACCGGTCGGCGGTCAGCGACGGGCGGCGCAGGTAGCCGCGCGCGAGGCCGTCGCCGGCCACGTACAGCTCGCCGGGCACGCCGACCGGGACGGGACGCAGCCGCTCGTCCAGCACGTACGCGCGGGTGTTGGCCATCGGGCCGCCGATGGGCGCCGCCCCGGAGGCGTTGCCGTCGTCGAACCAGCCCGTCACGAAGACCGTCGCCTCGGTGGGGCCGTAGATGTTGGAGATCCGCGCGTCCGGCAGCAGCGCCCGGACGTCCTTCAGCAGCCGCGGCGGCAGCGCCTCCCCGCCCAGCGCCACGTCCTCCACGTCGAGCCGGAAGTCCTTGCGGGCCAGCAGCACCGACACCGCCGACGGCACGCCGCTGATCAGCGAGCCGGACCAGCCGCCCCGCTCGGCGACCTCGAGCAGGTCGCGGACGACCTCGATCTCGCCGCCGGCCGTCAGCGGCACCAGCCACTCGAACAGCGACACGTCGAAGTTCAGCGACGTGGAGAACAGGACGCGGCGCATCCGCTCGGGCCCGTATCCCACCATCGACTCCGCGCAGAAGTCGATCACGTTCGCGTGCGAGACGACGACGCCCTTCGGGCGGCCCGTCGAGCCCGAGGTGTAGATGACGTAGGCGGGGTTGCCCGGGCGGAGCGGCCGGACGCGGTCGGCGTCGGTCAGGTCGTCCCCGGGCAGGCCGCCGAGGTCGAGGGCGTCGAGCTCGACGCGGGGCGTGCCGCCGGGCAGCTCGGCCGACCGGGTCGTGATGACGCAGGCGGGCGCGGCGTCGTCCAGCATGTAGGCGATCCGGTCCGCCGGGTAGGCGGGGTCGACCGGCTGGTAGGCGGCGCCCGCCTTCAGCACCGCCAGCGCCGCGACCACGAGGTCCGCGTCGCGCGGGAGGGCGAGCGCGACGAAGTCCTCGGCGCCGACGCCGCGCGCGACGAGGTGCCGGGCGAGCCGGTTCGCACGCGCGTTGAGGTCGGCGTAGGAGAGCCGGACGCCGCCGGCGACCACGGCCGTGCGGCCGGGGGTCCGCGCCGCCTGCGCCTCGACGAGCTCCGGGACGACGGCGGGCGCGACCGGGTGCGCCGTGTCGTTCCACTCGCGCAGGACGAGGTCGCGCTCCGCGTCGTCGAGCAGCTCCACGTCCCGCAGCGGGGTCGACGGGTCCACCTCGCCGAGCGTGCGCATGAACCGGACGTACCGGTCGTGGTGCGCGGCGACCTGCTCCGCGGAGTACAGGTCGGGGTGCGCCTCGAAGTCGACCCGGATCCCGGCGCCGTCGAGGTTGTCGTAGATGTTGATCGCGAGGTCGTCGATCGGGCCGATCGTGAGGGCGTGCATCCGCGCCGGCAGCCCGGCGAAGTCGAGCCGGTAGTCGAACGCCATGATGTTGATGACCGGCCCGTACAGCCGGCGCCGCTCGCCGAGCAGCTTCAGGTCGCGCAGCAGGTCCTCGCGGCGGTACCGCTGGTGGCGCAGCGCCCGCGCGCTCGCCCGCGTCGCGGCGCGGACCAGCTCGTCCACCGTCATGTCCGGGCGGACGCGCACGCGCAGCGGCAGGATCGTCGACAGCATCGCCGGCGTCTCCTTGGCGACCCGCGTGGTGCGGCCGCTGACCGCGAGGCCGAGGATGACGTCCTCGGTGCCGGTCATCCGCGCCACGTACGCGGCGGTCGCCGCGATCGCGAGGCCCTGCGTGGCGGTGCGCAGCCGCCGGGCGCCGGACGCGAGCGCCGCGGACTCCTCCGGCGGGACGACCTTGACCCGGCTGATGAAGTCGGCGGTGGGCGCGGCCATGTCGTCGGCCAGGCTCACCGCGACCGGCTTGTCGGCGAACCGCTCCGTCCAGTACGCGCGGTCCCGCTCGAACTTGTCCGACGCCCGGTACTCCTCCTCCTCGGCGAGGACCCGGCGGTAGTCGCCGAGTTCCGCCGGCACGTACTCGCCGCCGTTCGCCAGCGAGGTGTACACCTCCGCGGCGCGGTGCATGATCAGCGGTCCGCTGTGGCCGTCCTGGATCGCGTGGTGCGCGCGGATGAACCACCGGTGGAGCACGGGCGACAGCCGCAGCATCGCGGTCACGAACAGCCGCTCGCCGTCCAGCGGCAGCGGCTCCGCCATCCGCGCCCGCATCCACGCCCGCGCCGCCGCGTCCGGGTCGGGCTCGCCGGACACGTCCACCAAGGGGACCGAGGCGCTCGCGTCCGGATCGAGGACCTGCCGCACCGCCCCGTCCCGCTCGGCGAACCGGACGTGCAGCGCCAGCACCTCGTGCGCGCCGATCCGCGCGATGCGGTCGAAGAGTTCGTGGTCGAGCGGGCCCTCGATCTCGATGTACTGCGCGATGTGAATCGGCGTCTCGGGAGCCAACTGCTGCGCGTACCAGACGCTCTGCTGAGCGGCCGAAAGAGGAACGTACTCGGTGGGCGACATCAAGTGCTTTCCCGGTCGAAGGGGGTTTGCTTTGTGCCAGGCATCGGCTTCCGGAAGGCGCCGGCGGGCGGAAATTCAAACAGAATGACCACAGAACTGATCGGGCTGCTCCCCGTCCCCTTTCACCCGAGTCCCCTTCCGGAACGCGGCGGCGCGCGAAACCCGGGGGTCGACGCCCCGTGGTCCCGCCCATACAGAGCGCCGCCGTTTTCGCCCTCGACCGGGACCCGCCCCGCGCCCCATCGTCCTACTCAGGAGTAGCGGGGCCACAGTTAACCAGCCCGTCACATGCCTCGCAATCCCCTCGAAAGTAGAACTTGACCCCGGCAATTGCTCACGGGAGTGACAAAAGAGCCGGTCACCGGCCGGGTCCGCCGCGCGCCCGACGCTCACCCGGTGACAAAGGTTGGCAACTCAACACGGACAATGCGATTACGCAGCGTTAAAAGATCTCCGTCGGGGCACCCGCGCTACCCGGCCGGGTACTCGTGCACGACGACCGCCGCGGCGCCCACCGCGGGGTGCCGCTGCAGCACCGCCTCGATCTCGCCCAGCTCCATCCGCACGCCGGAGATCTTCACCTGCCGGTCGACCCGCCCCAGGTACTGCAGGACGGGGCGGTCCGCGCCGCCGGCCCCGGCGGGCAGCAGCCGCACCGCGTCGCCCGTCCGGTAGAGCCGGCCGGTCGGCGACCCGCCGAACGGGTCCCGGTAGAACGCCTCCCGGGTCCGCGCGTCGTCGCCCAGGTAGCCGCGGCCGACGGCGACGCCGCCGACGAACAGCTCACCGGTCTCGCCGATGTCGCAGGCCGCCCACGTCCCCTCGTCGAGGGGCCGCAGGACGTAGAGGCGCGCGTTGACGATGGGGGCGCCGATGGGCAGCCGCAGCAGGTCCAGGTCCCCGGCGGTCACGGTGTGGTGGGTGACGTCGTCGGAGCACTCGGTGGGGCCGTAGGCGTTGAGCAGCCCCGCGTGCGGCATCGCCTCCAGCCAGCGGCGCGCCAGCTCCGCCGGCAGCTCCTCGCCGGTGGCGATCATCCAGCGGAGGCCGCCCAGGCTTCCTCCGGGGGCGCCCGGCAGGTCGTCCAGCAGGTGCCGGACCATGGTCGGGACCAGCTCGACGACGGTGACGCCCTGCCCGTCCACCGCGCGGGCGAAGGCGACCGGGTCGTGCCCGACCTCGTCGCCGATCACGTCGACCCGGCCGCCGACCAGCAGCGGGCACAGCATCTGCCAGATCGAGATGTCGAAGCCGAGCGGCGCGGTGAACGCGACCACGTCGTCCCCGGTCAGCCCCAGGTCGACGATCTTCCCCCAGAGGTGGTTGACCATCCCCTGGTGCTCGACGACCGCGCCCTTCGGCCGGCCGGTGGACCCGGAGGTGAACAGCACGTACCGGGGGCGGTCCGGCGCGTCCAGGCGCGGCGCGCCGGCCCAGGGCGCGAGCCCCGCCGCGTCCGCCGCCCGGAGCACCCGGCAGCCGGCCTCGGCGGCGCCCTCCAGCAGCGCCGGGGCGCTCTCCGCCTCGTCCGCGACGACCAGCACGGACGCGCCCGCCTGGTCGAGGACGTCGCGGACGCGGCCCGCCGGCCAGGTCTCGTCGGCCGGCACGTACAGCGCGCCGATCAGCTCGACGGCCAGGAACGCCGCGACCACCGCGGCGGAGCGCGGGCCGCCGACGCCGACCACGGTGCCGGGCTCGACGCCCGCGTCCTCCAGCAGCGCGGCCAGCCGGCGCGCCTCCCGCGCGAGGTCGGCGTAGGACAGCGTCCGGGTCCGGTCGGCCACCGCGGGCCGGTCCCGCTCCGCGGCGAACCGCTCCACCCGGGTGATCACCGGATCGGGCAGGTCCACCGGGCGCTCGCACACCATCCCGTGCCGCACCGCCAGCTCCCGCGCCCGCTCCGCCTCGTCCGCGGGCACGGCGAGGACGGGCAGGCCGGCCAGGGGCAGCAGCCGGTCCACGGCCGGTCCGCGAGCGCTCATCTTCACTCTCCGTGATGTCGTTCTTCTCCACCGTCATCGCCAAAAGAAGCGGAGGTCATAGCTTATGTCCGACTCCGGTAGACGGTGCTCCGGATTGCGGGGATTGGATGCTACTCGCCGGTAATCGGGGGTTGCGACGGAACATGCCCGAAGGTACGGTGAGGCTCCGCCATGACCCTGGCGTGAGGCTCGCGGCGTACTCGGGGGAAGATGAGGGAATTGTTTCTTCATTCAAGGGTGACAGCGTGCCGATAATCACCTCGCCGCAGGATTTCAACGTGGACGACCTTTACGTCGATCTGCGCCACGTCACCGGCCGTCCACTCTTCCTCAAATGCGAGGGATTCAATTTCGCCGGGTCGGTGAAACTGAAGGCCGCCGCCGCCATGGTGGAGGCCGCCGAACGCGACGGCGTGCTCACCCCCGGCTCGACGATCGTGGAGTCCTCCTCCGGCAACCTCGGCATCGCGCTCAGCCTGATCGCCGCCGACCGCGGGCTGAGGTTCGTCTGCGTCACCGACCCGCGCTGCAACCCCGCCTCCGTCCGGCTCATGCGCGCGCTCGGCGCGGAGGTCCGCGTCATCTCCGCGACCGACGCCAACGGCGGCTTCCTGGAGAGCCGCATCCGGTACGTCCAGGACCTGTGCGAGACCGACGACGGGTACGTCTGGCTGAACCAGTACGCCAACCGCAACAACTGGCTCGCCCACTACCGCGGGACCGCGCCGGCGATCGACAGGCAGTTCCCCGACCTGGAGGTCCTCTTCGTCGGCGCCGGCACGACCGGCACCCTGATGGGCTGCGCCCGCTACTTCCGCGAGCACCGCCGCCCCGTCACGATCGTGGCGATCGACGCGGTCGGCTCGGTCACCTTCGGCGGCATCCCCGAGCGCCGCCTCGTGCCCGGCCTCGGCACCAGCGCCCGGCCCGCCCTGGTCGACGAGTCCTACGTCGACGACGTCGTGCACGTCGCCGAGCAGGACACGATCCGCACCGTGCACACCCTCGCCTCGCGCGGGTTCCTGTTCGGCGGCTCGACCGGCACCGTGGTGTCCGGCGCGTCCCGCTGGCTGGACGCCAAGTACCCCGGCGAGGAGCCGGTCGCCGTCGCCATCGCGCCCGACCTCGGCGAGCGCTACCTCGACTCCATCTACGACGAGACCTGGCTCGGCGAGCACTTCGGGGAACTGCTCCCCGGCCTCGATCTCCCGGCCGCCGGTATTCTCGGCGTCTGATCATCCCGAGCACCGCGAAAAGGACACGGAGTTCCCCCATGACGCAGGCCCCCACGTTCGCCGTGATCTCCGGCGCCCAGGTGCACGACGCGGTCGCCGGGCGCGAGGAGCAGGTCATCGGCATGGTCGAGGCCGCCTACCGGCTGCACGGCGAGGGGCGGACCGTCAACCCCGACTCCTACTTCCTGCGCTTCCCCGACCGGCCGTCCGACCGGATCATCGCGCTGCCCGCGTCGGTCCAGGGCGACGTGGACGTGCACGGCATCAAGTGGATCTCCAGCTTCCCCGGCAACGTCGCGAACGGCATCCCCCGCGCCTCCGCCGTGCTGATCCTCAACGACGCCGAGACCGGCTACCCGTTCGCGTGCCTGGAGAGCTCCATCATCTCCGCCGCGCGCACCGCCGCGTCCGCGTCCCTCGCCGCCGCCACCCTCGCCGACAAGCGCGGCGACCGGCCCCGCCGCGTCGGCTTCGTCGGCGTCGGCCTCATCGCCCGCTACATCCACACCTACCTGGCGGGCAACGGCTTCTCCTTCGACGAGCTAGGGATCCACGACCTGTCCCCCGAGCACGCCGAGGGCTTCAAGGGCTACCTCGAACGCGCCGAGAAGGGCGCCGTCACCGTCCACGACTCGGCCGAGTCGCTGATCCGCTCGTCCGACCTGGTCGTCTTCGCCACCGTCGCCGGCGAGCCCCACGTCACCGACCCGGCCTGGTTCGCGCACAACCCGCTCGTCCTGCACGTGTCGCTGCGCGACCTCTCCCCCGAGATCATCCTGTCCGCCTACAACATCGTGGACGATGTCGAGCACTGCCTGAAGGCCAACACGTCACCGCACCTGGCCGAGCAGAAGGTCGGCGACCGCGACTTCGTCGCCGGCACCCTCTACGACGTCCTCACCGGCGCCACCACCCCGCCCGCCGACAAGCCGGTGATCTTCTCCCCGTTCGGCCTCGGCGTCCTCGACCTCGCCGTCGCCAAGTACGTCCACGACCAGGTCACCGCCGCGGGGGACCTGCACACGATCCCCGGCTTCTTCCACGAGATGAAGCGCTACGGCTGACCCGCACCTCGGACGGCGCCCCCGGCTCACGCGAACTCGGACGTGTCCAACTCGATGCCGAACGGCTCCGGCAGCGCCAACCCCTTGCCGAAAGGCACGCTGTTCGTCTGCCTGTAGTCCTTGCCGTCGGTGTCGCTGAAGAGGATCACCTTCTCCGCCTCGCGGTCCACCAGCAGATAGAGCGGGATGTTCGCACGGGCGTACCCGTGGCGCTTGGCCTCCCGGTCCAGCTCCGGCCGCGATGACGTCACCTCGACCACCATGGCGACACCATCCGGCTCGACGGGCATCCACGACGGCGCACCCCGGAAGAGACCCAGAGAGGCGGGAGCGAACGTGGCATCAGGGATCACGTGACTCTTCGGGTGCCGCCCGCCGGAGGGAATGACCAGCCCCTTGTGTCCGGCGTTGTGGAACTTGGTCGAGCAGTGCCGGGCGATCTGCCACGCGATCTCGGCAATGCACAGCTCGTGGTCGCCTACGGGGGGTGGGGTCACGACGATCTCTCCGTCGATGAGTTCGGCTCGGTAGCCCTCTGGAGGGTCGAGGGAGAGGAAGTCGTTCAGGAGGATGTCCTCCTGGGTCTCGGGCTCATGAACCATCGTCGTCATGCCCTGCTCCTTTCCTCGCGAGCGAGTATATGAGCGGAGCGCCACCCTTCGCATACAGATCGTAGCCATCGGTGCGTTCGTCCTCAGCCTACGATCCCCGTGGGCCGGTGTCCGCACACTCGGCGGGCAATAGAACGGCGGGGAGCGGGCACGTTCTCGCCATGGACGAGCACGATGCCGGGCGCGGGGACGTTCAGGAGCTGAGCGACTTCGAGCTGGCGGTGTACGAGACCGTGGCGGAGATCGACGTCGAGGGCGGCGCGGCGGACTTCGAGACGATCGAGGAGCTGATGAAGGCCCCCGAAGAGGATCTCTGGGCGGCACTGGGCCACCTGGTGTCGATCAACCATCTGCACTCCACCCCGAAGGGTTACGTCCTGGGCCCGCACGACTGGGACGCGTAACCGGCGGGGCGTCCCGGTGAGCGGGAGGGGCGTGGTCGCGGGGCGGTGCGGCGCGGCAGGGTGGTCGACTGCCGTACACGCGTCTGGTCAGGGAGGCCGCCGGATGGAGCTCGTCGTCACCGAGGAACAGCGGGAGCTGCGCGACGCGCTGCGGCGGTTCTTCGCCGACCGGTCGCCGTCCGCGGAGGTGCGGCGGCTGATGGAGACGGCCGAGGGCTACGACCCGAAGGTGTGGGCGCAGATGGCCGAGCAGCTGGGGCTGCAGGGCCTGGCGATCCCCGAGGAGCACGGTGGCGCCGGGTTCGGCATGCGCGAGCTGGCCATCGTGTTCGAGGAGATGGGGCGGGCCGTCGTGTGCGCGCCGTTCCTCGCGACGATCACGGCCGCGGCGGCGCTCCAGGCCGGGGACGGCGGGCACGACCTGCTGGCCGGCATCGCGGACGGGTCGACCATCGCCACGCTCGCGGTCGCGGAGGACGGCGGGAGCTGGGATCTCGACGCCGTGGAGGCACGTGCCGAGGGCGGCCTCCTGCGCGGGACCAAGAGCTTCGTGGTCGACGGGTGCGTCGCCGGGCTCGTGCTCGTGGCGGCGAAGGACGAGGACGGCGTCGGGCTCTACGCGGTGGACGCGGACGCCGACGGCATGACCAGGACGTCCATGCCGACGCTCGACCAGACGCGGAAGCTGGCGCGGATCGGGTTCGACGGGACGCCGGCGCGGAAGGTCGGCGGCGCGGACGCGGTCCGGCACGCCCTGGACGTCGCGGCGGTGGCGCTGGCGGCCGAGCAGCTCGGCGGCGCGCAGCGGACCCTGGACATGACGGTCGAGTACGCGAAGGTGCGGCACCAGTTCGGGCGGCCGATCGGGTCGTTCCAGGCGATCAAGCACCGCTGCGCGGACATGTTCGTGCTGGTGGAGTCGGCGCGGTCGGCGGTGCTGAACGCGGCGGCCGCCGCCGACGAGAGCCCGGAGGAGCTGCCGCGCGCGGCGGCGCTGGCGAAGGCGTACTGCTCGGACGCCTACTTCCACACGGCGGGCGAGGCGATCCAGCTGCACGGCGGCATCGGGTTCACCTGGGAGCACGACGCGCACCTGTACTTCAAGCGCGCGCAGGGGTCGCGGCAGCTGTTCGGGTCGCCGGACGCGCACCGCGAGCGGCTGGCCGCGCTCGCCGGCATCACGGGTGCAGCCTGAGCCCCTTCAGTGCCTTGTCCACGCCGTTCTTCGGTCCGTGGACGGCGAACCCGACGAGCGGCATCTCCTCGGCGGTGACGGCGCGGACGGTGGCGCGGTTGGCCTCGTCGTGGCCGGTCTTGAACATGTCCTCGATGTAGACGGCGATGTCCATTCCCCGGGCGAGCGCCCGCGTGTGGGCGGCCTTCACGGCGTCGGCGGCGGCCTCGTAGACCAGGACGGGCTGGCGGAACATCGCGAGGTAGGCGTTGCCGGAGGCGTCCTCGTAGGGGTCGCCGATCACGCCGGGCACTCCCCCGGCCACCGCGCTCGCCAGGAACGCGGTGACGTTGAGCCGCTGCCACGCGGCCAGGTCGTCGCGGACGACGATGCCGATCTTGGTGTCGAAGCGCATGCCGTCCAGGCTGCCGGGACGCGAGGGTGGCGGTCTTGAACGCTCGTGCGCCGGGCCGGGCCGGAGGCGGGCCAGACTGGAGGCGTGGACTGGAGCAGGTACTGGCGGTCGGCGGACCGCCCGCTGGAGGCGATGCACGCGCATTTCGAGCGGCACGTCTACCACCGGCACAGCCACGACACGTACTCGTTCGGCGTCACCGAGGACGGCTACCAGGCGTTCGAGTGCCGGGGCGGCGCGCACACGAGCGCCGCGGGGATGGTCATCGCGTTCAACCCGGACGATCCGCACGACGGCCGCGCGGCGGACGAGCTGGGCTTCACCTACCGGATCGTGCACATCGGGCCGGAGCTGGTGGCGGGTGTGCTGGCCGACATCGCGGGGCGTCCGGCCGGGCTCCCGCTGTTCGACGCCCCGGTGGTCGGCGACCCGGCGCTCGCGCGGAACCTGCGGGCGCTGCACGCGGCGCTGCTCGGCGGTGCCCCGGCGCTGCGGCGGGACGAGCTGCTCACCGCGACGGTCGGCGCGATGGTGAACCGGGCCGCGTCCGACCGGCTGCGCGTCGGGCCGTCGTCGGGGGCCGCCGCGCGCGCCCGGCTCCGCCTGGAGGAGTCCTACCTGGACGATGTGGGCGCGGACGAGCTGGCGGAGGCGGCGGGGTGCAGCCGGTTCGCGCTCTACCGGGCGTTCCGCCGGGCGTACGGGATGGCGCCGAGCGACTACCAGCGGCAGCTGCGGCTGCGCGCGGCGCGGCGCCGGCTGGCGCGCGGCGAGCCGATCGGGGACGTCGCGGCGGCGACCGGGTTCGCCGACCAGAGCCATCTGACGCGGTGGTTCGTCCGCTGCTACGGGATGACGCCCGGGGGCTATCGGGGAGCTTGCGGGAACTGAGGAACAATGTCGCCCATGATGCGGGCGAGCGGTGCGATGTTCGGGCTGGCGTACGGGGACTCCCTGGGAGCGCCGACCGAGTTCCTCGACATGGAGCAGATCCGGCGGCGGTTCGGCGAGCACGGGCCGACGCAGCTGAACGGCGATCCCGCGCTGGTCACCGACGACACGCAGATGGCGATCGCGGTCGGCGTCGCCCTCCTGGACGCGCTGGAGAACCCCCCGTTCACGCCGGACCTGATCGCGCCGATGTGGCGGCGGCGGTTCGTCGACTGGTTGAACAGCCCCGACAACAACCGGGCGCCCGGCAACACGTGCCTGCGGGCGTGCCGGGGCCTGGCCGCGGGGAAGCCGTGGGTGGAGGCGACCGTGGCGGGCTCGAAGGGCTGCGGCGCGAACATGCGGGTGGCGCCGGTCGGGCTCGTCCCGGGCCTGTCGGACGAGACGCGCGCCGGCGCGTCGCAGTTGCAGGCGGCGATGACGCACGGGCACCCGACGGGGCTGGCGGCGAGCGAGCTGACGGCCTTCGCGGTCCGATGGCTGGCCGACGGCATGGCGCCCGCGGACCTGCCCGCCGCGCTGCGCGCCCGCTGCCACGAGCAGCGGTCCGTCTACCACGAGCGGTGGCTCGGCACGCTGTGGCAGCAGCCCGGCATGGACGCGCCGGAGACGTTCATCGCGCGCGGCTGGGACGAGTGCCTGGAGGTCCTGGACCGGCTGGACGAGGCCGTCGCGCGGGGCGACCGCGCGTCCGACCCGTGCGAGATCACCGGCGCGGGCTGGTGCGCGGAGGAGGCCCTCGCCACCGGCCTGCTGTGCTTCCTGCTGTTCCCGGACGAGCCCGTCGAGGCGATCTGGCGGGGCGCCGCCAGCTCCGGCGACTCCGACTCGATCGCGTGCCTGGCGGGCGCGTTCGCGGGCGCGCGCCTCGGCATGGACGCCTGGCCGCGGGAGTGGGCCGGGCGGATCGAGTACGCGGCCGAGCTGGCCCGGATCGGCGCCGCCTGGGACTGACCGCCGGACGGCCGCGCGAAACCGCCTCGCACAAGGGGTTGACCCCCGCGTAGCCCGAAAGCTAATGTTCTTAGCCATAGAGCTACACCAAACAACGGAGCGCGCGATGAGCGACCAGACGCAGTACCTCGACCTCCCCGGCGGGCGCCTCGCCTACGACGACAGCGGCGAGGGCCAGCTCATCGTGTGCCTGCCGTCCATGCTCGACACGCGCTCGCAGCTGCGGTTCCTCAAGCCGGCCCTCGTCGGGGCCGGGTACCGCGTCGTCACCGTCGACCAGCGCGGGATGGGCGAGACCAGCGCCGACTGGCCCGCGTACGGCAGCACCCCGCTCGCCCACGACCTGATGGCGCTGCTGCGGCACCTGGACGCCGGCCCGGCCCTGGTCTACGGCTGCTCCAACGGCGCGGCCGCGGCCGTATACGCCGCCGCCGAGGCGCCCGAGCTCGTCAAGGGCCTGGTGCTGGCGGCGCCGTTCGTCCGCGACGGCAAGGCCGGCCTCGCGCAGAAGCTGACCATGGCGCTGTTCCGGATCCCCGGCCTGGCGGTGCCGTTGTACATGTCGTACTACCCCAAGTGGGAGCCGAAGCGCCCGGCCGACTTCGACGAGCACGCGGCGCAACTGAAGGCCAACCTCAAGGAGCACGGGCGCGGCAAGGTCATCGCGTCCTACATGAGCATGTCGCACGCCGAGGCGGAGGCGCGGCTGGACAAGGTCACCGCGCCCGTCCTGGTCATCATGGGCACCGGCGACATCGACTGGCCCGACCCGGCCGCCGAGGCCGAGTGGGTCGCCGGACGGCTGGATGGCGAGGTCGTCCTGCTCGACGGCGCCGGCCACCACCCCCACGTGGAGTTCCCCGCCGAGATCACCGAGGCCGTCCGCGCCTTCGACGCCGGGATCTAGGGGACGGCGCTCCAGCCCGTCCAGGCGTCGATGGTCACCGCGATGACCGGCCCCTCGGGCGGACGGTCCCGGTACTGGTCGTACCGGTCCGCGAGGAGCCGGACGGGCTCGGCGCGGCGCGCGTCGTCCTCGACCACGGCGGCATGGCCGTCGACGCGGACCCACCAGAGCCGGTCCCAGTCGTCCTCGTAGTGGTCGGCGAGCAGCGCGACGCGCGGGTTGGCGCGGATGTTGGCCAGCCGGCGCAGGTCGCGGGTGCTCTTCGGCTTGTGGTCGACCGCGGTGTAGACCGAGCCGCGGTGCACGGCGAAGGTGACGGGGACGAGGTGCGGGCGGCCGTCCTCCCCGACGGTCGCGAGCCGGGCGACGGGCGCGGTCGCGAGCAGCCGGCGGGCGTCGTCCGGCGAAAGCCTGGGCATGGGCGGCAGCCTGCCATGCAGCGGCGCCGGATCCCAGCCTCAGTCCTTGAAGTCGGGCGGGCGGTTCTGCTTGCGCGCCGCGATGGCCTCGTCGAAGTTCTGCGTGGTGAGCCGCACGTACAGCTGGCCGAGGCCCTCCTGGCCCATGTGCGCGTCGAGGCTCGACGCGTCCAGGCCGGACCACAGCGACCGCTTGGTCAGCTCGACGCCGGGACGGCTGAACGCGGCGATCCGCTCGGCGAGGTCGCAGCACGCGCCGAGCAGCTTGTCGCCGGCGACGGTGCGGGAGACCAGGCCGATCCGCTCGGCCTCGGCGGCGTCCACGTCCCGGCCGGACAGCATGATCTCGAACGCGCGGGACGCGCCGATCGCGCGCGGCAGCAGGTAGCTGAGGCCGAGCTCGCTCGCGGTCAGCCCGTTGTTGATGCCGGCGGCGCGGAACAGCGCGGCCTCGGCGGCGAGCCGGATGTCGGCGGCCAGGCTCAGGCACATCCCGCCGCCGATCGCCGGCCCGTTGATCGCCGCGATCACCGGCTGGTGGACGCGGCGCATCGCGCGGACGACGTCGTCCAGCAGCTCCATCGAGCGCAGCGCGATCGTCGACAGCGTCAGCCCGTCGATGCCGGGGAGCGCGCCCGGCGACTCCAGGTCGGCGCCGGAGCAGAAGCCGCGCCCGGCGCCGGTGATGACGACGGCGCGGGTGTCGTTGTCGCGGCTCACCTCTTCCAGTGCCTCGCGGAAGGGGACCATGACGTCGAACGCCATGGCGTTCATCCGCTCGGGCCGGTTGAGGGTGATGAGCGTGACGTGCGGGCGCGGCTTGTCGATCAGGACGAAGGGCAAGAGGACCTCCCAGGTGACCTAGCAAGCGCTAGGTTACACAGCCGGGAACTCCGGCGGCGCGAGGCCTCGCTCGACCACCTTCGCCAGCTCGCCGTCGGTCAGGATCCGCGGCTCGCCGACCATCTTGGCCCGCACGTAGACGCCGCACAGCCACTCCAGCAGCCGCGCGTTCTCGAACGCCTCGTCCAGGTCGCGGCCGATCGTGACGCCGCCGTGGTTGGCCATGAGCGCGGCGCGCTTGCCGCCCTCCATCGCGGCCCGGACGTTCTCGGCCAGCTCCGGCGTCCCGTACGTGGCGTACTCGGCGACCTTCACCACGCCGCCCAGCAGCAGCGTGTTGTAGTGGATTGGCGGCAGCTCGGCCATGGTGGTCGCCACTACTACCCCGTACGTCGAGTGCGTGTGGACGACCGCCGCCGCGGGCGTCTCGCGGTACAGCGCGAGGTGCATCGGGGTCTCCGACGACGGGGCGCGGTCGCCGTCCACGAGCCGGGCGTCCAGGTTCACGACCGGGCAGTCCTCCGGCCGCATCCGGTCGAGCATCATCCCGCCCGGCGTCACCGCGACCAGGTCCCCCGACCGGACGCTGACGTTGCCGGCCGCGCCGGTCACCAGGCCCGTCTCGGCCAGCCTGCGGCCCACCGCGCACAGCGCGCGCCGCTCGTCCTCCAGCAACATGCGAATCCCTCTCACGTTCTCGGCCCTGCCCGTCGTACGCTACGGCCCTGACGATCACGAGGGAGACCCGGCATGGCAACAGTGGTCACGGTCGGAGCGCACATCCTGGACGTGCTGGCCCGCCCCGTCGAGGGCATCCCCGGCGGCCAGGACACCGTGGTCGTCGACCAGATCAGGGTGACCGCCGCCGGCGCCGCCGCCGGGACCGCCGTCGCCCTCGCGAGGCTGGGCGACCGGGTGGTCTCGGTCGGCGCGATCGGCGACGACGACCTCGGCGACCTGCTCGTGACGATCATGACCCGGAACGGGGTGGACGTCACCGGGCTCGTCCGCCGCACCGCCGAGCAGACCAGCGCGTCGATCCTGCCGATCCGGCCGGACGGCGGCCGGCCGAGCTTCCACGTGCCCGGCGCGAACCTCACCCTCACCGCGGGCGCGGTCGAGCCCGGCCTGCTCGCCGCCGCGAACGCCGTCCACCTCGGCGGCCCGGACGTCACGTTCGGGCTGAACGACCCGGAGTTCTTCGCCGCGCTCGACGCGGCCCGCGCGTCCGGCACGGTCGTCACGATGGACCTGCTGTCCAACATGCCCGACCTGGTGCGGGGCACCGCCGCGTTCCTCCCCCACGTCGACCACTTCCTGCCCAACGAGGAGCAGGCCGCCGCGATGACGGGCGAGGACGACCCGGAGAAGGCCGCCCGCGCCCTGCTCGCCCAGGGGCCGGCCACGGTCGTCGTCACGCTCGGCGCGGCGGGCAGCCTCGTCGCCACCGCCGGCGGCGTGCACCGGCTGCCCGCCCTGCCGGTCGAGGTCGTCGACACCACCGGCTGCGGCGACGCGTACTGCGCCGGGTTCATCACCGCCCTCGGCCGGGACAAGGACGTCCTGGAGGCCGCCCGGTGGGGCACCGCCGCCGCCGCGACCGTTGCCCAGGGCCTCGGCTCCGACGCCGGCCTCACCGACCTCGACACCGTCCTGGCCCTGCTGCGCTGACCGCGGCGGGTCGCCGTCATGGCGGCCCGGATGACGACGACCCGCCGCGGCTCAACGGGCGCCCTGCCAGTAGGGGTCGCGGAGGAGTCGCTTGTAGCGCTTGCCCGTGGGGGTGCGCGGCATCGCGTCGACGAAGTCGACCGAGCGCGGGGCCTTGTAGCCGGCGAGCGACGCGCGGACGTGCTCGACCAGCTCGGCGGCGAGCGCGTCGGACGGCTCGGCGCCGTCGGCGAGCTCGACGGCGGCCTTCACCTGCTCGCCGAACTCCTCGTCCGGGACGCCGAACACCGCCACGTCCCGGACGGCCGGATGGGTGATCAGCACGCCCTCGATCTCGGCCGGGTAGATGTTCACCCCGCCGCTGATGATCATGTCGATGACCCGGTCGGCGAGGAACAGGTAGCCGTCCTCGTCCAGGTATCCGGCGTCGCCGGTGGTGAACAGCCCGTTCGCGCGGTGCACCGAGCGGGTCTTCTCCTCGTCGCCCCAGTACTCCACGTCGTCGCCGCTGGCGTAGCGGAACCAGATCTGGCCGCGCTCCCCCGGCGCGGCGGGCTCGCCGTCCTCGCGCAGGATGTGCACCTCGGTGGTGGGCAGCGGGCGGCCGACGCTGCCGGGCCGCTCCAGCCACTCGGAGGCGGTGATCACGCTGTTCACCGACGCCTCGGTGGACCCGTAGTACTCGTGCACGATCGGGCCGAACCAGTCGATCATCCGGCGCTTGACGTCCGGGGCGCACGGCGCGGCGCCGTGCCAGACGACCTCCAGGCTGGAGCCGTCGAACGCCTTGCGGGCCGCCTCGTCCAGCCGCAGCAGCCGGACGAACTGGGTCGGCACCAGGTGCACGTTCGTGATCGCGTGCTCGTCGATGAGCCGCAGCGTCTCGGCGGCGTCGAAGCCGCGGCGCATCACCACCGACCGCCCGGCGAGCAGGAACACGTGCGACCACATCCACTGCGCCGAGTGGTAGACGGGCCCGACGAGCAGCGTGCGGCCGTTCTCCGGGATCCGCAGGACGCCCGCCATCGCGTCGCCGAGCAGCCGGGCGTTCTCGATCGGCCCGCCGGCGCCGGTGAGCTTGCGGGTGACGCCCTTGGGGCGGCCGGTGGTGCCGGAGGTGTAGAACATCGGCAGCCCGGTGGACGGGTCGGCGATCTCCTCCTGGGCGCCCGTCGCGAGGAACTCCTCGTACGGGGTGAAGCCGTCGACCGGGTCGCCGAACGCGATCCGCGCGGTGAGGGCGAGGCCGTCGGACGCCTCGCGCGCGACGTCCCCGAAGGCGTCCTCGGAGAACAGCACGCGGGCCTTGGCGTCCTGGAGGACGTAGCGCAGCTCGTCGGCGGTCCAGTGCCAGTTGACCAGGACGTAGCGCAGGCCGATGTGGCCGGCGGCGCACATCGCCTCGAAGAACTCGCGGCGGTTGCCGGAGTGGATCGCGATGACGTCGCCGGTGGTCAGCCCCAGGCCGCGCAGCGCGCTCGCCAGCCGGTCGGTCCTGGCGTCCAGCTCCCGCCAGGTGGTGGTGCCGCGCTCGTCGGTCAGCGCGGGCTCGTCCGGCCGGGCGTCGGCGTGCGGGCGGAGCAGTTCGGCCATCGGTCGCCTCCTGGAACGTGACAAATCCTAGAATGCGACTCTAGAACTACCTCGCCCGGGACACCAGGGGCCACCGGAACACCGGTGCCCGCCGGGACACCGGAGCCTCCTCACGAGGTCCGCACGACATCGGTGGCCAGCACCGCCTCCGCCGCGTCCACCAGCTGCTCCAGCCGCAGCACCTCCGTCCGGTGGAAGGGCGGCGCCCCCGTCCGCGCGACGACGATCGCGGCGCGGCCCGCCGACAGCGGGCAGACCGCGTACTCGGTGCCGTCCGGCGCGGTGAACGCGCGCGGCCGCAGGGGCGGCAGCACCGGCAGCTCGGTGCCCACCATCCCGCCGACGCTGGCGTGCACGAGGACCGCGGTGTCGCGCTCCCCCAGCTCGGCGAGCCCGGCCCAGTCGGCGCTGAGGATGCCCGGGACGGCGTCGGCCAGCGTCGCGGCGCCGCGCTCGGGCAGCGCCGCGATCTGGCCGATCACGGCGGCGTCCGGGAACGCGCCCTGCGGCTCGACCGTCGGCCAGATGCCGAGGATCACCACGCCGGGCACCGATCCGAGCCCGTCGCGCAGCCGCTCGACGCCGGCCCCCGCGGGCCACAGGACGGTGAAATCGTCCAGCGCACGCCCGTTGTCGCGTTCCAACACCGCCATCTGGACGACGTCGGCGCCCGCGGCGCCCAGCGTGCGCGCCACCTGCCCCAGCGAGCCCGGGCGGTCGGGCAGCCGGACACGGATCCGCAGCAACATCGCCACCTCCTTCTCCATGGGTCCCGCCCAGCTTCCGCGAGACGCGTTTCTCACGTGTTACCCATCCGTGTCGACGCGAAGAAGTCGGTGCTGGAATGGCGGGGAGGCGTCAAACTAGAGTCCAATGAAGGTCAACCGCAGGCCTATCGCCTCTGCCTCCTCATCATTAAGGTGACTGCACGTGTCGAGCGACGGGGATCGCACAGTCAACACCGGGGCCGGTTCCGGCACGGACGGCGCAACGCCGCCGGTGGCGGACGGCGCCGCCGAGGCCACAGAGGTCACGGAGGTCACGGAGGCCGGCCAGGTCACACGGGCCACCGCAGCGCCGGAGCCGGAACCGGAGGACGACGGCCGCGCCGCCTTCGAGGCCGAGGTCAGGGACGCCCTGGCGGGGCTGACCGCGCGGCTGGACCGCGAGCACGAGCGCGCCGCGCACCGGGAGGCGGTCATCGACCGGCTGCACGAGGAGAACCAGCGGCTGCGGCGCGGGGAGCTGCAGACGATGCTGGAGCCCGTCCGCACCGCGCTGTACCGGCTGCACGACCAGGCCCGCCGCGAGGCGTGCCGGCTGGCCGAGCCGGGGCTCGCCGAACCGCCCGACCCGGCGCGCACCGCCGGGCTGCTCGGCGCCGTCGCCGACGACGTGGCCGACGCGCTCGCCCGGCTCGGCGCCGAGCGGTTCACCGCCAGCCCCGGCGAGCCGTACGACGCGTCCCGGCACCGGCCCGTCGCCGTCGCCGCGGTCGCGGACCCGGCCCGCGACGGCACGGTGACCGAGGTCCAGGCGGACGGCTTCGAGCAGAGCGGCAGGGTGCTGCGCAAGGCGGCCGTCACGGTGGGCCGGCTCGACCGGAACGCGAACGGGACCGCGGACGCGCGGGAGGACGCGCACCTGGAGGGGAGGACGGCGGGCGGCGCCCCGGACGACACCGCGCGCGGCACCGCGCCCGCCGTCAGCACCGGGTCCGGCCGCCCCCGCGCGGCCGGTCCCGGCGAGACGACGAACAACCGACTCGGCACCGATGGGTGAGAGGGACATGGCTGTCTACGGGATCGACCTCGGAACCACGTACTCCTGCATTGCCTCCATCGACGACGTGGGGCGGCCGGCGGTCCTGCGGAACCTGGAGGGCACCGACACCACGCCGTCGGTGGTGTACTTCGAGAGCGGCGAGAACGTCGTCGTCGGCGCCACCGCGAAGGACACCGCGGTGCTGGAGCCCGACAACGTCGTCAGCCTGATCAAGCGGGACATGGGCCGGGACGTGACGCGCCCGATCCACGGGATCGACTTCACGCCCGAGGAGCTGTCGGCGTTCATCCTGCTGAAGCTGGCGACGGACGCGCGCACGACCACCGGCGAGGAGGCCCGCGACGTCGTCATCACCGTCCCCGCCTACTTCGGCGCGGCCGAGCGGGACGCGACCCGCAAGGCGGGCCGGATCGCGGGGCTGAACGTCATCGACATCGTGTCCGAGCCGATCGCCGCCGCGATCACCTACGGGGTGCTGAACCCCGACGCCGACCGGACGATCCTGGTGTACGACCTCGGCGGCGGCACGTTCGACACGACCGTCATCGCGCTGCGCGCCGGGCACATCGAGGTGATCTGCACCGACGGCGACCACGAGCTCGGCGGCGCCGACTGGGACGCGCGGCTGGTGGAGTACCTGGCGGAGCGGTTCGGCGCGGAGCACCCCGACGCGGGCGACCCGCTGGACGACAAGCAGACCGAGCAGCAGCTGCGCCGGGACGCCGAGGACGCCAAGAAGGCGCTGACCACCCGCACCGCGCACACCGTCCGGGTGATGCACGCCGGGCGGGTCGCGGCGATCGAGGTGACGCGGGAGAAGCTGGAGGAGCTGACCAAGGACCTCCTCGACCGCACCATCGAGATCACCGGGCGGACGCTGTCGACCGCCGCGGAGAAGGGCGTGCACGACTACGACGACCTGGTGCTGGTCGGCGGGTCGACGAAGATGCCGGTGGTGGCGGCGCGGCTGGAGACCGAGCTCGGGCTGTCGCCCCGCCTCCAGGACCCGGACCTCGCCGTCGCCAAGGGCGCCGCGCTGTACGCGTTCGAGGAGACCTACCGGCGGCTGATGCGCGAGGGCGACGCCGAGCGCGCCGAGGAGATGGCGAACCGCGCCGGGCTGTCGGCCGAGCAGCAGAAGCAGATCGCGGGGCGGCAGATCCGCACGGTCGCCTCGCATGCGTTCGGGATCGTGGTGGTCGACCGCGACTCCGGCGCCGAGCACGTCGCGCACCTGGTGCACGCCAACGAGGAGCTGCCCGCGGCCCGCACCGAGGACTTCTTCACCGTCTACGACGACCAGACCTCCGCCGACGTCCGGGTGATGGAGCAGGCGGGCAGCGTCGAGTCCGCCGAGCTGATCGACAACACCGAGATCGCGACCGGCGAGATCCGCGTCCCGCCGGGCAAGAAGGCGGGCTGGCCGATCGGGGTGACGTTCACGCTCGACTCGTCGGGGCTGCTGAACGTGACCGCGGTGGAGAAGGAGTCCGGCGAGCGGCTGGAGCTGAAGGTGGACGTCGGGGGGATGTCGGAGGAGGAGGTCGAGCGCTCCCGCAAGGCCCTCTCCCGCGTCCAGGTGAGCTGATCCGGCGCCCTCGGTGACGTTCGACGAGGAGTACCGGCGGGAGGTGCTGGAGCCGGCGCGGGCCGCGGGCGACCAGCCGCCCGAGGACCTGCGCGTCCGGTACGCGCTGGCCGACCCGCTGACGGCGCCGGGCGTCGAGGCGCGGGTGAAGCAGGTGCGCCAGTGCTGGCGGCGGGCGCGCGGCCAGCTGAAGTACCGCCGGCTGATCGACCGGCTGGAGGCCGAGCACCGCGAGCTGGCGCCGCTGTTCACCGCCGCCGGGCGCGGCGACATGCGCGCGCTCCAGCAGCGCCTGGCGGGCGGCCGGGAGCGCACGGAGCGGCGCCGCGCCCAGGCCCGCGCCGGGCTGGCGGACGCCGCCGGGTTCCTGCGGATGGCGGCGCCCGCCGAGGTCGACGCGATCGCCCGGACGGGCGGGATCGCGCGGTCCGAGCTGGAGGCGCTGGCCGCCGCCGAGGGCATCGCCGTGCGCGAGCCGGACGCGCTGCCGTCCGCGGCGCCCTACCCGGCGTACCGGAAGGTGCGCGAGTCGCTGGGCGTGCTGGGCAAGCGGCATCTGGCCGACTTCCTGTTCGGGCCGCGGATCGCCGGCCCGATGCGGGTGCTGGACGGGTTCGCCGCGCCCGCGACGCCGGGCGCGCCCGGCGCGACGGCGTTGCGCGGCGGGCTGCTGCGGCTGGACGCGGACGTGGTCGCCGCCGCCGGCGAGGAGTGGGCGCGCCGCAGCCGCGACACCAGCACGACGCACGCCGGGACGATCCTGGCGGCGCTGCGGTCGGGCGCCGACCTCACCGAGCTCGTCCGGTACGACATCGTGGACCGGCTGCGGGAGCGGTTCCGGCAGCGCGCGTCCGAGCGGGCGCTGCTGCGGTACGCGACCGAGGACCTCGGCGTCCACGCCGAGGACGCGCGGCGGCTGGTGTTCGCGGTGGTCCGGGAGACGGCCGCGGGCGGCGGCCTGGCCGGGCGGCTGCGCGCGCTGCTGGACGCGGGCGAGGTGTTCGCGGCGGCGGAGCTGGCCGACGCGTCCGGGGTCCCGGGCGCCGCGCGGGACGGCGGGCAGGGCGAGCCGCCGGAGGAGGAGGTGCTCGCCGCCGAGGCGCGGCACCGCCTCGACACGGCGCTGCGGCTGCGCGAGACCGCCGCCGCCGATCCCGACCCGGACCGGGCGTGGCGGCTGCTCGCCGACGCGCTGCGCCTCGTCCGCGACCTGCCCGGCGCCCGCGACCACCAGCGGCGGCTGCCGCCGCGTCCGGTCCCGGCGCTGCACGCGGACGTCGACCCGGACGGCGCCGGCGTGCGGCTGTCGTGGGAGGCGTCGCCGTCGACCGCCGGCGAGGTCGGCTACCGGCTGGTGCGGCGGGCGGGGAGGCCGCCGCGCGGAGCCGGCGACGGCGAGGCGATCGACGGCGACCGCGACGGGCGCCCACCGGTGAACGTGCCGCTGTACTACGGCGCCGTCGCGGTGCGCGGTGAGGCCGCCGCCGCGCCTGCCGTGGCGGGGCCGGTCGTCGTGCGGCCGGAGCCGCGCGAGGTCGAGCTGCTGTCCGGGGACGGGCAGGTCACCGGCCGGTGGCGGTGCCCGCCGGAGGCGGCGCGGGTCGTCGTCGTCCGCGACGGGACGCCGGTCGAGGCGGGCCGCGAGGGGTTCCGCGAACGGGTCCCGAACGGCCGCACCCACCACTACCGGGTCAGCGCGGTGTACTTGGACGGGGCGGGGCTGGAGGTCGCCACGCCGGGCGTGCGGGCGTCGGTGACGCCGAGCGCGCCGCCCGAGCCGGTGTACGAGCTGGACGCCGAGCCGGACCCGTCCGACCCGGGCGTGCTGCGGGTGCGGTTCGCGCCGCCCGCGCACGGGACGGCCGAGCTGGTGCTGTCGGCCGGTCCGCCGCCGTGGCCGCGCAGCGCGCTGGTCCCGGTGGAGGAGGTCCGGCGGGAGACGCGGCGGCTCGCGGGCACGCCGACGGCGGGCGGGCTCGCGGTGCGGCCCGGCGCGGGCGGCTGGCTGCTCGCCGTCACGGTCGCCGAGGGCACCGCCGCGATCGGCGCCTACCACCGGCACGTGAACCTGCCGCCGCCGCGCCGCCTCGTCGCCGAGCGGCGCGGCGACCACGTGCACGTCGGATTCGACTGGCCGCCGGACGTCGCGGAGGTCGACCTGGTGTACCGGGTCGGCCGCGACCCGCACCGCGCCCCCGGGGCCGAGGGGACGCGGCGCGAGACCGTCACCCGCGCCGCCTACGACACGCAGGGCGGCGTCCGGCTGCCCGTCCCCGAGGACGAGCCGGTCGAGCTGGCGGTGACGGCCGCCGGCACCGTCGGCGGCACGCGGGTGACCGGCCCGGCGGTGACGGCGGAGGTCGAGGCGCGCACCGTCGTCCGCTACGACCTGGAGCGGTCGGGCCCGCCGTGGCGGCGGTCGCTGACGCTGCGGTTCACCTGCGCCCGGCCGCTGCGGGTGGCGCGGCTGTCGCTGGTGCTGAGGCGCGGCCGGGTGATGCCCCACCGCGCGGGCGACGGCGAGACGCTCGGCACATGGGAGCAGGTTCCGGTGCCGGGCGAGCTGTCCGTGGCCGTTCCGCGCGCTTCCGGGCCGTATTGGCTGCGCTGCTTCGCCGATGATGATGTCATCGACCTCACCGATCCCCCGATCCGCCGACTCCAGGTCCCGTGATGACCAGACCCCTCGCCCGGCTGCCCGGCGCGTCCGCACGCCTCTTCCCCCGGCAGGGCGTCACCTGCCCGTACTGCTTCGCGTCCGTCGCGCCGCAGCGCATCCTGTTCCGCTGCCGGGGCCAGGCGGGGCGGCGGCAGGGCTGCGCGCCCGTCCTGGACGAGGAGCTGGCCGCCTACACGGGCTCGACGGCGGGCGCGTCGCTGCCGCCGGTGTTCGCCGCGCCCGGACGCAAGGGGCGCGCCGACTGCCCCGCGTGCGGGGTGCCGACCGGGAACCGGGCGTGCCCGGAATGCCACAACCCGCTGCCGTCGGCGTACTGCGACTCCCCCGGCCGCATCGTCGCGCTGGTCGGCGCGAAGAACGCCGGCAAGAGCACCTACATCGCGGTGCTGCTGCACGAGCTGATGAACCGCGTCGGCACGGAACTGGACGCCTCGCTCGTGGCCTGCGACGACCGGACCATCGAGCGCTACAAGCGCGACTTCGCGCGCCCGCTGCTGGAGGAGCGGCGGCTGCTGCCCACGACGGCGAGCGCCGCCACCGGCCCGCGCGAACCGCTGGTGTACCTGCTGACGCGGACGCGGCCCGGCCGGTTCCTGCAGGGCCGGTTCGCGCGGGCCCGCAACGAGTCGCTGGCGCTGGTGCTGTTCGACACCGCCGGCGAGGACCTGCGCAGCCGCGAGGTCACCGACCTGCACCTGCGCTACCTGGAGGCGGCGGACGCGATCATCTTCCTGGTCGATCCGCTGGAGCTGCCGGGGGCGCGGTCCGGGATCTCCGGCACCGTGCCGGAGCCCCGTTCCGGCGACGATCCCGACAGCGAGCCGCTGAACATCATCGCGCGGGTCACCGACGCGCTGCGGCAGCGGCACGGCACCCGGCCGGGCGAGCCGCTGCCGGTGCCGGTCGCGGTCGCGCTCACCAAGATCGACGCGCTGCGCCCCGACCTGCTGCGGCAGTCGGCGCTGCGGCGGTCCCGGGCCGGCGCGGGCGTGCTCGACCTGGACGACCGCGACGCGGTGAACGAGCAGGTCCGGGCGCTGCTGCACGACTGGCAGGCCGGGCAGCTCGACACCTACCTCGGGCAGCAGTACACCGACCACGCGCTGTTCGGGCTGTCGGCGCTCGGCGGCGTCCCCGAGGACGGGCGGGTCGGCGCCGGCGGCGTCCGGCCCCACCGCGCCGAGGACCCGCTGCTGTGGCTGCTGTACCGGTTCGGGATGCTCGACGGCGTCCGGCCCGGAGGTTCGTGACCGTGGCGTGGCAGCTGCACTACACCTCCGCGCGGCGCGGGCCCACCGGCCGCGCCGGGTTCCAGTTCGTCGCGGAGACGCCGGGCCTGCCCGAGGGGGTGCGCGCCGCCGTCACGCCGTACATGTCGTACCGCCCGCCGCCGGACGCGCCGCTGTCCCCCGACGACGCGGAGCTGGGCGGGTTCCCCGTCTCGCTGCTGTACGACCGGGTGGACGGCCGTCCGCTGCTGCTGCGCTGCCGCTATCTGGGCCGCGACTACTCCGGCCGGTACGGCAACTTCTTCGCGCACGCGGTGGTGGCCGAACCCGAGGAGCTGGAGGGGCTGCGGCCCGCCGAGCTGTGGCACGCGCCGCTGTGGACGCCGCTGCCGGGCGACGCCGACCTCGGCGAGCTGGACGACCTCGCGCCGGGCGCCGCGCTCGACCCCGACTCGCTCGCCGCGTGGCTCGCGGTGTCCGGGCCGTCCGACGCGTACGGGACGCTGGCCCGGCTGGTCGACGCGGTCACCGGCGTCCTCGGCCGCGGCCACGGCCGGGTGGTGCTGGTCGCCGCCGACGTCGAGCTGATCGCGCGGTGGATCGCGGTGGTGTCGTACTCGCTGCCGGTCGCGGCGGCGGCGCGGCTGTCGTTCGTCACCTACACCGCCGACCCCGACGGCGCCGCGCAGCGCCTCGTCGGCACAACGCCGGACGTGTGGGCCGCCGTGCGGCACCACGCGTCCCACGCGCTGGCCGTCGACCTGCACACCGGCCTGACCGGCACGGACGGGACGTCCCGCTTCGCCCGCACCGTCGCGGCGTGCTGGCGGGACGCCGACTTCCCGGCACTCGACGCCCTCGGCGAGCTCGCGCTGCCGGACGGCGCCGCGCCGCCCGACCCGGCCGTCCTGGAGGGCGCCGCGGCCCTGCTGGCGCTGTGCCGGCGCGACGCGCCCGTCACGGCGGACGACGAGGGCGCGGCGGCCGCGCTGCTGGCGCGGCCCGGCGTCCAGGTCCCGGAATGGGTCTGGCGGGACCTCGGGCCGGGCGCCGCCTCCCTGGGGCTGGAGCTGGCGCTCGCTGTCCACGGGCGGGCCCTGTCCGCGGGCGCGACCGGGGTCGCGCGCGACTGCGCGGCGCGGATCGCGCTGCTCGCCCTGTCGGACCCGGCCGCCCGCGACCGGATGCCCGAGCTGCCGGAACGCGCCGGCGGGCTGGAGCCGCGCGTGTCGCAGGCGCTCGCGGACGCGCCCGACCTCGCGGAGGTCGCGGCCGTGGCGGCGGTCGCCGCGCGCGCCGGGGCCCGCGTCGACCCGGAGGAGCTCGCCGCCGCCGCGGCCGGCCGCGCCCGCCTCGGCGCCGCGGACCTGCCCGCCGCCCACCGCGCCTGCCCGCCCGGCGCCCGCGACGCGCTGCTGGACGGCGTCGTCGCCGGCCTCGCCGGCGCACCGGACCGCGAGCGGGCCGCGGCGCTCACCCCGGCGACCTGCGACCTGCTCTACGCGCACGCCGCCGGACGGCTCCGCGCCGTCCCCGCCGTCGCGGTGCCGGTCCTCGCCTCCGTCGGCCGCCGCGACCGGGCCCGCCGCATCGAGGCGACCGCCGAACTGCTGCGGCTGGCCCGCGCGGGCGGCGGCGCCGGGGCCGAGGCGGCGCTCGCGGAGGTCTGGGCGGCGCCGCCCTCGGCGACCGAGTGCGTCGACCTGCTCGACGCGTTCGGCAAGGACCTGGCGGACGTCCCGGCGCTGGCGGCACTGCCGTCGCGGACGTTCGAGCGGCTCGGCCGCGAGGCGCTCGCCGACGCGCAGACCCTGCGGCTGGCGGCGCGCGTGCAATCCGTCCTGCCGGACGGGCGGGCCGGCGCCGACGCGGCCGCCGTCCGCGCGTACGCCGACGCGATCACCGCGGGTCGTCCGGGCGAGGCGGCGCGGGCGATGGGCGCGCTGGCCGGCGCCCGCGACGCGTCGCCGCGGCTGGCCGGCGAGGCGTTCGAGGCGGCCGCGCGGCGCCTGTGCCGCCGCCCGCCCGCGTTCCGGGCGGAGCTGCTGGCCGCGGCGCCCGCGCCGGTCCGGGCCCGGATCGCCGACCGGTGGACGGCAGAGCTGCCCGCCCGCGCCCGCACCGGCCGCGCCCCGCTGCGCGGCGCCGACGCCGGGCACCGCAACGACCTGGTCGAGATCGCGCTGCGGCTGCGGACGCGCGGGATCGCCGAACCGGGGCTGGAGGCGTGGGCGCGTGCCGCCGCCGCCCGGTGGCTCGCCGCCCGGCAGCTCGACGCGCACCTGGCGGACCGCCCGGAGCTGCGCGCCGCGCTGAAGGGCCTCCTCGCCGGGGACGGGGGGAGGTGAGCGCGTGCAGGTCCTGATCGGGCTGCTGCTGGCCGCCGTGTGGGTCGGCGCGATGTGGCTCGGGTTCTGGTACGTGTTCCCGGTGCTGTTCCCCGCGACGCTGATCGTCGCGGGCGCCGCCGCGCTCGGCCTGTACTACCTGAGCGCGTGCCGCACGCTCGCCCCGTCCGCGCTCGACGGCCCGTCCCCGGTCGCCTCGCCGGAGGTCGCGTACCGCAACTACCTGCTGGTCCAGGTGTGGCGGGACTGGTGGACGATCAGCCGGACCGTCGTGCCGCAGGTGTACCGGACCGCGTCCGGCACCGTCGTCCGGCTCACCCGGACGCTGCTCGGCGGCCTGTGGGGGTTCTTCGCGTTCCCGATCTGGCTGGCGCTGTGCGCGGGGATCGTGGCGGCGGCCGTCCCGGCGGCGGCGTTCGTGCTGGCGCTGACCGTCCTGTACGGGGTGGTCGCGGCGGCCGGGCTGGCGGCGTGGCTGGCGTGCGTGCTGGTCCTCGCGGCGGTCGAGCGGATCTTCATGGCGTACGGGCGGATCCTGCAGACCTGCCCGCACCCGTTCTGCTACGAGCGGATCGGCCTGCCCGAGTACGAGTGCCCGGGATGCGGCGCCCGGCACCGGCGCCTGTCCCCCGGTGCCGCGGGCGCGTTCCGGCACGTGTGCCGGTGCGGCGCGCGGCTGCCCACCACCGTCCCGCTCGGCCGGTTCCGGCTCGCCGCGTACTGCCCGCACTGCGGCGGGCGGCTGCCCGAGCGCATCGGGCGCGTCCGCGTCGAGCCGCTGCCGTTCGTCGGCGGGCCGGCCGCCGGGAAGACCACGTTCATGTTCCTCGGGATCCGGGCGCTGCACGCGCGCGCCCGGTCGCTCCACGGGCGGCTGGCGTTCGTGGAGCAGCGGCACGCGCAGGCGTACGCGGGCGCCATCCGCGAGTTCGGGCACGGCGGGCGGCCCGCCAAGACCGGCCCGGAACTGCCGCTCGCCACCATGGTCGACGTCGACCTGCCCGGCCGCGCCCGCCGCATCCTGTACCTGTTCGACCCGGCGGGCGAGCACTACACCGGCGCGACCGAGGTGGAGTCGCTGCGCTACCTCGACCACGGCGAGGCGCTGCTGTTCGTCGTGGACCCGTTCGCGCTCCCGCAGGTCCGGCGGGCGCTCACGCGGGACGAGGCGGACCTCGTCGACCAGGCCGCCGTGTCGTCGGAGGAGGACCCCGCCGACACCCTCCAGCGGGTGCTGAACGACCTGCGCTCCCGCCCCGACCACGGCCGGCAGAAGCGCGTCGCCGTCATCGTCACCAAGACCGACCTGCTCGTCCGCACCGAGATCGGCCGCTGCCTCGGCCACGGCGGCGGTGACCCCGACGGTGATCCGGGCGCGGACGTGCGGGCGTGGCTGAGCGGCGTCGGGCTCGGCAACACCGTCCGCACCCTCGACCAGGTCGCCGGGCAGGTCCGCTACTTCGCCTCCGGGCTGGCCACCGAACCCGCGGCGGTCGCCGACCTGCTCGGCTGGGCGTCCGGCCTCGCGCCCGCCGCCCCGTCCGGCGCCGACCACCCCCTCACCGCCGGCGACGCGCAGGAGGTCCCGGGCACCGCGCCGCTGCGCGCGCCCTGGCCGGTGCGGGGGCGCGGTTCCGGCCGCGTCCCCGCCGGCTACCAGGCCGGGCGGTGGGCCGTGCTGTGCGGGCTGTCGGTGCTCACCGTCGCGACCGTCGCCGGCGCGGTCGTCGCGGCGGCCGAGCGGTTCCCGTTCTGAACCCGATCACCACGGCGTGTGACGGATCACACTTCCTGACGCGGCAGATAACGTACCGTCATCCGGTTACAGCCTCTCGGAGCCGTCCCGACCGCGGCTCCACGATCCGACTGAGAGGTGAGGACATGACGACGATCGCGCCCGAAGGACTGCTCGCCATCGACGAGGCCACGCAGGACCTGCTGTTCCGCGAGGCCCGTACCGCCAACGCCTTCAGCGCCGAACCCGTCACCGACGAGCAGCTCCGCGCGATCTACGACCTCGTGAAGTGGGCACCGACCGCGATGAACGCGCAGCCGCTGCGGCTCGTCGCCGTCCGCGGCGCCGAGGCCCGCGAACGCCTCGTCCCGCTGATGGCCGAGGGCAACCGGGCCAAGACCGCCTCCGCGCCGCTCACCCTCATCGTCGCCGCCGACGAGGACTTCCACGAGCACCTCCCGGTCACCTTCCCGCACAAGGAGGGCGCCCGCGAGGCCCTGCACGACAGCCCCGGCCGTCCCGCCATGGCCCGCTTCAACGCCTCGATCCAGCTCGGCTACCTGATCCTCGGCATCCGCGCCGCCGGCCTCGCCGCCGGGCCGATGGCCGGATTCGACGCCGCCGCCGTCGAGAAGGAGTTCCTCGGCGGCAGCCAGCGCGCCATCGCCGTCGTCAACGCCGGCAAGCCCGGCCCCGACGCCTGGTTCCCCCGCAACCCCCGCCTCGACTTCGAGCAGGCGGTCAAGGTTGTCTGACCCCGTCGCCAAGGCGGCCGCGCCGGCCGGCACGGCCGCCCGGGCGGACCGGCGGGTCGTGCTGATCGGCGTGCTCGGGGCCCTCACCGCGATGGCGCCCCTGTCGATCGACATGTACCTGCCCGCGCTGCCCCGGGTGGCGTCGGACCTGTCGACCGGCGCGATGCAGGCGCAGCTCACCCTGACCGCCTGCGTCGTCGGGCTGGCCGTCGGGCAGGCCGTCGCCGGGCCGCTGAGCGACGCGCTCGGGCGGCGCAGGCCGCTGCTGGTCGGGCTGGCCGCGTACGCCGCCGCGTCGCTGCTGTGCGTCGCTGCGCCCAACGTGGAGACGCTCATCGCGCTGCGGGTCGTGCAGGGCGCGGCCGGGGCGGCGGGGATCGTGATCGCGCGCGCCGTCGTCCGGGACCTGTACGACGGGGTGGCGGCGGCGAAGTTCTTCTCCACGCTGATGCTGGTGAACGGGCTGGCGCCGATCCTCGCGCCGGTGATCGGCGGCCAGCTGCTGCGGGTCATGCCGTGGCCGGGGGTGTTCGGCGTCCTCACCGGCATCGGCGTCGCGCTGTTCCTGGCGGTCCTGGCCGGGCTCGGCGAGACGCTGCCGCCCGGGCGCCGCGAGACCGGCGGGCTGCGCGCGACCGTCCGGACGTTCCGGGGGCTGGCGGCCGACCGGTCGTTCGTGGGTCCGGGCCTGGCGCTCGCGCTGGCGTTCGCCGCGCTGTTCACCTACATCTCCGGGTCGCCGTTCGTCCTCCAGGACATCTACCACCTGTCGCCGCAGGCCTTCAGCATCGCGTTCGGCGTCAACTCGCTGGGCATCGTCGCGGCCGGGCAGGTCAGCGGGTGGCTGGCCGGACGCGTCGCGCTGGGCCGGCTGCTGGCGGCCGGGCTGGCGATCGTGGCGGCGGGCGGGATCGGCCTGCTGGTCGCGGTGCCGGCCGGAGGCGGGCTTCCCGCGGTGCTGCCGGCGCTGTTCCTCGTCGCGTCCGGGCAGGGGCTGGTCATGCCGAACGCGACCGCGCTGGCGCTGGCGGACCGGCCGCCGCAGGTCACCGGGAGCGCGTCGGCGCTGCTCGGGCTGTCGCAGTTCGCGCTCGGCGGGGCGGCCGGGCCGCTCGCCGGGATCGCCGGCCCGCGCACCGCGCTGCCGATGGCGGTCACGATCGCGGTGCTGTCCCTGCTCGCCGCCGGTGCCGCCGCGATCACTCCGCGGAGGGTTGCGTCAGCGAACTGACCGTGCGTACGGTCGGGACGTGATCATTCGCATCGGCATGGCGCCCGCGTCGGGCGCGCTCGGCCCGGACTCCCTGACCGCCCTCGCCCGCGGCCTCGAACGCGAGGGCTTCGACTCGCTGTGGGTGTCGGAGCGGGCGTCCGGTGCGGCGCTCGACCCGGTCGTGGTCCTCACCCACGCGGCGGCGCTGACGTCCCGGATCAAGCTCGGCACCGCGGTGATGACGGTGCCGGGGCGCTCCCCCGCGCTGCTGGCCAAGGAGCTGGCGTCGCTGGACGTGCTGGCGCGCGGCCGGCTGCTGCCCGCGTTCGGGCTCGGCCAGCGGCTGCCCGCCGAGCAGCAGGCGTTCGGCGTCCGCCGGGAGGACCGCGCCGCGATCTTCGAGGAGGCGCTGCCGCTGCTGCGCCGCTTCTGGGCGGGCGACGCCGTCACCCACGACGGGCCCCGCTTCCGCTACGACGGGCTCCGCATCGAGCCGCGGCCGGTCAAGGGCGGCTTCGACGTGTGGATGGGCGGGACGTCGGAGGCGGAGCTGCGCCGCACCGGCCGGCTGTCGGACGGCTGGCTCGCCGCGTTCACCACGCCCGCGGAGGGCGAGCGCGGCCGGATCGCGGTGCAGGAGGCCGCCGCTGCCGCCGGGCGCGAGATCGAGGAGGAGCACTTCGGCGCCGTCGTCCCCTACCGGCGCGGCCCGCTGCCGGAGGAGGCCGCGGCCCGCTTCGCGCGCGTCCGCAGGGTCAGCGGCCCGGCCGACCCCGCCGACGTCGTCCCCGACCTCGACGGCCTGGAGGCGCACCTCAAGCGGCTGGTCGAGGCCGGCCTGTCGAAGTTCGTGCTGGCCCCGCTGTCCGCGCCGGCCGACTGGGACGCCGAACTCGCCGACCTCCGCGACGCCGCCCTCCCCCTGCAGACCCGCCGCTAGCCCGGCCCGAGGCGTCAGTCGAGGGCCGCGAGGATGAAGTCGGCCACCTCGGCGGCCAGCTCGGCGGCGGGTTTCGGGCCGTCGGCGCGGTACCAGCGCGGGAGCTGGTTGACCATGCCGAGCGCGACGATCGTGACGGTGTCGGCGGGCGTCGGGGTGGTGAACGAGCCGTCCCGCTTGCCCTGCTCGACCAGGGCGCGGAAGGTGTTGTGGTAGCGGCGGCGGTCGGCGCGGACGGCGTGCATGCGGACGTCGTCGAGCCGGTGCGACTCGCGGCCGAACACCTTCGCCTCGTCGATGTGCTCGGCGGTGCTGAGGATCAGCCCGGTCAGCACCTTGCGGACGGCCTCGCGCGGCGCGAGGCCCTCGGCGAGGACGGCGTCGAGGTCGGCGAGCTGCCGGGCGATCAGCGAGTGGTAGATCTCGTAGAGCAGCGCGTCCTTGGAGTCGAAGTAGTGGTAGAGGGCGCCCTTGGTGACCTCGGCGGCCTCGACGATGCCCTGGACGGACGCCCCGTCGAAGCCGCGCTCGGCGAACAGCCGCAGCGCGGCGTCCAGGATGCGCCGCTCCACGGGGCTGCGCCGGACCGGCGCGGAATCCGCCCCGCCCTCGGCCAGGGCGCCCGTAGGCTGGGTCTCGGTCATCGGCGTTCCTCCCATTGACGCGTCAGCGTCCACGGACATAGCTTGCCAGAAACCGACCGGTCGGTATGCACCCGTCCCGCCTGGATCGAGGGAGTTCCTGATGCCCGCAGTCGAGACCGTCCGCGGACCCGTCGACGTCGCCGCCCTGGGCCGCACCTACATGCACGAGCACGTCTTCTGCCTCAGCGCCGAGCACGTCGAGAACTACGGCGCGGGCGACTGGTGGGACGAGGACGAGAAGGTCGCCGACGCGGTGGCCAAGCTGCGCGAGCTGCCGGCGCGGGGCATCACCACGATCGCCGACCCCACCGTGTGGGGCCTCGGCCGCTACATCCCGCGCATCCAGCGGATCGCCGAGCAGGTCCCCGAGCTCAACATCATCGCCGCCACGGGCATCTACACCTACAACGACCTGCCGTTCCAGTTCCACCACCAGGGCCCGGGCACGCTGCTGGGCGGCCCCGAACCGATGATCGACTACTTCGTGCGCGACCTGACCCAGGGCATCGCCGACACCGGGGTCAAGGCCGCGTTCCTCAAGTGCGCGATGGACGCGCCGGGCCTCACGCCGGGCGTGGAGCGGGTGCTGCGGGCCGTCGCGGGGGCGCACCGGGAGACGGGCGCCCCGGTGACCGTGCACACCGAGAGCTCGATCCACGCGGGCCGGACGGTCGTGGACATCCTCGCCAAGGAGGGCGTCGACATGAGCAAGGTCGTCGTCGGGCACGCCGGGGACAGCAACGACCTCGACTACCTGATGGAGCTGGCCGACACCGGCGCGATCCTCGGCATGGACCGGTTCGGCCTGGACGTGATCAACCCGACGGCGGACCGGGTCCGCACCGTCGCGGCGCTGTGCGAGCGCGGCTACGCCGACCGCATGGTGCTCAGCCACGACGCGAGCTGCTTCATCGACTGGTTCGGGCCGGATCCCGCGACCGTGCCGGCGTTCGCGCCGAACTGGAACTACCGGCACATCAGCGACGACGTGCTGCCCGCGCTGCGCGGGGCCGGCGTGCCGGACGCCCAGATCGACCAGATGCTCGTCGAGAACCCGCGCCGCTACTTCACCCGCTGACGGCGCGCCCCGGCGCCGCCCACCCGGCCCTGGTCCACCCCCTCCCCGAGCAGGCGGAATCCGCCGCTCGGGGAGAGGTCAAGGACTAATCCCCCTGGATCGGGAATCATGGGAGGAAACTGCTAGGAGGCGCCGGTGAACGAGGTCTTCGAGCGTCGCGGGCTGCGGGCCGCGATCCCCACGGTCCTGGCCGCGCTGCTGCTCCTCGTCGCGCCCGGCTGCCAGGCGCTGGACGGCGGCGCGGGGCCCGAGGACGTCCCGCCGCCGGTCAAGACGCCCGTCGCCAAGCACGAGAAGCCGAGCGGCCGGCGCCCCGGCGTGGTCAACATCGACACCGAGCAGGGGCTGAACAGCACCCGCGCCGCCGGGACGGGGATCGTCATGGACCCCTCGGGGCTCGTGCTGACCAACAACCACGTCATCCAGGGCGCCACGACGATCAAGGGCACCGACACCGACGACCGGCGCTCCTACACCGCCCAGATCGTCGGGTACGACCGGCAGAGCGACATCGCGGTGATCCGGCTGTACGGGGCGTCGCAGCTGAAGGCGGCCGTGTTCGGCGACCCGTCCTCGGCGGGCGTCGGCGACCCGGTCACCGCGGTCGGCAACGCCGGCGGCAAGGGCGGCACCCCGACGGTCGTCACCGGCAAGGTCACCTCCCTGGACCAGACGGTCACCGCCCGCGACGACAGCGACGGCACCTCCGAGCGGCTCACCGGCATGATCGAGACGAGCGCGCCGATCAGGCCGGGCGACTCCGGCGGCCCGCTGCTGAACACCCGCGGCCGGGTCATCGGCATCAACACCGCCGCGTCGGCGTCGTTCACCGTCGGCAAGTCCAAGCAGAAGGGCACGCACCGCGGCTACGCCATCCCGTCCGACCGGGCGCTGTCGATCGCCCGCCAGATCGCCCGCGGCCAGGCGTCGGCGACCGTGCACATCGGGCAGACCGCCATGCTCGGGGTGAAGGTCCGCGCCGGGGCCTCCCAGGGCGCCCAGGTGGTCGAGGTCGTCCCCGGGACCCCGGCCGAGGAGGCGGGCGTCCCCACCGGCGCCACGATCATCTCCCTCGGCGGCGCCGTCGTCGACTCGCCCACCACGCTGACCGGCCTGATGCTCGCCCACCATCCCGGCGACACCGTCCGGCTGGAATGGTTCACCGCCCAGGGCGCCCGCATGGCGGCCACGCTCCGCCTGGCCGACGGCCCGCCGCAGTAGGCCGGGCTTCCGGCGCCGGCGGTCCGCGGCCGCTTCCATTGGACGCGACTCGCCGGCGCGAGGCGGGCCGCGTCGTGCGACAGTGGAGGCAACCCGATCGTAAGGACGTGAACGATGACCCGCCAGGCGCCCGCCGACGACTTCGACGACACCGGGATGCGGGTGTCGAAACCGAAGACGTGGGCGGCCGGCGTGCCGGGGGTCTCGGCGGCGCTGAAGCAGTCCTACGACCAGATGGGCGTCCGCCGGACGGCGCTGACGCTGCTGCGCGTCAACCAGAAGCAGGGGTTCGACTGCCCGGGCTGCGCCTGGCCCGAGGGCGACCACCGGCACGTCGCCGAGTTCTGCGAGAACGGCGCCAAGGCCGTCGCGGAGGAGGCGACGACGCGCCGCATCACCCGCGAGTTCTTCGCCGCGCACACCGTCGGCGAGCTGGCTGAGCGCTCCGACCACTGGCTCGGCCAGCAGGGCCGGCTGACCGAGCCCATGATCAAGCGCGCGGGGTCGGAGCACTACGAGCCGGTGTCGTGGGACGAGGCGTTCGGGCTGCTGGCGTCCGAGCTCAACGCGCTCGGCTCCCCCGACGAGGCCGTCTTCTACACCTCCGGGCGCACCAGCAACGAGGCCGCGTTCGCCTACCAGCTGTTCGTCCGCGCCTTCGGCACGAACAACCTGCCCGACTGCAGCAACATGTGCCACGAGTCGTCCGGGTCGGCGCTCGGCGAGACGATCGGCATCGGCAAGGGCTCGGTGCATCTGGAGGACCTGTACAAGGCCGATCTGATCTTCGTCGTCGGCCAGAACCCGGGCACCAACCACCCGCGGATGCTGTCGGCGCTGGAACGGGCCAAGAAGGAGGGCGCGCGGATCGTCGCGGTGAACCCGCTGCCCGAGGCCGGGCTGATGCGGTTCAAGAACCCGCAGCGGCCGTCCGGCGTCACCGGGCGCGGCACCGCGCTCGCCGACCGGTTCCTGCAGATCCGGCTGAACGGCGACCTCGCCCTCTTCCAGGCGCTCAACCGGATGCTCGTGGAGTCGGACGAGCCGGGCGCCCTCGACCGGGAGTTCCTCGCCGCTCACACCCACGGCTTCGAGGCGTTCGAGAAGCACGTCCGCAGCCTGGACTGGGACGACGTGCTGGAGGCGACGGGGCTGCCCCGCGCCGAGATCGACGCGACGCTCCGCGACGTGCTCGCCTCGAAGCGGATCGTGGTGTGCTGGGCGATGGGCCTCACCCAGCACCGCAACTCGGTGCCGACGATCCGCGAGGTCGTCAACTTCCTGCTGCTGCGCGGCAACATCGGCCGTCCCGGCGCGGGCGTCTGCCCGGTGCGCGGCCACTCCAACGTCCAGGGCGACCGGACGATGGGCATCTACGAGAAGCCCAAGCCGGAGTTCCTCGACGCGCTCGCCGCGGAGTTCTCGTTCGAGCCGCCGCGCGAGCACGGCCTCGACACCGTGGACGCGATCCGCGCCATGCGCGACGGCAAGGCGAAGGTGTTCTTCGGCATGGGCGGCAACTTCGTCCGCGCCACCCCCGACTCCGCCGTCACCGAGCGGGCGCTGCGCTCCTGCCGGCTGACCGCGCAGGTGTCGACGAAGCTGAACCGCTCGCACGCGGTGACCGGCGAGCTCGCCCTCATCCTGCCGGCGCTCGGCCGCACCGAGCGCGACGAGCAGGCGGCCGGGCCGCAGTTCGTCTCCGTCGAGGACTCGATGGGCATGGTGCACGCCTCCCGCGGCCGCCTCGCCCCCGCCTCCGGGCACCTGCTCTCCGAGGTCGCGATCGTCTGCCGCCTCGCGCGGGCGGCGCTCCCCGGCTCGGACATCGGCTGGGACGCCATGGAACGCGACTACGACGTCATCCGCGACCACGTGTCCCGGGTCGTCCCCGGCTTCGCCGACTACAACGCCCGCGTCCGCGAGCCCGGCGGCTTCACGCTCCCGCACGCGCCGCGCGACGAGCGCCGCTTCCCGACCGCGACCGGCAAGGCGAACCTGACGGTGAACGGGCTGGAGGTGCTGCGGGTCCCGCAGGGCCGGCTGCTGCTCCAGACCGTCCGCAGCCACGACCAGTACAACACCACGATCTACGGCCTCGACGACCGCTACCGCGGCATCAAGGCCGGCCGCCGCGTCGTGTTCGTCAACCCCGCCGACCTGTCGGACCTCGGCGTCGCCGACGGCGCGACGGTCGACCTCGTCTCCGAGTGGTCCGACGGCGTCGAGCGCCGCGCCCCGGCGTTCCGCGTCGTCGCCTACCCGACCGCGCGCGGCTGCGCGGCGGCCTACTTCCCGGAGACGAACGTCCTGGTCCCGCTCGACAGCACCGCCGAGGTCAGCAACACCCCGACCTCCAAGTCCGTCGTCGTCCGGCTCGAACCGGCCTGACCGGCCACCACACGCGCGAGCCGTCCGGCGTCATCGCGATGGCGTAGTCGCCGTGACGTAGTCTCGCGAGGCGCGACCGCCGCGGCCCCGCTGGTTTAGGCTCAGGACATGACGAACCTGCCGGAACATGCCGGTACGCCCGGCCCGCCGGAGATGCGGGCCGGCGACGCCGACCGGGACCGGGTCGCGCAGGTGCTCCGCGACGCGGCCGGCGATGGACGGCTCACGCTCGACGAGCTCGACGAGCGGCTGGACGCGGTGTACGCGGCCAAGACCTACGCCGACCTGGAGCCGCTCACCCGCGACCTGCCGGCGGTGGGAGCGTCCGCCGTGCCCGCGCCCCAGACCGGCACCGACTGGCGCCCGGTCGACGGTGCCCCGTCCTGGGCGTCCGGCATCGGGATCATGAGCGGGTTCACCCGGTCCGGCGTGTGGAACGTCCCGCGCTCGTTCCTCGCGTTCGCGTTCTGGGGCGGCGGGAAGATCGACCTGCGCGAGGCCCGGTTCACCGGGGAGCGGGTGACGATCCGGGCGTTCGCCGTCATGGGCGGCGTGGAGATCGTCGCGCCCGAGGACATCACGGTGCACGTCAAGGGCATCGGCGTCATGGGCGGCTTCGACCACGGCGCGAGCGGGGTCGGGGCGCCCGGCTCCCCGACGGTGGTCGTCAGGGGCTTCGCGTTCTGGGGCGGCGTCGACGTCAAGCGCAGGGCCCGCCGGCACGAGAAGAAGCTCCGCAAGGAACTGAGGAAGCGCGAGGACGGCTCCTGAACCTCGCGCGGAGCCGTCCCCGGTTCCGGCGGGCGTACGGCTACCGCGCGATCGTGGTGACGGGTTGGTCGATCAGCGCGGAGCCGAAGACCCACGGGGATGTCTGGGCGATGAAGTCGTTCGGGAATCCGAGGGTGAAGCCGGTGGCCTCCTCCAGGCGCGTGACGGCCTCGGGCGGCAGGACGAGGTCGGCGGCGGCGAGGTTGTCGCGGAGCTGGTCCGCGGTGCGCGCTCCGACGATGGGGTGGATCGCGCGGGAGCGGGTCATCGTCCAGGCGATCGCCACCTGCGAGGGCGTGGCGCCGAGCTCGCCCGCGACGTCCTGGACGACCCCGGCGACGGCGTGGTCCCCGGCCGACAGTGATCCCGGGGCCAGCCGGCCGCCGGCGGCGGACTCCGGCCGGGCGTACTTGCCGGACAGCACCCCGCCCGCCAGCGGGCTCCACGCGGTGACGCCCAGGCCGAGCGCCTCGGCCATCGGCAGCAGTTCGCGTTCGATGTCGCGCTGGAGCAGGCTGTAGGGGACCTGCAGCCCGATGAACGGGCTCCAGCCGTGCCACTGCGCCAGCGTGTTGGCGCGGGCCACGACCCAGGCCGGTGCGTCGGAGACGCCCACGTAGAGGACCTTGCCGGCCTGCACCGCGTCGTCCAGCGCCCGCATGGTCTCCTCCAGCGGCGTGTGCCGGTCCCACATGTGCACCCAGAACACGTCCAGGTAGTCGGTGCGCAGGCGGCGCAGGCTCGTCTCCAGGGACGCGCGCAGGTTCTTGCGGTGGTTCCCGGCGGCGTTGGGGTCGGCGCGGTCGCGGGAGACGGTGTACTTCGTCCCGAGCACGAACGACTCGCGGCGGCCGGCCAGCAGCTCGCCGAGGAACTCCTCGCTCGCCCCGTCGCGGTAGTTGACGGCGGTGTCGATCATGTTGCCGCCGGCCTCGGCGTACAGGTCGAGGATCCGCCGGCATTCCGGCAGCGGCGCGCCGACCCCGCCCTGCTCCCCGAACGTCATCGCGCCGAGGACCAGCTCGGAGACCCGGAGGCCGCTCGTGCCGAGGGTGCGGTACCTCATGCCGGCGCCGATCCGCCGAAGAGCTCGGCGGCCCGGACGGCGATCTCCTCGGGCGGCACGTCCCGCACGTGCTGGTCCAGCGCCCAGCGGTGCCCGAACGGGTCCAGGAACTGGCCGGTGCGGTCGCCCCAGAACGCGTCGTGCACCGGCTCGAAGACGGTGGCCCCGGCCGCCAGCGCCCGGGCCGAGGCGGCGTCGGCGTCGGCGACCTCGACGTGCAGCGCGGCGGGCGAGCCGCCCAGCGCGGCCGGGGTGCGCATGCCCCGCTCGGGCATCTCCCCCGCCACCGCGAGGACCGTGTCGCCGAGCCGGAGTTCCACGGTCAGCGTGGGGCCGCCGGGAAGCGTGAGGCGGCTCGTCTCCCGTGCTCCGAGCGCCTCGGTGTACCAGGAGGCGGCCTGGTCCGGGTCGTCGACGACCAAATGAATCGCTATCTGAGTCACGGGGTGACCATACAGCGTGTCTGGTCACTGTGTCCATACATAATGTACGTACACGGTTATGATGAGGGGCATGCCTTCGAGACGGCCCGTGAGCTCCGCCCGCCGATCCGGATCGCCCCCGGCGTCCGCCGAGCTGCGGGAACGGATCCTGTCCGCGACGCGCGAGCTGCTGCGCGAGCGGCGCTTCGACGGTCTCAGCGTGGCCGACGTCCTGGCCGCCGCAGGGGTCTCCCGGGCCAGCTTCTACTTCTACTTCCCGAGCAAGCAGGCCGTGCTCGGCGAACTGGTGCGCGAGGCCGTCGCGCAGGGGCAGCGGGCGGCGCGGCCCTGGATCGACGAGGAGCAGGACCCGGTCTCCGCACTCCGGTCGGGCGTCGCCGACGGGGCCCGCCTCTGGCGCGACAACGCCGGCGTGCTCATGGCCATCGTGGAGAGCTGGGGGTCGGACGAGGGGCTGCGGGAGTTGTGGCTCGAGCAGATGGGCCTGTTCACCGACGCCGCCGCCGCCCGCATCGAGTCCGACCCCCGCGCCCGCGAACGCCTCGGCTCGCTGGACACCCGCTCCGTGGCCGCGTCGCTGACCTGGATGGGCGAACGCCTCTACTACCTCGCCGCGGCCGGAGTCCCGCCGTTCGACGACGAGGAGGTCCTCATCGACGTCCTCACCAACGCCTGGACCTCCACCCTCTACGGCGACGACACGCCCCGTCCGCCATCCGAGTGAACCGGGGCCCCGGTCGCACGGCCATCTCGGCGAAGCCGTAACTACGACAAGCTGTAAGATGTCGGCGCTTTCGCCACAGCCGCGCCACCAGGCCGGGACGGCGAGCGAGGCACGGGAGGCCGTCATCCAGATCCGCACGTTGGCGCGCCACCGCTGGATTCTCGCGGCACTCGCCGCGGTCGTCGTCGCGGCGGCGGCCGTCGCCGTCCTCGCGTTCCGAGGCTCTCCCGATCGCGTATCGGTCGAGTTCGTGCTGGGCGGCGGGACCGCCGGCACCGGCACGGGACCGCGGCGCGAAGTGGCCGGGAAACTGCAGACCATGACCACCGACGAGCGCGGGAACGTCGCCCTGTTCACTCGCGATCGCCAAGGCTTCGAACTCTGGACGGCCGGCCCCGGCAGAGCCGTCGAGCGGGTGCGCGTTCCCGCCCTCGACCGTGTCGACGCGGTGTCGGGCAACGCCGCGCTCCAGGCGGCGGCCGCGCCGGACGGCGGCTTCTACCTCGCGTTGGAAGAAGCAGGCTTGTGGAAGGTCACCAGGGACGGGCGGGCCTCCGAGATCGTCAAGCCGTCAGGCCGCCCCACCGGAGTGAGCAGCCACGTGGTGGCGGACGAGGTGCCCGTGCGGCGATTCTCCGCCTACCAGGTGTTGGGAGTCGGGGTCGGCGGCGACGGGACCGTGTTCTTCAGCGACCTCCAGGACGACCGCAATTCGGTTCTCATCCATCGTCTGCAATCGGGCCGGGTCACCAGAATCGCCGGCAGGCCGCTACGCCCTGGCCGGCAGGTACCGAAAGAGGATCCGAATCTTCTGGCCCCCGAGACCGGCGGCCCCGCAGAAAGCACCTACATTTCCGAAAGCTCCATCGTCACGCCGCTGGCGTGGAACAACGGAAGCCTCTATGTGCACACCGGTCACGGCATACTGACGATCGCCACCGCTACGGAACGGATATTTCCCGTCGTCGCGGGCCGTAACACGGCCTCCCTCAAACGTCCTGACTCACCGTTCAAGCCGTTCGGCAAGGCGATCGACGGACATGTCGAAGGCGCGGCCGTCGACGACGGGGACCACGAGGCGAGCATCGCGGTGGACCGGGCCACCGGCGACCTCTACTACGGTGCCGGCCGGCCACTGCCCGGCAACGACACGACCGAGATCTCCACGAGATTCCGGTGGGGTGGTGACCTCACCGCGTCGCAGCGGGACTTCCGCGGTTCACTGCGCAGCGCTCAGCAGACCATTTACCAGGTCGACCGCGACGGCGACCTGTCCGTCGTCACCGCCGGCGCCAAGGCGCTTTCCGTCGGGAACGGCTACCTGTACATCGCCGTCGACTCCTGTCCGTCCAGCGCGGGCAAGTGCGACGCCACGAACTACCGGTCGGCGGTCGTCCGGCTACGCCTCCCCGCGGCAAGGACCTGACGACCCCGCAGTCCGCATTCCGATGCTGCGCCGCTCGCCGCGGCCGCACGCCCGGAGGATCAGCCGGCGAGGCGGTCGAGCCATTCGGCGAGGAGGGCGGCCTCGGCGGGGCTGAGGCCGGACGGCGGGTCGGCGGACAGGGCGGCGCGCAGGGCCACCGCCGACGCGGCGCGGGAGTCGCGCGGGTCGGCGCCGTCCGGCGGTTCGGCGGTGACGGTCACCGCGGCGAGGACCGCCTCGCGGGTGCGGGCCGACAGGCCGCCGCCGTCGTCCCCGTTCGCGATGAGGAAGAGGACGACCCCGACACTGGCGGCCTGGATCACCTGGGCGGCGGCCTCCACCGGGACGCGGAGGCGGCCCGCGCGGGCGATGGCGCCGACCAGGCCGAGCAGGATGGCGTACGCCTCGTCCACGGCGGGCGTGGTGCGGGGCGTCCCGTACATCAGGGCGTAGATGGCCGGGTGCGTCAGGCCGAACTCGACGTGCACGTCCCAGCCGTGCCGCAGGTCCTCGACCGGGTCGCCGGACGCGGCCATGGCGCGCTTGCCCGCCAGGTACTCCTCGAAGCCCTGGGCGGCGACGGCGTCGAACAGGCCCTGCTTGTCGCCGAAGTGGTGGTAGAGGGTCGGCGCGCCGACGCCGGCGGCGGCGCAGACGGCGCGCGTGGAGACGGGCTCGCCGCCGGACTCCGCGATCAGCCGCGCGGCCGCCCGCAGGATCCGGTCCCGGCCGTCGGTGTCCTTCTGCACGCCCACGACATCGATGCTACAGAACTCTGCCGAGCGTCGTTAAGTCGGCTGACATGGGAAGACCGCGAGAAGACCCGATGCCGATATAGCGTCACTACAGAGTTGGGTATATCGTTGGTTTCAGCGGTCGGGATCGGCCGCTTCCGTCTACGAGAGGAGCGCGACATGCGCAGCGCCGTTCTCACCGAGCAGGGCAAGCCGCTGGAGGTCGTCGAGCGGGAGGTGCCGGAGCCGGGGCCGGGCGAGATCCTGGTCAAGGTCACCGCCTGCGGGATGTGCTTCTCCGAGGTCGGCCTGATGCAGGGGAACTACCCGTTCGCACGGTTCCCGACCGTGCCGGGGCACGAGATCAGCGGGGTCGTCGCCAAGCTCGGACCCGGCGTGCAGTGGCCCGAGCCCGGCACGCCGGTGGGCGGCCAGTGGATCTACGGCTCGTGCGGCCGCTGCGACCAGTGCGTGCGCGGCGACCAGATCCTGTGCACCGGCGCGCCGCGGCGCGTCACCGGCATCACCGACGACGGCGGCTACTCGGAGTACTACATCGCCCGCGCCGGGTTCGTCACCCCGCTCCCGGACGGCCTGGACCCGGTCGCGGCGGCACCGCTGATGTGCGCCGGGATCACCGCGTTCAACGGGCTGCGGCACGCGGGCGCGACGGCCGGGTCCCGCGTCGCGGTGCTCGGCACCGGCGGCGTCGGCGAGATGGTGATCCGGTTCGCGGCGGCGATGGGCGCCCGCGTCGCCGTGGTGTCCCGGTCGCGCCGCGCCGAGGACGAGGCGCGCCGGCGGGGCGCCGAGCTCTACGTCGCCGGCGACGAGCAGGACCCGGCCGACGCGCTGCGCGGCTGGGGCGGCGCCGACGTCATCGTCAACACCACGCCGAGCACCGCGCCCGCGCAGGCCGCGCTCGGCGGCGTCGCCCCGGACGGCACCCTGCTGATCCTCGGCGTCGGCGCCGAGAACCTCGCGGTGCCGCCCGGCGCGCTCGTGATGAACCGGGTGCGCGTGATGGGCAGCCCGTCGGGCTCCCCGCACGACCTGCGCGACACCCTGGCGTTCGCCGCCGCGCACGGGATCCTCCCCGACGTGACCCCGGTGACGCTGGACGAGGCGCCCGGCGTCCTCGGCACGATGGCCGAGGGCCGCCACCACGGCCGCTCCGTCATCACCTTCGGCTGAACCGCCTCCAGGGCCGCGCCTGCTCGAAGGCGCGGCAGGCGGCCATGACCAGGGCGTCGGCGTGCCGCGCGCCGACGACCTGGAGGCCGACCGGCAGGCCGTCCGCGGTGAACCCGCACGGCAGGTTCGCCGCGGGCTGCTGGGTCATGTTGAACGGGTAGGTGAACGGGGTCCAGGACGTCCAGCGCGGCGACGGCGACCCCGGCGGGACCTCGACGCCGGCCTCGAACGCGGCGATCGGCATGGTCGGGGTGAGCAGCAGGTCGTAGCGCTCGTGGAACAGGCCCATGATCCGGCCGAGCTCCATGCGGCGCGCGGTCGCGGTCAGGTACTCCAGCGCCGAGTACCGGGCGCCCTGCTCGCAGACGTCCCGCAGGCCGGGGTCGAGGCGGGCGCGCTGCTCGCCGGTGAGGTGCTCGACGACCTTCGCGGCGCCGGCGAACCAGAGCACCTCGAAGTCGGCGACCGGGTCACCGAACCCGGGGTCGGCCTGTTCGACCTTGGCGCCCAGCTCGGTGAACACCTCGGCCGCCGCCGCGACCGACGCGGCCACCTCCGGGTCGACCCGGGCGAACCCGAGGTCGGGGCTGAAGGCGACGCGCAGGCCGGTCAGGTCGTGCGGGCCCGGCCCGCCGGGCGCACCGCCGAACGGGGCGGCGGGCGGCGGCAGGGACGACCAGTCGCGGCCGTCGGCGCCGCACACCGCGTCCAGGAGAAGTTCGGCGTCCGCGACCGTGTTGGTCATCGGGCCGGTGTGCGCGAGCGTCCCGAACGGGCTGGCCGGATAGTGCGGGATCCGGCCGTAGGTCGGCTTGATGGTGAAGGTGCCGGTGAACGCGGCGGGGATGCGCACCGAGCCGCCGCCGTCGGTGCCGAGCGCGAGCGGCGCCATGCCCGCAGCGACGGCCGCCGCCGCGCCGCCGCTCGACCCGCCGGGCGTGCGGGAGGTGTCCCACGGGTTGCGGGTCACGCCGGTGAGCGGGTTGTCGGTGACGCCCTTCCACGCGAACTCCGGCGTGGTGGTCTTGCCGACGAAGACGGCGCCCTGCTCGCGCAGCCGCGCGACGGACGGGGCGTCCTCCTCCCACGGGCCGGCGGGGTCGATCGTCGTGGACCCGCGCAGCGTCGGCCAGCCGCGGGTGAGCAGCACGTCCTTGATCGAGACGGGCACGCCGTCGAGCGCGCCGAGCGTCTCGCCGCGCCGCCGGCGCTCGGCCGAGGCGCGCGCCATCTCCAGCGTGGTGTCCGGGTCGAGCAGGCAGAACGCGTTGAGGCCGGGGTCGTCCCGGTCGATCCGCGCGAGGACGGCCTCGGCGGCCTCGACGGGCGAGAGCGTTCCCGCCCGGTACGCCTCCAGCAGTTCGACGGCGGTCAGGTCGGCCGCGTCCGTCATGGCGGTTACCCCCTCGGTTCGGCGTACTGGACGGGTGCCCCCGGGCGCACGTAGCCCAGGCGCTTGTCGACGACGTTGCGCAGCTCGCGGCCGTGCACGAAGCGGTCGAGGTTGTCGGTGAACAGCCGGACGAGCTCGTCGCGCCAGCCGACGACGTCCCCCGACATGTGCGGCGAGACGATCACGTTGGGCAGGCCCCACAGCGGGGACGACGGCGCGAGCGGCTCGTCGGCGAACACGTCGAGCGCCGCGCCCGCGATGCGGCCGGCGCGCAGCGCGCCGGCCAGGTCGTCCTCGGCCACCAGCTGCCCGCGCCCGACGTTGATCAGCCGCGCGGCCGGGTTCATCCGGGCGAGCGCGGCGGCGTCGATCATCTCGCGCGTGTCCGGGGTGAGCGGCGCCGCGAGCACGACGTAGTCGGCCTCCTCCAGCGCGTCGTGCAGCCGTTCCATCGGGTGGACGACGCCGAGGTCGGGATCATCGGCGCGGGCGGTGCGGCCGGCGCCCGACACCCGCAGCCCGGCGGCGGACAGCCGGCGGGCGATGGCGCGGCCGATCGGGCCGGTCCCGGCGACGAGCGCGCGGGCGCCGGTGATCCGCTGGGTCTCGCGGTGCCGCCAGCGCCGCTCGTCCTGCAGCCGCACCGTGCCGGGCAAATCTTTGGCAAAGGCCAGCACCAGCCCGAGGACGTATTCGGCGATCGGCTCGTCGAAGACGCCTCGCGAGTTGGTGACGATGGTGTTGCCCTCGACCAGCGCCGGGAACAGCAGCCGGTCGACGCCGGCGCTGGCGATGTGCACCCAGCGCGGCCCGCCCTCGGGCGGCCACGCCGCCGCGAGGGCGTCCGACCAGAAGTCCCACATGAACAGCGCGTCGGCGCCGGGAAGGGCGTCCGCGAGCCGTGTTTCGCGCACCCGCACCACGTGCGCGAGGCGTTCGGCGGCCTGCATTCCGGGCGGCGGGACGTCCCCCTGGAGCACCACCACGCGGGGCGGCTCACCGGGCGCGTGCGGACCATGCTCCATCGGCGGTCACTTTCGGGGTTCGGGAATTTACGGGATGGCAACGCGGGAGGGCATTGACACGCTAGGAACGCTTCGTAGGATTGTCAACAATCAACGAGGTCGACGTACCAGGTGACCGCGCTGATCGTGCTGCAAGACCGTCGCAACCGTATAGCCCAAGGCCAGGACGGGTCCCAGAGCGCTCTAACGCAAGAGTCCTTTCGGGTGGCGACGCTCTCGCCCACCCCTGTCCACGGGGAGGTCCGGCATGCCCAAGCTCATGACCATCGCACTGGAGAAGCGCGGCGTGTCCTGCGTCGCCGAGCTCCTGGAGAAGGACGCGCCGCGGACCTGCGAGGCGGTATGGCGCGCCCTGCCCCTCGGCGGCGACGCCTACCACGCCAAGTACGCGCGCAACGAGGTCTACACGATGGTGGAGCGGTTCGCCGAGGAGGAGGTCGGGCTGGAGAACCCGACCGTGACACCGATCCCCGGCGACGTCGTGTACTTCTCCTTCCCGGGCGGCATGCTCGACCGGGCGTTCAAGGAGGAGAAGAACATCCACGGGCTGCCCGGCGTCATCGATCTGGCGATCTTCTACGGCCGCAACAACCTGCTGCTGAACGGGGACGTCGGCTGGGTGCCCGGCAACGTGTACGCGACGATCGTCGACGGGCTGGACCGGATGGCCGAGGCGTGCAACGACGTCTGGCGGTCCGGTGCCGTCGGCGAGCGCCTGGTCTACCGCCGGCACGAGTCCTAGAGCGGTGGCCGCGCAGATGACATTCGACCCCACGCTGGTCGTCGGGCCCGAGCTGGTCGCCCAGCAGGGCATCGGCGTGGTCGCGCCGTTCGACTTCGCGCTCGACCGCGAGCTGTGGCGGTGGACGCCCGACGACGTGTCCCTGTTCATGACCCGGCTGCCGTACGTGCCGGTGCCGGTCACCGTCGAGATGGCCTCGGCGCTGTCGGACCACTCGATCGTCCGGCAGGCGACCCGCGACGTGCTCTCCCCCGAGCCGCTCGCGGTCGCCTACGCCTGCGCGTCCGGCAGCTTCGTCCGCGGCAAGGCGGGCGAGCTGGCGCTGCACCGGACGATGGTCGGGGCGGGCGCGCCCGCCGCGGCCACCACCTCCGGCGCGCTGGTGGAGTCGCTGCGGCTGCTGGACACGAGCCGGATCGCGGTGGTGACGCCCTATATCGACGCGGTCACCGAACGGCTGGTCTCCTTCCTCGGCGAGTACGGCATCGAGGTGGTGTCGTCGGTCGGGATGGGGCTGCTCAGCCACATCTGGAAGGTCGGCTACGGCGAGATCGTCAGCGCGGTGTCGTCGGTGGACCGGCCGGAGGCCGAGGCGGTGTTCATCAGCTGCACCAACGTGCCGACCTACGACATCATCGCCCCGCTGGAGCAGATGATCGGCAAGCCGGTGCTCACCGCCAACCAGGTCACGATGTGCTCGGCGCTGCGCGCGATGGGCCGCTCGGCGGCCGGTGCCGGGCAGTCGCTGGTCCAGCTCAGCCGCCCGACCGCCGCCTGACCCGCCATGATCGGCAACGGCATGATCGATGAAGGTAGGATTGTCGACAACATGCAGCAGAACGGTCACGCCGCGGGGTTCCTCTACCCCGGCTACAGCGCCGAGGACGACTACCCCGCCATCGAGCGCGCCCTGCGGAGCTCAGGGGCGGGCGGCGTCAGCCTGCCGGTGGTGCACACGCTGATGCGCGAGGACGCGCACCGGGTGGACGCGCTGCTCGACATCGGCGGCGACGACGTGCTCGGTGACGGCGCCCGCGAGCTGCGCGCGATGGGCGTGCAGTCCGCCGTGTGGGCGTGCACGAGCGGCAGCTTCGTGTTCGGCTGGGACGGGGCCGCCGCGCAGGTCCGGGGCGTCCGGGACGCCGCGGGGGTCCCCGCCTCCAGCACGTCGTTCGCGTTCGTGCACGCGGCCCGCGCGCTCGGGCTGCGCCGGGTCGCCGTGGCCGCGACCTATCCGGCCGACGTCGCCGAGCGGTTCGGCGCGTTCCTCGGCCACGCCGGCATCGAGGTGGTGGCGCTGTCCTGCCGGGGCATCGTCACCGCCGCCGAGGTCGGCACCCTCGGCCGCGCGGAGGTCCTGTCCTTCGTCGCGGCCAACGACCATCCCGACGCCGAGGCGGTGCTGGTGCCCGACACCGCGCTGCACACCGTGTGCTGGCTCGACGAGCTGGAGGAGCGGGTCGGCAAGCCGGTGCTCACCGCCAACCAGGTGAGCGTGTGGGAGGGGCTGCGGCTCGCCGCGGGCCCGGCCGGGCTCGCGCCGCGCGCCGGCCTCGGCCGGCTGTTCGCCGCGCCCGCCCCGGCGCCGGGAGGAGATCCCTGGCAGCTATGACGAAAGGGGCCCGCCGATGGGCCGGTTGGGTGAGCTGGAACCCGTCCCGCGCAGGTCGACGGTCGAGATCGTGTCCGACGAGCTGCGCTCGGCGATCATGTACGGGGCGCTGGAGCCGGGCGCGCAGCTCGGCGAGGCGGAGCTGGCCGCGCGGCTCGGCATCAGCCGCGGCCCGCTGCGCGAGGCGATGCAGCGCCTCGTCCAGGAGGGGCTGCTGCTCAGCGAGCCGCACCGCGGCCTGTTCGTGATCAGCATGGACGAGGGCGACGTCGAGGACGTCTACCTCACCCGGCTGGCGATCGAGCGGTCCGCCTGCCGGCTGATCATGCAGCGGAACCGGGGTGAGGCGGTCGCCCGGCTCACCGAGGCCCTGGAGGCGCTGATCGACGCGGCGCGCGAGCGCGACCGGGTCGCGATGAGCGACGCCGACCAGGCGTTCCACGAGGTGCTGGTCAGCTCGTCCGGCAGCCCCCGGCTGGAGCGGATGGCGCACACGCTGCTGGTGGAGACGCGGATGTGCCTGAACGCGCTGCAGGACAAGTACCCCGAGCCCGCGGAGCTGGTCGAGGAGCACCGCCGCCTCGTGGACGCGATCGGGGACGGCGAGGAGGAGCGGCTGCTCCAGCTGATCGAGGAGCACATGACCGACTCCATCCAGCGGCTGCGCACCTCGTAGCGGCCGCCCTGGACAACCGGTCCCGAGGGACCTAGCGTGCAGATTGTCGACAATCTACCGGAGGACGCGATGGCTCAGCTCTCACCCCTGCTCAAGCAGGCCACCCCCGTCCTGGCCGAACGCGGCGAGGGCGTCCACCTCTACGACGCCGACGGCCGCCGCTACCTGGACTTCACCGCCGGCATCGGCGTCACGAACACCGGGCACTGCCATCCGCGCGTCGTGGAGGCGGCGCGGGAGCAGGTCGGCACGCTGATCCACGGCCAGTACACGACGGTGATGCACCGGCCGCTGCTCCGGCTGGTGGAGGCGCTCGGCGACGTCCTGCCGGACGGCCTGGACTCGCTGTTCTTCCTCAACAGCGGCAGCGAGGCGGTCGAGGCGTCCATCCGGCTCGCCCGGCACGCCACCGGGCGGCAGAACATCGTCGTCTTCCACGGCTCCTTCCACGGACGGACGATGGGCGCCGCCGCCCTCACCACCGCGGGCCCGAAGTTCCGCGCGGGTATCGGCCCGGTGATGCCGGGCGTCGCCGTCACGCCGTTCCCGCAGGCCTACCGGTACGGGTGGGACGAGGACGAGGCGACCCGCTTCGCGCTGCGCGAGCTGGACTACGCGCTCGCCACGTCCAGCCCGGCGTCCGACACCGCCGCGTTCGTCGTCGAGCCGGTGCTCGGCGAGGGCGGCTACATCCCGGCGCCGCCCGCCTTCCTCGAGGGGCTGCGCGAGCGCGCCGACCGGCACGGGATCCTGCTCGTCATGGACGAGGTGCAGACCGGATACGGCCGGACGGGCCGGTTCTGGGGCCACCAGCACTCGGCGGCCCGTCCCGACGTGCTCATCACCGCGAAGGGCCTGGCCAGCGGGTTCCCGCTGTCGGCCATCGCGGCGCCGGAGGCGCTGATGGAGAAGGCGTGGCCGGGCTCGCAGGGCGGCACCTACGGCGGCAACGCGGTCGCGTGCGCCGCCGCGCTCGCCACCCTGGAGGTCATCCGGGACGAGAACCTGGTGGAGAACGCCGCCGTGCTCGGCGCCCGGCTGAACGAGGGGCTGCGCGAGGTCGCGGCCGGCCGTCCGGAGATCGGCGACGTGCGCGGGCTCGGGCTGATGCAGGCCTGCGAGTTCACCGGGCCGGACGGCGGGCCCGACACGGCCGCCGCCCAGCGCGCCCAGCGCGCCGCCGCCGAGCACGGCCTGCTGCTGCTCACCTGCGGCGCGTTCGGCAACGTCGTCCGGATGATCCCGCCGCTGGTGGTGGACGCCTCCCAGGTCGACGACGCCCTGGCCCTGTGGTCCAAGGCCGTCGCCGACGCCCTCGGCTAGGCCCGCACCGAAGTAGCACGGACGTGCTATAAAAGGGGGATGCCGAAGATCGTCGATCCCGAGGCCCGCCGCCGCGAGGTGGCCGAGGCCGTCTTCCGCGTCGCCCGCCGGGACGGCCTGGAGCAGGCCTCGCTGCGCAACGTGGCGGCCGAGGCCGGCCTCGCCATCGGCTCCGTCCGGCACTACTTCGGCGGCCAGGCCGACATCATGATCTTCGCGATGCGGTACTTCGCCGAGCGGGCCGGCGAGCGGATGCGGCTGCGCGCGGGCCGGCTCGCCGTCCCCGACCCGGCGGCCCCGCCCGCCGAGCACGCCGCCGCGCTGGAGGCGCTGTTCGCCGAGCTGCTGCCGCTGGACGCAGGACGGCGCGAGGAGGCCGAGGTGTGGCTGGCGTTCGTCGTCGGCGCCCGCACCCGGCCCGAGCTGCGGCCGCTCGCCGGGGAGATGCACGGCGACCTGCGCTCGGCCGCCGCGAACGCGCTCCGGCACGCCCACCGGGCCGGCGCGCTGCGCCCCGGCCTGGACATCGAGGCCGAGGCGGCGCGGGTGCACGCGCTGGTGGACGGGCTGACCCTGCACGCCGTCCTGGAGCCGAAGAGCACCGGCCCGGAGGAGATGCGGACGGTGCTGCGCCGGCACGTCCGCGAGCTGACCGGCATCCCGGCCGGGGACCTGCCCGCGCCGCCCGGCCTGGACGACCTGCGCACCGGGGCGCGCCGCGGTGCCTGCTAGATTCCGAACCTCGTTCTAATCACGAGGAGGCGCGTTGAACCCCTGGCAGACCCCCGAGCGCGCGGCGCTGCGCGAGCTCGTCCGCGACTTCACGGCGCGGGAGATCGTCCCCTCGCTGCCGGAGTGGGAGGACGCCGGGGAGCTGCCCCGGTCCCTGCACCGCCGGGCCGCCGAGGCGGGCATCCTCGGCGCCGGGTTCCCCGAGGAGGCCGGCGGCTCGGGCGGCGAGCTGTTCGACGCGCTGATCGTCGCCGAGGAGATCATCCAGGCGGGCGGGTCCGGCGGGGTCGTGGCGTCCCTGTTCACGCACGGCATCGCACTCCCCCACCTCATCGCCTCCGGTGACAAGGACCTGATCGACCGGTTCGCGCGGCCCGTCCTGGCGGGCGAGAAGATCGGCGCGCTCGGCGTCACCGAGCCCGGCACCGGATCCGACGTGGCGGGCATCCGCACCACCGCCGTCCGCGACGGCGACTCCTACGTCGTCAACGGCGCCAAGATGTTCATCACCTCCGGCGTGCGGGCCGACTTCGTCACCACCGCCGTCCGCACCGGTGAGCCCGGCTTCGGCGGGATCTCGCTCATCGTCATCGAGAAGGGGACGCCCGGCTTCACCGTCTCCAAGGCGCTGCGCAAGATGGGGTGGCAGTGCTCCGACACCGCCGAGCTCGCCTTCGCCGACGTCCGGGTGCCCGCCGCGAACCTGATCGGCGAGGAGAACGGCGGGTTCCTGCAGATCGTGCAGAACTTCGTCACCGAACGGCTCTCGCTGGCCGTCCAGGCGTACGCGACCGCGCAGCGCTGCCTCGACCTCACCCTGCAGTGGATCCGGGACCGCGAGACGTTCGGCCGGCCGCTGTCGTCCCGGCAGCTCGTCCGGCACAAGGTCGCCGAAATGGCGCGGCAGGTGGACGTGGCGCGCGCCTACACCCGCTCGGTCGCCGAACGGCACGCCGCCGGCGAGGACGTCCTCACCGAGACCGCGTACGCGAAGAACACCGCCGTCTACGCGTGCGAGCACGTCGTCCATGAGGCCGTCCAATTGCACGGCGGAATGGGGTACATGCGGGAATCGGAAGTGGAGCGCCATTACCGCGACGCCCGCATTCTCGGCATCGGCGGCGGCACTAACGAGATCATGAACGAGATCGTCGGCAAACGGCTCGGGCTCTAGCACGGAACGGCGCCCGGCGGCGAAAGGGGTCCCGCCGGGCGCCGCTTCTCCGGAAAGGTCAGCCGAGCGGGTTGCCGCAGTCGATGGGCCAGTACGGGCCCCAGATGTCGAGCGAGTTCTCCACGAACTTGATCATGACCGGGTCGAAGGCGATGCCGACGTGCGCGTTGGTGTCGTTCGGGCACTTGTCCTGCAGCAGCACGTTCTGCGCGTTGGAGCCGTTCAGGAACTCCGAGGTGTAGGGCGTGACGACCTCGTCGTACTTGGTCGACAGCACGATGTACTGCGGGCCCGGCACGGTGTCGCCGCCGGCGTTCAGCTTCTTCAGGAAGTCGGAGTCGGTGATCTGCTCCCCCGCCGACGGCGCGGCCTTCACCACGGCCTGCGTGATGCCGAGCAGGCTGCCGAGCTCCACCAGCCCGTCCAGGTTCGTCCCGTGGTTGGAGGGGACGATGCCGATGAGCTTGTTGACCTTCGCCGCGCCGCCCAGGAACTTCAGGTAGTAGCGGGGCATCATCCCGCCCTGCGAATGGCCGACCATGTCGACCTTGGACGCGCCGGTCGAGGCCAGCACCTTGTCGACGAACGTCGCGAGCTGGCCCGCCGACTCCGCGATCTCGCCGGTCCCCTGGATCGGGGCGTCCTTCGCGCCGCCGTAGTTGAGCGCGTAGACGCAGTATCCGGCCTTCTTCAGCGCGGGCGAGAGCTTCTGCCAGTTGAACGCCATGTTCTCGAACGTGCCGTGCACCAGCACCACCGGGCGGGGGTGCAGGAACGACGGCTTGCAGTTCCAGTCGTTGGCGCCGTCCGGGCTCGTCTCCGCGTGGGCCGCGGGCGCGACCACGGAGGTCAGCCCGATGGCGGTGGGGATCGCCGCGGCGATGACGGCCCAGGACTTGAGTCGCCTGAAACGCATGGTCATCTCCCTAAAGCGGGCACGCCGAAAAGCGCCGGGAACCCGTGCAGCGGTAATGCGGGATCCGGCCGCGAATCGTCGTGGGTCGGGGGTGGGATCTGGGGGTGGTGCGGCGCCGCGTGATCACCTGAGGTGCTGACAAGGTACGGCGGCTTTACCGCTCGGTCTTGTAGCAAGACTCGCCAGTTGCCCCGAGGGAATTGTCAGGCGACTCACAATCGGGGCCGCGCGCACGCGTCCCGACCTGCGGTCCGGCGCCTCGCTACGGTGCGCCGACGAGCCCGTCCACCAGCGCGCGGAGGCCGTCGGCGTAGGTGTCCTGCGCGGTCAGCGCCGTCCAGCGGTCCGCGACTTGCGCGAGGCGGGGCAGTTCGGCGGGGTCGATGCCGGCGAACACCCGCTCGCGGTAGGTGGGGCGCTCGTCGCCGGCCCGGCGCCGCGCCGCCGCGGCCCGCACGATGATCTCCCCGGCGGTGTAATACCAGATCGCCCGGTACCCGTGCACGGCCCGCTCGGGGCTCAGCCCGCAGTCCTCCAGGCCGCCCAGGATCTGCTCGACGAACCACAGCGCGGAGCGCGACAGCAGGTCGTCGGCGGTGAGCACCTCCGCGATCCAGGGGCAGGCGGCGAGCGTCCCGCGGATCGCGGTCGCCGCCGCCACGACGCGCTCGCGGGGGTCGGCGGGCAGCTCGGGCTCGCGCGCCATCCGCTCGGCGTAGTCGTCCAGCAGCAGGACGAGCAGCTGCTCCTTGTCGCGGACGTGGTGGTACAGCGCCATCGGCGTGCTGCCGACCTCCTTGGCCAGCCGCCGCATCGTCAGCCGGTCGACGCCCTCCTCGTCCACGATCCGGCGCGCGGTCTCGACGATCTCGGCGCGGGAGATCCGGGGCGGCCTGCCCCGCTGGGCGGACGGTTGCGGCATGCCCCCCATCATCGCGGACTCGACAGCCGGGGCCGCCGCCGGTTAGTTTTTATACATGTATAAAAAAGAACGGGCGCGCCCCGGGGCGGTGCTGGCGGCGGCCTGCGTCGCCCAGTTCGTCTTCGCGCTGGACATGGCGGTGATGAACGTCGCACTCCCGGCGATCCGGACCGCCCTCGGCTTCGCACCGGTCGACCTGTCCTGGGTCGTCCACGCCTACGCACTCGCCTTCGGCGGGTTCCTGCTGCTCGGCGGCCGGGCCTGCGACCTGTACGGACGGCGCCGGATGTTCGTCCTCGGCCTGCTCGTGTTCGGGCTGTGCTCGCTCGCCGGCGGGCTCGCCCAGGCGCCGTGGCAGCTCGTCGCGGCGCGCGCCGGCCAGGGCCTCGGCGCCGCCGCGGCGGCACCGGCCTCGCTGGCCCTGCTGACCACCACGTTCACCGAAGGCCGCGCGCGCGTGCGCGCCCTCGGCGTGTGGAGCGCGATGAACGCGGCGGGCGGCGCCCTCGGCGTGCTCGCGGGCGGCGTGCTCACCGAGTACGCGGGCTGGCGCTGGGTGATGCTGGTCAACCTGCCCTTCGTCGCGCTCACCCTCGCGTTCGTCCCGGCGGGCGTGGCCGCCCCCGCGCGCACGGGCCCGCGCGAGCGGATGGACGTCCCCGGCGCGGTGCTGGCGACCGCCGGGTTCGGGCTGCTGGTCTTCGGCGTGGTGCGCACCGACGCCGTCGGCTGGACGGCCCCGGCGACCCTCGCCTGCCTCGGCGCCGCCGCCCTGCTCCTCGCCGCCTTCGTCGCCGTGGAGGCCCGGGTCCGCGCGCCGATCGTCCGGCTCGGCCTGCTGCGCGGCCGGTGGGTGGCGGGCGCGAACCTGATCGTCTTCCTGGCGGCGGCGGGCCAGTTCGCCGCGTTCTACTTCGTCTCCCTCTACATGCAGCAGGTGCTGCACATGGGCGCCGCGGAGACCGGCCTGGCCTTCCTGCCCTTCTCGGCGGGCGTCGTGCTCGGCACGCTGCTCGCGACCCGGGTCGCCGGGAACCGCTCGCCCCGCGCGGCGCTGGTGCCGGGCAGCCTGCTCGCCGCCGCGGGCCTGGCCTGGTTCACCCGGATCAGCCCGGACGGCGGCTTCGTCACCGACGTGCTCGGCCCGTCGGTGGTCGGCAGCGTCGGCATCGGGCTCGTGCTCGCCCCGGTCGCCGCCGCGGCGACCACCGGGGTCGCGGCGCGGGAGGCCGGGACGGCCTCGGGGCTGCTCAACAGCTCCCGCCAGCTCGGCGGCTGCGTCGGCCTGGCCGCCCTCGCCACGGTCGCCGCCCACCGCACCGGCGACGCGACGTCCCCGTCCGCCCTGAACGGCGGTTACGCGCTGAGCCTCACCGTCTCAGCGGCCCTGTTCGTGCTGGCCGCGCTCGTCGCGCTGGCACTCCCCCACCGACGGAAGGCCGCGCCCGTACCGTCCGCCGCTCCGGCGGAGAACCGACTGGAAGGAACACCGTCATGACGCAGCCGATCGAGATGTTCGCCCTCGCCCTCAACTTCTACCCCGACGGCGGGGTGAACAGCGCCGTGCGCCGCATGACCACCGACGACGGCGGCTGGCAGGTGGCGGCGTTCCACGTCGAGACCGACGCGGACGTCCACTCCGACCACTGGGAGGTGCACCCGGCGGCCGAGGAGGCGGTCTGCTGCCTGGCCGGCGGCGGGTTCCGCATGTACTTCCAGCCCGAGGAGCCCGGCGGCGAGGAGGAGATGGTCCGGCTCCCGGCGGGCAGCGCGGTGATCGTGCCCCGGGGCCGCTGGCACCGCCTGGAACTGGACGGCCCGAGCGACGTCATGTCCATCACGCTGCGGCGCGGCTCCCGACAGGAAAGGCGCTGACGCGCGAAGGCGCCCGGCGGGTTTCCCGCCGGGCGCCCTTCGCGGGTGTCAGGCCTGGGCGACGGCACCGTCGGCGAGGAGGGCGTCGACGTCCTCGAACCCGAGGTCCTCCAGGACGGCGCGGGTCTGGCCGCCGGGCAGGACGGGCAGGCCGTCGGTGTCGGTGGCGGTGCGGGAGAAGCGCGGCGCGGGAGCGGGCTGGCGGTGGCCAGAGCGCTCGGGGAACACGTCGCGGGCGGTGTTGAAGGGGTGCTCCTTGGCCTCGTTCATCGACAGGACGGGCGCCACGCACGCGTCGCTGGGCACGAAAACCTCGGTCCACTCGTCGCGGGTCTTCGCCTTGAACGCGGCGGCGAAGCGCTCGCGCAGCTCGGGCCAGCCGGCGCGGTCCTGCTGGTCGGGCAGGCCCTCGGTGTCGATGCCGAGGCGGCGGACGAACTCGGCGTAGAACTGCGGCTCGATCGCGCCGACCGCCATGTGCCCGCCGTCGGCGGTCTCGTACACGTCGTACCAGGGGGCGCCGGTGTCGAGGAAGTTGACGCCGCGCTGGTCCTGCCACATGCCGCCGGCGAGGAAGCCGTGGATGAAGGTGGACAGGTGGGCGGCGCCGTCCACGATCGCGGTGTCGACGACCTGGCCGCGTCCGCTGGTCTTGGCCTCCAGGAGGGCGGCGAGGACGCCGACGACGAGGTACATGCTGCCGCCGGCGAAGTCGCCGAGCAGGTTCAGCGGCACCTGCGGGGGGCCGCCGGCGCGGCCGATGGCGTGCAGGGCGCCGGTGATGGCGATGTAGCCGATGTCGTGGCCGGCGGTCTGCGCGAGCGGGCCCTCCTGGCCCCAGCCGGTCATGCGGCCGTAGACGAGGCGGGGGTTGCGGGCGAGGCAGTCGTCCGGGCCGAGGCCGAGGCGCTCGGTGACGCCGGGCCGGAAGCCCTCGAGCAGGATGTCGGACTTCTCGGCGAGGCGGAGCACGACCTCCTTGCCCTTCTCGCTCTTGAGGTCGACGCCGATCGACCGCTTGCCGCGGTTGCTGAAGTCGGTGCCGCCGGCGGCCTCGCCGCGCACCGCGGAGGCGCGGTCGACGCGGATCACCTCGGCGCCGAGGTCGGCCAGCAGCATCGCGGCGAACGGCCCGGGCCCGATCCCGGCCAGCTCGATCACCCGTACTCCGGAGAGCGGCCCCTTGCCCATCTGCGACCCCTTTCGGCCCGACACCCTGAATCCCGTTCGGTAACCCTAGTGTGCCCGACCGGAGTAAGTGGCTTCTGACCGGCCCCGTTCAGCGGGGCGCGGCGGTGAGGGCGACCGGGGCGCCGGGGCGGCGCTCCGGCGGGGCGACGAGCAGCCGGTGCGCGACCGCGGGCGTGCCGATCGGCCCCCGCGCGCGCGGCACGAGCCCGGCTCCGGCGGCGGCGAGGTAGTACCAGCGGCCGGACGGGGCCTGCCACCAGGTGCCGGCCACCGGGCGCCGGGCGTCGCAGGCGCCGGTGGCGTAGGCCTTGCGGGCGAGGAGCGCGGACGTGCCGTCCGCAGCGCCGTCCGCGTAGGCGGTGCGGGTGCAGAACCAGTCGGCGGACGCGCCGCCGTGCGGGAGCGTCCCGGACCAGAAGTTCCAGGCCATCGCGCCGGTGACCGGCCGATGCCGCGCCGGTCCGAGGCAGCCGAGGCGGCTCCATGCTTTCAGCGCGCCGGGGCCGAGGCGGGCGGGCGGGGACGGGCGTCCGGACGGCTCGTAGGCGGGCGAGTGGAAGGTGAGGACGGCGGCGCGCGCGCCGCCGAGGTCGCCGAACGTGCGGTCGCCGAGGTGGAACAGCGGGCCCCGGCCGCAGGGCGTGCGGGCGGGCGCGGGCGCGACGACGCCGTCCCGGACGGGCAGGCCGGTGCCGTCCAGGGCCCGGGGCGCGGGGTTCCCGGGGGCGAGGAGGTAGCGTCCGCCGCCGAGGGCGATCGGGGCGGACGGGTCGGTGCCGGCGGTGGCGACGTCCAGGCCGGCGGCGGTGTAGCGGGCGATGCGGTCGCCGCGCCGCATCAGCGCGAGCGGCGCGCCGCCGGCGCGGCCGGCGTAGAGCAGCTGGGCGGTGCGGCCGCCGGGCTCGCGGTCGCCCTTGGCGGCGGCCCATGCGGCGGCGGCGCGGTCGAGGAACGCCCGGTCGCCGGTGAGGTCGCCGCGCGCGGGCCAGGCGTCGAGGGTGCGCGCCCCGCCGGCCCGGGCGGACGGCGCCGCCGGGACGAGCCGCAGGTCGCGGACGGCGGCGGGGCGGGTGCCGCCGGGGCCGCTCGAACCGGTGTGGGCCAGGACGGCGACCAGCCCGGCGGTGAGGACGGCGGCGGTCGCCAGCGGCAGCACGGACCGGGTCCGGACGGGCCGCAGGTGCGCGGGGTCGAAGCGCTCGGCGCGGCGCGGGACGGGGATCGCCACGGCACAGGCGGCGTCGATGACCGCCCACGGGTCGCGCACCCGCAGCTCCCGGAGCTGGTCGCGGACGGCGTACTTGGGCAGGCCCTCGATGCGCAGCAGCACGTAGGCGACGCGGACGTGCGGGTCGAGCTCGGCGAGCGCGGCGGTCAGCGCCGGGTCGGGCAGCCGCGCGGGCAGCGCGCGCAGCCAGGGGCCGAGGCCGATCTGCAGCCGGCGGGAGGGGCGCAGCGCCCGGCGCAGCACGCGGGTGCGGCGGCGGGCGAGGCCGGGCGCGGTGCGGTCGCGGGGCCCGCGGGCGGTGCCGTCCACGATCCGGCGGGCGATCGCCAGCCGGTAGACGCGCTTCCCGCGGCCCGGCAGAACGAAATACGCCATCCGGACGAGATTTCCGTAATCCGATTTCGCGGGCGGCGATTCCCGCACCCGGCTCGCAATGACATCCTCCGTCACGGCGGGCTGCTCCCCCTTCTCCTGACGCGGCGTTCCTCGCATCGCGAAGACCGAGGTTAGGCGGCACCGCCGCGCGGTGGAGCGGAATTGGGGCAACGATGAGGAAGGCCAAAAGAAATGTCGCGCCATTTCGGTACGGAAGCGGCGAGAGGCGGGCGCGCGCGGGCGCGGTGACGCGAGACCACCCGCGCCCGATTCGTCCCCGTACTACGCTGTTGGCCTCCGGGGACTCCCCGGCCGCCGCTCGCGCCCCCGCCGCGATGGTGCGCACCACCGGACGAGCAGGAGAAGGACCCCCCGCCCATGACCGAGGACGTCCCGGGCTACCGCGTGCTGGAGCAGGTCGGCGAGGGCGGCTTCAGCGTGGTCTACCGCGCGCACCAGGAGCGGCTGGACCGGATGGTGGCGCTGAAGGTGCTGTCGATCAGCTCGGTCGACGACGCCGCGATGCGCCGCTTCCAGCGCGAATGCAAGATCACCGGACGGCTGTCGGGGCATCCGAACATCGTGACCGTGCTGGACACCGGGACGGCCCGCTCCGGCCGCCCCTACATCGCGATGGAGTACTTCGAGCACGGCGCGCTCACCGACCGGCTCGCGCGGGAGGGGCCGCTGCCGGTCGCCGAGACGCTGCGGATCGGGGTGAAGATGGCGGGCGCCCTGGCCGCCACGCACGAGACCGACGTGCTGCACCGCGACGTCAAGCCGCAGAACGTGCTGGTCTCCCGGTACGGGGAGCCGGCGCTGGCCGACTTCGGCATCGCCCGGCTGGTCGACTCGTTCGACGCCACGCACACCCAGGCGTTCACCCCGCACCACGCCGCGCCGGAGGTGCTGGAGGGAAGGCCGCCCGGGGTCGGCGCCGACATCTACTCGCTCGGCTCGACGCTGTACCAGCTGCTGGCCGGGCGCCCGGCGTTCAAGGGGCCGCCCGGCGAGGGCATCGCGCCGCTGATGCTGCGGATCCTGAACGACCCGCCCCCGCCGATCCCGCGCCCGGACGTGCCTCCGGCGGTCGCCGAGGTCATCGGCCGCGCGATGGCGAAGGCGCCCGAGCACCGCCACGGCTCGGCGGTGGAGTTCGCGCAGGCGCTGCAGCAGGTGCAGGGCGAGCTGGGGCTGCCGATGACGGACGTGGCGGCCACCGGCGTGTCGGTCCTGCCGCAGCCGACCGGTTCGCGGTCCGCGCTGCCGCTGCAGGACTCCTCGTCGTCCGGCTCGCATCCGTCCCGGTTGTCCTTCCCGGAGCGTTCGGGCCCTCCGCCGGTGCCGGACTGGGCGCCGACCACCCCGGAACCGCCCGCCGAGTCTCCGGCGCCGCCGTCCCCGCCTCCCGCCGCCGCGTGGCCGGCCGGCGGGCGGGAGACCACCGGCCCCCAGCCGAACGGCTCGGCCACGTCACCGCACACCGCGCCCGCGCCGCCACCGCAGGACCTCCCGGCGGGACCGCCGCAGAACGGCCCCCGCCGTGGGCTGATCATCGCGGCGGCGGTGGCGCTGGCCGGCGGCGCGGCGCTGGGCGTCGGCGCGCTCGCCCTGTCCGGTCAAGGCGACGGCGGGGACCCGCCCGCTCCGAACGAGACGACGAGCGGCCCGCCGCCCGCCGCGCCGGGGCAGCAGGGCGCGGGGCAGCAGGGCGCGGGCGCGGAGCAGCCGCCGACCGCCGCGCAGCTGAACGCCGCCCGTCCCCGCCGCCTGGCCGTGCGGCCGGCCGGCCGCACGGCGGTGCTCACCTGGACGCTGCCGGAGGCGGCACGCGGGCTGCCGCTGCTCGTCCGGCGGCAGCCGGCCGGGACCGCCGCGGTCCAGTCGGCCCCGGCGAACGCGCGGTCCTTCACCGTGCCCGGCCTGCGGCCGAAGGCCCGCTACTGCTTCAAGGTCGGCGCGGTCGTGCGGCTCCGCCAGGGCAAGGCCCCGGACGTGGCGTGGTCGCAACCCGTGTGCGTCCACGGTCCGCGCACCGCGCCGTAGCGGCTCCGGACGGGCGGCGACGAGGTCCCGGATCTCAGGCGTTCGCCAGGACGTCCACGTACGTCGGGACCGTGATGTTGCGGCCGGACACCACCACGACCGGACGCCCGGTGACCTCGACCTTCCCGGCCAGCACCGCGGCGACGCCCGCCGCGCCCGCGCCCTCGGCGACCAGGCCGTGCTCGGCGTGCAGCCAGCGCAGCGCGGCGCGGATCTCCGCGTCGGTGACGGCGGTGAGCACCGCGCCGGGCCCGATCACCTCCGGCGTCACGCAGCCGGCCTCCAGGTTGCCGGGCAGCCCGTCGGCGAACGTCTCGCCGACCTCCACCTCGACGACGCGCCCGGCCTGCACCGACGCCGACACGCCGCGCGACACCGCCGACTCCACGCCGACGACCCGCACGTCGCCGCGTCCGCGCGCCCACAGGCTGAGCCCGGCGAGCAGCCCGCCGCCGCCCACCGGCGCGATCACGGTGAGCGGCCCGCCGAGCTCCCCGTCCAGCTGCGCGTCCAGCTCCCGGCCGATGGTGCCCTGCCCGGCGATGACCGCCGGGTCGTTGTAGGGCGAGACGTAGCGGCCGGGCAGCGTCAGCGCGTGCGCCTCCGCCTCGTCATAGGTGTCGCCGTGCTGGACGAGCCGGACCGGATAGGCACCGATCCTGTCCACCTTCACCCGCGACGCGCGCGTCGACACGACCACGGTCACGTCCGCGCCGCACCGCGCCGCCGCGTACCCCATGCCGAGGCCGTGGTTGCCCGCGCTCGCGGTGACGGCCGGCTCCCCGTCCGGCAGCGCCGCCACGGCCGCGAGCCCGCCGCGCACCTTGAACGACCCGGTCGGCTGGAGGGTCTCCAGCTTCAGCAGCGCGCCGGGCGCGAGCCCGGACGCCACGACCGGCGTCGGCGCGAGCACCCCGGACACGGCCTCCCACGCGAGTTCCAGGTCGACCGCACCGGGCACACGGACCCGCCGCACCGGCGTCACGACCCGTCTCCGGCCGCCCGGTCTCCCGCTGCTTGGTCCAGCCGCTCGTGCAGCCGGCTCCGGATCTCCTCCGGCGTGTAGGCGCGGCGCCGCCGCTCGGAGCGCACGACCACCGCCCCCGTCGCCGCCACGCCGAGGAACCCCGCGATGCCCAGCGCCTTCCACAGGCCGGCCCTTCTCCACCACCGCATGCGGCTACGGTATCGACATGCCGGGCACGAGCATCACCCTGGACCAGGCCGCCGACCTCACCCGCACCGGCGACGTGTGGCTGTTCCGCGGCCGCACGGTCGCCGACCGCGCCATCCAGATGACGACCAACAGCCCGGTGAACCACGTCGGCATGTCCCTGGTCATCGACGATCTGCCGCCGCTGATGTGGCACGCCGAGCTCGGCCGTTCGCTGCCGGACCTGTGGGCGGGCGGCCACCGGCGCGGCGCGCAGCTGCACGACCTGCGCGCCGCGGTGCTGACCTGGGGCGACCGGTACGGGCAGCGGGCCTGGCTGCGGCAGCTGGACCCGCCGCCGTCGCGGGCGATGGAGGACGCGGCGCTGCGCGCGGTGGCCCGGCTGGACGGCACGCCGTTCCCGTCCACGTCGCGGCTGGCGTCCCGGTGGCTGCGCGGCCGGGTCCCGATCCGCCGCCCGGCCGACCGGGACCCGGACCTGGAGACGGCGTTCTGCGCGGAGATCGTCGCGGTGACGTACCAGGCGATGGGGCTGCTCCCGAAGGGCCGCCGCCCGAACTGGTTCGATCCGGGACGGTTCTGGAGCGGCGACGACCTCGCCCTGGAGTCGGGCGCGGTGCTCGGCGGCGAGATCGCCGTCAGCCTCCCCGCCGCGCGCCCGCGCGGCGGCCGCGGAGCGAGCGGGGGTGGAGGCGGCGGCGCAGCCGGCGCAGCCGGCCCGCCCTCGCGGTGACGAGGCGTCCGAGCCGATCGGTGTGGTGCCAGGCCTCCTCGGCGGCGCGCGGGTCCGGCCGCGCCGGGGCGAAGCGGCTGCGGTCGACCAGCTCGGCGAGCGGCCCGAGGTGGCCGCGGGCGTCCTCGCCGACGGCGGACGCCCCGAACCGGGCGACCTCGTGCGCGGTCAGCGTGCGGGCGGTGGCCAGGCCGACGTCCGCGAGGTGGTCGAGCGCCTGGTGCCAGGCGCCGGTGATGCGGTCGCCGGGTTCGCCCGTCCGGCGGCGCCGCCTGCGCAGCGCGGGCGCCAGTAGGACGGCGAGCAGGTAGGCCAGGACCAGGGCGGCGACGGCGAGCGACGCGAACACCCACCACGGCGCGGGCGCGTCATGGGCGGCGGCGGGCTTCGGCGGCGTCTTCCGCGGGGTCTTGCCGGCCCCGGAGCCGCGCGTCTGCGAGGCGGCGTTCTTCTGCGCCTGCTCGAGCTTCTTCTCCGTCTCGCCCGCCGCGACCGAGTCGTTGCTCTTGGAGCGGCGCGCGCTGTCGGGCAGCGGGTTGAACCGGACCCAGCCGAGCCCGGCGAACTTCACCTCCGGCCACACCATCACGTCCCCGGACCGGTACTGGACGGTGTCGCCGGAGCGGTTCCCTCCGTCGAAGCCGACGACGACGCGGGACGGCAGCCCGAGCGTGCGGGCGAGCAGCGCGTAGGCGGTGCCGAAGTGCTCGGGCGTGCCGCGCCGGCCCTCGCCGAGGAAGTAGTCGAGCTGCCGGTAGCCGTGCCCGGGCGGCGCGGTCACGTCGTACCTGGCGTACCGCTTGAGGTACTCGGCGAGCATCGCCGCCTTCTGGATCGGGGACGCCGCGCCCTGCGTCGCGGCCTGCGCGAACCCGCGGAACTCGGCGAGCTGGACGGGCGGCCTCGTCGCGCCCGGCCCCCACGGCAGCCGCCGGTCGGCCCGGGCCTCGGCGTCGTCGGCGACGCCCGCGCCGGCCAGGTCGTCCGCCGACCACTCGGGGACCTCGGAGGAGACCGTGTAGGCCTGCCCCGGCCGCAGCGGTTTCGCGGCGGCGAGCGCGCCGCCGGCCGGGTCGACGACGACGCCGAGGCCGTCCACCTCGCGGGGGCGGTCCGGCGCGGGCACGTACACGCCCGGCAGCGCGCCGATCGTGACGCGCTGCGCTACCCCGTGCTTCTTGCGCGGCTTCGGCCCTTCGGGCACCCGGCTCCCCGTCGGGACGAACCGGGCGGTGGACGTCCAGGTCACGCCGTCGAAGGCGTCGAGGACGGCGAGCCGCTCGATCTCGGTCCGCTTCGACCGCACGGTGAACATGACCTGGTCGGGGGTGAGCAGCCAGCCGCCGACGCGGTCGAGCGGGCTGACGCTGTCGCGCTGCTGCGGCGGCGGCGCCTGCACCTGCTCGCGCGGGTCGTACGGGTCGGCGCTGACCGGCACGACGGGGCCGAGCGCCAGCGCGAGCGCGCCGAGGACGGCGGCGGCGGGCAGCCCGGCCAGCAGCGGCCGCCAGGCCGGGCCGGAGGCGGGCCCGTCCGCGCGGACGAGGACCAGCACCGCGACCAGCACGACGGTGGCGGCGGCGAGCGGCAGGTTAGAACCGGGGCCGTCCACGCCGAGCAGCAGCGCCGCCGCCCACACGCCGAGCGGCGGGACGGCCGGCAGCGCGCGCAGCGGCGTCCGCAGCGCGATCTCGGCGGACGCGAACGCCGCCAGCCACACCAGCGCGTGGACCAGGACGAGGTACTCGGGCTTCGCCGGGGCGGGCAGCAGCGTGGTGAGGATCGACTTCCACGAGCCGAGCACCCCCTCCCGCAGCGTCTGCGGGAACGTCCCGTCGCCCAGCGCCGGCCGCAGCACGGTCACCGCCGCCGTGCCCGCCCACGCGACCACGGTCAGCACCAGCGACGTCCACAGCGGCCACGGGCGCCCGCCCTTGCGCGGCCCTGACAGCAGGCCCGCGAGCACCGTCGGAACGACCGCGGCGACCACCGCGACCGGCAGCACCGGCCCGAGCCCGAACACCCGCTGGAACGCCAGCCCCGCGACGGCGCACAGGCACGCCGTCACGGCGAGCGAGGCGTACCGGGTCACCGGGCGCTCCCGATCCGCCGCCACGCCTCCGCGAGGCCGTCCAGGTCACCGACGTCGACCACGTGCACGCCGGCCGGCGCCGGCGCGGGCCGCTCCGGCCGCACCCGCAGCACCACGACCCGGTCGAACCGGCTCCGCACCGACGCGACCCGGCCCAGGTCGCCGCCGTCCCGCGTGATCACGACCAGCGAACCGCCCGCGGGGACGCGGCGCGCCGCGTCCACCGCCGACCGCGGGCCCGGCTCGGTCGCGACGGCGGTGAGCCGGTCCAGCAGCGCCTCGGCGTCGCCCGGCCCGCCGCGCGTGTCCGCCACCGGCCCCGCCCCGGTCAGCACCCGCACCGGGAAGGTCGCCGACGCGGCGCCCGCCGCCACCGACGCCGCCGCGTCCACCGCCAGCTCGAAGTCGTCGGGCTCCGGCCACGCCTCCGGCCGCGCGTCCAGCACCACCGTCGTCACCGGGAGGCTCGCGTCCACGAGCTGCCGGACCATCAGCGTCCCCGTCCGCGCCGACGACTTCCAGTGGACGTGCCGCAGCTCGTCGCCGATCACGTACTCGCGCAGCGCGTGGAACGTCGCCGTCCCCGCCGGGGACCGGTCGCTGGTCGGCCCCTCCAGATGGTGCGCGCGGCCCGACGGCAGCGGGGCGAGCGGCACCGTCCGCGGCCGCACCAGCAGCGTGCGCGGCGTCCCGTACTCGCGCACCCGGCGCGCCAGCCGCAGCGGGTCCGCCCGGACCAGCCGCAGCGGCCCCACCGGAATCTCTCCGCGCCGCCCGGTCGGCAGCCGGTAGGTCACGCTGCGGGTCCCGCCCGCGCGGAGCCTCGGGACGTCCACCGCCACGTCCGCCGGGCCCGCCGCGTCCCGCGCGCTGAGCCCGCGGACGGCGCGGCCCTCGTTCGTCACGTGCAGGACGCCCACCGCCGGATCGCCGCGCGCGACCCTCACCGGCGCGATGTCCCGGCGGACCGTCAGCTTCGGGCCCGGCAGCGTCCACAGCACCGCCGCCGCCACCGCCGCGAGCCCCGCGACCGCCAGCATCGCCGGCTCCGGGTAGCCGAGCCACCAGCCCGCCGCGTACAGCACCGCCGACGCGGCCGCCGTCCCCCATCCGAGCGGCGTCAGCACCTCAGACCCCTGCGGCCTGCGGTGTCGGCACGTTCGCCAGGGCCTCCCCGACCACGTCGGGGCCGGTGCGCCCGCGCAGCTCCGCCTCCGGCGCCACGATCAGCCGGTGCGCGATCACCGGCGCCGCCAGGACCTTCACGTCCTCCGGGACGATGTAGGACCGGCCGGCCGCCGCCGCCCGCACCCGCGCCGCGCGCAGCAGCGCCACGCTCGCCCGCGGGCTCGCGCCGAGCCGCAGGTCAGGGTGGTCGCGGGTCGCCGCCACCACCCGGACCACGTAGTCGTACAGCGGCGGCGCGACGTGCAGCCGCTGCGCGAAGTCGATCATGCGGGCGAGGTCCTCGCGGCCCAGCACCGGCGGCAGCCGGTCCAGCATCGCGCCGGTCGGCGCGCCCGCCAGCAGCGCCACCTCCGCCTCATGGTCGGGGTACCCCATCGAGATGCGCATCAGGAACCGGTCGAGCTGCGCCTCCGGCAGCGGGTACGTGCCGTCCATGTCGACCGGGTTCTGCGTCGCGATCACCATGAACGGGCGCGGCACCGGATGCGGCGTCCCCTCCACGGTCACCCGGCGCTCCTCCATGACCTCCAGCAGCGCCGACTGCGTCTTCGGCGACCCCCGGTTGATCTCGTCGGCGACCGCCAGGTTCACGAAGATCGGCCCGGCGTGGAACTCGAACCCGTTCGTCCCCTGGTTGTAGATCGACACCCCGGTGATGTCGCTCGGCAGCAGGTCGGGGGTGAACTGGATGCGCGCCCACTGCGCCTCCACCGACGCCGACAGCGCCCGCGCGAGGGTCGTCTTGCCGACGCCCGGCACGTCCTCGACGAGCAGGTGCCCCTCCGCCAGCAGGCAGACCAGCGCCAGCTCCACCTTCTCCCGCTTGCCGCGGACGACCCGCTCGATGTTCTGCACCAGCGCCGCGAACATCTGCGAGAACCGCCCCGCGAGCGCCTCGGGATCCGCTGCGGCGTTCTCGGTCATCAGGTGCACCCCCAGACGGTCGGCGAGGAGAAGGCCCCGGCATCGGAATTCGGCGTCGTCACATAGAGGTCGCTGACCCAGCGCTCCCGCCCGCCGTAGTTGATCTTGTCCCAGATGCCGCTCTTGAGGCTGGGGTCGTTGAGGTCGGTGACCGAATCACTCTGAACCTGGCAGATGACGGTCACCGACCCTGTGAATCCCTGGGGGAACTTGCCGTCGTCCGGCGCGTTCAAGCCTGCTGCCGTATGCAGGGTCGTGGTCGTGTTGTCGTTGTGGTGGCCGTTGTAGACGTTGGTGTGCTGAGCCGGGTCGAGGGTGACCGATGTGCTCACCGGCGTCGAGTCGCCCGCTCCGTTGTGCGAGGTCACAGTGATCGTGATCGGCGTGGTTCCGTTGGTGAGGCCCGTGACGGTCTTCGATGTGCCCGTCGTCGTGGTGGTCCCGGACGGGGAACCGATCACGTAGGTGACGTCGTAGCCGGCGGCCTTGGCCCAGGTCAGCTGGGCGCCGTGGTTGACGCCGGCCGCCTTGAGCGCGGTGGGCGGGCCGGGGGCGGTGCAGGCGGTGGCGCCGACCACGCCGGACGGGCTGTACGCCGTGCCGCCGTTCTTGCCCTTGTACTCGGCCGCCACCTTGAAGCGGTGCGTGGTGCCGTCGCATTCGAGGCCGCCGACCGTGAACGTGCCGCTCTGCGCGCTCCCCGGGAACTGCGCGGGCGTCGCGCCCTTGACGGGCCGGTCGTCGGCGCCCAGCAGGACGAAGCGGCCGACCGGGTAGACGCCCTGCGGCTGGACGGCGGGCGTGAACCGCACCTTGATCGAGCCGTTGTCGCCGGACGCGATGGGCGTCGGCGGGTCGGGCGCGGTCGGGTCCTGCTTCGCGGGCGGCCGCGGGGGCCGCCCGGACGGCGGGAGGGGGTCGCCGCCGCCGTGGCCGGGGCCGCCGCCGTTCCGGTTGCCGTTGCCGTCGCCGGGGCCGGCGCGGACGGGGAGGGGGCGGCGGGCGCCGCCCGGCACGTGGTCGGCGTACTTCTGGACGTGCTTGATCGCGCCGTTCGGGTCGAGGGCGAGCGCGGTGGAGCCCTCGGGGTCGTTGACCCAGAGCATGTGGTCGCGGGTGATGACCTCGATCGTGCCGCCGGGCCGGGACGCGGTGATCGGCGCCTCCCAGGCGCCCCGGTCGGTGTTGAACACCAGCAGCCGCCCGGCCGTCCGGTCGGGCAGGTAGACGCGGGGCCCGAGGACGTGCGGCGCCTCGAACGCGTGGTGCGGGACGCGCAGCGCGACGGACTCGACCCGTCCGGCGCCGGCGTCGAGCAGGTACAGCGAGCCGCCCGCGCCGAGGATCGGGACGATCTGGCCGTCGGCGACCGGCGGGACCCGGACCCCGTCGGGGGCCTTCGAGACCTGTGCGGGCAGGGTGACGCGCTGGACGCCCTCGGGCCGCACGACGAGCGCCGCGGCGGAGGTGCTGTCGACGATGACGGGCGTCCCGGCGGCGATCGTGAGGGCGAGCCGGTCGCCGGCGCGCCCGGCGGTCACGGGCGTCGCCGGCCGGCCGTTGCGGACCGGGACGACCTGCCCGTTCTGCGGGACCGGCACCCACAGGCCCCCCGCGCCGTCGATGCCGGCCTGGCCGAGCGGCGCGGTGAGCGTGGCGGACGGTCCGATCGGCGCGAGGCTCACCGGGTCGATCCGCTGGACGAGGCCCTTGACGGAGTCGATGGTGTAGGCGGTGCCGGAGCCGGCGAGGACCTGCAGGCCGGCGCCGCCCGCCGCCCGGCTCGTGGTGATCTTCAGCTGGGACGGGTCGATCCGGCTGACCACGCCGGTGTCGGTGTCGACGAGCAGCACCGTCGCGCCGTCCTGGACGACCTTGATGTGGTGGCCGCGCATCTGCGGGACGACGGCCGCCTTGCCGTCGACCTTGCCGGCCAGCCCGTTGGCGTGCACGACCAGGCCCTTGGCGCTCGCGTTCAACCAGGCGCCGACGTCGGCGAGCCGGTACTTGGCGCTCGCCGTCCCGACCCCGTAGACGAGCGCGCTCACGCAGAGCACGCCGGCGAGGCCGATCGCCAGCTGGCCGGTGAACCGGTCGCGCCGGAAATGCCTGAGAAACCCGCGCGGGCCCGCGTCCCGCGCGGGGGATCGATCCCCGCTCAATCCCCGTCACCTCTCGTCGCACCGGGGCCACCCGCTCCGGAACTCGCGGTGGCACCTTGCGGCCGGCGCCGTCCCCGCCGCGCCGCCGACGGCGCCGGCGGGCGGGGGCCCTGCGCCGGAAGAGCCTGGGAACCTCGGCGCGATGGGCACCCTAACGACTGTGCGGGTCACACCGTAAGGGGATTCGTCACATCCGACCTGGCGAATCGCGATATCGCCGGGGTTACCCGCGAGTAGCCGCGGCGCGGGGCGGGCGGCGGCCCGCAACCGCCGTGTTCGGTGCGTACCTAACCGAACGCGAACGTTATCCGCGACGTCCTAATGTTGGGCATCTCCCCGACGACGACCCCCGAGGTGGACGTGGAACACGCAAGCATCGCCGACCTGTGGAACCGGGTGACGGGAACGCAGCCGGACCCCCCGTGGTGGCTGGTCGTCCTCGTCGGCGCCGTCGCCCTCGCCGCGGTGCTGCACGGGCCCACCTGGCGGGTCGCCCGCAACACGGTGACGATCGCGCACGAGGGCGGGCACGCGCTGGTCGCGCTGGTCACCGGCCGCAAGCTGGACGGCATCAAGCTGCACTCCGACACCTCGGGCGTCACGGTCTCGCGCGGCAAGCCGCACGGCCCCGGCATGATCTTCACCGCGATGGCCGGCTACGTGACGCCGCCGCTGCTCGGCCTGTTCTTCGCGCTGCTGCTGGCCGGCGGCCGCATCACGCTGATGCTCTGGTTCACCCTCGCGCTGCTCGCCGCGATGCTGGTGATGATCCGCAACGCCTACGGCGCGCTGTCGGTGGTCGCCACCGGCGCGGTCGTCTTCCTGGTGTCGTGGTTCGGCGGCGCCGAGGTGCAGGCCGGGTTCGCCTACCTGGCCGCCTGGTTCCTGCTGCTCGCCGCGACCCGCCCGGTGGTCGAGCTGCAGCGGATGCGCACCCGGCACATGGCGCCGAGCTCCGACGCCGACCAGCTCGCCCACCTCACCGGCGTGCCCGGCCTGGCCTGGGTCAGCCTGTTCGGCGCCACCGCGCTCGTCGCCCTCCTCGCCGGCGGCGCGCTCCTGTTCCCGGACGTCTCCGTCCACCTGCCCGCACTCGGCCGGTGACCCGGCCGCCGCGCAGGAACGTCACGCGGGGATTGTCGGACCAGGCGGATAGTTTCGTGGTGTGAGCGGTCGATGGGATCGGGGGCGGGTCGCCGGGCTGGCGCCGGACGCGGCGTCCGCGAAGGCGGCCGAGGGCATCGCCTGGCCGGCCCGGTGGGGCGGGACGGGCTGCGACGACGAGGCGGTCTGGGGCGAGTGCCAGGGCAGCGGCGCGAGCGTCTACCGGGCGTGCGCCGACCTGGCCGGGCCGGCGTTCCGCTGCTCGTGCCCGAGCCGCAAGATCCCGTGCAAGCACGTCCTCGGCCTGCTGCTCCTCTGGTCGGACGGGACGGTCGCGTCCGGCGCGCGTCCCGGCTGGGCCGCCGAGTGGGTCGGGCAGCGCCGCGAGCGGGCCGGAAGGGCGCAGGAGCGCACGGCGGCGCCGGCCGCGAAGGCGCGCGACCCGAAGACGGTCGAGCGGCGCGAGCGCCGGGTCGAGGACGGCCTCGCCGAGCTCGACCAGTGGCTGCGCGACCAGGTGGCGCACGGGCTCGCGCAGGCGGAGAAGGCGCCCTACGGGCTGTGGGACGACGCCGCGCGGCGGCTCGTCGACGCGCAGGCCGGCGCGCTGTCGGGGCAGGTCAGGGCGCTCGCCGCGATCCCCCGGCAGCCGGGCTGGCCCGACCGGCTGCTGGAGGAGTACGCGCTGCTGCGGCTGCTCGTCCGGGCCTACGGGCGGCGTGCCGCGCTGCCCGCCGGGCTGCGCGACACCGTCCGCTCCCGGGTCGGGTTCACCGTCCCGCAGGACGAGGTGGTGCGCGACGGCGAGCGCGTCCGCGACCGCTGGTGCGCGACCGGGTCGCGCGACACCGCGCAGGACCAGCTCACCACGCGCCGGGTGTGGCTGCGGGGCCGGGAGACGGGGCGGCCCGCGCTGGTGCTGTCGTTCGCCGCGCCCGGCGCGCCGCTCGACGCGTCGCTGGTCGTGGGCACCGAGGTGGACGCGGAGCTGGCCTTCTACCCGGGCGCCCAGCCGCTGCGGGCGCTGGTCGCCGAACGCCACGGCCCCGCCGTCGCGGCGGCGCCCGCCGGGACGTCCGTCGCCGGGTTCCTGGACGAGCACGCCGCCGCGCTGGCGAACGACCCCTGGCTGGAACGCTGGCCCGCGACACTGGAAGGCGTGCGTCTCGCGCGCACGCAGGGGAACGGGCTGCACGTGGTCGACGAGGCGGGCGATTCGCTGCCGTTGCGGATGGCGGACCCGTGGCGGCTGCTGGCGGTGTCCGGCGGCGGGCCCGTCACGTTCGCCGGGGAATGGACGCCCGAGGGGCTGCGGCCCCTGGCCGTCTGGCAGGCCGACGAGGGAGGCGTGCTGCTGTGAGCGGCTGGAACGAGCACGTCACCGCCGCGCTCCTCGGCACCGAGCGCCGTGACCCGCCCGTCCTGCCCGAGGCGCCCGGCGGCCGGGACGGCGACAAGGCGGGCCGGCTGCTCGACCAGGCGGCGGTGCTGACCGTCGCGCGGCGGGCGGGCCGCCTGCCCGGGCACGGCGCCCCCGAACTGATCGCCCCGGCGCCCGCCGAGGACGCGCCGGTCGTCCCGCCGGCGGCGGCCGCCCGGCTCGGGCTGATCCTGCGCGGCGAGCACGTCCAGGTGCTGCCGGAGTGGCTGGACGCGGCGGCGGCGCGCGGGCTGCGGGTGCCGCCGCGGCTGCTGCCCGAACTGCTCGAGCGGGGCCGCGGTGACCGGATGCTGCGCCCGTCGATCACCCGGGCCGCCGGGCGGCGCGGCGTCTGGCTGGCCCTGCGCAACACCGACTGGGCCTACCTGGTCGGCGCGGGCGACGATCCGGGCGGCGCCGAGGTGTGGCGGACCGGCACCCGCAACCAGCGGGCCGCGTACCTGACCGGGCTGCGCCGCACCGGCCCCGCCGCCGCCCGCGAGGCGCTGCGGGAGACCTGGGCGCAGGAGCCGGCGCCCGACCGCGCCGCGTTCCTGGCGACGTTCCGGGCGGGGCTGTCGCCCGGTGACGAGGAGTTCCTGGAGGCGGCGCTGGAGGACCGCGGCAAGGACGTCCGGCAGCTCGCCGCCGACCTGCTCGCGCGGCTGCCCGGCTCGGCGTACGGGCGGCGGATGGCCGAGCGCGCCCGCGCCTGCCTCACCCCGCGGGTCCGCACCGTGCGGGGCCGCGAGCAGACATGGATCATGGTGGAGCCGCCCAAGGCGCACGACGAGGAGATGGCGCGCGACGGCGTCCCGTTCCATCCCAGCGGATCGTTCGCGCCCGGAGGCGGCGGCGGCCCGGTGGGCACGCGGGCGGCGTGGCTGCGCGAGATCCTCGCCCGCACCCCGCTCGGCACCTGGACGGACCTGTTCGGGCTGCCGCCGATGGAGATCGTGTGCCTGCCCATCGGGACGGCCGCCGGGGAGCCGTCCCCGCACCACGACGCGGGCGACGCGCGCGACGTGCACATCGGGTGGGCGCGGGCCGCGCTGAAGCAGCACGACACGGCGTGGGCGCGGGCGCTGCTGAAGGGCGGCGTCATGGTGGACGAGCCGGGCGCGCTCGCCGACCTGCTGGCCGTCCTGCCGGCCGGCGAGCGCGACGCCGCCGCGGCCGGCCTGATCCGCTGGGTGGAGGGCCGGTCCGACATGCTGCTCGTCCTGGAGCGGGTGCCCGGGCCCTGGGCCGGCGACCTCGCCGCCGCCGTGGTCGCCACGCTCGCCGCGTCCGCCGGGCGGAGCGGCGCGCCCGGCGGGCGCCGCGACGAGCACGCCCTCACCCAGCTGTGCCGGCTCGCCGAGCAGCGGCTCGACCCGTCCGCCGCGTCCCGGCTGGAGGAGCTCACCGCGCGGCGCCCGCCCGACGAGCCGGAACGGCCCGTCCCGCGCGCCGTGACCGCCCTGATCGCCACCCTGCGCTTCCGCGAAGAGATGCTGAAGGAGCTCGCCCAGTGACCGAACCCGTGACCGGAGACCCCGTGCCCGCCGGGGTGCTGCGCCCGCACGCCGAGCAGGAGTACGCCGGCGAGCTGGCGCGGCTGGCCGAGCACGACGACCGGCCCCGGCCGCCGGGCTGGCGGCTGTCGCCGTGGGCCGTCACCACCTACCTGCTCGGCGGCGAGCTGCCCGGCGGCACGGTGATCACGCCGAAGTACGTGGGCCGGCGGCGGCTGGTGGAGGTCGCGGTGGCGACGCTCGCGACCGACCGGGCGCTGCTGCTGCTCGGCGTGCCCGGCACCGCGAAGACGTGGGTGGCGGAGCATCTCGCCGCGGCGATCAGCGGCGACTCGACGCTGCTGGTGCAGGGCACGGCCGGGACGGCGGAGGAGGCGATCCGCTACGGCTGGAACTACGCGCGGCTGCTGGCGGAGGGCCCGTCGGAGAAGGCGCTGGTGGAGAGCCCGCTGATGCGGGCGATGCGGCGCGGGTCGGTGGCGCGGATCGAGGAGCTGACCCGCATGCCGTCCGACGTGCAGGACGCTCTGATCACGGTGCTGTCGGAGAAGACGCTGCCGGTCCCCGAGCTGAGCACCGAGGTGCAGGCGCGCAAGGGGTTCACGGTCATCGCGACCGCGAACGACCGCGACCGGGGCGTGAACGAGCTGTCCAGCGCGCTGCGCCGGCGGTTCAACACGGTGGTGCTGCCGCTGCCCGACACCGCCGAGGAGGAGGTCGACATCGTCGCGCGGCGGGTGGACCGGATCGGCGCGTCGCTGGAGCTGCCGCAGGCGCCGGCCGGGCTGGAGGAGATCCGCCGGGTCGTCACCGTGTTCCGGGAGCTGCGCTCGGGGTTGACCGCCGACGGCCGCACCAAGCTGAAGTCGCCGAGCGGGACGCTGAGCACCGCCGAGGCCATCTCGGTGATCACCAGCGGGCTGGCGCTCGCGGCGCACTTCGGCGACGGGGTGCTGCGCGCGGCGGACGTGGCGGGCGGCATCGTCGGGGCCGTCGTCCAAGACCCGGTGTCGGACCGGGTGGTGTGGCAGGAGTACCTGGAGGCCGTCGTGCGGGACCGGCCGGAATGGCGGGACTTCTACCGCGCCTGCCGGGAGGTGTCTTGACGGCCGGACGGGTCGAGGTCTTCGGGATCCGCCATCACGGGCCGGGTTCCGCGCGGGCGCTGCGCGGCGCGCTGGAGGAGTTCGGTCCGGACGCGGTGCTGATCGAGGGCCCGCCGGAGGCCGACGCGATCGTGGAGCTGGCCGGCGACGCCGGCATGGTGCCGCCGGTCGCGCTGCTGGCCTACTCCCCCGCCGGGCCGTCCGGTGGCGCTGCGGACAAGGGCGATCGCAAGGCCGCGTTCTGGCCGTTCGCGGAGTTCAGTCCGGAGTGGCAGGCGATCCGGTACGGGCTGGCGGCGGGCGCGGCCGTCCGGTTCTGCGACCTTCCCGCCGCGAACCAGCTCGTCCCGGCGGAGCGGGACGAGGACGAGCGGCCGGCACGGGACGACGGCGAGCGGCCGGAGGAGGACGTGCGGCTCGATCCGCTCGGGACGCTGGCGAAGGCCGCCGGTTACGACGACGCCGAACGCTGGTGGGACGACGTCGTCGAGCACCGCCACGAGGGCCCGTCGCCGTTCCCGGCGATCGCCGAGGCGATGGCGGAGCTGCGCGACGCCGTGGAGCCCTCGCGCGCCGACCCGCGCGAGGAGCAGCGCGAGGCGCACATGCGCCGGACGGTGCGCCGCACCGTCAAGGAGGGGTTCGAGCGGGTCGCGGTCGTCTGCGGCGCCTGGCACGTCCCGGCCCTGCGCGCGAAGGTCCCCGCGACGCACGACGACCGGACGCTGCGCGGGCTGCCGAAGACGAGGATCGCGATGACGTGGGTGCCGTGGACGCACGGGCGGCTGGCGGGCCGCTCCGGCTACGGCGCGGGCGTCCGCTCCCCCGGCTGGTACCACCACCTGTTCGCGGCGCCGGACCGGCCGATCGAGCGGTGGCTCACCGCGGCCGCGCGGGTGCTGCGCGAGGAGGACCTGCACGTCTCGTCCGCGCACGTGATCGAGGCCGTCCGGCTGGCGGAGACGCTCGCCGCGCTGCGCGGCCGCCCGCTGGCCGGGCTGGACGAGGTCACCGAGGCGACCCGCGCGGTGCTGTGCGAGGGCGCCGAGCTGCCCGTCGAGCTGATCCGCAAGCGGATGGTGGTCGGGGAGCGGCTCGGCGCCGTCCCAGACCGGACGCCGATGGTGCCGCTCCAGCGCGACCTGCAGGCCGAACAGCGGCGGCTGCGGCTCAAACCGTCCGCGCTCGACAAGGAGCAGGACCTCGACCTGCGCAAACCCACCGACCTGGAGCGCAGCCGGCTGCTGCACCGGCTCCGGCTGCTGGACGTCGACTGGGGAGTCCCCGCCGAGAGCCGGTCCAAGGGCACGTTCCGGGAGACGTGGACGCTGGCGTGGCGGCCCGAGTTCGACGTCGAGCTGATCGAGGCGAGCGCGTGGGGCACGACCGTGCGGGACGCGGCCACGGCCCGCGCCGAGGCGATGGCGGCGCAGGCCGGGGCGCTGCCGGAGCTGACCTCGGTCGCGGAGCGCTGCCTGCTCGCCGACCTCGGCGACGCGCTGCCCACCGTGATGCGGGCCCTCGCCGACCGGGCCGCGCTCGACACCGACGTCGCGCACCTGATGGCGGCGCTGCCCGCGCTCGTCCGGGCGCTGCGCTACGGGGACGTCCGCGGCACCGCGACCGGGCCGCTGCGCACCGTCGTGGACGGGCTGGTCGTCCGGGTCTGCGTCGGCCTGCCGCCCGCCGTGTCGGGGCTGGACGACGACGCCGCCCGCGACTTCCTCGGCCACGTCGACGCCGTCCACGGCGCCCTCGCCCTGCTCGCCGACGACGGCCACCTGGACCGCTGGCGCGCCGCGCTGGAGAACCTGATCGCCCGGCCGGAGACCCTGCACGGCCTGCTCGAAGGCCGCGTCACCCGGCTCCTGCTCGACGCCGGCCGCCTCCACGACGTCCCCGCCCGGATGGCCCGCGCCGTGTCGGTGGGCGCCGCGCCCGCCCGCGCCGCCGCGTGGGTCGAGGGGTTCCTGTCCGGCGGCGGGCTCGTCCTCGTGCACGACGAGGAGCTGCTCCGGCTGGTCGACGGCTGGGTGTCGGGGCTGCCCGGCGACGCGTTCACCGGCGTCCTGCCGCTGCTGCGCCGCACCTTCGGCGCGTACGCCGCCGCCGAGCGGCGCGCGATCGGCGAGCGGGTCCGCCGCGCCGGCGCGGATGCGCCGCCGCCGCGCCCCGCCGGCGGCGACGTGGACGACAAGCGCGCGGCCCCCGCGGTCGCCACCGCCCTGCGCGTCCTCGGCTGGGAGGCCCCGTGAACGACGAGACCGCGCACGAAGGCGCCCCGGACGAGGGCGCCGCGGACGGCGACCGGGAGCGGATGCGGCGCTGGCGGCTGGTGCTCGGCGGCGAGCGCGCCGACGGCACCGGCGTGGGCCTGGCCGGCGACGACGCCCGGATGGACGCGGCGCTGGACAAGCTCTACGGGGCCGGGGACGCCGCCGGGGACCGGCCGCGCCCGGGCCGCCGCGGCGCCGGGCTCGGCGACTCCGCGCCGTCGGTCGCCCGCTGGCTCGGCGACATCCGCGCCTACTTCCCGTCCACGGTCGTCCAGGTGATGCAGAAGGACGCGATCGAGCGGCTCGACCTCACCCGGCTGCTGCTGGAGCCGGAGATGCTCGAGGCCGTCGAACCGGACGTGCACCTGGTCGGGACGCTGCTGTCGCTGAACAAGGTCATGCCGGACAAGGCCCGGGAGTCGGCGCGGGCCGTGGTCCGCAAGGTCGTCGGCGAGCTGGAGCGGCGGCTCGCCGAGCGCACCCGCTCGGCGGTCGGCGGCGCCCTCGACCGGTCCGCGCGGGTGCTGCGGCCGAAGCGGCTCGCGGACGTCGACTGGAACCGGACGGTCCGCGCCAACCTGCGGCACTACCTGCCCGAGCACGGCACGCTCGTGCCGGAGCGGATGATCGGGTACGGGCGGCGCCGGCAGGCCGTGCAGCGGGACGTGGTGCTCGCCGTCGACCAGAGCGGCTCGATGGCGGCGTCGGTGGTGTACGCCGGAGTGTTCGGCGCCGCGCTGGCCTCGATGCGGTCGCTGCGGACGTCGCTGGTGGTGTTCGACACCGCCGTCGTCGACCTCACCGACCAGCTCCACGACCCGGTCGAGGTGCTGTTCGGCACCCGGCTCGGCGGCGGCACCGACATCAACCGCGCCGTCGCGTACTGCCAGGGATTGATCTCCCGGCCGGGCGAGACGATCCTCGTGCTGATCAGCGACCTGTACGAGGGCGGCGCCCGGGACGAGATGCTGCAGCGCGTCGCGGCGCTGACGGCGGCGGGCGTGCAGGTCGTGGTGCTGCTGGCGCTGTCGGACGACGGCGCGCCGGGCTACGACCACGACAACGCGGCGGCCCTGGCGGCGCTCGGCGTCCCCGCGTTCGCCTGCACCCCCGACGCGTTCCCCGACCTGATGGCCGCCGCGATCGAGCGCCGCGACCTCAAGGAGTGGTCCGAACGCCGGTGATCACGAGGCCCACAGCCCCTGCGCGAGCAGGAGCACCACCAGGGCGGTGAGGGCCGCGTGCCCGGCGAGCGCGGCCGGCTGCACGCTGACCAGCGCGCCCCACGCCGCCCACATCGCGACCCGGGCGACCCGCGCCGCCAGCACCGTCCACGCCGCCGCCCGGCTGCCCCGCCACGCGACGATCACCGCGACCAGCGTGACGACCGCCAGCAGCGCGAACGAGGCGGCGACCACGGGCAGCAGCCCGCCGCGGTGCCCGGCGCTGAGCGCCGGCCGGGCGATCAGGATCGCGAGGGCGGCGACGTCCAGCACGGCGAGCAGCGCCGCCAGCAGCAGCCCGGTGACGACGCCCGGACCCCGCCGCAGCCGCCGGTACGTCCGCACCGGCACGCCCGGAGCCCCGGCCGGAGCCGGGAGCGTGCCCGCCCCCTGCCGGCCGGCGACCGGCACCGCGCTCCCCGCCGCCGGCCCCGGGTACGCGGCCCCCGCCCACGGCGGCTCCGGCGGCGAGCCGCCTCGTCCGGCGCCGGACATGGGCCGGCCGGCGTCGCGACCGGGTCCGCGTGTGGGCCCGCTCCAGGAGCCGTCGGTACGGCCGGGCGCGTACGCGGTCCTGGTCACGGGATCCGCGGCCTGATCGTGCCCCGTGCCAGGCCCACCCGGTGCCACCGCTCCGGGCGGGTACCCGCCGGGGTGCGCTTCGGCGGTCGGCGCGGCCGATGTGCCCGGCATCCCGGGCGCCCATCCCCCGGCAGGCCCGTCTGACGGGAAGGCGCCGTTCGACGCGAGGCCGGGCGGTGCGCCCGAGTCGTCCTGCACGGCGGGCGGTGATCCCGTGGCGGCGGGTGCGAATCCGGCGCCGGCGGGAGTGGTCCAGGTGGAGGTCGGGGGTTCGGGAAGCGCCCCCGTGGACGGCCCGGTGGACGGCCCGGCGGACGGCCCGGCGGGCAGGTCGAGGCGCGGGTGCGGCGGGTGCGCGCGGTCGCCGAGCAGGCGGAGCAGCACGTTCTCGGAGGTGGGCCTCGCCTTCGGGTCCTTGGCGAGGCAGGCCGCGGCGATCTCGGCGATCGGGCCCGGCAGCGCGCCGAGGTCGGGCGTCTCGTGCATGATCCGGTACATCACGGCGGGCAGCGCGCCGCCCGCGAACGGGTCGCGGCCGGTGGCGGCGAACAGCAGCGTGGCCGCCCAGGCGAACAGGTCGGTGGCCGGCGACACCCGGCCGGCGAACTGCTCCGGCGCCATGTAGGCGGGCGTGCCGACGACCTGGCTGGTCAGCGTGGCGCCGGCGTCGAACGCGCGGGCGATGCCGAAGTCGATCACGCGCGGGCCGTCCAGGCCCATCAGCACGTTCTGCGGCTTGAAGTCGCGGTGCACCACGCCCGCGCGGTGGATCGCGGTGAGCGCGGTGACCGTCCCGATGGCCAGCCGGTCCAGGCCGGCGCCGGTGCGCGGGCCCTGCTCCTGCACGAACTCGCGCAGCGAACGGCCCGGCACGTACTCGCTGACGATGTACGGGCGGTCGCCGTCCATGTCGGCGGCGAGCATCTGCGCGGTGCAGAACCCGGCGACCCGCCGCAGCAGCGCCAGCTCGCGGACGAACCGGGCGCGCGCGGCGTCGTTGCCGAGCAGCTGGGCGTGCAGCAGCTTCACGGCGACGCGCGACGGCGCGCCGGGGTCCGCGCCGGCGGGGCGGCCGAGGTAGACCACGCCCTGGCCGCCGGTGCCGAGCCGGCCGAGGATCTCGTAACCGCCGAGGCGGGTGGGATCGGCGGCGGTGAGGGGAAGCGGGCTCGCCATTGTGACCCCCGTCAGGTCCGCAATACCGGCCCCCGGCCGGCGCGAGAATTCTTTATCCTGCCGGGCACTAATCAGCGCCGCCCGGCATCCAAGAGTATAGGTTCGCAGAACCCGGAGCGGGAGAGACGACGCATGCCTGAGATCAATTCATTGATAAAGCGGGGGCGGGGCACGGCCGCGGCGGCCGCGGTGCTGGTGCTGGCGGCGGGGACGCTGGCGGGCTGCGGGGACGCGGGGGCGACGATCACCCGGCTGACCGTGGGCTCGCCCGGCCGCGACCCCTACACGCTGGTGTCGAACACGGACCGGACGGGCGTCGCGAAACGCCCGGCCCGGGGCGGGACCACGGACGGCGGGACGCCCGGCCTGTACGGCGGGACGCGCCTGGCGTCGAGCTGCGACCAGCGCAAGCTCATCGCGTTCCTGCAGGCCAACCCGGACAAGGCGCGCGCGTGGGCGGGGGTGGAGGGCATCCCGGTGAGCGACATCCCGCGGTATGTGTCGCGGCTGACGCCGGTGCTGCTGCGCACCGACACGCTGGTGACCAACCACGGCTACCGGGACGGACGGGCGACGAGCGGGGCCGCCGTCCTGCAGGCCGGAATGGGGGTTCTGGTCAATGGTTACGGCGTTCCCACGGTGAAGTGCAATTGCGGTAATCCGCTGACCCGGCCGGAAAACAAGATCAAAACTTCGCACGCGCGGTATCATGGCCAGAAGTGGCCGGGATTCGAGCAGAACAATGTGACGCGGATCCGGCCGCGGGATTCCCGGCTGGGAACGATCGTGGTCTTCGTCCTCGTCGACCCGGGCGGCTCGACGGGGTTCGAGCGGCCGCGCTCGACGACGGGACCCGACGACGGGCCGCCGATGCCGCCGCCGCCGGAGGAGACGGCGCCGCCGAGCGACTCGCCGGCGCCGACCGATTCGGGCGGCGGGTCTCCGGGCACGCTGCCTCCGGGGAGCGAGCCGCCGGACTCCGGGTCGCCGGGGCCGCAGACGCCCGGATCCGGGGAGCCGGGGCTGGAATCGCCGGGAACGGGCGTGTCTCCGGGCGTCGACCCCGGCACCGGCACGACGCCCGGTACGGGCGACGGCACCGGTGACGGCGGGACCGGCACCGGGACGCCCGGCGACGGGCAGCAGAGCCCGGTGATCTCCATGGCGCCGCCCACCGGACCGGAGGGGTCGCCCGCGGCCCTCTGAGCACTCCTGATACATTTGCTCATATGAGCAGTGCTTCAGATGTCGTCCCCGCGGAGGCGTGCGCCGTCCGGGTGGTCGACGCCGCGAAGGTCGCCGCCGTCTCCGCGTCGATGCCGGGCGCGGAGACGGTCGCGGAGCTGGCGCAGGTGTTCGGGCTGCTGTCCGACCCGGGCCGGCTCCGGGTGATCACCGCGCTGCTCGAGGGCGGGGAGATGTGCGTGTGCGACATCGCGGCGTCCTGCGGGCAGTCGGAGTCGTCGGTGTCGCACGCGCTGCGCCTGCTGCGCGCCAACCGCGTCGTCCGGGTCCGCCGGGCGGGCCGGATGGCCTACTACCGGCTGGACGACTCGCACGTCCGGATGCTGCTCGATCTCGCCCTCGCCCACGTCGGCCACGGGGAGGAGGGCCCATGACCGCGAAGCCGGGCAACGAGCCGGAGCAGGGCCACGGGCATGGACACGGCCACGGGCACGGCGTCTCCGCCGGCGCGGACCGCAGGCTGCTCGGCGGCGCGCTCGCGCTGATCCTCGCCTACATGGCGGGCGAGGTCGCGATCGGCCTGCTCGCCGGGTCGCTGGCCCTGCTGTCGGACGCCGCGCACATGCTCACCGACGCGTTCGCGATCGTGCTGGCGCTGGTCGCGATGCGGATCGCGGCCCGCCCGCCGCAGGGCGGCTTCACCTTCGGGATGCGCCGGGCCGAGATCCTGTCCGCGCAGCTCAACGGGCTGACGCTGATCCTGCTGGCGGCGTTCTTCGTCTACGAGGGCGTCCGGCGGCTGATCGGCCCGCCGGACGTCGACGGGCGGTTCGTGTTCTGGACGGCCCTCGCCGGCATCGTGGTGAACCTCGGCGCGAGCTGGCTGCTGAGCCGCGCGAACCGGACGAGCCTGAACGTGGAGGGCGCGTTCCAGCACATCCTGAACGACCTGTTCGCGTTCGTCTGCACCGCGATCGCGGGCCTGGTGGTGTGGACGACCGGGTTCGCCCGCGCCGACGCGATCGCCTCGCTGGTGGTGGCGGCGCTGATGCTGAAGGCCGGGTACGGGCTGCTGCGGGACGCGGGACGGGTGCTGATGGAGGCCGCCCCGGCGGGCATCGACCCGTCCGAGCTGGGCGCCCGGCTGGCGGAGCGGCCGTGCGTGGAGGAGGTCCACGACCTGCACGTCTGGGAGGTCGGGTCGGGCTATCCGGCGCTGTCGGCGCACGTGCTGGTGGACGCGAAGGGCGACTGCCACGCCGTCCGCCGCGACATGCAGGAGCTGCTGCGCGACGCGTACGGGATCACCCACACGACGCTGGAGGTCGACCACCTGGACGGCCCGTCCCGGCACGGCCACTGCGAGGACTCGCACGGCCCCCGGCACGTGGGCGACGCCGACCAGCCGCACCGGCACGCCGGCACCGCCCCCTGCGACCACTGGTGAGAGGTCACGAAAGCCCCGGCACCCGGGCCGTGAGACCGAACAGCGTGTCGGCGGCGCCCCAGCAGACGGCCCGCAGCCAGTCGTCGCCGAAGCCGAGGCCGGCCAGCGCCTCCAGCTGGTGGGCGTACTCGTAGGGGATGTTGGGGAAGTCGGTGCCGAGCAGGATCCGGCCCTGCAGGCCGAGGTCGCGGAGCCGGGGCAGGAGCGCGGCGGGGAACGCGCCCAGCCCGCCGAACCGGGTGAACGTCATGGTCGTGTCGAGGTGCACGCCGTCGTGGCGGTCGGCGAGGTCGAAGAAGCCGCCGAACTCGGGGGCGCCGAGGTGGGCGATGATCGCCGTGAGCCGGGGGTGGCGGGCGAGCACGCCGCCGAACGGCCCGGGCCCGGTGAACCCGTTCGGGACCGGGCCGGATCCGGCGTGCACGAGCGCGGGCACCCCGGCGTCGGCGAGGATGCCCCACACCTCCTCCAGCTCCTCGTCCCGGGGGTCGAACCCGCCGACCTGGAGGTGGACCTTGAACACGCGGGCACCGGACTCCAGGGCGCGCCGCACGTAGCCGGCGACGCCGGGCTCGGGGAAGAACGTCGCGGTCTGCAGGCATTCGGGGACGCGGCGGGCGAACTCGGCGCCCCACTCGTTCAGCGACTCGGCCATGCCGGGCCGGTGCGGGTACACCAGCGCGGTGAACGCGCGGACGCCGAGGCCGCGCAGGAACTCCAGCCGCTCCTTCTCCGAGTCGCGGTAGCGGATCGGCCATTCGGTGCCGATCAGCGGCCCGGCCTCGTCGAAGTAGGCCCAGACCGCGCTCATCAGCCGCGGCGGCATGAAGTGGACGTGCGCGTCGACGATGCCGGGGAGCCCGAGCGCCTGCCAGAACGCGGGGACCGCCGAATCCGAACGGGGTTCAGTCACGCCCCGACCCTAGCCGCTCAGCCGATCGCGCCCAGCAGGGCCGGCAGCGCGGCGCGCAGCTCGCGGCGCCAGTACGGCCAGGTGTGCGTGCCCCGGTAGAAGTGCGTGGAGATCGGGATGCCGAGCTTCTTGAGCTTGCCGGCGAACTCGCGGGAGACGGTGCCGGCGAGCGCCTCGACCACGTCGGTGCCGGCCGCGGACAGGCCGCGGTGGGGCACCCGGTCGAAGGGGCCGGGCCGCCCGTCGCCGGCGCTGACGTGCAGCCGGACGCCGGCGAGCCGGTCGGCGAGGTCGAACGGGTTGTGCTGCCGCCACACGACGCGCTGCTCGTCGGGGTCGCCCCACACGTCCGTCCAGTCGCGGGCGGGTTCGGCGATCGCGACGGCCAGCTCGACCAGGTCGGCGACGTCGAGGCCCCGCGGGTCGCGGTGCAGGGTGTGCACCGGCCCGCTGAGGGACGCCGCGGCGCGGAACAGGCCGCGGTGCCGGGCCGCGTAGGCGAGCGCGCCCATCCCGCCGGTCCCATTCCCGGCGACCGCGCGCTGCGTTCCGGCGCGGTATCCGCGTTCGAGTATCTGCCGCAGCTCGGCGAGATGGAACGTCTCCCACTTCGGCGACCCGCCGTCGCCGCGATTCCACCAGTCGGTGTAATTCCCGCAGCGGCCGCCGTCCGGCATGACCACGATCACCTCGGCGCCGCCGGCCAGCTCCTCGATGTCGCCGTGGTCGGTCCAGGTGGTGTGCCCGGCGCCGGCTCCGTGCAGCAGCCAGAGCACCGGCCACGTCCGGGCGGCGTCCCGTGACCAGCCCGGCGGCAGCAGCAGCCGGGCGTGCGCGGGCTCGGCGAGGACGGGCGAGCGGACCGCCAGGTCGAGGACCCGGCGGCGGGGCCGGTGCTCGCCGACCACGGTCGCGCCGTCGTCGGCGGGTGCTGCGGACGGGGCGGCGCCCCCGGTGGCCATGGACATATTTTCCGCCCCGGTCATTCAGCTGTGGTTCACCGGTAATGTCCCCACTTCCAGCCATGTTTCAACTCGAAGTAATGGGTTTATAAAGCAGCGGACCCGGACTGCCCGGGGGCCGCCGGGTAGGGTGGCGCGAACGAGTGGAGGGCGACCGAGTCGAGATGCGGAGCAAAGCGGAGCTGGAGTCGGCGATCGGCAAGGGCGGCCGCGCGGTACTGGTGATCAACTCGCGGTCCCGGCGGGGCCGCCGGCTGTACGGCCGGGCGCGCCGCCTGCTGGACGAGGCCGGGATCGCCTTCACCCAGGTGTTCCCGGTGACCGATCCGACCCGGCTGCGCGAGCTGTTCGGCGACGTGCTGGCCCTGGAGCCCGACCTGGTCGTGGTCGGCGGCGGGGACGGGACGGTCGCCGAGGCCGTCGGCCACCTCGCGCACCGCGACATCGCGCTCGGGGTGCTGCCGCTCGGCACCACCAACAACTTCGCGCGCAGCCTGGAGCTCCCGCTGGACCTGCCCGGCGCGGTCGCGACCGTGGCGCTGGGCGGGCCGGGCGGCGGGAAGGTCGCCGACGTCGACGTCGGCTGGTTCGAGAGCACCGGCGACCCGCAGGGCGAGGGGCCGGGCGCCGACCGCGAGCACATCTTCGCCAACATGGTCAGCCTCGGCCTGTCGGTGCAGGTCGCCGGGCGCGTCCCGCACCTGCTGAAGCGGTTCCTGGGCCGCCCCGCGTACGCGCTGACGGCGGCCGGGCTGCTGCCCCGGCACGAGGCGTTCACCGCCCGCATCACGGTCGGCGGGGAGACCAGCACCGTCCGGACCCACCAGCTGAACATCGCGAACGGCGCGCACCACAGCGGGCAGCGGATCGCCCGCGACGCCAGCCCCGACGACCGGCTGCTGGCCGTCTACCGGCTCGGCGACGAGCGGCGGCTGCGGCTGGCGTCGGCGACGGCCCGGCACGTGCTGACCGGCCCGTGGCGGAGCCTGGACGAGGACGCGTTCCTCACCACCCCGCGCGTGGAGATCGAGACCGATCCGCCGATGCGGGTGGACGTGGACGGCGAGGTCCGCGGCCGGACGCCGGTGACGATCCGGCTGCACGGCAACGCGCTGCGCGTGATCGTCCCGCGGACGTTCGACGACACCTGATCCGTGCGGAGGCGGGCTAGCGCTCGTCGGCCATGACGTAGTCGCCGGCCTCCAGCCGCTCGATGAGGCCGCGCGTCCACCGCACGGCCGAGTCGGCGGAGTGCACCCACCAGCCGAGCAGCTCGTGCAGGTGCGCGGGGTCCGCCGGCGCCTCGTACAGCGGCATGACGTTGGCGCGCCGCGCGGCCAGGCCGTCCAGCCGCTGCCGGAGCAGCTCGATCGCCTCCGGGCGGGTCAGCTCGGCCAGGAAGGCGAGCCCGGCCGTCAGCATCTCCGGGTGCCGGACGTCCACCGTCGAGATCGCGCAGCGCAGCAGCCGGAAGAACTCCTCGCGGCCCGCGTCGGTGATCTCGTAGTCGGTGTGCGGCGGCCCGGCGTCGCTCTCCTCCACGTCGTGCGCGAGCAGCAGGCCCTCCTTGGCCAGCTGCCGCAGCGCGTGGTAGATCGAACCCGGGTTCACGTGGGCCCACTCGTCCGAGCCCCAGGAGATCAGCTCCCGGCGGACCTCGTACCCGTGGGCACTGCCGAACCGCCGCACCCCGCCGAGGACCAGCAGCCGCGTCGCCGACATCATCACCCTTCCTGAACGAGCCGACGTTCAGGGTAGAGCGTGCGCGGAGCCGGCGGCGCCGCGGGCACCGGCTAGCCGCGCAGCGCGGCCAGGTCCTCGGCGGTGAGGCGCAGGCCCGCGGCGGCCATGTTCTCCTCCAGATGGGCGGGGGAGCCGGTGCCGGGGATGGCCAGCATCACCGGGGACAGGGCGAGCAGGCCCGCCAGCAGCACCTGCGGGACGGTGGCGCCGTGCCGGGCGGCGACCGCCTTGACGCGGTCGTCGTCGGGGATGCCGAACCCGCCGAGCGGGAAGTACGGGGCGTAGCCGATGCCGTCGCGCTCGCAGGTCTCCAGCATCGCGGTGTCCGCCGGCCGGGTGATGTCGAACCTGTTCTGGACCGCCGCGACGGGCGCGATGCCGCGGGCCTCGGCGAGCTGGGCGGCGGTGATGTGGCTCACCCCGAGATGCCGGATGAGCCCCTCCTCGCGGAGCCCGGCGAGGATCTCGAACCGCTCGCCGATCGGCTCGTCGTCCGGCTCCTGCACGTTGCCCACCCGCAGGTACACCAGGTCGAGGCTGTCGCGGCCCAGCTCGCGCAGGTTGCGCTCCACCTCGGCGCGCAGTCCGGACGCGGGGAGCTGGCCGGTCGGGTGCAGGTCGTCCGGCCCCCGGGACGGGCCGACCTTCGTCGCGATGACGAGGCCGTCGGGGTAGGGCGACAGGGCCGTGCGGATCAGCTCGTTCGCCGCCAGGCCGGACTGGTGGTAGTAGAACGCGGCGGTGTCGATGTGGTCGGCGCCCAGCTCGACGGCGCGGCGCAGCACCCGCAGGGCCGTGTCGCGGTCGTTGGCGGGGCCGCCCAGGGTGCTGACGGGCAGCCGCATCGCGCCGAAGCCCATCCGCTTGACCCGCAGGTCGCCGCCGATGTCGAAGTGATCGTTGGTCGGTGTCGTCATGCGTCCCACTGTGCTGCGGCGATGCGGGCCCGGCGATCCGGTGGCAGCTTGCTGCCAGCCCCCGTCCCGCGTGGCAGACTTGGTGGTGATGACGGTGGACATGGACCGGAACGTGGTCCTGCGCGGCGAGCGGGAGCTGACCGAGCGGGCGTGGCGGCTGTTCCTGGCGCGCGAGGAGTTCGTGTGCGCCGCGACGGACCGGAAGACCTGGGCGATGCCCGGCGCGCGGGAGGCGATCGTGGCCGGCCGGCACCGGACCGCGCCCGGCGTCGCCACCTACAAGCTGTACAACCCGGCCGCGCTCGCCGACGAGGAGTCCGAGCGGGAGCTGATCGGGCTCGCCGGGGCCGGGGTGCGGGTGCGGATCTGCACGACGCCGCTGCCGCACGAGACGATCATCGTCGACCGCCGGACCGCGATCCTCGCCGGGCCGCCGGAGCAGGGCGTGCGCGAGTACACCGTCGTCCGGTCGCCGAGCGTGGTGAAGGGCGTGGTGTCGCTGTTCTGGGCGACCTGGGAGACCTCCGCCGACCTCGCCGACTACCGGCGCGAGCGGCCGCCCGCCCTCAGTGGGGAGAGCCGGCACATCCTGCGGCTGCTCGCCGGCGGGCTGAAGGACGAGGCCGCCGCCCGGCAGCTCGGCATGTCGCTGCGCACCTACCGGCGCCGGGTCGCCGAGATCCTCACGCTGCTGGACGCCGGGTCGCGGTTCCAGGCCGGCCTGCGCGCCCAGGAGTTCGGCCTGCTGGGCTGACCGGCCGCCTGCCGGTCGCGGCTTCGGCACGGAACGCCACGGCGATCATCGGGCGCCTCCCTTGATCCGGGCGAGGACGGACTCGTCGGCGATCCTGTGGTCGGCGGCGAGCAGCACCGCCTTGCTGACGATCAGCGACAGCCGCTCGTCCTCGAACGGCAGGAACAGCCCGGACTGCCCGACGCGGCGGGACGGCACCACGCGCAGCCGCGCGCCGTCCGGGTCCATCCGCACGTGCGCGGTGCCGAGGTGGATCCGGTAGGTGCGCAGCTCGCCCCGGACGACCAGGAAGCGGCCGTCCAGCGAGCACCGGCCGGCGATCCTCGTGCGGGGCAGGACGCGCTCCAGCACGGCCCGCCGCACCTCGGCGGCGGCGCCCGGCCGCCCGAACGCCGCCTCCCGGCGGTAGTGCAGGTGATGGCGGTCCTCGCCGTCCGGCCAGTCGGGGTCGGCGGCGATCGAGGCGCCGTCCACGAACAGCCCGACGTCCCGCATCGCCTCGCTGAACACCAGCGGCGGCGCGTCCGCGAGCCCCGCGCGGCTCCAGTGCCGGCGGTCCCGGTGCTCGAACCGCACCTCCCCGGTGATCACGTGCTCGGGCTGCCCGGCGGCGTCGGCGGGGTCGTAGCGCAGCACCGCGCGCCAGCCGCCGCCGAGGACGCGCCGCGCGGCCGGCTGGAGGCCGCCGTGCGGCCGGCCCCGGTGGTCGGGGCGCCAGCCGCGGTCCCGGAACAGCTCCCGCAGCCGCGCGTACCGGACGATGTGCCCCGCGAACCGGTCGGACCGCGCCGCCCCCGCCTCGTCCGGGTCGAGGACGCACACCTCGCGGAACGCCTGCCTGAAGGCCTGCACCATCCGGTTGTCGATCACGAAGTCGCGCCAGGCCCGCACCGCGGCGGGCCGGGCCCGCGCCGGATGCCACAGCCGCACCCGCGCGCCGTCCGCCGGGACGGGCAGCGCCCGCCCGTCCACCGTCACCAGGACGCTCTCCCCCGGCGTCGCCGCGTGCCAGATCCCGTCCGGGTCCTGGAACTCCCAGATCAGGCCGCGGGCCACGGCGCCGCTGACCGGATGGTCGAGCCACTCCCGCCGCCACGGGCCGTGCCGCCAGGCCCGCTCGTCCGCCATCAGCGCCTCGGCGCGGGCCCGCTCGCCGGCGAGGGTGCCGCGCACGTCCTTCGCGAGCGCCTTCAGCTCCCTGACCTCCGCGGCGTGCGGGACCTTGAGGGCGCCGGGGACGGTCGGCAGCGGGTACCCGTCCGCGCCGACATAGGCCAGCCGCACGGTCAGCGGGTCCTCGATCATGAGGACGGCCTGGTACCCGCCGACGTCGCGGGCGAGGGACCCGTCCCGGCCGAGGCCGTGCGCGGGCACGTCGCCACCGCCCGGCGCGCCGTCGTCGCGGGGCGGGTCCGTCTCGGGCGCGGTCCACGTCGCCGCGGGCCGCCTCCTCGCGGGCCGCTTGCGGGCGGGCCAGGGGCCGTCGAGCGCGGTCAGGTGCGCCCGGAGGTCGTCGAGCATGTCGTGATCTTGGCAGATTCGCGCGCCGGAACCGGGCCGTTCGGTAAGGATCATCGGCTGGGTGGCGGCTGGCGCGGGATCGTCTCGCCGGTGCCCCCGGCATCCGGGCGGGCAGAACCGGCGATGCGGCGTCTGGTCAGTGACCTTGGGGTCACCTACGCTCGGGGAGACCGGGACAGAACGAGATTCGGGACGGCCCATGGCGCACAGCGTGGTGATCATCGGAAGCGGTTTCGGCGGCATCGGGATGGCGATCCGGCTGCGGCGGGCCGGCGTGCACGACGTCGTGATCCTGGAGAAGGCCGACGGCCTCGGCGGGACGTGGCGCGACAACACCTACCCGGGCGCCGCCTGCGACGTCCCCTCCCACCTGTACTCCTTCTCCTTCGAGCGCAAGACCGACTGGACGCGCCGGTTCCCGCCGCAGCCGGAGATCCTCGACTACCTGCGGCACTGCGCGCGCAAGTACGGCGTCCTCGACCGCATCCGGTTCGGCACGGAGGTCACCGAGGCGCGCTTCGACGAGGACGCGGCGCTGTGGCGGGTGTCCACCACGACCGGCGAGCTGGACGCGCGGGTCCTGGTGTCGGCGTGCGGGCAGCTGAACCGGCCCGCGCTGCCGCCGGTCGAGGGCCGCGAGTCGTTCGCCGGGACGAGCTTCCACTCCTCCCGCTGGGACCACGGCACCGACCTGCGCGGCAGGCGCGTCGCGCTGGTCGGGACGGGCGCGAGCGCGATCCAGATCGTCCCGGAGATCGCGGCGGAGGCGGCGGAGCTGCGGCTGTTCCAGCGCTCCGCGCCCTACGTGGTCGACAAGCCGGACCGGCCGTACCGGGCGTGGGAGAAGTCCGTCCTGAAGGCGGTGCCCGGCGCGTACGCGCTGAGCCGCGCCCGGATCTACGCGATGTTCGAGTCGCGCGCCCTCGGCTTCGTGAAGTACCCGAAGCTGATGGGGCTCATGGAGAAGGGGTTCCGCAAGCACCTGGAGGAGCAGGTCGCCGACCCGGCGCTGCGCGGCCGGCTCGTCCCCGGGTACCGGATGGGATGCAAGCGGATCCTGCTGTCCGACACCTACTATCCGGCGCTGGGCAGGCCGAACGTCGACCTGATCACCGACCCGATCGAGCGCGTCACGCCGTCCGGCGTCGCGACGGCGCGCGCGCACTACGACGTGGACGTGATCGTGTACGCGACCGGGTTCCAGTCCACCGACTTCCTGTCCCCCATGAAGATCGTCGGGCGGGACGGGCTGGAGCTGAACGAGGCGTGGCGGGACGGCGCGCAGGCGCATCTCGGCATCACCGTCAGCGGCTTCCCCAACCTGTTCCTGCTGTACGGCCCGTACACCAACCTCGGCCACAACTCGATCATCTACATGCTGGAGTCGCAGTTCCGGTACGTGCTGGGCTGCGTGGAGGCGCTCCGCCGGCACGGCCTGGCCTGGATCGACGTGAAGCCCGACGTGCAGGACGCGTTCACCCGCGAGATGCGGGAGCGGCTGCGCTCGACGGTGTGGGAGGCGGGCTGCCAGAGCTGGTACATGACCGCGGACGGCAAGGTCGTCAACAACTGGCCCGGCTTCACCTTCGCCTACCGCAACGCCACCCGCCGCCCCGACCCGCGCCATTTCACAGCGCGCCGTGCTACCGCCCGGTAGCCGCCGGGTCCTAGGCTCGGAGGCATGCCGACCGCCTTCATCACCGGCGCGACCGCGGGCATCGGCGCCGCGTTCGCCCGCCGCCTCGCCTCCGACGGGTTCGACCTGGTCCTGCTGGCCCGCGACACCGAACGGCTGGAGCGGGCCGCCGACGAGCTGCGCGACCGGTACGGGGTGCGCGCCGAGACGCTGACCGCGGACCTGTCCACCGAGGCGGGCCTCGCCGCCGCCGAGGAGCGCGCCCGCAAGGACGTCGACCTGCTGGTCAACAACGCGGGGTTCGGCCACAAGGGCGTGTTCCTCGACGTGCCGGTGTCGGACGAGATCACCATGCTGAAGGTGCACTGCGAGGCCGTCCTGCGGCTCACCCACGCGGCGCTGCCCGGGATGCTGGAGCGGGGCCGGGGCGGGATCATCAACGTCTCGTCCGTCGCCGCGTTCGCGACGCGCGGCACCTACGGGGCGTCCAAGGCGTGGGTGGTCAACTTCAGCCAGGGCGCGGCCGCCGACATCCGGGGCCGCTCGCGCGGGCGCGTCCGGGTGATGGCGCTGTGCCCCGGCTTCACGCACACCGAGTTCCACCAGCGGGCGAACATGGACATGTCCGGCCTGCCGGGGTTCATGTGGCTGAAGGACGCCGACGTCGTCGACGCGGCGCTGCGCGACCTGCGGCGCGGCGCGCAGCTGAGCGTGCCCGGCGCGCAGTACAAGGCGATCGTGGGGCTCAGCCGGCTGGTGCCCCGCGGGCTGGTCGCGCGGCTGTCGTCCGACACCGGCCGAAACTACGATTGATCAAGTAGTCAACCGTCACGGTCTTGTCACACGGAGTCCGGCACGGCATGTTGGACTTCCGGCGGTTCTCAGGCGCGCGGAACCCCGGTTCCGCCCACCCCCGATCCGCCGAGAGGTCCCCTGATGGGTCACGACCTGGGTTACGCCGCCCTCGCTCTGATCGCGACCACCGTCTACTACATCGCCTTCCTCGTGTTCCGCCTGTCCGCGCGCCGGATGGAGCCGCTGCGCGGCAGCCGCCCGTTCCACGTCGCCCGGCTGATGCTCACCGACCCGGTCTGGCTGGGCGGCGGGCTGCTGCTGTTCCTCGGCCTCGGCTACGAGGTGGTGGCGTTCCAGGAGATGCCGCTCGCCCTGGCACAGCCGATCTTCGCGGTCAGCCTCGTGGGCCTCGTCGGGTACGCGGTCTGGTTCCTCGGCGAGCGGCTGAGCCTGCGGGAGTGGGCGAGCGTCGCGCTGTTCGTGCTGGCGACCGTGCTGATCGGGCTGTCGGCCACGAGCGAGGGCACGCCCGCGGCGGACGCCACGCTGCTCGGCACCGTGCGCGCGCCGTGGACGATGCTGGCGATCTGCGCGCCCGCGGTGATCGTCGCCGGCCTGGTGTGGCTGGTCGGGGACCGGCGGGCCGGCGGCCGGCACGCCCGCAAGCTCGCCGGGGTCGCCTACGGCATCGGCGCGGGCGCCTGCGCGGGGCTCGCCGAGGCCGGCATCCGCGGCATCTCGATCGTCTACGCCGACACCGGCAGCGTGCGCGCCGTCCTGGAGTCGGCCTACCCGTACCTCACGCTCGGGCTCGCCGCGATCGCGCTCGGGCAGCTGCAGATCGCGCTGCAGCGCTGCCGCATCGCGATCGTCGCGGTCGTGCTGACCGTCATCGGCCGCACCTACCTCATCGTCAGCAGCACCGTCCTGTTCGGTGAGGACTGGCCCCGGGACACCCTGCCGTTCCTGCTGCGTGCGGGCGGGTTCCTGCTGGCGCTGGTCGCGCTGGTGACCTTCCCCCGCTACGAGGAGCCGGGCGTCACCGGGGCCCTGCCGGCGCGGGCCGCGCGCCGCAGGGGCGTGCGCGCCATGCCGTGATCCCTTAGATTGCCGGAATGGCCCTCCCCTCCCGTTCGCCTCTGGAGGCGGCTCCCCGGCATCGCGGGGCCTCCGCCCGGAAACCGCGATCCGGCAGGGCCTTCGGCACGGCCGCGCTCGCGGCCGCCGCCCTCGGCTCCTGCCTGCTGCCCCTCGCCGCCTCCCCCGCGTCCGCCGTGGTCGGCGGCGCGCCCGCCGCCGCCGCCTCCTACCCGTGGCTGGGGGCCGTCGGCTCGCCGGCGTTCTTCGTCCGCCCGGCCGGCCAGTTCTGCGGCGGCGTCCTGATCAAGCCGGACCAGCTGCTCACCGCCGGGCACTGCGTGTCGTTCCTGCGCGGGGCGCCCGGCCTCATCAAGGTCACCTTCGGCCGCGACGACCTGACCGGCAAGGGCGGCGAGACCGTCTCGGTGAAGTCGCTGCGGCTGCATCCGAAGTACAGCGAGACCTCGTTCAAGGGCACGACGGCCAGCCACCACGACCTGGCCGTCCTGACGCTCGCTCGGCGCGTGAACCGGCCGACCGTCACGCTCGCCGCCCCCGGGTCCGCGCAGAGCGGCGTCGTCGCCGGCTGGGGCACCACGTCCGAGACCGACTTCTTCAACACCCGGCTGCGCGCCGTCACGGTGCCGCTGCCCGGCGACGACGCCTGCGAGAAGGCCTACGGCGACGACTACACCGCGTCCGACAACGTGTGCGCCGGATCGCCGAAGGCCGACAGCTGCCTGTTCGACAGCGGCGGCCCCCTGCTGGCCGACGGCCGCGTCATCGGCCTCACCTCGTGGGGATACGGCTGCGCCAAGCCCGGCTATCCCGGCGCCTACACCCGCGTGACCGACCTGCCCTGACCGGCGGCCGGAAGCGGGCAGCGGTTGGCGCCGCCGCCCCGCCTCCGGCGATGCTGTGACCCATGCGCGTATTGGTGACGGGGGCGGCGGGCTACATCGGGTACGCGGTCGGGCGGCGGCTGGTCGCCGCCGGGCACGACGTCGACGGCCTGGTACGGCGGGACGCCGCGCTGCCGGACGGGGTGCGGCCCGTCCGCGGCGACGTCCTCGACCCCGCGTCCCTGCCGGCCGGGCCGTACGACGGGGTCTGCCATCTCGCGGCCCTCACCCGCGTCCGCGAGTCGTTCGAGGAGCCGTTGCGCTTCTTCACCGCCAACGTGCAGGGGACGGTCAACGTGCTGCGCGCCGCCGCCGGGGCGCGGGTGGTGTTCGGGTCGACGGCCGCGGTCTACGGGACGCCCGAGCGCCAGCCGATCCCCGAGACCGAGGGCACCGCGCCGTCCAGCCCGTACGGGGCGTCGAAGCTGGCCGCCGAGCAGGCCGTCCGCTACCACGCCCGGACCGGCGCGATCGGCGCGGTCGTGCTGCGGACGTTCAACGTCGCGGGCTCGGTGGACGGCCGGGCCGACCCCGACGAGACCCGGCTGATCCCCAAGGCGCTCGCGGTGGCCGCCGGCCGCGCGCCCCGGCTGGAGATCAACGGCGACGGGTGGGCCGTCCGCGAGTTCCTGCACGTGGACGACCTCGCCGCCGCCTACGTCCGCGCCTTGGAGGCGGTGGGCCTCGGGGAGGATCGGCTCTACAACGTCGGCAGCGGCGCCGGGACCGCCGTCCACGAGGTGGTCGCGGCGGTCGAGGAGGTCACCGGGCGGCCCGTCCCGACGCTGCGCCGCCCGCCGCGGCCGGAGCCGCCGGTGCTGGTCTGCGACCCGGCCGCGATCCGCGCCGGCCTCGGCTGGCGGCCGGAGCGGTCCGCCCTCCCGGAGATCATCCGGAGCTCGTGGTCCGCTCTCACCCGCGCGGGCGGATAAACTCTCCAGCGTGTCCGACCCGAAGTTCGAAGTCCAGATGCTGCACGACCGTGTCATGATCAAGGTCGAGAAGGACGCCGGCGAGCGCCGCAGCACCGCCGGCATCGTCATCCCCGCGACCGTCGACCAGAGCAACCGGCTCGTCTGGGGCGAGGTGTGCGGGACCGGGCACCACGTACGGACCGTCAAGGTCGGCGACCGCGTCCTGTTCCACCCCGAGGACCAGTACGAGGTCGAGATCCAGGGCGAGAACTACCTGGTCATGCGGGAACGCGACCTGCACGCGATCGCCAGCGAGCGCCCCGAGCACGGCACCGGCCTCTACCTGTAACCCGGCGCGGGACCTGCCCGAGAACGAGTACCGCATCAGGCGGACTCGCGGACGATGAGCCGGGTCCGCAGCACCACGCCGCGGTCGCCGGGCGGCCGGCCGCCGGCGCAGGCGCGCAGCTCGCGGGCGAGCCGGGCGCCGAGGTCCTCGGCGGGCCGGCGGACGGTGGTCAGCCGGGGCCGCACCTGCCGGGCGACCGGGGCGTCGCCGAACCCGACGACCGCCACGTCGCCCGGGACGCGCCGCCCGGCCCGCCGCAGGGCGCGCAGCGCCCCGACCGCCATCAGGTCCGAGGCGGCCAGCACCGCGTCGATGCCGGGACGGCGTTCCAGCAACCGGCTCATGGCGTGCTCGCCGGACAGCCGGCCGAAGTCGCCGTGCCCGACCAGCCCGGCCACGTCCATCCCGGCCTCCTGTGCCGCGATCCGGTAGCCCGCCAGCCGGTCCACGCCCGCGGCCATGTCGGCCGGGCCCGCGATGGTGGCGATCCGCCGCCGGCCGGAGGCCAGCAGGTGCCGGACGGCGGCGTGCGCCCCGCCCCGGTTGTCGGCGTCCACGTAGGGCAGGGCCGCGTCGTCGAGCGGCCGTCCGGCCAGCACGACCGGGGCCCCGGCGGCGGCGCGCAGGACGCACGCGCGCCGGTCGGGGTGCGCGCCGACCAGCAGCACGCCCTCGACGCGGCCGCCGCGCAGGTAGTCGGCGGCGGCCTCCCATTCGCCCGGCGTGCCGGCCATCAGCACCACCAGGGGGCGGCGGCCGCCCAGCTCGCGCCGCACGCCCCACAGCAGCCCGGCGTGGAACGGGTCGGCGAAGATCCGGGCGCCCTCGTCGCACACCACCACCGCGACCGCGCCCGGGGAGCGGCGGTCCGGCGGGGACGGGCGGCGCGGCACGTAGCCGAGGTGCCGCGCGGCCTCCTCGACCCGGTCGAGCGCGGCGCGGCTGACGTGGGCCGAGCCGGTCAGGGCACGGGAGGCGGTGGCGGGCGAGACGCCGGCCAGCCGGGCCACCTGCGCCAGGGTGGGCGCGCGGCCCGGCGGTTCCGCGGCGAGCGGACCGGCGGCGGGTTCGGTGATCGTCAACGGCGCACTCCCTTCGGGTGTCCCGGCCGCGGGGGGCCGGCCGGGGAGGTGGGAGTAATGGGAGCGCTCCCAAGAATCGGGTCGGCGCGCCATTGTGTCAAGGGCCGCCTGACACCCGGCGAACGCCGCCTTCAACCCGCGCCGCGCGATTCGTGAAAACCGTGGAAGAAGGCTTTCCGGGGCGGTGCGCGGCGATCTACGGTCGCGTTCGGCCCTGAAAATGGGAGCGCTCCCATAAGGCACTGGATCGAGGAGGACCCGGATGAGACATCCATCGGTGCGCCCCGCCGTGCGCCGCGGCCTGGCGGCCGGATCGGCCGCCGCGTTGCTGGCCGCCGGCGCGGTCGTGCTCACGCAGGCGGAGGCCGGCGCGGCCGCCGGCTGCAAGGTCGACTACGTCCAGAACGACTGGGGCGGCGGCTTCACCGCCACCGCCACGGTCACCAATCTCGGCGACGCGCTCAACGGCTGGACGCTCGAATGGGACTTCGCCGGCGACCAGAAGGTCACCAGCGGGTGGAGCGGCACGTTCGGCCAGAGCGGGCAGCACGTCACGGTGAAGAACGCCTCCTGGAACGGCTCGCTGGCGACCAACGCGAGCGTGACCCCCGGCTTCCAGGCGACCTACTCCGGGACGAACGCCGCGCCCGCGTCGTTCAAGCTGAACGGCGAGACGTGCACCGGCGGGACGTCCAGTCCCCCGCCCACCTCTCCCCCGCCCACGTCCCCGCCGCCGACCTCGCCGCCGCCCGGCGGCCGGGTGGACAACCCGTTCGCGGGCGCGAAGCAGTACGTCAACCCCGAGTGGTCGGCGCTCGCGGCCGCCGAACCGGGCGGGAGCAGGATCTCCAACCAGCCGACCGCCGTATGGCTGGACCGGATCGCGGCCATCGAGGGCGTGAACGGCGGCATGGGCCTGCGCGCCCACCTGGACCAGGCGCTGAAGGAGGGCGCCACCACCGCGGAGTTCGTGGTCTACGACCTGCCCGGCCGCGACTGCGCCGCCCTGGCCTCCAACGGCGAGCTCGGCCCGACCGACATCGACAAGTACAAGGCGCAGTACATCGACCCGATCGCCGCCATCATGAGCGATCAGAAGTACGCGAACCTGCGCATCGTGACGGTCGTCGAGCCGGACTCGCTGCCGAACCTCGTCACGAACGCGGGCGGGACGGCCGGGTCCACCGACGCGTGCGCGGCCATGAAGGCCAACGGCAACTACGTCAACGGCGTGGCGTACGCGCTGAAGAAGCTGGGCGCCATCCCGAACGTCTACAACTACGTGGACGCCGGCCACCACGCCTGGCTGGGCTGGGACAGCAACTTCAACCCGACGGTCCAGCTGTTCGCCCAGGTCGCCGACGCGTCCGGCGGCAAGGCGAACGTGCACGGCTTCATCACCAACACCGCCAACTACTCGGCCGCGCACGAGCCGTACTTCAAGGTCACCGACACGGTGAACGGCACCACCGTGCGCCAGTCGAAGTGGGTGGACTGGAACAACTACGTGGACGAGCAGTCGTACGCGCAGGCGCTGCGCACCGCCCTGGTCGGCGCGGGCTTCGACTCCCACCTGGGCATGCTGATCGACACCTCGCGCAACGGCTGGGGCGGATCCGCCCGCCCGGCCGGCCCGGGCCCGCTGACCTCGGTGGACGACTACGTCAACGGCGGCCGGATCGACCGCCGCATCCACGCCGGCAACTGGTGCAACCAGAGCGGCGCGGGCCTCGGTGAGCGTCCGGCGGCGGACCCGGCGACCGGGATCGACGCCTACGTGTGGATCAAGCCGCCCGGCGAGTCCGACGGCGCCAGCCAGCCCGTCGACAACAACGAGGGCAAGGGCTTCGACCGCATGTGCGACCCGACGTACACCGGCAACCCCCGCAACGGGAACAACCCGACCGGCGCGCTGCCCAACGCGCCGCTGGCCGGGCACTGGTTCTCGGCCCAGTTCCAGGAACTGCTGAAGAACGCCTACCCGGCCCTCCCGTAAGGGAGCGCTCACAGAAGGGCCCGGCCGCCGCCCTCAGGCGGCCGGGCCCTTCGCCGTCCTGCGGGGCCTCACCATTCCGGCGGCCGGTGCCGGTGCCACGGCGCGGCGGCCTCGACCTGGGCGCAGAGGGCGAGGAGCGCGGCCTCGCCCGCGGGCCGTCCTACCAGGCTCACGCCGACCGGCAGGCCGTCGCCCGTGCGGTGCAGCGGCAGGTTGGCGACGGGCTGGCCGGTCATGTTGTAGACGCCGGTGAACACGGTGAACGCGCGCTGCCGGCGGAGGTTGTCGAGCGGCTCGGTGTCCTTCTCGTCGAAGAACTCCACCGGTTGCGGCAGTGCCGCAAGGGTCGGGGTGAGGACGGCGTCGTAGCGGGCCGTCGCCTCGATGGACGCGCGGGCGGCGCGCTGCATGCCGCCGACCGCCGCGGCGAAGCCGGCGCCGTCGATCGGGCGGCCGTACTCGCGCCAGGCGCGGGTGACCGGGCGCAGTTTCTCCTCGGCGTCCGCGTCGACGCCGTGGGCGAGCGACTGGACGCCCCAGACCGTGACGAAGAAGGCGAAGACCTCGGGGTCGAAGGGCGCGGGGATGTCCTCGACCTCGTGACCGAGGCCCTCCAGGACGCGGGAGGCGTGCTCCCACGCCTCGACGCAGGCGGGGTCGACGTCGACCCCGGGTGCCGCGGGCTCGGCGTAGCGGCCGATGCGCAGCCGCCCGGGCTCGCGGCCGGCGTGGCCGAGGAAGGTCTCGCCGTCCGGGAGCGGCGGCGCCCAGTGCGGGTCGCCGGGCATCGGGACGGCCATCAGGTCGAGCATCGCGGCGGCGTCCCGGACGGTGCGCGCCAGCGGGCCCTGCACGCTCAGGCCGCTGACGTCGGTTCCGTCGGGGCCGGCGCTGATCCGGCCCCGGGACGTCTTGAGCCCGAAGAGGCCGCACGAGCTCGCGGGGATCCGGATGGAGCCCCCGCCGTCGCTGCCGTGCGCGACGGGCGCGAGGCCGAGCGCCACGGCGGCGGCCGCGCCGCCGCTGGACCCGCCGGCCGTCCGGGCGCGGTCCCAGGGGTTGCGCGCCGGGCCGGCCAGGTCGTTGTCGGTGTAGCAGCAGAGCCCGAACTCGGGGGTGTTGGTCTTGCCGAGGCTGATCATGCCGGCGCGGCGCAGCAGCGTCACCACGTGCGCGTCCCGGTCGGGGACGTGGTCCGCGAAGGCCCGCGAGCCGTAGGTGGTGCGCACGCCCGCCGTCGGGGTCAGGTCCTTGATGGCCGTGGGCACGCCGGACAGCGGCGTGGGGCGCCCGGGCCGGCCGGTCATCGCCTCGGCCTGCGCGATCGCCCGCTCTCCGGTGACGGTGACGAACGCGCCGTAGCGCTCGTTCAGCCGCTCGATGCGCGCCAGGTAATGGCGCACGAGTTCCACGGGGGCGACCTCTCCCGCCCGCACCGCGGCGGCCTGCTCGAGTGCGCTGAGTTCGTGCAGTTCCGTCATCGCACCTTCCCCTGGCCGGCGGCGGTTTCCGTCCGGTGGCGCACCGGAACATCGCCCACACTAATACCGACCAGTCGGTATGTCATGGGCCGGAACTCCGGCCGCCGTCAGTCGAGGGGGTCGCCGTGGACCTGGCGGCCGGCGAGGAAGGTCGCGTCCACCGTCAGGTGCTCGATCTCCTCCGGCTGGACGCGGGTCGGGTCGGCGGAGACGATGGCGAGGTCCGCGTACTTCCCGGGCGTGAGGGATCCGGTGACGTCATCGGCGTGCAGTTGCCAGGCGGCGTCGATGGTCTGGGCGCGGAGGGCCTGCCGGACGCCGATCCGCTCGCCGATCCCGAACGCATGGCCCTGGCGGGACATCCGGGTCGCGGCGACGGCGATGTTGTGCAGCGGGTTCGCCGGGGTCACCGGGGAGTCGTTGTGCAGCGAGACGCGCATTCCGGTGCTCAGGGCGGTGCCGATCGGCGCCCAGCGGCCCGCGACGTCCGGGCCGAACAGCTCGTTCAGCACCTCGCCCCAGTAGTAGATGTGGTCCGGGAACAGGCTGCACGTGATGCCGAGCGCGTGGGCGCGCTCGAACTGCTCGGGACGCATGGAGCTGGCGTGCTCGATGCGCAGGCGCCGGTCGTCCGGACGGCCGCCGAGCATCCGCTCCCAGGCGTCCAGGACCTGCTGGACGGCGTCGTCGCCGTTGGCGTGGCAGGCCAGCTGCCAGCCCCTGGCGTAATAGGCCCGGGATATCTCCAGCAGTTCGGCGTCGCTGTAATTGGGGGCGTGGCGTTCGCCGGTCGCCAGGTAGGGGAACGACGCGGCGAGATTGCCCGTCCACGGTGAGCCGTCCGCCCAGGTCTTGATGCCGATCTGGCGGATCATGTCGTCGCCGGTGCCCGGCTCGACGTCGCTTTCCAAAGCGGGCGTCGACACTTCGTAGAGGCGCAGGCGGGTGGTGAGCGGGACGTTCTCCAGGAGCGGCCGGGCGCTCGGGTCGAAGGCCATTTCGCTCATCATCGTCACGCCGCGCGCGTTCATTCTCGCGCTCTGCGCCAGCAGCGACGGGGCGATGTCGGTGACGCCTTCGCGGAGATGTCCGGTGACCATGGATATCGCGGCGGGCTCATAGGCGGCGCCGGCCAGTTCTCCGGCGCTGTTCCGGCTGAAACGCCCGCCGGGCGGATCCGGCGTGGTGAGGGTGAGGCCGGCCTGGCGCATGGCCACGGAGTTGAAGAACACCGCGTGGCCGGAATTGTGCATGATGATCAGCGGCGATGCGGGCGCGAGACCGTCGAGCCACGAAAGGGTCGGCTCGGGGAGCCCTTTCTGCAGGAGCGGCTCCCAGCCGTTGCAGACCGTCACCGGGCGGGTGGCGACGGCCTCACTGATGGCGGCCAGGACCTCGTCCGCGGTGGGCAGGACGACCGGGCGGATGTCGACCAGCGCGGGGCTCTGCACGGTCGCGTCGCCCAGGAAATGGCCGTGGGCCTCGACGAATCCCGGCAGGACGCAGCCGTCCACGTCGATGACGCGGGTGGCGGGGCCGCGCAGGCCGTCCAGGGCGTCCCGGTCGTCGCCGACGGCGAGGACGCGCTCCCCGCGCACCGCCAGCGCGCCGGCGAAGGGCGGGGCGTCGTCCATGGTGACGATCCGGCCCCGCAGGATGAGGTCGGCCGTCATGACAGGTACGCCAGGGCCGCGCCGGTCAGGGCGGTCGTACCCGCCTGGATGGACGCCTCCGGGTCGGGCGCGAACTGGGAGCTGTGGTTGCCCGGGATCACCGCCAGCTTCTCCTCCGGGCTCTCCCCCGGCGCGTCCAGCCAGGTCTGCAGCGGGGTGCCGCCGAAGAACCAGAAGTCGGACGGGACGGCGGTGCCGCCGTTGTGCTCGGCGAAGCCGAAGACCGAGAAGTCCTCGCTGCCCATGAGCGGGCCGTGCTCGATCACGGCCCCCGCGCCGAACAGCTCGGTGTGGACGGCGGAGACGCGGGCGTCGGCGGCGGCGTCGTTCACGGTCAGCGGGAAGTCGCCGGAGACGGTCAGCTCGGGCGGCCGGGGGCAGCCGGACGCCGCGCACTCGGCCTCGGCGATGCGGCGGATCGCGGCGAGGACCTGGTCGCGGACCCGCGCGGACTGGCTGCGGAAGTTCAGTGCCACGTGCGCCTCGTCCGGGATCACGTTGGCCTTGGTGCCGGCGCGCACCATGCCGGTGGTGACGACGACCGGCTCGCGCGGCGACACCTCCCGCGACACGATCGTCTGCAGCCGGGTGACGAGGTGCGCGGCGGTGACGACCGGGTCGACGCAGGTCTCCGGGGACGAGCCGTGCCCGCCGCGGCCGAAGATCCGCACGTCCACCGTCGTCGCCGCGGACATGATGAGCCCCGGCCGGTGGACGATCGTGCCGGCCGGGGACGGGCCGACGTGCTGGCCGAGCACCGCGTCCGGGCGCGGCAGCCCCCGCCACGCCGCGTCCCGGACCATCGCCAGCGCGCCCTCGCCGAGCTCCTCGGCCGGCTGCGCGACGGCCAGCAGCGTCCCCGACCAGAGCGCCGTCCGCCGGGCGAGCGCCTCGGCGGCGCCGATCAGGCAGGTGACGTGCATGTCGTGCCCGCAGGCGTGCATGACGCCGGGGACGGTGCTGGCGTAGGGAAGGCCCGTCCGCTCGGTGACGGGGAGCGCGTCCATGTCGGCGCGGACGAGCACGACCGGGCCGTCCCCGTTGCGCAGGACGCCGGCCACGCCGGTGCCGCCGACGCCCTCGGCGACCTTGTACCCGGCGGCGTGCAGGCGGGCGGCGGCGATCCCGGCGGTGCGGTGCTCCTGCCAGGACAACTCGGGCTGGGCGTGCAGGTCGCGGTACAGCTCCCCGAGGCCGGCGGCGTGCTCGCCGAGGTCGCTGAGGGTGTCGCGGGTCTGCTCCGCGGCGCGGCTGGTCACCGGGTCTCCTTCGGCGGCAGGGACGGCGCGCTCGCGAGCAGCCGTCGGGTGTAGGGGTGGGACGGGGCGGCGTAGATGTCGCCCCGCTCGACGATCACGCCGCGGTGCATGACGGCGACGGTGTCGCTGACGTGCCGGACGACGGCGAGGTCGTGGGAGATGAACAGCATCGTCAGCCGCAGCTCGCCGCGCAGCCGGGCGAGCAGGTTGAGCACCTCGGCCTGGATGGAGCAGTCCAGCGCGGAGGTGATCTCGTCGGCGACGACGACCTCGGGCCGGGCGACGAGCGCGCGGGCGATCGCGATCCGCTGCCGCTGGCCGCCGGAGAACTCGTGCGGGTAGCGGCGGGCGGCGTCGGGTTCGAGCGCGACCATCTCCAGCCCGCCGGCGATCTGGTCGGCGTGCGCGCGGGGGTCGGCGCGGCGCGGGTCGATCGCCTCGGCGAGGGCGCGGCCGATCCGCATCCGCGGGTCGAGGGAGGAGTTCGGGTCCTGCGAGATCAGCTGGATGCGGCGGCGGGCCGCGGTGAGCCGCGCGCCGCGCAGCCCGGACACCTCCGCGCCGTCCAGCAGGATGCGGCCGGACCGGGGGCGGACGAGCCCGACCATGGCCTTGGCCAGCGTCGACTTGCCGGATCCCGACTCGCCGACGAGCCCGACCGTGGTGCCCTCCGGCACTTCCAGGCCGACGTCGTCCAGGACGGTGTGGGCGCGGCGCCCGTGCCCGAACACCACGGTGACGTGTTCGGCGGCGAGCTTCGCGGCGGCCGGTCCGGCGGCGGGGGCCTTCTCCATCGGGAGGGTCATGAGGCGTTCTCCTCCACTGTGCCGGCGGCGGGTGCGTTACTGTCCGGTGCGTCCTGGTCGAGGGCGTGGCAGGCGGCCCGGTGGCCGGCGCCGACGGGGATCGCGGCGGGCAGCACCTCGGCGCATTCCGGCATGACGAGCGCGCAGCGGGACGCGAAGGCGCATCCGGCGGGACGGTCGGCGGGCGCGGGCGGGCGGCCGGGGATCGTCGTCAGCGCTTCCTCGCCGGCCGCGTCCACGCGGGGCGTGGCGTCCAGCAGCGCGCGGGTGTAAGGGTGGCGGGCGCGTCCGGCGGCGAGGTCGTCGACGGGCAGTTCCTCCACGATGCGTCCCGCGTACATCACCAGGACCCGGTGGCACAGGGACGCGATGACGCCGATGTCGTGCGAGATGAACAGCATCGCGGTGCCGTCGCGGCGGTTGGCCTCCCGCAGCAGGTCGAGGATCTCGGCCTGGACGGTCACGTCGAGCGCGGTGGTCGGCTCGTCGGCGACGAGCAGCCGCGGCCCGGTGAGCAGCGCGGACGCGATCATGGCGCGCTGGCGCATCCCGCCGGACAGCTCGTGCGGGTGCTGGCGCAGCCGCGCCGCCGGGCGGGTGATCCGGACCGACTCCAGCGCCTCGGCGGCGCGCGCGCGGGCCGCCCGGCGGTCGAGCCCGCGGTGCCGGCGCAGCACCTCGGTGAGCTGGCCGCCGATGCGCAGCGCCGGGTTGAACGACGCGGCCGGGTCCTGGTAGACGACGCCGATCTCGGTGGCGAGCCGGTCGGGCGCGGCGCCGGCGAGCAGGTCCAGGTCGTCCAGCCGGAGGGCGCGGGCGCCGGCGGTGACGGTGTCGGGCAGCAGCCGGGCGACGGCCATCGCGGTGAGGCTCTTGCCCGACCCCGACTCGCCGACGACCCCGACGATCTCGCCGGGCCGGACGGTGAACGACACGCCGTCCACGAGGTCGACGCCCCCGGACGAGACGCGCAGGCCGTCCACGGTGAGCAGCGCCCCGTCGTCCCCGGTCACGGCCGCCGGAGCGGCCTCCGGTGCCGGCGCCTTCTTCAGGCGGCCGGAGATCCCGATGCGGTGCGGGTCGGCGCCCGCCGCGAGCCCGTCGCCGACGAAGCTCGCCAGCACGCCGGTCAGCGTGATCGCGACCGCCGGGCCGAGCGCCTCCGCCGGGTTGGTGTAGAGCGCGTCCAGACCGGTGTTGAGCAGCGCGCCCCAGTCGTAGGACGGCGCCTGCACGCCGAGCCCGATGAAGGACAGGCCCGACAGCGCCGTCAGCGTCCCGGCGAACGCGACCGACAGCAGCACCAGCAGCGGCTCGGCGATGTTCGGCAGCAGGTGCCGCAGGAGGATCCGGTGCGGCGGGACGCCGAGCAGCCGTGCCGCGGCGACGAAGTCGCGGCCGGCGACGGACGCGGCGAGGTTGGCGGTGAGCCGCGCGAACGCCGGGCTCCACGCGACGCCGATCGCGACGACGGCCGCGACGGTCCCCGCGCCGAGGATCGCCGCGACCGCCAGCGCGAGGATTACGGCCGGGTAGGACACCATCACGTCGATGAGCCGCAGCCCGGCCTCCCGCACGCGCCGGCCCGCCACCCACACGGCGGTGCCGAGCAGGATCCCGATCGTCCCGGCGATCGCGGTGGCGGCCAGGGTCATGACGAGGGTGAGGCGGGTGGCGACGAGCGTGCGGGCCAGCACATCGCGGCCGAGGGCGTCGGTGCCGAGCCAGTGGCCGCCGGACGCGCCCTCGCGGGCGGCGCCGGACAGGTGCGTCGCGTCCCCGCCCCAGACCAGCGGGGCGATCACGGCGAGGACGGCGATGAGGCCGAGCCCGGCCAGCCCGGCGGCGAGGCCCCGGGACGAGCGGATCACGAGGTGCTCCTTGCGGTGAGCGTGCGCGGGTCGAGCAGGCCGAGCAGCACGTCGATGAGCAGGTTGAGCAGGGCGGCGAGGATGCCGAGCACCAGCACGGTGCCCTGGATGACCGGATAGTCGCGGTTGATGATCGCCTGCACGACCCGGCCGCCGAGGCCGGGCCAGGCGAACACGCTCTCCACGATGATCGTGCCGCCGAGCATCGCGGTCAGCATCAGCCCGCCCATGGTGAGCGTGCTGGTCAGCAGGTTCGGCAGGGCGTGCCGCGCGTACAGGGCGAGCGGCGGCAGGCGGCGGCCGCGCGCGGTCCGCATGTAGTCCTGGTTCAGCACCACGGCGGCCTCCCGCCGGACGATCCTGGCCAGCACGCACGTCGACGGCAGCGCCACCGCCACGACCGGCAGGACCAGCGCGGACAGGCTGGACGCGCCGGCGGCGGGCAGCAGGTGGAGCGAGATCGCGAAGACCAGGACCAGCAGCGTGCCGAGGACGTACTCGGGGGTGGCGCCGACCAGGCCGGTGAGGAAGGTGAACGCCGCGTCCAGGCGCCGGCGCCGCCCGCCGCGGGTCGCGACGGCGACGCCCATCCCGAGCGGGACGGCGACGGCCAGCACGAGCAGGATCGCCAGGAACGCCAGCTCGGCGGTGAACGGCAGCCGCCCGCTGATCACGTCCGCGACCGGCTCGCGGGTCTGGAAGGACGTGCCGAGGTCGCCGTGCAGGAGGCCGGAGACGTACGAGCCGAACCGCGCGGGCAGGGAGCGGTCCAGCCCGAGCTCGTGCCGGAACCGCGCCACCTGCGCGCCGGTCGCGTCCGTCCCGGCCAGCGCCCGCGCGGGGTCGCCCGGGATCAGCTGCACCATGAGGAAGGTGACGACGACGAGGGTGACGAGCACCCCGGCCAGCCCGGCCAGGCGGCGCGCCAGGAACCCGGTCCACGGGTTCCGGACGCGCCCGCCCGCCCTGCCCGGCGACGGGGCCGGGGCCGGGGCCTCCTGCACGGCGGCCGTCATCAGCCCTGCACCCGGAAGGAGGTCGGGTCGACGGCGCCGCCGGTGACGACGGCGTCGGCGTTCTTGCCGAGCACGAACGCGACGGGCACGGTGGACAGCGGCACCACGTCGTCGCGCTCCAGCAGCGCCTTCTGCGCCGCACCCCACGCCGCGCACTTGCCGGCCTCGTCCGTGGTGGCCATGGCCTTGCCAAAGCCGGCGTCGAAGCCGGCGTTCCGGATCCCGCCGAAGTTGCGGCCCTCGGGCGGGTTCGGGCCGGTGAGCAGGATCGCGCCCGCGGTGAGCGTCGCCTGGAAGTTCAGGTGCGCCATCACCGTGACGTCCCAGTCGCCCTTGTTGGCCAGGACGTCGGACGCCCAGGTGGCGTTGTCGACGTTGCGCAGCGTGACCTTGGCGCCGAGGGCGCGCAGGGCCTCCTGCACGTAGGTGTTGCCGGATCCGCCGGCGACGCCGTTCGTCCCGCTGAGCTTCAGGGAGGCGCCGTTCAGCGCCTTCTTCGCCGCCGCCGGGTCGGTTTTGGTGACGATCGAGCCGTCGGTGTTCGCGCACTGGCTGGTGCTGTCGCTCCAGCTCTTCATCACCTCGCCCTTGCCGCCGTACACCTTGTTGAAGGCGCCCGGGTCGAGGGCCTGCGCGACCGCCTTGCGGAACCCCGGGTCGGCGCCGGGGTGGCCCTTGCGCTCGTTGAACACGGCGAACATCCGCAGCAGCGGCTGGACGTGGACGTGGTAGCCGCCGCCGGCGAACCGGGCCGCGTCGGGCCCGGTGAACGCCGCGTAGTCCAGTTCACCGGTGCTGAGCTGGTTGGCCAGGGTGCTCTCGTTGGACACGATCGACAGCCGCACCGTGGACGGGCGCTCGCCCGCGGGCACCTTCGCCTGCTTATAGGCGGGGAAGGCGTTGTAGCCGTCGCGGAGCTTGAAGGTGTACTGCCGGCCGCGCTGCGCGTCCGTCAGCGTGTAGGGGCCGGTGCCCGCACCAGGGACGGGCCCCTGGTTGAGGGCCTTCGGGTCCTTGAGGCCGGGCGGGCAGACGATGCCGGCGTTGGTCATCGACATGGCGGGCACCAGGTCCGACCACGGCTTGGCCAGCTTGACCGAGACCGTACGGGCCGCGTCGTCGGACGCCACGGTGACCTTGGCGCCGGGGCCGAACGCCAGCCCGGTCCCGGCGGCGCCGGTCTTCGGGTCGGCCCACCGGCGCAGCGACGCGGCGACGTCGCCGGCGGTCAGCGGCTTGCCGTCCGAGCACGTGAGGCCCGCGCGGAGGGTGAAGGTGGCCGCGTCGGGCTCGGCGGTCCACTTCTCCGCCAGGCCCGGCACGAGCGACTGGCCGGCGTCCCGGTAGACGAGGTTGCCGAACTGCATCCGGGCGAAGGAGTAGTCGGTGGCCGCGGTGCCGAGCGCCGGGTCGAAGGTGTTGGCGTCGGACGTCACGGCGTACCGGAACGGGCCGCTGCCGCCGCCCGCGGACGGTTCCGACGAGGTGGTGCAGCCGGAGGCGATGAGGGCCGCCGCGGCCGCCAGCGCGGCGGGAACGGCGGAGCGGGTTCGAACCATGGACTTCTCCCGGGGGGCGAGGAACGAAGGTGGGAGCGACGCAGACCAGAATCGGGGTGGCCGTGAAATATCGAGTAGATTGCACGAATGCTCGGCGAACGCCCCTTGACGCGCACGAATCCGTCGCATGGATGAGCTCGACCTCGCGCTGGTGAACGCGCTGCAGCACGACCCCCGCGCGCCCTGGGCGCGGCTCGCCCGCCCGCTCGGCGTCGACGCCGCCACGCTGTCGCGCCGGTGGGCGCGGCTCAGCGCGTCCGGCGAGGCGTGGGTGACCTCCTCGGCGGCCCCGTCGCAGCTGGACTACGGCGCGTTCGCCCTGGTCGAGGTCGGCTGCCTGCCCGGCGCGAACCAGCGCATCGCCGCGGAGGTCGCCGCCGACCCCTGCGCGGGCAGCGTCGAGCACACCACCGGCAACCGCGACCTGCTGCTGACCGTCAGCGCCATGAGCGTGGCGGCCGTCAGCGAGTACGTGCTGGACCGGGTCGGCCGCATCGACGGCGTGACGTTCACCCGCACGCATCTGAGCCACCGGCTGCACCGCGAGGCCAGCCGGTGGCGGCTGGACTCGCTCAGCCAGGACCAGCGACGGGATTTGGAGCGCGGCGCGGCGGCGGGCGGCGGGCAGGAGCCGGGGCCGCTGCGCGAGGACGAGGTGGCGGTGCTGCTCGCGCTCGCCCCGGACGGCCGCCGCTCGCACGCCGCGCTCGCCGCCGAGCTCGGCCTGTCGGAGGCGCGGGTGCGCCGCGCGCTCACCGGCATGCTGTCCAGCGGGCGGGCGGTGCTGCGCTGCGAGGCCGCGCACTGGCTGGCCGGCTGGCGGGTGACCGGCATGCTGTGGCTGAACGTCCCGCCGCCGCGGCTGCGGGCCGTCGCCGACGCGATCGCGACGATGCGCGAGGCCCGCATGGTCTGCTCGGTCGTCGGGCGCGCGAACCTCATGGTCAACGTGTGGGTGCACGGCATGCGGGAGCTGGCGGCGTTCCAGGCCCGGCTCGCCTCGCTGTATCCGGAGATCCGGATCGTGGAGCAGTCGGTGACGCTGAAATGGGTCAAGCGGGTGGGCCGGCTGCTGGACGGCGAGGGCCGCAGCGTCGGCTGCGTCCCCCTGGACCCGCGGCAGACCTCGCCCGCCGTCCTCGGCCGGCCGTCCGGCCAGCGGCCTCAGTCCCTGCCGGAGGGGCGGCCCGCGACGAAGTCGCCCACCGCGCCGGCGAGCCGCTCCACGGGACGCCTGTAGCGGCGTTCACGCGCCAGCGCGCGCCGCTCCTTGCGCGAGCCCGGCCGGTAGCGGCGCCGCGCCCACGGCGACCCGGGACGGGCCAGCCGGATAGCGCCGACCAGCGCCACGATCCCGATGAACAGCCCGATCAGCCCCGTCCACGTCTTCCCCTTGAGCAGCGCGACGACCGCGAGGCCGAGGTCGAACACCAGGACCCCGGCGATGTTCCAGCCGCCCTCGGTCTGGCCCCGGTGGCCGAGCTCGTCCGCTCCCAGCGGGCGCAGCCCGAGCAGCAGCAGCCCGCACAGCGCGACCGTCACGAACACGACCTCGACCGACAGCCGTCCCTGCTCGGTCCAGTAGACGTCCTTCAGGTGCAGGACGAGCGCGAACTCGTCCAGGACGAGGGCCGTGCCCGCGCCGAAGACGGCGGCGGCCGCCGCCGCCCATCCCGAGGAGTCGTCGGTCACCGCCAGCCCGCCGACCCCGCCCACGCACATGAAAACGAGCCCGAACACCACGTGGTGCACGTGGTGCCCGCCGGGCGTGACGTTGCCCGGCCACCACCGCACCTGCTTGCGGATCATCCGGACGCTGAACCGGATGAACAGGAACGCCGCGATGAACGCCACGAAGAAGCAGAACAGCCGGAGCCGCCCGGTGTCGGCGATCTCCCTGGTGAACCACGCGCCCATGCCGGGCACGTTCCCCGTCCCGCGCAAAGCCAGGGCAGGCCCCAGGTGAACGCGCGGTCGCGGACGCGGCCGGCTACTTGCTCGGCTCCGGCGTCTTGCAGTGCACCTTCGGGTTCGCGCCCACGTAGTTGAGCGGGCCCGCCAGGATCGTGACGACGATGGTGCCGGCCTTGGCGCAGCTGGCCTTCCGGTCGTCGTAGTAGTGCCGCTGGCCTGCGGCGATGGCGCCGATGACCAGCCAGATGAGGACGATGGCCGTTCCGACGCGCACGACAGCCTCCGGGGGGACGTGGCCGCCGCGTTCTCCTGGTCGGTCATGATCGGCGGCCGGGGGTGTCGGGAGGTGTGCCCGCCCGGGGCCGGACCTAACGCGCCCGGCCGGAATGTGCCGCCGTCCACACCGTCCCGCACATGCGGCGGCCGGGAGCCGGGCGCCTGATCGAAGGCGGGCGTGCGGAACGTCCGGCGGTCTACGCTCGTCGAAACGGGTCGGACCACCCACGAGCACGGAGGACGGACATGGGCGACGAGGTCGAGCACGACAGGTCGGGCCAGCTCAAGCAGATCGAGAGCGGGCTGCTGCCCGGCGAGCAGGTCATCGCGGTCTACGACGCGATCGGCACCGGCACCGGGTTCGTCGGGCTCACCGACCGCCGGGTGATCATCCAGGACAAGAGCTTTGCGGGCAAGAAGTACGCGATCACCAGCATCCCCTACTCCAAGATCACCTCGGTCAGCGTGGTCAGCAGCAAGTCGTGGGCCGGGCCCTACTTCTCCTCCGGCACGATCGCGATCAACGTCGGGACGATCGGCTACGAGGTCGAGTTCCGCGGCACCGACAAGAGCCACCACGTGCACAACGTGATCCTGGACTTCATCTCGCGCTGAGCACGGCCGGGCCGGGGCCGGACGGCGGTCTTCCGAGAATCACCTCCCCATGGTGGCTTTCCGCGACGCGGGACCTGCGGACGGTGATCGCGATCCATTAGGCTGGAACCTCCTCGACCCACCCCCGCTCCCAGTCGAGGGGACACCATGACAGACCGCCCACCGCCCCGGTCCGGCCTCAACGGCCCGGCCCTCAACCGCATCTACGACTACTCGCTCGGCGGCAAGGACAACTACTGCGCCGACCGCGAGGTCGCCATCGAGGTGTTCGGCTCGTTCCGGGCGGCCCGGCTGCTGCCCCGCGAGAACCGCAAGTTCCTGCGCCGCGCCGTCCGCCACATGCTGGACGAGGGCGTCCGGCAGTTCCTCGACGTGGGCTGCGGCCTGCCCGGCAAGGGCAACGTGCACGAGGTCGTGCACGCCCGCGACCCCGACGGCCGGGTCGTCTACGTCGACAGCGACCGCGTCGCCGTCGTGCACTACCAGGCGCTGCTGCACGCGGTGCCGAACGCGACGGCGGTGCACGGCGACGTCCGCAAGCCCCAGGCGGTCCTGGCCGACCCGGAGGTCACCGCGCTCATCGACCTGCGCCGCCCGGTCGGCGTGCTGATGACCGCGGTGCTCGACGCGATCCGCGACGAGGAGGACCCGGACGGCATCGTCCGCGCCTTCACCGAGGCGATGGCACCCGGCTCCCACCTGGCGATCTGCGACTTCACCGACGACGTGATGACGTCCTGCGAACGCGCCCTCCAGGACCAGATCGTCACCGCGGCCGGGCTGGTGTTCACCTCCCGCCCGCGGTCCCGGATCGCCGGGTTCTTCGACGGCCTGGAGCTGGCCGAGCCCGGGCTCGTGCCGGCGCCGGAGTGGCGCCCGGACCGCCCGCACGAGCCCGCGACGGGCTGGCTGCTGGCGGGCGTCGCCCGGAAACCCTGACGCTCAGACGCTGACGCGGGCCGTCGACCCGGTGCGCTCCTTGGTGACGCGGAGCTGCGCCGGGATGCGGCCGCGCAGCTCCACGACGTGGCTGACGATGCCGACCGCGCGGCCGCCGTCGCGCAGGCCGTCCAGCACGTCCATCACCTCGTCGAGGGTGTCCTCGTCGAGGGTGCCGAAGCCCTCGTCGACGAACAGCGTGCCGATCTCGGCGCCGCCCGCCTCGGCGGTGACGACGTCGGCGAGGCCGAGCGCCAGCGACAGCGAGGTGATGAACGACTCGCCGCCCGACAGCGTCACCGGGTCGCGCTCCAGGCCGGTCCAGGCGTCGGCGACGCGCAGCCCGAGCCCGCCCGCGCCGTGGCTGCGGTCGCCCGCCGCCTTGTCGGTGGTGTGCACGAGCGCGTACCGGCCGCCGGACATCCGGCCGAGCCGCTCGTTCGCGGCGGCCACGACCTGCTCCAGGCGGGCGGCCAGCACGTACGCCGACAGCGACATCGAGCGCCGGTTCGCGGCGTGCTTGCCCGAGGTCAGCCCGGCGAGCCGCTCGGCGACCCGGTGCCGCTCCGCCGCCGGGCGCCACGCGCGGACGGCGGCGCCGAGGTCCGCGCGCAGCCGCGCGAGCCGCTCGCAGCGGTGCCGGGCCCGGTCCGCGGCGGACGCGGCGCCGCCCCGCGCGGCCTCGGCCGAGGCCAGCGCGGTGTCCAGGGCGGCGAGGTCGGGGGCGGGCCCGGCGGCGGCCTCGGCCAGCGTCCGGTCGGTGAGCAGGTCGCGGACGAGGGCCTCCTCGTCGTCGAAGCGGCGGAGCCGGTCGCGCAGCGCGGCCTGGTCCTCGTCGGGCATCGCGGCGGCTTCCACCTCGTCCGGTGTGCGGAAGCCCTCCTCCTCGGCGGTCGCCTTGGCGCGCGCGCGGGCGGCGGCGAGCTCCTCGGCGGCGCGGTCGGCCTCCCGCAGCGCGTCCATCGCCTCGGCCAGCGCGTCCGCCTCCCGGCCGAGCCGGTCGATGCGCGCCTCCAGGGTCGGGTCGGTGCCGCGGGCCTCGTCCAGCGCGTCCCGCAGCCGCGCCTCCTCCGCGTCGAGCTCGGCGCGCCGGGTGCGGTGCGCGGTGAGCGCCTGCACGTTGCCGTGCTGCGCGTCGCGGACGCGTTCCAGCTCCTGCTCGGTGCGGTGCAGGACGGACTCCAGCCGGTCGGCCTCCGCCGCGCGGGCCGTCGCGGTCGCGAGCGCCTCCTCGGCTTCGGCCAGCTCCTCGGCCAGCGCTTCGGCGGCCAGCTCACCGACCGTCTCCAGGAGGCCGTCGCGCTCGGTGCGCAGCGCCTCCACCTGGCGTGCCGCGTTCTCCCGGTCGTGCTGGGCCCGGTCGGCGGCCTCCTGCGCCTGGTCGACCTGCTCCTCGGTCGGGATCAGCGCGAGCGAGGTGACCGGGGCCGGATGCTCGGTGGAGCCGCAGACCCGGCAGGGCTCGCCGTCCTCGAGGTCCTCGGCGAGGACGGCCGCCATGCCGTCCAGCCGCGCCTGCCGCAGGTCGAGGACGTGCTGGCGGGCGTCCTGCGCGGCGTCGACCGCGTCGCGGTGGGCGGCCTCCGCCTCCTCGAGCAGGTGCCCGACCCGGTCGCGGCGGTGCGCCGCGTCCAGCCGGCGCCGCGCGTCGGCCACCGCGGCCTCGGCGCCCGGCCGCCCCGCCGCGGCGATCCTGGCCTCGTCCAGCTCGGCGCGGCCCGCCTCGACGACGCCCGGCAGCTCCGCGAGGGCCGCGGCGATCCGCGCCTCCTCGGGCTCCAGGCGCGCCAGCTCGCGGGCCAGCTCGGCCCGCTCGGCCTCCAGCTCGCCGAGCCGCGCGGCCTCCTGGCGGCGGTCCGCCAGCTTCGCCGTCTCGTCGCGGCGGGCCCGCTCGGCCTTCGCCAGGACGTCCTCCGAGGCGTTCGGCGGGAGCAGCGCCGCGACCCGGGAGCGGGTCTCCTCGGCCCACCGGCGCGCCTGCCCGGCGCGGGCGTGCCGGTCCTGGACGGCCCGCACCAGCGGGACGACCCGGTCGGCGCGCGCGGCGGCGTCGAGCCCGGACGCCAGCCGCGACCGCTCCTCGGCGCGCGCGGCCAGCGCGTCGCGGCGCGCGAGCGCGTCGGCGTGCCGCTGCCGCCGCTCCGCCAGCGCGCGCCCCGCGTCCAGCGCCTCGCGCGCGGCCCGCACGGCGCCGGCCGCCTCGTCCCGCAGTTCCTCGGCGGCGGCGCGGACGTCGTCGTGCCCGCCCGCCAGCTCCGCCGCCCACACCGGGAGCGCGTCGATGTCGGCGGCCGGCTCGGGAACCTGGTCGCCGCGGCGCGGCGCCGGGACCGCCGGACGCTCCCCGCGCGGCGGCGCCGCGCCGGTCGCCTCCGCGATCCGGTCGGCGATCGAGGACGCGGCGGCGGCCAGCTCGGCCGCCTCCCGCCCGGTCGCGGCGCGCCGGTCGGCCAGCCACTTCTCGACCTGGGTGAACACCTCGGTCGCGAACAGCCGCTCCAGGACCTTGCGGCGCTCGTCAGCGCCCGCGCGCAGGAACCCCGCGAACTCGCCCTGCGGCAGCAGCGCGACCTGGCAGAACTGCGCGGCGTTCATCCCGAGCAGCCGGGAGATCAGGTCGCCGGCCTCGTCCAGCCGCGTGGTGAGGCCCGTCCAGCCGCCGTGCTCGAACTCCTCCAGGACCACCTTGGCGTGCTCGGTCGTGGTGCCGGACCCGCGCAGCTTCGGCCGCTCCCACGCCGGCGAGCGCGTGACGCGCAGCCGGCGGCCCCGGACCGTGGTCTCCAGCACCACGCGCGGCCCCGCGCCGGGCGCCGCGTGGTCGCTGCGCAGTCCCTTGACCGCGTTGCGCACCCCCGGCACCTGCCCGTACAGCGCGAAGCACACCGCGTCGAGGATGCTCGTCTTGCCGGCGCCCGTCCGGCCCTGGATGAGGAACAGCCCGGCGTCCGACAGCGTGTCGAAGTCGATCGTCTCCGTCCCGGAGAAGGGCCCGAACGCGGTGACCTCCAGGCGGTGCAGCCTCACGCCAGGGCCTCCTTGCGGCGGCAGTGCTCGAACGCCTCGTGCAGCAGGTCGCGTTCGGCGTCGGTCGCGGGTCCGTCGGTGACCTCGGCGACGAAGTCGCCGGCGATGTCGAGCTCCGAGCGCTCGCGGACCCGCTCGGACCAGGTGCGGGCGTTGTCGGTGCCGCCGCCCTCGGGCTCGAAGCCGAGCACGAGCGTGTGCGGGAAGCGGCGGCGCAACCGCTCCATCGCGGCGGACGGGCGCCGCTCGTCGGTCAGCGTGATCTGCAGCCAGCGGTCCTCGTACTCCTCGAACCGCGAGCCCGTCAGCAGGTCGTCGATCCGGCCGCGGACGCGGGCGACGCGGCGCGGGACGGGCGCCTCCGCGAACTCCGCCGAGACGCCGTCCTCGCGCAGGTCGACGAGCCAGGAGCCCTTCACGTGGTGCTCCTCGGAGAACGAGTACGCCAGCGGCGAACCGGAGTAGCGGACGCGGTCGGTGATGACCCAGCTGCCGTGCAGATGGCCGAGCGCCGCGTAGTCGACGCCGTCGAACACCGACGCCGACACCTGCGACGAGCCGCCGACCGAGATGTCGCGCTCGCTCTCGCTTCTCTCCCCGCCGGTCACGAACGCGTGCGCGAGCACCACCGAGCGCAGGCCCGGACGCTCCGCCGCGTCCGCGCGGACCCGCCGCATCGCCTCCGTCAGCGCGGCGGCGTGGCTGCGCTCGTCCAGCTCCCACGGATGCCGGACGAGCTCGGGCTCCAGGTACGGGATGCCGTAGATCGCCGCGTCGCCGATGACGACGGGCTCACCGACCCGGGCGAAGTCGGTGCGGACATGCACGCCCGACGCGTCCATCAGCGCGGACCCGAAGCCGAGCCGGCGCGCCGAGTCGTGGTTGCCGGCGATCAGCACGACCCGGGTCAGGGCGGCGAGCCGGGCCAGGGTCTCGTCGCACAGCTTCACCGCGTCGACGCCGGGCAGCGCCCGGTCGTAGACGTCACCGGAGACCAGCACGCAGTCGACCCGCTGCTCGCGGACGGTCGCGACGAGGTCGTCGGCGAACGCCGCCTGCGCGGTCAGCAGGTCCTCGCGGTGGAACGATCTGCCGAGATGCCAGTCGGAGGTGTGCAGGATTCGCATGTCGCAGCAACCATAGGCGTCCCCTCCGACACATCCCGCGCAGAAACGCCGTGTCGTCGCAATCCCGGTCCAGGGGGCTCGCCTGGCGGCTCGCCCCTGACCGTGATCGGGCGAGCGCGACCTCGCTTCGCGAGCTTCCCGGCGGGGCTCGCCTCCGGCTTCGCCCCGCCGGTCAGGTAGCGCGCTCGCTTGGTGGTCGCGGCTTGCCGGGCGGGGCGGGCGGGCCGCGGGCGGGGGGTTTGTGGCGGGTCCTAGGCTGGGCGGGTGAGTGATCGTCCTTACGTGCTGCTGAGCTGCGCGATGTCGGTGGACGGGTACATCGACGACGCGGGGCCGGAGCGGTTGCGGCTGTCCAGCGCGGCGGACTTCGACCGGGTCGACGCGGTGCGGGCCGGCTGCGACGCCATCCTGGTCGGCGCCGGGACCGTGCGGGCCGACGACCCGAAGCTGCTGATCCGCTCGCTGGCGCGGCGGGAGCGGCGGGCCGCGCGCGGCATCCCGCCCGACCTCACCAAGGTGACGCTGACCTGGAGCGGCGACCTGGATCCGGGCGCGCGGTTCTTCACCACGGGCGAGTCGCCGAAGCTGGTGTACGCGCCGTCCGGCACGGCCGCGGAGCTGGCGGGGCGGCTGGACGGGGCGGGCGAGGTCGTCGACGCCGGCGAGCCGCTGGAGCTCGGGACCGTGCTGGCCGACCTGTCGGCGCGGGGCGTGCGGCGGCTCATGGTGGAGGGCGGCGGCGCGGTCCACACGCTGTTCCTGACGTCCGGGCTGGTCGACGAGCTGCAGCTGGTCGTGGCGCCGTTCCTCATCGGGGACCCTTCGGCGCCGCGGTTCGTCCGGCCCGGGGTGTTCCCGCAGTCGCCGGAGCGTCCGATGCGGCTGGCGGAGATCACCCGGATCGGCGACCTGGCGCTGCTGCGCTACCTGGCGGGGGGCGGGCGTGGCTGACGCGATCATGGACGACGCGGGCTGGCTGGCGCTGGCGTGCGACCTGGCGACGCTGTGCCCGCCGTCGTCGACGGCGTTCTCGGTGGGCGCGGTGATCGTCGACGCGGACGGCCGGGAGATCGCGCGCGGCCACTCGCGGGAGGCCGACCCGCACGACCACGCGGAGGAGGCGGCCATCGCCAAGAGCGGCGGGGTGCTGCGCGGCGCGACCGTCTACAGCTCGCTGGAGCCGTGCGGGAACCGGGCGTCGCGGCCCCGGCCGTGCGCCGAGCTGATCGTCGCGTCGGGGGCGCGCCGGGTGGTGTTCGCCTGGCGGGAGCCGTCGCTGTTCGCGGCGGGCACGGGCGCGGAGATCCTCGCGGCGGCGGGCGTGGAGCTGGTCGAACTGCCGGAGCTGGCGGGTGCGGCGCGGGAGCCGAACGCCCATCTGCTCGCCGGATGAGACTCTAGTCTCATTTCTCTTGCCAACCCCCCGGAACCGCATGCCATGCTGAGCCAAGCAAGCATTCGGTCACGGGTGCGCTCCGGACGCTCCGCGGACCCCCCGGCAGGAGGCACTTCAGCATGCGCGAGCACGATCGGCTGTTCATCGGCGGCGAGTGGACGGCACCGGCCGGCACCGGCACCATCGAGGTCATCTCCCCGCACACCGAGGAGGTGATCGGCCGGGTGCCCGACGGCACCGAGGCCGACATGGACGCGGCGGTCGCCGCCGCCCGGCGCGCCTTCGACGCGGGCCCCTGGCCGCGGATGACGCCCGCCGAGCGCGCCGAGAAGGTCGGCAAGCTGTCGGCGATCTACGCCGAGCGCCAGCAGGAGATGGCCGACCTCGTCACCGCGGAGATGGGCTCGCCGATCCTGTTCTCGGTGTTCGGGCAGGCCGCTATCCCGCAGATGGTGCTGCAGTACTACGTCGACCTCGCCGGCACCTACGCCTGGGAGGACGAGCGGCCCGGCATGCTCGGCCCCGTCACCGTCACCCGCGAGCCGGTCGGCGTCGTCGCCGCGATCGTCCCGTGGAACGTCCCGCAGTTCACGCTGATGCTGAAGCTCGCGCCCGCGCTGATCGCCGGCTGCACCGTCGTCGCCAAGCCGTCCCCCGAGACGCCCCTCGACAGCTACCTGCTGGCCGAGTGGATCAAGGAGGCGGGCATCCCGGACGGCGTCGTCAACATCGTCCCGGCGGGCCGCGAGGCCGGCGCCCACCTGGTCGCCCACCCCGGCGTCGACAAGGTGTCCTTCACCGGCTCCACCGCCGCCGGGCGCAAGATCGGCGCGGTCTGCGGCGAGCAGCTCAAGCGGGTCACCCTCGAACTCGGCGGCAAGTCCGCCGCGATCGTGCTGGACGACGCCGACCTCGCGTCCACCATCGAGGGCTTCAAGATGGCCTCGCTGATGAACAATGGCGAGGCGTGCGCCGCGCAGACCCGGATCCTGGCGTCCCGCCGCCGCTACGACGAGGTCGCCGACGCCCTGGCGGCCATGGTCGGCGGCCTCACCGTCGGCGACCCGGCCGACTACTCCAGCGAGATCGGCCCGCTGGTCGCCAAGCGGCAGCAGGAGCGCGTCGAGAACTACATCCGGATCGGCCAGGACGAGGGCGCCAAGGTGATCACCGGCGGGCTGAACCGCCCGCACGACCGCGGCTGGTACGTCGCCCCGACCGTGTTCGGCGACGTCCGCAACGACATGCGGATCGCCCAGGAGGAGATCTTCGGCCCGGTGCTCGTCCTGATCCCCTACGAGGACGAGGAGGACGCGATCCGGATCGCCAACGACAGCGACTACGGCCTCGGCGGCTCGGTCTGGACCGGCGACGTCGACCACGGCGTCGAGGTCGCCCGCCGCATCCGCACCGGCAGCTGCGGCGTGAACCTCTACAGCCTCGACCCGAACACCCCGTTCGGCGGGTTCAAGAACAGCGGCCTGGGCCGCGAGCTCGGCCCCGAGGGGCTGAACGCCTACCTGGAGCACAAGTCCATCCCGCGTCCCTCCTGACGCCTCCCCGGACCCGCGTGCCGCCCCCGGGTGCGCCTTCACGGGGGCGCCACGCCGCGTCTCAGCCCGTCCACCGATCGGTTGATGCACCGGATCAGCCGCCCCACCGCCGGTCGGTCGATGTGCGCGCGAGCCCCGCTCCGCGAGCCTTGAGGTCGCAGCGAGACGACCCGAGGAGCACGCGTTGGCGATCATCGAGGTGGACGGCCTCACCAAGCGGTACGGCGGCCACATCGCCCTGGACGGGGTGTCGTTCTCCGTCGAGGAGGGCGAGATCTTCGGCATCCTCGGCCCGAACGGGGCCGGGAAGACCACCGCGGTCGAGTGCCTGGAGGGCCTGCGCCGGCCCGACGGCGGCACCGCCCGCGTCCTCGGCCTGGACCCGCGGGCCGACGGCCGCAGACTGCACGAGCTGATCGGCGTCCAGCTCCAGCAGACCGGGCTGCCCGGATCGATCAAGGTCCGGGAGGCGCTGGAGCTGTACGCCTCCTTCTACTCCTCCCCGCGCGACCCCGCCGAGCTGCTCGCCGAGTGGAACCTTGAGGACAAGCGCAACGCCCGCGTCCGCAGGCTGTCCGGCGGGCAGGCGCAGCGCCTGTACATCGCGCTCGCCCTCGTCGGCGCGCCCCGCGTCGCATTCCTCGACGAGCTGACCACCGGCCTGGACCCGCAGGCCCGCCGCGCCACCTGGGAGCTGATCCGCCGGATCCGCGAGAACGGCGTCACCGTGGTCCTCATCAGCCACTTCATGGACGAGGCCGAGGAGCTGTGCGACCGGCTCGCCGTCCTCGACGGCGGCCGCATCGTCGCCACCGGCACCCCCGGGCGGCTCATCGAGGAGGCCACCGGAGGCGGCGGTCGGATGCGGTTCCGCCCCGTCGACGAGCTGGACCTCGCGCTGCTGGCCGGCCTGCCCGGCGTCACCGACGTCCGGCGGTCCGGCGCGCACGTGACCGTCACCGGCCACGGCGACTTCGCCACCGCCGTCACCTCCGCGCTCGCCCGCAACCACATCGTCGTCGCCGAACTCCGCATCGACCAGCGCACCCTCGACGACGCCTACCTCGCCCTGACCGGCGGGCCGTCCGCCCGCGACTGAAGGAGCCGCCGCCATGTTCAGCAAGATCCTCGCCGTCGAGTTCCGGATGCGGATGCGCGAAGTGCTCACCCCGCTGTTCGCCGTCGCCCTCCCGCTCGCGCTGCTGTTCGGGTTCGGGCTGATGCCGGACGCCGACCAGCCGTCCAAGGACCTCGGCGGGGAGACCACCACCGAGTACATGGCCGTCCTCGGCACCGGCATCGCGTTCGCGATCCTCAGCCTCATCATGCTGCCGAGCGTGCTGTCGGACTACCGCGAGCGCGGCGTGCTGCGCCGGATGCGCGCCACCCCCGTCCGGCCGTCCGCGCTCCTCACCGCCCAGCTGGCGATCAACGCGGGCGCCGCGGCGGTGACCGCCGCGATCATGATCGTGGTCGGCGCGGCGGCGTTCGGCACCCCCGTGCCGCGCGGCTTCGGGTGGTTCCTGCTCGCCGCCGTCCTGTGCCTGCTGGCGCTGCTGGCGGTCGGCTCGCTCGTCAGCGCCGTCGTGCCGAACGGGCGCGCCGGCAACGCGGTCGGCGCCCTGCTGTTCTTCCCCAGCATGTTCCTGGGCGGCGTGTACATCCCCTACGACCAGATGCCGCACACCCTGCAGCGGATCTGCGACCTCACCCCGCTCGGCGCCGGCATCAGGACGATGCGCGACGCCTGGATGGGCCATACCCCGCACCCCTACCAGCTGGTGATAATGGCGGTGTACGCGGTGGTCGCCACAGGGGGCGCCGCCCGGCTCTTCCGGTGGGAGTGACGTGCGGGAGCACCAGTCCGGGTTCGACCTCTGGGAACGGCGCGAGCAGTCGGTCCTGCGGATCCTCCCGTTCGTCTCGCTGGCGCTGGCGACGGTGCTGGCCCTGCTGGCCGGCCACGGGTCGGCCGGCAGGGTCGCCCTGCAGCTGGGGCTGTCCGCGGCGACGGCCGGCTGGATCGCCTGGATGGCGACCCTGCACCCGCAGTGGCCGGACCGGCCCCGCGTCCACGTGGGCGTCTACTACCCCGTGCTGGTCTGCCTGCTCGGCACGCTGATCGCGCTGAACCCGATGTACGGCTTCGCGATCGTCACCGGGTACGTGCACGCGTTCTACCTGAAACCGCGCGTGCGGTTCGTCGGCGTGTTCGTCTGCGCCGCGCTCGCCGCGCTGGCCCAGATGGGCGGCCCGGGGGGCGTCGACGGCCGGTCCTGGCCCCTCTACCTGCTGATCTTCGCCGTGAACGCGCTGATGTCGGGCGGCATCTGCCTGTTCGCCTGGCGCGGCGACGAGGAGACCCAGCAGCGCAAGGCCATCATCACCGAGCTGGCCGAGGCGAACGCGCGGCTGGAGGCGGCCTTGGAGGAGAACGCCGGACTGCACGCCCAGCTGCTCACGCAGGCCCGCGAGGCCGGCGTGCACGACGAGCGGCAGCGGATGGCCGGCGAGATCCACGACACCATCGCGCAGGGCCTGGCCGGCGTCGTCACCCAGCTCCAGGCGGCCGAGCAGGCCCGCGCCCGGGACGCCGACTGGAAGCGCCACCTGGACATCGCCCAGCAGATGGCCCGCGAGAGCCTCGCCGAGGCGCGCCGGTCCGTCCAGGCGCTGCGGCCCCAGCCGCTGGAGGACTCCGCGCTGCCCGACGCGCTCGCCGACGTCGCGAGCCGCTGGACGGCCCTGCACGGCGTCCCCGCCGAGGTCAGCACGACCGGTACGGTACGGATCATGCATCCGGAGGTGGAGGGCACCCTGCTGCGCACCGCCCAGGAGGCGCTGGCGAACGTCGCCAAGCACGCCAAGGCGTCCCGCGTCGCGCTGACCCTGTCGTACATGGGCGACCTGATCACCCTGGACGTCCGCGACGACGGCGCCGGGTTCGCGCCCGACCGGGTCGCGCCGACCGCCGCAGGCGGCTACGGCCTCACCGCGATGCGCCGCCGCGTCGCGCGCGTCGCCGGAACCCTGGCGATCGAGTCCGAACCGGGCGCGGGCACCGCGATCTCGGCGAGCGTGCCGGCCGTCCCGGTGGGAGACCCCGCGTGACCGGCCCCGTGATCAGGCTGCTCATCGCCGACGACCACCCCGTGGTGCGCGACGGGCTGCGCGGCATGTTCACCGGCGACCCCGGCTTCGAGGTGCTCGCCGAGGCCGCCGACGGCGCCGAGGCGGTCCGGCTTGCCGAGACGCTCCGTCCCGACGTGGTGCTGATGGACCTGCGGATGCCAGGCACCGACGGCGTCACCGCGATCACCCGGATGGCCGAGCGCGGCCTGCCCGCCCGGGTGCTGGTCCTGACCACCTACGACACCGACAGCGACGTGCTCCCCGCGATCGAGGCCGGGGCGACCGGCTACCTCCTCAAGGACGCCCTGCAGGACGAACTGTTCCGCGCCGTCCGCGCCGCCGCGCGCGGCGAGTCCGTGCTGTCCCCGTCGGTGGCCGCCCGGCTGATGAGCCGGATGCGGACCGCCGCCCGCCCGGCCCCGCCCCGCGGCGAGGAGCCGCTCAGTCCGCGGGAACTGGAGGTCCTCGGCCTGATCGCGCGCGGCGGCACCAACCGGGAGACCGCCGCCCGGCTGTTCATCAGCGAGGCCACCGTCAAGACCCACCTCCTCCACATCTACGGCAAGCTCGGCGTCAACGACCGCGCCGCCGCGGTGGCCGCCGCCTTCGACCGCGGCCTCCTACGCCCCAACCCGAAATCCCCCTGACCACCCCCACGGCGCCGTCACCGCCCCACCAGACAGCCGCGTGACGCCGCAGCGTCCCACCGAACACCCCTCACAGCGCCGCCTCCCCGGACTCCCCTCGCAACGCCGCCACCATCCCCCGGACAACCCTCGCACCGCCGCCACCGCCCCCCGGACAACCCTCGCAGCGCCGTCACCGTCCTCCGGGACGAGCCTCACAAGACCATCAACACCCCCGGACGGCCCTCGCAATGCCATCGGCATCCAGCCGGGCGGGGCTCGCGGTACCGCGGGCGGTTCCGCGGGTCAGGAGAGCGGTGAGACCGTCCAGCCGTGACGGGCCCGGCAGGCGTGCGCGGCCTCGGCGGACGGCGCGCCGGTCACCAGGACCCGGACACCGGGCATCGGGACGGCACCGTGATCGAAGGCCAGCGCGCGCAGCTTGGCGGGACTGACGACGACCGCCGTCGCGTCGTACTTGAGGATCGCCTCGAGCAGGTCGCGGGCGTCCGGCTCCGGCACCCCCGCGAACGCGGCGCCCTGGACCAGGCACAGGTCGATGAGACCGATCCACGTCCGCACCGGCACGTCCGATCCGCAGCAGACCAGGACGTCGTCCTCGCCGAGCGCGACCGCGCCGCCGAGACGGTAGTGATCCGCGAGCCGGTCGGCGTGGGTGACGTCCTCCCGGGGACCGGCGAGGCGCAGGGCGGTGTCACGCAGCGGATCGGGCGGCGGCGACTCGCCGGATCCGACGCCGGTCTCCAGCAGCCGGCCGAACGGGGTCGCGCCCGGAACGTCCCCGAACGCGAAGGCCTGCCGCACGTAGGACGCGTCCGCCGCCGCCAGCGACCGCGCGGCGGTCTCCTCGCCCGTCAGCAGGAAGCGCGCACCCACCTCGGTCATCATCACGGCGAGGTCCTCGGCGGACGCGTCCGGCGGCAGCGGGGCGGGCACGGCACCGGCCGCGCCCACCGCGTGCACGGCCAGCGCGAGGTCGCAGGCGTCGGCGAGGTGGATCGCCCCGACGTCGCCGGCCCGCACCCCGTGCCACCGCAACCCTCGCGCCGCCACCGGCACGGCCTCCGCGAACCACGCGCGGCGCAACTCCCGCCCGCGGTCGACGACCGCCGTCCGGCCACCGTCCGCCCGCATCGCCGCCAGCACCATCCGCGTCACCGTCGCTTCGGTGACGCCGACCGCACCGGTCTCTCCGTCCAGCATGCGGCGACCGTACGCCGCGCCCTACCCCGACCACATCCAAAGAACTGTGTAGACACATATGTAGCCCGCCCCGCCCACCCCACTGCACACCCACCGCCGCCCCCGAACACAAGGGACGGTCCCCCGACCGCCGGGCCACAGGCCACGCCCCCGGCACAAACCAAGCCCGACGCCGACACGGCGCCGCGCCCATGGCGGGATCGCCCTCGAGGCGGCAGTCGTGGGTTGCCTTGTGCGTGGCGGGGTCAGGGGAGGCGGCCTAGGCCGGCGCGGTCGAGGAGGGTGCGGCGCCGCACGCGCCCGTCGGGCTCGCGGGGGATCTCGGCGACGATGTGCACGGTCACGATTCCGCCGCGTTCGGCGACGTGGGTCTCCAGGTAGGCGAGCAAATCAGCCTCCGAGGTCTCGTCGGTGACGACGGCGAACCCGTGCGGGGCGAGGCCGAAATCGTCGTCGGGGACGGGCACGACGGCGGCGTCGGACACCGCCGGATGCGCGGCGAGCACCGCGCCGGGCTCGGCGAGCGGCTCGGCAGGGCCGCGCCCCACCCGGCCCAGGACGAACACCCGGCCGTGGTCGTCGGCGAACGCCGAGTCACCGGTCGGCAGCCAGCGGGCGGGGACGGCGGCGGTCCGCGCCACCGGCAGCCGTACGCACAGCTCGCCCGGCTGGTAGGACGACTGGACGGCGCCGGTCCGCGGATGGACCACGCGCCACACCACGCCGGGCAGCCCGCGCCCGACGGAGTCGAGGGTGCCCTCCTCCGCCGCGCGCAGGTTGAGGTGGGTGATGCCGGCGGCTTCGGCGAGGCCGTACGCCTGTCGGACCGGGCAGCCGAACCGGGCCGCGGCGGCGCGGGCGTCCTCGGCGGCGAGCGGCCCGCCGGCCGCGACCACGGCGCGCAGCGTCCCCAGGTCGTAGCGGGCCACCGCGCGATCGCGGCCGAGCGCCTCCACCAGCGCGGGCGGCAGCACCGCCACGGTCGCGCGCCACCGTTGCAGCGCACGCAGCAGGTCGTGACGGCCGCCGCCGGTGAAGGCGACGACCGTGGCGCCGAGCCGGAGCGCCGGGTTCAGGACCCCGTTCAGGCCGAGGACGTCGCTGAGCGGCAGCGCGGTCAGCACGATGTCGGCGTTGCCGATCATGCCGGCCTCGGCGACCCGCACCAGCCCGGCGACGACCTCGGCATGGGTGAGCCGGACCGCCCGGACCGGCCCGGGCGGTCCGCCGGTGCAGGCGACGAGCGCGGGAGCGCGGGACGGGTCGAGGCGAACCGAAGCAGGCGGCCCGGTGAGCAGCGTCGCGAACGGCTCGGTGCCGGGTTCCGCGCCGAAGCAGAACAGCCGCCGGTCCGGCGCGCGGACCTCGCCGGCGAGCCCCGGCCACGTGATCGCCGCCCGGACTCCCGCGTCCTCCAGCAGCCGCGCGACTTCGGCGGCCGGACGCCCGCCCACCGGGAACGGGACGGCACCCGCGGCGGTGACCGCGTGCAAGGCCAGGACGAACTCGGGCCCGCCCGGCAGATGCAGGCCCACCACGTCCCCCGGCCGCACCCCCTCCCGGACGAGCCCGGACGCGGCGGCCCCCACCCGCGCGGCCAGCTCCCCGTACGACAGCGAACGCCCCGACGACGCGTCCGCCACCGCGGGACGGGCGGCCTTGGCGGGATCGGAGCCGGCGCCGCAGAACACGGCCCGGGTCACCGTCGCACCGGGAAACGCGGCGGCCGCGTCCACACCGTTGGAGATCATGCGCCGACGCTATGTTGGACGCCGCGTCCAGCACATGCGCCGGACTACGCAGGCGGAGTCGTATTCACCCTCCCCCCGAGGTGTGTACACACCCTCAGTCCTCCGGCGGAAGGGTGTCGACGACCCATGCGGCGATCTGCGCACGCGACGAGAACCCCAGTTTGGTGAGGATGTTCGTCACGTGCCGCGCCACGGTCGCCGGACTGATCACCAGCTCGTCCGCGATCCCGCGATTGGTCAGCCCCCGCGCCACCAGCCGCGCGACCTCGCGCTCCCGGCCCGTCAAGGTGCTCGGCGGCGTGAGCGGCCGGGCAACGCCGCCCGTGCCCATGTCCCTTGCAGGCCGCACCGGCTCTGCGACCTCCCCCGCATGACCTCCCACTTCGCCTCTGCCGACGTCCCGCCCCCTTGGACCAGGTACAGACCGCCCGCCGCCGTCCTCGGCAGACCGGGCGTCCCGCTCGGTCTGCCTCAGCGCGCCCGAAGAACTCGCTCTCTCCCCCACGTGGAAGGCCTGGGACCACCTGTCCCCGTCAACGGCCTCCTGACTACCGCCGCCGGGCCAACCCCCACCCCGGCTACCGGCAGGCGGCGCTCCGTACCCCGCTTCAAAGCCAGACCCACCGAAGGTGTCCGCCAAACCTTCTTCCTCGCCCCCCGGCGTACCGCCATCCCGCTCGGACCAGGCCGAACGTTCACCCCATTGCCGCCCGGCTGCGGAACCAGATCCGACCGCGTCCGTGGCGCTCCGCTCCCCGTTCACCGGCTCGTACCCCTCTGGCTCAGGCCGGGCCGTCTCCGCCACCCGAGGGCGCCCCCCACCGGAAGCAGAGGCGGGCGTCCCCTGCCCAGCGGGCGCCTCCTTTCCAGACGACGTGACACGCGCCTCTCCCTCCGACCGAGACGAACTCTCGTCAAAACGGGAGCCGCCCAGGCCGGAAGCAGTAGCGGGTGATCCATGCCCGGCCGAGACCGCGTCCTCCGTGCTTGACGAGACACGCCCCTCCCCCTCCAACCGAGCTGAACTGTGCTCAAGGCGGGAGGCGCCCGCGCCGGAAGCTGAGGCGGACGATCCCGGCGCGGCCGAGGCCACTTCCTCCTCGGACGACGTGACACGCGTGTCTTCTTCCGAGCGGGGCGAACCGTGCCCAAGGCGGGACGCGCCCGCGCCTGAAGCAGCGGTCGGCGACCCCGTGCCGCCCGCGGCCGCCTCGGCCGCGCTCGATGGGACACCCGCATCCTGCTCCGAGCGAGGCGAGCCGTGTTCAAGATGGGAGGCGCTCGCGCCCAAAGCAGCGGACGGCGACCCCGTGCCGCCCGCGGCTGCCTCGGCCGCGCTCGATGGGACACCGGCGTCCTGCTCCGACCGGGGCGAGCCGGAGGCGCCTATGCCGGGAGCAGGGGTGGGCGTCTGTGGCCTGGCCGTTGCCGGCTTCTCGCCAGGGAGTGAGGGGTGGGGCGGGCTGTGTTCGGGACGGGGCGGGTGGCTGTGGGTAGGCGGCGGGGGGTGGGGTGTGTCGGGGACGGCGGTCGGTGGTTCAGTTTGGCGGCGGAGGGGCGGAAGGTTTCCGGCGTGGAGGGCGTAGTCGACGGCGTCGTCGGGGGGCATCGCGCGGCCTTCGCCCCAGAACTGGGCGACGAGGGGCTCGCCGAGGCGGCGGCGGATCGGTTCGAGCATGCGCTCGCGGCGGGCGCCGGCGCCGGGCTGGCGGCCGGTGGCCTCGCGGAGCGCGGACGCCGCGCCGGCGAGCGTCACCGCCGCGCGCGCGTCGCCCTCGAAGGCGACCAGTTCGGCGAAGGCCTCCAGGGCGCGGGCCACGTCGAGGCGGATGCCCGACGAGCGGCTCAGGGACAGGCTCCGCGACAGCGCCTCCCGCGCGGACGCCGCGTCCCGCTGTTCCAGCGCGACGCGGCCGATGCCGGCGAGCGCGCGGGCCATCTCCGGACGCGCCCCGATCTCCGCCAGGATCGGCAGGACCTCGGCGTAGTGGCCGCGGGCGGCGGCGGGGTCGCCGCGGAGCTCCGCCAGCCGGCCGAGGCCGATGATGGCGTGCGCGGCGCCCCACAGCTGCCCGATCCCCCGCATCAGCGTCGCGCCCGCGTCGAGGTGCTCGCGCGCCTCGCGCAGGCGGCCGCGGCGGATCAGCAGGTAGCCGCGGGTGATCCGCGCGTACGCGCGGACCCACTCGTGGCCGGGTCCGGCGGCGATCGCGTCGGCCTCGTCCAGGCGTTGCGCCGCGTCCTCGAACCGGCCCGCGCGGGCCAGCGACTCGGCCAGCGTGACCAGCGCCGACGCGGTCATGATGGCGTTTCCGGCCGTTCGGCAGGGCGCGAGCGCCTCCTCCGCGTACCGGGCCGCCTGCGCGGCGTCGCGCCCGCCGGCGGCCAGTTGCGCGCGGCCCGCCAGCGCCGGGCCCAGTGTGCGGGCGCCGGTGCCGTGGGAGCGGGTGAGGAATCGGTCCATCCGGTCGGCCCATTCGGCGACGCGTCCCCGGACGATCCAGAAGGTGCGCAGCGCGGTGCACAGCCGCAGGCCCTTCTCGATGTCGCCGCGGTCGAGCGAGAAGGTGAGCGCCGCCTGGACGTTGCCGAGTTCCGCGTCGTACCGGCGGAACAACGCCACCCGGTCCGCCCACGCTCCGGGCAGCTCCGCCACCGCCAGCCTGCCGTCCTCTTCCGCGGCTTCCAGCACGGTGTCGCGGTGCCGCATCCGGAACGTCTCCTCCTCGCCGGCCTCGGCGAGGCGCTCCGCCGCGTACTCGCGGATGCTGTCGAGCTGCCGGAACCGGACCTGCCCCGCCATCTCCCCCACGACGGCCACCAGCGACTTGTCGACCAGGGCGGTCAACAGGTCCAGGACGTCCTCGGCGGGGAGCGCCGCGTCGGCGCAGACGTGCTCGGCCCCCTCCAGGGTCCAGCCCGCGAAGACCGACAGCCGGCGCAGCAGCGTCCGCTCCCGTTCGCCGAGCAGGTCGTGACTCCAGTCGATCGCCGCGCGCAGCGTCCGCTGCCGGGGCGGCGCGGTCCGGTCGCCGGCGCTGAGCAGCCGGAACCGGTCGGCGAGCCGGCCGGCGATCTGCTCCACCGACAGCACCCGGACGCGCGCCGCCGCCAGCTCCAGCGCCAACGGCATCCCGTCCAGCGCCCGCGTGACGTCCTCGACGCCGCTGGTCACGTCGAACCCGGGACGGGCCGCGCGGGCGCGGTCGGTGAACAGCCGCACCGCCTCGTGCGGCTCCAGCGGCGGCACCCGCCACACGTTCTCGCCCGCCATCCGCAGCGGCTCGCGGCTGGTCGCCAGCACCCGCATCCGCGGGCAGCGCGCCAGCAGCAGGCCGGTGAGCTCCGCGCACTCCTCGACGACGTGCTCGCAGTTGTCCAGGACGATCAGCACCGACGGCCCGCGCAGCGCGTCGGCGAGCGTCTCGGCCGTCCGGCGGCCGTCCTCCTCCGCCACGTCCAGCACCGCCGCGACGCGCCGCGCGACCGGCTCGGGCGTGCCGTCGGGGCGGACGCCGGCCAGGTCCACGAACCAGACGCCGTCGGGATGGGCGTCGAGCATCGTCCGCGCGACGTGCAGGGCCAGCCGCGTCTTGCCGATGCCGCCCGCGCCGCACAGCGTGACCGCCCGCATGCCCTCCAGGAGGCGGCGCAGGTCGGCCGCGTCGCGCTCGCGGCCGACGAAGGCGTTGGGCTCGGCGGGGAGGTTCGTCCTCGGGAGAGGGTTCGGCCCGGTGGGAGGGTTCGGGCCCGTGGGAGGGTTCGGCTCGGTCATGCCTCTCCTGCCATGTCCGAAGAGTCCGGTCCGGCGGGTTCCGTGCCCTGCTGCGGCGCGCGGCCCGCGACGTCCTGGTCGCTCTGTGAGTGTGTCATCGCCGTGCGTGCGACGTCTGCGGTTTCGCGGTGCCGGTTTCGCGGGCGTTCCCGCCGCCGATTCCACCCTGGGCGCCGCGGGGCCGTACCGTAGTGCGCCGTGTCGACCACCTCCGAGAACGCGGCCGCCAGCCTCGACGACGTGCTGGTCGGCGAGGCCGTGCTGGGCGTGTACCGGCAGATGTTCGCGGCGCTGGCCCGCGACAGCGGCGCCGTGGTGGACGACCCCGAGCTGGTGGACGTCGCCGAGACGCTGCTCGCCGCGTTCGCCGACGCCGGCGAGGACGGGCTGAGCCGCGAGCAGATGCGGTACGTGTGCCGCCGCTACCCGGCGGAGGTGTTCGAGAACCGGCTGCGGGTGCTGAAGGGGCTCGGCGCCGTCCGGGAGGTGTTCCCGAAGCCGAACCAGCTGCGCTACCGGGCCTCGTTCACCAGCGTGGTCGGGCTGATGTTCGTCCGCCGCATGATGCTGGACGGCGGGCAGAGCGAGATGCACCGGCTCCTCGCGCTGGAGCAGCTCAACGTCGCCGACCCGCGGATGACGCCGGAGCAGGCCCGCGACGGCGCGGACGGCCTGGCCCGCGCGTTCCGGCTGTGGAGCGTCGAGCTCGTCACCCTCACCAACGGGACGATCGAGGAGCTGCGCGAGCAGGCCCCGAAGCTGTGGGGCACGGAGGAGATCCTGCTGCGCGCCGAGCGGCTGCACGGCGCGATCCTGCGGCGGTGGCCGCAGCTCGACCGCACGTGCACCGACCTGCGCGCCGCCATCTACGCCTACGGCGACGCGTCCCGCCGCGCGGCCGCGCGCCTGTCGGACTCCGCCGGCACGACCCGCAATCTCACCCTCCTTCCGCCGGAGACGTGGCGGACCTTCGCCCGCACCGCCGGCCGCGAGGAGCTGGCGGCGGTGCTGGACGGTTTCGTGTTCGACGCGGCCGCCCCGTGGCACGAGCCGTCCGCCGTGGTGACCGCCGTGGAGGACGGGCCCCGCGCGACGCCCCCGCGCCCCGCGCCGCCGCGCCCGTCCGTGCCCGACCGGGGCCTGTCGTCCGACACCGGCTCCGACGTCACGGCGATGGAACGGCTCCGCGCCATGGCCGAGGAGGTGCTGCGCGGTCGCGACCGGGTCGCCGTGCAGGACGTCCTCGCGCAGGACTGGGTGACCGCCCGGCGCACCCTGGCCGACCTGTCCTCGGCGCATCTGCACCCCGAGCTGCCCTACCGGCTCGTCTGGTCGGACGGGCTGGACGTCCGCCCGGAGGGCGCGCCCACCTGGGTGTCGCCCGGCTGGTTCGAGAGGACGTGACCGTGGACCCGCAGGTACTCGCGCGGGCGCGGGCCCGTGTGCTCGGCGCCCCGTCGGTCGCCGCGGCCGATCCCGTCCCGGCCGGAACGGCCGCGGCCGCGGACGGCGACCGCGTGTGGCTGCTGCCGGTCTGGCCGGACGGCGCCACGCCCGCCCTTCTGGAGGAGTACCAGACCGCCCCGATGCCGCTGGACCGCGCGGGTCAGGCGCGCCGCGTCCTGGCGGCGGCGCTGCGCTGCTGCTGGACCCGGCTGGACGACGCGCCGTGGCCGGGAGCGCCGTCCACGGTCGCGGCCGTCCTGGACGTCTACGCGGGCATGTCGCGAGGCGACGCCGATCTCGCGCGCCGCTGGGCCACCGGGGAGCTGCGCCGGCTGGCCGAGACGGGGTGGCTGCTCCTGGACGAGGGCGCCGGCGAGGGGGGCGGCACCGTGCGTCCCGGCCCCCGGGTCTCGCTGTGGGCCGAGCAGAGCCTGTCGTCCCTGCGCACCCTGATGCACCGCCTTCCCGAACCCCCGCGCCCGGAACCGTCGGCGGACCCGGCGGAGCCGGTGAGGGAACATGCGTCATCCGCGCCTCCTGTGGTGTTCAGATCACCCTTCGTGACCGAGACTGCCGCACCTCCGGCACCAACGGCGGAAAAATCTTCATCTGTGGATAACCCGCCCCACGCGGCGCCCGGCGGCACGGCGGACGCAGCGCCCGGCGACGCGGCGGACGCAGCGCCCGGCGACGCGGCGGACGCAGCGCCCGGCGACACGGCGGACGGGGCGCCCGGCGGCGGGGACGGCCCCGGGGAGCGGCGGTGAGCGAGCTGTTCGAGGGGCTGCTGCGCGGCTATGACGAGCGGCGGCGGGCGGAGCTGGTCGCGGCGTACATGGCGGTGGAGCACGCGGCGGAGCCGGTGCCGGAGGTGCGGTTCCCGGCGCTGCGGGAGCCGGCGCTGCGGCGGACGGTCGGGGAGATGCTCGCGCTGAGCGGCCGGACGCTGGTCCGGTCTGAGCAGACGTCGTGGATCTCCGGCTACCGGGACGACGTCGCGGCCGAGCTGGCGAAGGACGGGGACTGCGTGCCGCCCGTCCAGGAGCGGGCGGTGCTGGCGCTGGTGCTGATCCATTCGGTGGCGATCCCGCGGGCGGCGGGGCTGCTGGAGGACGACTCGTGGCTGTCGCCGTATCCGACGCCGGTGGACGAGCTGAGGCGGCGGACGCAGCTGCCCGTCGGGGAGCTGGACGCGGCGCTGCGGCGGCTGCGGCTGGCCGGGCTGGTGTCGCAGGTCAAGGCGGGTGCGGACGATTCCGGCGGGTTCGTGCCGGGGCCGCAGTTCCACCGGCTGACCCCGGCGGCGCGCAGGCGGCTGCAGGAGGAGCTGATCCTCGCCGCCGGGCCGGACTCGCCGCTGGCGGCGGCGATCCGGGCGCGGCGGCGGGGCCGGGAACGCGAGCAGGGGGAGAGCGAATGACGGCCGTGCTGGAACCGCTGGTGCCGGGGCCCGCCCGGGACGCGGAGAACGTCGTCGGCGACCGGACGCTGGTGGCGGTGCAGGCGGTGAACATCTCGCGGCTGTCGACGCATCCGGTGCCGACCGTGCCGGGGACGCTGATCGTGGTGGCGGGGCAGGGCCCGAAGGACTCCAACGGCGCCGGCAAGTCCTCGTTCATCGCGGCGATCACGGCGCTGCTGGGCGACGAGCAGTGGCGGTTCGCGTCGGGCGCGCGCGCGGTGGCGGAGCTGCTGTTCAACGCGGAGCTGGCGGCGCAGGGCGACAGCCAGTGGGCGAGCGCCGATCACGGGTACATCGTCGGCGTCTTCGATTACGCCGAGCCGGTCCAGACCGACGCCGACACTGAAGACGACACCGACGGCGGCACCGAAGACGAGACCGCGGTGACGGTGTGGCTGCGGGTGAACGTGGACGCGCCCCACCTGGAGATCCGCTGGCAGGAGGGCGTGTACCTGGCGTCGGCGCCGTCGGAGGCGGGGCGGGTCGCGCTCGCCGACCGGCTGTGGGCGAGCCTGCCGCGCAGCGCCGGCCGCCGCGACCTTGTGGCGAAGGACCTGGGCCGCGTCCTGTACGGCGGGCAGGTGCGGTGCGTGTCGTTCCTGTCGACGTCGGTGCGGTCGAAGGTCGCGACGAACCTGCTGTCGCAGCCGCTGAACGAGATCAGCCCGGAGCGGATCTTCAGCGCGATCGCGGCGCTGACCGGGCTGGACCGGGAGCTGGAGGCCGAGCGCAAGTCGCGCGCGGAGGAGCACCGGGAGCGCGGCAAGGCGGCGGAGGCGTCCGAGCGGCTGGCGGAGTGGGAGCGCGAGGCGGCGGCGATGCTGAAGACCTTCGACCGGCGCGACCGCGCCCGCGAGGAGGTCGCGGCGGCGATGCGGCACTGGCGGACGCGGCAGGCGCGGCTGCTGGCGGACGCGGCCGGGGCCGACGCCGCGCACGCCGCCGAGCAGGAGGCGCTGCGCGCCGAAGCCGCGGAGCTGGCCGCGGCGGCGAAGGCGGCGGATCGGGAGATCGAGCAGCTCACGGGCGGTGCGCTGGACGCGCGGCTCGGCGAGGCGGGCGCGGCGCTGGCCGAGCTGAAGGGGCAGGCCGACGAGCTGGGCGCGGACAAGGCGGTCGCCCGCAACCGGCTGGAAGAGCTGCGCCGGCAGGTGTCGGCGCTGGAGGAGCGGCGGCGGGAGGCCGACGGCCGGGACGGCGCCGCCGCGAAGGCGGAGCTGGCGGTGGCGGAGGCGCGCCGGGACGAGGCGCAGCAGGAGTTCGGGATGGCGCGCGGCGCGGTCGCGCGGGCGGAGCGGTCGCTGGCGGAGGCCGAGGCGGGCGAGAGCAGCGCGCCCGCGCAGATCCGGGCGCTGGCCGGGGCGGGGATCGCGGCGGTCGGCCTGCTGGACGCGGTGGAGCTGGCGGCGGACGTCCGGGAGCGGTGGGAGGCGGCGCTGTGGCCGTACCGGGAGGCCGTCGTGGTCGGGACGGCGGATCTGGACGCGGCGGTCGGCGCGCTGAAGGGCCTGCCCGGCTCGATGATCGTCCCGGCGGACGGGGAGCTGGACCCGGGCGGTGAGGCCGCGGCGGGCCATCCCGAGGGCGTGCGGTGCGCGCTGCCGCTGGCGCGTTTCTTCGGCTCCTTCGTCGGCGACGCGAGGGGCGTCGTCGTCGTCGGCGGTTTCCCCGAGCCGGTGACCGGGCGGGTGGCGCGCGTGCAGGCGGCGCGGGCCGCGCTGGAGGCGGCGAAGGAGGCGCTGGAGAACGCGCGGCAGGCGACGTCCGACGCGGCCGCCGACGTGGCGCGGGCGGGGCGGCGGCTCACGGGCGCGCGCGCGGCCGACGAGCTGGACGCCGTCCACGCGCGGATGGCGGAGCTGCGCGCGCAGTTGGAGGAGCTGGCGAGCAGCGAGTCGAAGCTGGGGCCGCGCCTCGGATCGGCGGAGCAGGCCGTCCGGCGGCTCCAGGCGAAGGCGGACACGCGGGCGCTGGAGGTCGACCGGCTGCGCGGCCGCAAGGAGGCGCACGACCGGGAGCGCGACCAGGTGCGGCGCAAGAGCGCGGAGCTGGCCGGCAGGCGGGCGGCGCTCGGGCTGGAGGAGCTGGAGAGGGAGTGGGGCGGGTCCCGGGAGGGCGCCGCCGAGTGGCTGTCCGGCCTCGACGACGATGAGGCGACGTGGACGCCCGCCGAGTGGTGGCATACGGCGGAGAAGCACCTGTCGGAGGCGATGCGGCGCGTGTTCCCGGACGGCCCGTCCGATGAGGACATGCCGGAGGAGACGCGGTTCCTGCTGCGCGAGCGCGCCGAGGGCGAGGGTCGCCGCACCGACCGCGAGCAGGCGACGTTCCCGCGCCTGGCGAAGTCGCTGGAGGGCTATCTGCGCCGGCAGGAGGACTACGAGAAGCATCAGCGGCGGCAGATCGAGGTGCAGCTGTCCGGGCGCCGCGCCGACCTGGAGAAGGCGCGCAAGGGCGCGCTGGAGGCGGCGGGCGCCGCGGAGGCGCACCGGACGGCGCTGACCGCCGCGATCCGCGCGCGCCTCCAGCGGGTGTCGGAGGAGTTCGAGAAGCTGGACGTGACCTACGGCGGCTACGGCGCGACGCTCGACTTCCCGACTCCGGAGCAACCGGGCGATCCGGAGCAGGAGTGGCGCTGGCGGGTGACGCCGAAGTGGCGGCGTTCGGACGGTCAGCGCTATGTCCCCTACAACCGGCGCGCCAACACCGCGCTGATGGACGAGAAGGCGGTCAAGCTGGTGTGCGCGGCGGCGCTGGCCAGTTCCGGCGGCGGGCGGCTCTGCCTGGTGCTGGACGAGCTGGGCCGCAACCTCGGCAAGGAGCACCGCAAGGAGGCCGTCGCGCTGTTCCGCAAGATCGGCGAGACGCACGGCATCACGGTGATCGGCGCGCTGCAGGACGACATGGAGCCGTACGCGATCGACGCGTGCGGGCAGTACGTGAAGCTGCGCCGCTCGTCCGACACGATGCCGTACAACGAGCCGCCCGTGGTCGTCGGCTACGACGAGCACGAGCCGCGCGTCCGGAAGCTGGCGGAGGCGGTCACCCGGGCACGGGCGGAGCCGGAAATGCCCGGCGAAGCGTCGTAAATGGCGTGAAGCCGGTCGGCCGGTCCGGCAGGATGCCCGCCATGCGCGCTGACGAACTCCTGGCCGAAGTCGAACCGCTGCCGTTCGGGGAGCGCTGCCGCCGGCTGGCGGATCTGCGCGCCGAAGCGGGCACGCCGGAGCTCGCGGCGCTGATCGACGAGCTGGCGGGGCGCGGTCACTACGAGCGGTCGCTGGCACTGTTCGTCGCGGCGGCCGTGCGGGACGGGGCGTCGCTGGCGCACATCGCCCGCGCCACCGGCGACCCTGACGCGGACCTGGCGTGCGCGGCGATCCGGCTGGCGGTCCGCTACGGGGACGGCCCGGAGCCGTTCCTCGCCAGGCTCGGCGACGCGCCGGCGGCGATCCGCGCGGCCATCTACGAGGCGGTCCGCAAGTGGTGGCGCACGGACCTGGCGGACGCGCTCGTGGGACCGGTCGCCGACCGCTGGGGCGTGCAGGAGGCCGCTGCGCTGCTGCCCACCTGCAGTACCGAGGTCGTGGCGGAACGGATCGACGCGGTAGCGCGCGCCGTCCCGAACTGGGCGTCCCTAGGCGGCGCACACCCCGGCGTCATGCTGGACTATGCGGAACGACGGCTCGCGGAGGCGGGCGATTGGCTTCGCGCCGGTTGGTGGGCCCTGCACGGGACCGGTGTGGCGGCAGCGGCGAACCATGAACCCGGACGCGTCGTCGGCCTGCTGGAGCGGTACGGGACCGGCCGGGGCCTGCCGATCGCCCTCGACGCGAAGGCAGGACTGCTGCTGGACGCCGAGCCGACCCGCATGCTGCGGCTGCTGACGTCCGAGCGTTACCGGGGATCGCTGCGGCGGTTGCTGGTGCGCAGGTCGGTCCGGGACCGGCTGACGAAACTGGACGACGACGGCACGGCACGGGTGGCCCGTGCCGTCCGCGAGGACGGCTCGGCGCTTCGCCTGCTGCTCAAGGCGTTCCCGCCGTCCCGCCGCGAGCACGTGTTCGACGCGGCGATGGCCGGCGTGGACCTGTCGGCCGCCGAACTGGACGAGCCGCTCCTGGACGTCCTGCCGCACGCGGTCCGGATCCGGGAGGCGCGGCGGATGCTGCGGCTGGCCCGCATCGCCGAGACACCGGCGCGTTACCGGAGCGTCAACGCCTTCCTGCCGTACGAGGAGGCGGTGCCGGTCCTGGAGGCGCTGACCCGCCGTCCGGACGCCGACGACCGCGCCGCCGGATACGTGCTGCTCATCGCGTGCGCGGGCCGCAGCCGCGATCCCGGCACGCTGACCGCGACGCTGGAGTCGCTCGTCCGGCTGCGCAACGAGCAGGACCCCGTCCGGTACTCGGCGCTGAACGCCCTCGCGAACGTCCCGGAGGGGCTGCTGCGCGCCGAGCACGCGGCGGCGGTCGGGCGGTTCGCCGACGACGCGCTGGCCGCCCGCGACTGCTCGTACATGACCCGGCAGGCGCTCGGCCGGATCGCCGCCGCGTTCTGCCGGCAGGGCGCGATCCGTGACGACGCCGACCTGGTCGTGTTCGGGCTGGACCTCGTCGAGCGGCTCATCGGCCATGCCGGCGCGGTCCATCTCGGACGCCTCGACCGCGCCCTGCGGCACGGCCAGGAGCACCGCCTCGCCGCGACGCTCGCGCCCTATCTGGAGGCGGGCGCGCGCCGCGACGACCACCGGCTCGCGCTGCTGCTCGTGCGCGCGCTGGGCCGCCGGGCGCACCACGTCCGGCCGCTCCAGGACGCGCTGGAGGCCGCGCTCGACGCCCGCAGCGACGCCGTCCTGCGGGACGCGGTCGAACTGTGGCTCGCTCCCCCGGGCGCGCGCGCCGAACGCGTCGAGCGGGTCATCGCCAAGGACGCCTCGGCCGTCGCCGTGCCGGCCGTCCTCGCGACGATCGCCCGCGAGCGCACCGACCTGCTCGGCCTCGTGCTCGGCGGGAGCGCCCCGTCCGGGCGGTTCCAGCGCGCGGACGTCGCCTACGTCCCGCGCATGGAGCCGTCATGGATGCGCCGCTGGACGTCCCGGCAGCGCGCCGCCTTCCTCGGCCTGCTCACCCGCGTGGCCGACGACGAGACGCAGCCCGGCCACGCGCGGGAGGGCGCGGTCCGGGCCATCGCCACCGTCCCCGGCGTGGACGCGGCGCGGCTGCGCCCCTACCTCGCCTCCGCGGACGACGGGCTCTGCCGGGCGGCGCTGACCGCGGTGCCATGGACGGCGTCCCCGCAGGCCGTGCTGCCGGACCTGCTCGTGCACGCCGCCACGGACCACGCGCACGTCGCCATGTACGCGATGACCCGCGCCGCCCGGTTCGTCCGTCCGTCGGCTCTTGCGGCGACGCTCGGCCCCGCACTGCGGGAGGGGAAGATCACCGCGCGCAAGGAGGCACTGCGCATCCTGCTGCGCAACCGGGTCCCGGACGCTCTCGGCCTCGTCGCCGCCGCGTGGGACGACCCCGGCCAGCACCGGGACGTCCGCGCCGCGATCGTCTCGGCGGTCCGCCCCTACCTCGCCGAGGACGCCGCGCGACGGATCCTTGCCGAGGCGGCGGGCGGCCCGCGCGACCTCGCCCGCCAGGTGCTCGGCGCACCGCCGCTGAGCGTCGAGGAGCGCTTCCGCGGCTTCTACGCCACCCTGGTCCTGCGGGTGGCCCGCTCTGACGACGCCGAGGCCCGCGACGCCGCGATCCCGAACGTCCCGCCGTGGGCGCCGTGGGCACCGGACGCCCCGTCCGTGCTGGCCGATCTCGTCACCGACCTCGGCGCGGCGCACGGCTGGCGGCCGGCCCTGGACGCGCTGGTCCGCTGCGTCGCCGACGGGTTCGGCGCGCCGGAGCTCGGCACGGCCGCCGCCGGACTGGCCGCCGCACCGGACGAGCCCGACGCCGGCGCCGAACGGGATCTGCCCGCGTTCCAGCGGCTGTCGGCGCTGGTCGGCGCCGTGCGCGACGCGGCGAGCCGCGACCGCGACACCGCCGCCCGCGCCATCGCCGCCCTCGACGGCCGCCTCCCCGGCCATCTCGCCGGGGAGCTGGCCGCCGCGACGTTCCGCTGGGACGCGCCCGGCGCGTCCACCGCCCTCGACGCCCTGGCGGACCGCTGCACCGGCGGCGTCCTGGCCGCCCGGCAGGTCGCCGAGGCCCTCGTCCCCTGGAGGGACGACGACTGGGACGACGATTTCGCGGAGTACATCGGCGTGCCGGACGACGCCCCGGACCCCGAGGACGTGCTCCCGCACGCGGAACGCCTCACGGCACGCGGGGACCTCGCCGGCGGCCTGTTCGCCGCGGCGCTCACCGGCGGCCACGCGCCGCGCGCCGGCTGGCCCGGCGCGTGGCGCGCCGTGCTCCGCGCCCTGCGCGCCCACCCGGAGGCCGACGTCGCGTTCACCGCGAGGGGCATCCTCACCGCACGGGAATGACCAACCTTCCACCGGCCCGCCGCGTCACACGGGTGGATCGATCGGAACGACCATGAGGAGCGCCCGGTGACGCAGTGGCGGGTTTCCGGATTCGAAGAGGTGCGCGAGCTCGGCCGCGGCGCGCAGGGCCGGGTGGCGCTGGCCCGGCACCGCGGGACCGGCGCGCCCGTCGCGATCAAGTACCTGCCGGCCGACGCCGACCCCGGCGCCAAGGACGCCTTCCGCAACGAGGCCCGGATGCTCGGCCGGGTCGACGACCCGCACGTGGCGCGGCTCTACCGGCTCGTGGAGCACGCGGACGGCACCGCACTGATCATGGAGGCGGTCGAGGGCGTCTCGCTGAAGCGGGTCCTGGCCGAGCACGGCGCCCTCGGCCCCGAGGCGTCGCTGCTGGTCCTGAAGGGGTCGCTGCGCGGGCTGGCCGCCGCGCACGCCGCCGGGGTCGTCCACCGCGACTACAAACCCGCCAACGTCGTCGTGCGCGCGGACGGCCTCAGCAAGCTCATCGACTTCGGCATCGCCGTGTGGACCGGAGAGGGCGACCGGTCGGGCACCCCCGCCTACATGGCGCCCGAGCAATGGCGCGGCGACCCCGCCGGCCCGGCCACCGACGTCTACGCCGCCACCTGCGTCTTCTACGAGTGCGTGACCGGTGAACGGCCCTACGGCGCGGACGACCGGGTGGCGTTGATGGGCAAGCACGCCACCGCGCCCGTCCCGGCGGAGAAGGTCCCCGAGCCGCTGCGCGCGCTGGTGCTCCAGGGGATGGCGAAGGACCCCGCCTACCGCCCGCCGGGCGCCGCGCACTTCGTGGGCGAACTCGACCGCATCGCCGTCCAGGCCTACGGCCCGGACTGGGAGCAGCGCGCCGTCCGCACCCTGGCCGTGGCCGCCGCCGCCTTCGCCGCGCTGTTCCCCCTCGCCGCCGCGGGCCTGATCCCCGGCGGGGCGGGCGCGGCGGGCGCCGGAGCCGGGGCGGCCGGCGCCGCGGGCGCCACCGGGACGGGCGGCGCCGCGACGGGCTCGGGCGGGCTGCTGTCCGCGGTCGGCGGCAAGGCGGGCGTCGCGATCGCGGGCGCCGCGATCGCCGGCACCGCCGCCGCCGGCGTCGGCGTCTACGCCGTGACCCGCCCCGACCGCGACCACGTCGTCGCCGCCGCGGCCACGCCGACGCCCACGCCCTCCGGGCAGCGGATGTCGTTCGGCACGCTCTCGATCACGGCCCCGGTGAGCTGGAAGCTCTCCCCGCTGACGAAACTGCCGGGCGATCCGAAGGGCGACTACTGGGTGAACTCCCCCGGCGCGTGCTCCCCGTCGACGATCGCCCACTACCCGGGAGTGGACAAGGGCAAGAAGCTCTACCAGAACAACTGCCCGGGATTCGTGGTGATCGGCGAGCCGTGGCGCAACGACGCGTCCACCGGCTGGGAGAACTTCTCCCTCGCCGGGCCCTGGGGGCCGGAGACCGAGGCCTTCCGCACCTGCCCGCACCGGGGCGACCTCAACGGCATCGGCACCGAGGCGGACCGGGCCAAGCCCGTCCGCACGGGCACCGCCCGAGTCGGGACGCGGACGGCCCAGTACCGCGAGTGGCGCATGCACTGCCTCGTCCTGCAGGGCGCCGAGCAGTTCAAGCCCACCAGCGTGACCTACGTCCAGCGGCTCTGGTACCTGGCGGAGCCCAAGCTCCTCATCCTGGACGAGTGGAACACCCCGGACCTCGACAAGATCCTCGCAAAGGCGACCTGGACCTGACGCGAAAACCTGGTGCGCGGGCCGGGGGCCGCGGGATACAACGCCTGGGTGGAAGAGCAACGGCTGCCCGGAGGCAGGCACGTCGGCGGGGTCCGGATCGGCGACACCGTCCACCGGCCGGCGAATCGGTGGACCTCCACCGTGCACGCGGTGCTGCGCCATCTGGAAGCGGCCGGGTTCGAGGGCGCTCCGCGGGTGCTGGGCTTCGACGAGCGAGGCCGCGAGGTCCTGACGTTCCTGCACGGCGACACCATCGGCGAGCGTCACCCGTGGCCGGCGTGGCCGCATTCGGACCAGGCGCTGCGGCAGAGCGCCGCGTGGATGCGGAGGCTGCACGACGCCACGGCGAGCTTCGTCCCGCCCGATGACGCGACCTGGTTCGCCGGGACGTGGCGGCCCGGCCTGGTCATCGGCCATCACGACGCCTCGCCCTACAACGCGGTGTGGAACGACGGCGGTCTCGTCGGGTTCGTCGACTGGGACACCGCCGCGCCCTCGTCGCGGGAGTTCGACCTGGCTCATCTGATGCTGACCTGGGTGCCGCTGCACGCCCGGCACGTCGCCGAGTTCCAGGGGTTCACGGCTTTCGAGGACCGGTCGCGGCGCCTGCACGTCCTGCTGGACGCCTACGGTTACGACGGTGACCGCAGTGCTCTCGCAGAGGTCGTCATCGGGCGGGCCCTCCGCCAGGCGTCCATCATCCGGCAGCTGGTCGAAGGCGGCCAGACGGCGCTGCGGCCGTTCGCCGAGGGGCTGGAGCAGGCCGCCGCGGAGGTCCGGACGCTCCCGCCGTCGTTCTGGCGCGCTTGAGACCGGACGCGCGGTGAAGGCCGCGCACCTCGGTCAGTCGGTGCCGGGGAGGTGCTCGGCCCCCTCGGCGAGCTGCCTCGCGGCGGCCCTGCCGGAGCCGGACGCGGCGGCGTCCAGCTCGTGGGCGAGTTCCTCCAGTTCGGCGCCGCCCGCCATGAGCGCGGTCAGTTCCTCCCGGGTGATCTCCGCCTTGGTGCGGTAGCCGATCGGGCGGCCCCGGTTGAGGATCAGGAAGCGGTCGCCGACCGGGTAGGCGTGGTGCGGGTTGTGGGTGATGAAGACGACCGCGAGGCCGCGTTCGCGCGCCTGCACGATATAGCGCAGGACGGTCCCGGCCTGCTTGACGCCGAGCGCGGCCGTCGGCTCGTCCAGCACCAGGGCCTTCGCGCCGAAGTAGACGGCGCGGGCGATCGCCACGCACTGCCGCTCGCCGCCCGACAGCGTGCCGATGGGCTGGTCGACGTCGCGCAGGTCGATGCCCATCGCCGCCATCTCGACCTTGGTGGTGCGGCGCATGAAGCCGATGTCCATGCGGCCGAACCCCTTGCGCTTCTCCGAGCCGAGGAAGAAGTTCCGCCAGACCGGCATCAGCGGGACGACGGCGAGGTCCTGGTAGACCGTGGCGATGCCGCGGTCGAGCGCGTCGCGCGGCGAGGAGAACGCCACCGGCTCGCCCTCCACCTCGTAGCTGCCGAGGTCGTGCCGGTGCAGCCCGGCGATGATCTTGATGAGGGTGGACTTGCCCGCGCCGTTGTCGCCGAGCACGCAGGTCACCTCACCCGCCGACGCCTCCAGGCGCACGTCCCGCAGCGCGATGACGTTGCCGTAGTTCTTGCCGACGCCGTCCAGCCTGACCAGCGGCGCGTCCTTCGCCTCCGTCATGTCGACCGCTCCACTCTGCGCCGCACGATCAGGTTGACGACCGTGGCGATGAGCAGCATCGCGCCGAGGAAGAACCGGAACCAGTCGGGGTTCCACTCGGCGTAGACGATGCCCTTGTTCACCATGCCGAAGATGAACGCGCCGATGGCCGCGCCGATCGCCGACCCGTATCCGCCGGTCAGCAGGCAGCCGCCGATGACCGCGCAGATGATGTAGTTGAACTCGTTGCCGACGCCCTCGCCCGACTGGACGGTGGCGAACGCGAACACCAGGTGCATCCCGGAGAACCAGCCGCAGAACGCCACGCCCATGAACAGGCCGATCTTCGTGCGGGCGACGGGCACCCCGACCGCGCGGGCGCTGCCGGCCGACCCGCCCACCGCGAAGATCCAGTTGCCGGCGCGGGTGCGCAGCAGGATCCAGGTGGCGACCGCGACGAACAGCAGCCACCAGAACACCGTGATCTTGACGTTGACGCCGCCGATGCCGACGTCGGACGCGAAGACCTTCCGCGCGCTCTCGAAGCCGTCCATGTCCCGGACGGAGTCGGACGCGACGTTCCCGGTGACCGCCTTCGTCACGCCGAGGTTCGCCCCGGCCAGCATGAAGAACGTCGCGAGCGTGACGATGAAGCTCGGCAGGCCCGTCCTGATGTAGAGCAGGCCGTTCAGCGCGCCGATCGCCAGCGTCACGACGAGGGAGATGGCCACGCCGACCCACAGGTTCAGCGTGAGCTGGTAGCTGACCAGCGCCGTGACGAGCGCGGCGGTCGTCACCATCACCCCGGCGGACAGGTCGAACTCGCCGCCGATCATCAGCAGCGACACCCCGACCGCCATGATCCCGAACGTCGAGCTGGCGTACAGCACGGTCGAGAACGAGTCGGTCTGCAGGAACGCGTCGGCGACCAGCGAGAAGAACACGAACACCGCGACCGCGCCGAGCAGCGCGCCGAACTCCGGCCGGCCCAGCAGCCGCCGCAGCGGCGACTGCCGGGCCAGCCGTTCGTCCGGTACCGCCGCGGGCGGCTCGGCGACCGTCTGCGTCACCGGGTGCCCCGTTCGGCGAAGGCCTCCAGCGAGGCGGCGTTGTCCTTGGTGACGATCGCCGGTCCGGTCAGCACGGGCCGGCCGCCGCCGAGCACGTTGCCGTTGGTCTTGTAGAGCCACAGCTCGTCAACGGCCTCGTAGCCCTGCAGGTAGGGCTGCTGGTCGACGGCGAACGCGATGTCACCGGACTTGATCGAGGCGATCAGGTCCTTGTTCATGTCGAACGTGGCGACCTTGGCCTTGCTGCTCGTCTCCTTGACCGAGTCGACGGCGGTCGCGGCGATCGGGGCGCCGAGCGTCAGGATCCCGTCGATGCCCTTGTCGGCCTGCAGCTTGGCGGTGATCGACGACTTGACCTGCGGCATGTCGGTGCCCTGCACGTACAGGTTCTGCAGGTCGCCGGAGAAGGTCTTCTTCGCGCCGGCGCAGCGGCTCTCCAGGCCGACGTTGCCCTGCTCGTGCACCACGCACAGCGCCTTCTTCACGCCGGTCTTCGCCAGCTGCTCGCCGGCGGCCTCGCCCGCGATCGACTCGTCCTGCCCGAAGTGCGCGATCGCGCCGAGCTTCGCCGAGTCCTCGGCGCCGGAGTTGATCGACACGACGGGGATCTTCGCGGCGGCGGCGCGGGCCAGCACGTCCTTCATCGCGTCGGGCTTGGCGAGGGTGACGATGATGCCGTCGACCTTCTGGTCGATCGCGGTCTGGACGAGCTGGGCCTGCTTGCCGCCGTCGGGGTCGGCCGAGTACAGGAACTGGACGTTGTCCTTGGCGGCGGCGGCCTTCGCCCCCTTCTGCACGATGTCCCAGAAGGTGTCGCCGGCGCCCGAGTGGGTGACCATGGCGATCTTCAGCCGGGGTCCCGCCCCGCCGGTCGCCTTGTCCTCGGCCTTCTTTCCGCCGGAGCTGCTGCACGCGCCGAGCGTCAGCATCCCCGCGACGGCCAGCACCGCCAGGCCTCTGACGGGTGCACGGCCCTTGGACCACGTTCGCGCGAACACGCCTGTCATACGGACGCTCTCCATTTCTTCCCCGAGAAGGTGAACCGGGACCAGAGAGTCGATCACAGATGGCGGCGGCGCGACCAGACCTCCTTCTCATATCGGCCGCGCGCCTCGCGGGTGGAGTCCAGCGCCGACACCTCGGCGACCGGGACGTCCCACCACGCCTCGCTGCCGGGGGCGTCGAGCAGCGGGTCGGTCTCGATGTGCACGACGGTCGTCCGGTCGCTCTCGCGGGCCCGGCGCAGCGCCTCGCGCAGGTCGGCGGCGCCGGACGCGCGGAGCACGTCGGCGCCGAGGCTGGCGGCGTTGGCGGCCAGGTCGACCGGGAGCGGGTCGCCGTCCAGGCCGGTGCCGGTCCGGGCGCGGTAGCGGGTGCCGAACCGCTGCGCGCCGACGGACTCCGACAGGTTCCCGATCGAGGCGAACCCGTGGTTCTGCACGAGCACGACGACCAGCTTGACGCCCTCGGCGACGGCCGTGGCGAGCTCCTGCGCCATCATCAGGTACGAGCCGTCGCCGACCATGACGAACACCTCGCGGGACGGGTCGGCCATCTTCACGCCGAGCCCGCCGGCGATCTCGTAGCCCATGCACGAGTAGCCGTACTCGACGTGGTAGCCCTTGGGGTCGCTCGCCCGCCACAGCTTGTGCAGGTCGCCCGGCATCGACCCGGCCGCGCAGACCACCACGTCTCGCGGGCCGCTCACCTCGTTGACGGCGCCGATGACCTCCGACTGGGCGGGGCGGGGACGGTCCTGCGGGGCGTACGCCCCGTCCACCGCGGCGTTCCAGCGGGCCATCAGGGTGGCGGCCTCGTGCCGGTAGGCGTCCGGTACGGCGTAGCCGGCGAGCGCGGCGTTCAGGCCCCGGATGCCTTCGCGGGCGTCCGCCACGACCATCGTGGCCGCGAGCTTGGCGGCGTCGAACCGCGCCACGTTCACGTTGACGAACCGCACGCGCGGGTTGGCGAACAGGCTGCGGGACGCGGTCGTGAAGTCGCTGTAGCGGGTTCCTATGCCGAGGACGACGTCGGCGTCGCGCGCCAGCGCGTTCGCGGCGGTCGTGCCGGTCGCGCCTATGGCGCCGACCGAACGTTCGTGGTCCCAGGGCAGGGCGCCCTTGCCCGCCTGCGTCTCCGCTACGGGAATGCCGGTTCGTTCGGCGAAGGCGCGCAGGTCGTCGGTCGCGCCGGAGTAGATGACGCCGCCGCCCGCCACGATGAGCGGGCGTTCGGCCGCTTGGAGGATGGCGGACGCCTCGTCCAGCGCGGCCGTCTCCGGGAGCGTGCGCGGTATGCGCCAGACACGGCGCCTGAACAGCTCGTCCGGCCAGTCGTACGCCTCCGCTTGGACGTCCTGGGGCAGCGCCAAGGTGACGGCACCGGTTTCCGCAGGATCGGTCAGGACGCGCATCGCCGCCATCAGCGCGCTGGGAAGCTGCTCAGGACGGTTGATGCGGTCCCAGTACTTCGACACCGGCTTGAAGCAGTCGTTGACGGACGCGTCGTAGGAGCGGGCGTCCTCAAGCTCCTGCAAGACCGGATTGGCCGGGCGGGTCGCGAAGATGTCGCCGGGCAACAGCAGAACCGGCAGCCGGTTGATGGTGGCCAGCGCCGCACCGGTGACCATGTTCGTCGCGCCCGGCCCGATGGACGTCGTGCACGCGAATGTCGACAACCGGTCGCTCATCCGCGCGTATCCCGACGCGGTGTGCACCATCGCCTGCTCGTTACGGGCCATGTAGTACGGCATCTCCTCGCCGTACTCCAGCAGCGCCTGCCCGACTCCCGCGACGTTCCCGTGGCCGAAGATGCCGAAGCATCCGGGGAAGAAGCGCCGCTCCGCGCCGTCCCGCTCCGACCACTGCGCCGCGAGGAATCGGACGACGGCCTGCCCGACCGTGAGCCTCATGACCGTCCCTTCGCCGAGGTGAGCGGCAGCCGCGGATCGACCGGCCGCCCCTGCCAGGTGTCGCGGATCCACGCGTGCGCGGGATCGTCGCAGATCCGCCACGCGCGCTCGGGCGACGGCCCGGCCATCACGTTCAGGTAGTACAGGTCGTGGCCCGGCACCGCCATCGACGGGCCGTGCCAGCCGTGCGGGACCAGCACGACGTCGCCGCCGCGCACCTCCGCCAGCACGTCGATCGGCCGCTCCGGCGTACCGTAGACGCGCTGGTAGGCCATGCCGTCCCCGGCGACCTCGAAGTAGTAGATCTCTTCGAGGACCGCCTCGTCCGGCCCCTCCTCGTCGTGCTTGTGCGGCGGGAACGACGACCAGCAGCCGCCCGGGGTGAGCACCTCGCAGGCGATCAGCCTCTCGGCGAACGGGAACCCCTCGGGCGTGCCGAAGTTGTTGACCTGCCGGCTCGCCGGGCCCGCGCCGCGCAGCTCGACCGGGACGTCCTCGGCCGGCCCGTAGCGGGGTTCGAGGCGCGCCTGGCAGCGGGCCGCGGCCAGCGCGAACCGGCCCTGCCCCCGCACGGTCACCCGCGCGTCGCGCGGCACGTAGGCGAAGTCGCCGACCCGGCTGAAGACGTCGGCGCGGCCCTCCAGCTCGAACCGCTCGCCGTCGCACTCCACCGCGCACGACCCGGCCAGCGGCAGGACGATCATCTCGAAGTCGCCGGTGCCGAAGGTGTGGCCGCCCGGGTCGGGCAGGTCGAGGACGCGCAGCGCCGTGTGCGCCCAGCCCGCCGACTCCGGCGTCACCGCGACCCCGTAGGGTCCCTCCACGGCGGTGCCCGCCGGCAGGTGATGCTTCATCCGACCGCCCCTTCCGCCAGCAGCGCGTCGACCTCGTCCTCGGTGGGCATCGCGGCCGAGCACGCGATGCGGGAGGCGACGATCGCCCCGGCCGCGCCCGCGAACGCGATGACCCGTTCCAGGTCCCAGCCGGCGAGCAGGCCGTGGCAGACGGCGCCGCCGAACGCGTCGCCCGCGCCGAGCCCGTTCGCCACGTCCACCTTGACCGGCGGCACCCGCACCGTCCGCTCGCGGGTCGCGGCGAGCACGCCGTCCGGCCCCATCTTCACGATGGCGAGGGACGGGCCGCGGTCGAGGATCGCGCGGGCCGCCGCCTCCGGCTCCCGCTCCCCCACCGCGACCTCGCACTCCTCCAGGTTGCCGACCGCCACCGTCGCCCGTTCCAGGGCCTCGCCCGCCCAGCGCGGCGCCTCCGCCGGATCGGCCCACAGCATGGGCCGGTAGTCGAGGTCGATGACGGTGTGCCCCGTCGTGGCGGACACGGTGTGCGCGCCGAGTGCGAGCAGGGTGGCCTCGCGGCTGGGCTCCTGCGACAGCCCGGTCACCGTCGCCCACACGACTCGGGCCCGCCCGATCGCGTCCAGGTCCAGCTCGTGCGGGTGGATCTCCAGGTCGGGGGCCTTCGGGTAGCGGTAGAAGTAGAGCGGGAAGTCGTCAGGCGGGAAGATCTCGCAGAACGCCAGCGGCGTCGGCAGGCCGGGGACATCCGCGACGAACCGGTCGTCCACCCCGTACTCCCTCAGCGCCCTGCGGACGAACCGGCCGAACGGGTCCGCGCCGGTGCGGGTGATCACGGCGGTGGGGCGGCCGTACCTGGCCGCCGCCACCGCGACGTTCGTGGGGCTGCCGCCGAGGTACTTCCCGAACGACTCCACGTCCTCCAGCGGCCTGCCCACCTGGTCCGGGTAGATGTCCACGCTCACCCGGCCCATCGTGATCAGGTCGTACGTCATCGGGCGACTCCGGCGAGGTAGTCCAGGCCGGCGCGGACGTTGTCGCAGGGCCCGGCGCCCGGCGGCGGCTCCGCGGTCAGCACGGCGTCCTGCTCCATGACGTACCAGCCTCCGTATCCGGCGCCCTCCAGGGTCGCGATGATGTCGCGGATGTCAACGTCCCCCTCGCCGAGCGGCCGGTAGAGGCCGCCGCGCACCGCGTCGGTGTAGGCCGTCTCGCCGTGGAGCACGCGGGCGGCGAGCGCGGCGTCGACGTCCTTCAGGTGGACGTGCGCGATCCGCGCCGCGGCGAACCGCGTCAGCCACGCCGGGTCGGTGCCGCCGACCAGCAGGTGCCCGGTGTCCAGGCACAGCGGCACGGCGCTGCCCCCGAGGACCCGCTCGACATCGGCCCGGGTCTCCACGACCGTCCCCACGTGCGGGTGCAGCGCGACGAGCCGGCCGCGCCGCGCGGCCCGCGCGGTGATCGCGTCGAGGTTGGACAGCAGCGTCGCCCAGGCCCGGGTGCCGAGGGCGGGCCGCCCGTCGTAGCCGTCCAGCCCGGTGGCGGCGGCCAGCACGAGCACGCCGCCCATGCCGTCGAGCGCCCGCTCGATCTCCGGCATCGGGTCGCGGTCCGGGTCGTGCAGGACGACCGGGACGAACGCCCCCACGAGCCCCAGCCCGTAGGACGACAGCAGCGCCTCCCGCTCGTCCCGCGCCGCCGGCAGGAACCCGTCCGGGCCGAGCTCGGTCGCCGCGAGACCGAGGTCGCGCATCTCCGCCAGTACCCGCGCGGGCGCCATCTGGTGGCCCCAGCCGGGGACCTCGCACACGCCCCACGAGATCGGCGCGCCCGCGATCCTCATCGCCGCACCTCCTCCGCCCCGACGATGCGGCCCTCCCGCATGGACAGCTCGCAGGCCTCGGCGAGGTAGAACGCCTCTAGGGCGTCCTCCGGCGGGCACGGGCTGGCGCGGCGCCCGGCGACCACGTCCACGAAGGCGCGCAACTCGGCGTCGTAGGCGTCGGAGAAGCGCTCCAGGAACCCGGCGTAGGGGTCCTTGGGCTCCTCGCCGTGCTCGGGCACCGCCGTGACGGGCGTCCGCTCGTCCAGGCCCGCGACGATGCTGTCCTTGGAGCCGAACAGTTCGAGCCGCGCGTCGTATCCGGCGGCGTTGTACCGGGTGGCCGACACCTGCGCGAGCGTCCCGTCGTCCAGGACGAGCAGCGCCGACCCGGTGTCGACGTCGCCGCTGTCGCGGAAGAAGTCCTCGCCGCGGTTGGCGCCGGACGCCATCACCCGCACGACGTCCCGGCCGGTGACGAACCGGATCAGGTCGAGGTCGTGGATGACGCAGTCGCGAAACAGCCCGCCGGAGGTCGGGACGTACTCGGCGGGCGGCGGCGCCGGGTCGAAGCTGCACGACCGGACGGTGTGCAGCCAGCCGAGCCGCCCGGACGCGAGCGCCTCGCGGGCGGCGGCGTTCCCGGCGTCGAACCGGCGCTGGAACCCGACCTGCACCGGGACCCCGGCCTTCTTCGCGGACGCGACGATTTGGAACGTTCCATCAATATCCGACGCGAGCGGCTTCTCACAGAAGACGGGCATTCCCGCCGCGAGCGCCCGCTCCACCAGGTCGGCGTGCGCGTCCGTCGCGGCGGCCACGACGAGCCCGTCCAGCCCTGCGGTGAACAGCTCCGCGACCTCTTCCACGGCCCGGACGGACGGCCTGGCCGCCAGGGCGCGGGCGCGGGCCGCGTCCGCGTCGGCGACGACCAGTTCCTCGACCTCGGGCAGTGCGCACAGTGCCGCGGCGTGGCGCGCACCGATGCGCCCCGCGCCGGCCAGTCCGATCCTCATGGAGCCCTCCCCGGTCGGCGGTCAGGTGAGTCCCGAGTGTGCTGGAGCGTTCCAGAGGCCGTCAACGGCCGGGCATGCGCGCCGCCGGTAAATGAAGTGTCCGAAACCCGGCCGACTAGCCTGTCGAGCACCCGGCCCCGGGCTGTCGCACCGCGAACACCAAGCGCTAGTTTGTTGTCCATGCGGGTCTTCGTCACCGGCGCCTCCGGGTTCGTCGGCTCTTACACCGTCCAAGCGCTGCTGGCCGCCGGGCACCGTCCGCGCGCGCTCGTCCGCGACCCCGGCAAGGCGGCCAAGGTCCTGGAGGCGATCGGCGTCCAGGCCGAGAAGGTGGAGCTGGTCCCGGGCGACATGCTCGACGCCGACGCCGTGGCCGACGGGCTGGACGGCTGCGACGCCGCCATCCACGCCGCCGCCGCGATCGGCGTGACCGGCGGCCACGGCGACCTGGTCGAGGTCAACGTCACCGGCACCCGCAACGTCATCGGCGGGGCCGTCGCCCGCGGCCTCGGCCCCGTCGTGCACGTGTCGACGATCGGGGTCTTCGTCCCGCCGTCCGGGCCCGTCATCACCGCCGACTCGGCGCTCGCGAGCCCCCGCACCGACTACGGCAGGTCCAAGCTGGCCGCCGAGACCTACGTCCGCGGCCTCCAGGACGACGGCGCGCCGGTGACGATCGTGTACCCCGGCGGCGTCTGCGGTCCCGAGCAGCCCCACCTCGACGCGCTGAACGAGGGATTCGCCGGCGCGCTCGGCAAGCTGTGGCCGCTGCCCGGCGGCGGCGTGTCGGTCGTCGACGTCCGCGATCTCGGCACCGCCCTGGCCCGGACCGTCGAGTCCCGGGAGGGCCCGAGCCGCTGGGTGCTCGGCGGCCACTACCTCACCTGGCCGCAGCTGGCCGACCTCTGCGACTCGCTGACCGGCGTGAAGTGCCGCCGGATCCGCGTGCCGAGCCGGGCGATGCTCGCGCTCGGCTCCGCCCTCGACGCCGCCAAGCGCGTCCGGCCGTTCGACTACCCGCTCACCCGCGACGCCGCCGAGTTCATGGTCACGCTCGTCCCCACCGACGACCGCCCGATCCTGGACGCCCTCGACCTCACGCTGCGCCCCGTCGAGGAGAGCGTCGCCGACAGCCTGCGCTGGCTGGCCGGGAGCGGCCATCTCGCCCCGCGCCGGGCCGGCCGGCTCGCCCCCCGGGAGCACGCGATGCCCGCCCCCACCTTCCTCCAGCGCACCGCGGGCCCGCTGATCCAGCGGACGCTGGGCCCGGTCTTCCAGCGGATCTCCGGCGCCGGCTGGTTCGCCAAGGTCGGCCCGAAGATCGTCCCGCCCATCGACCGGGCCCTGCACCGGCTGACCGGCGGGCGGGTGCTGCTCGGCCAGCTCCTCGTCCCGAGCCTCGTCCTCACCACCACCGGCGCCGTCAGCGGCCTGCGCCGGCAGACGCCGCTGGCCTGCCTGCCCGACGGCGGCGGCTGGCTCGTGGTCGGGTCCAACTTCGGCCGCGAGAAGCACCCCGCCTGGACCGGCAACCTCATCAAGAACGCCGACGCCGAGGTCAGCTTCCGCGGACGCAACATCCCCGTGACGGCGCACCTCCTCGACGACGCCGAGCGCGCCGAGGCCTGGCCCCGCCTCACCGCGGTCTGGCCCGTCTACGACCGCTACGTCGAACGCGCCGACCGCCAGCTGAGGGTCTTCCGCCTCACCCCCCGCTGAACGCGCCGAGACGGCCGATATGGTCCGTCGCCGGCGGGCGGCGAAAGCAGAATGCGAATTCGGAGCTCAGGAGCCGCGGACCTTTTTGGAAAGACGGCGGCCGATGAGGAAGTAGGCGATCAGCACTCCGGCGACATTGAGGATGACGTCGTCGACGTCGAAGGCGCGGCCGATGACGACGGCGCCCTGGACGGTCTCGATCGCCAGCGAGAACGCGCCGGTCAGGAGGGCGAGGCGGAGGGGGCCGCGCAGGGATTTCCAGACGATCGGCAAGAGGACGCCGAGCGGCGCGAGGAGCGCGACGTTCCCGCCGATCTGCAGGAACGCCTCCTTTGTCGGACGGTCGAGATAGAAGCGGAGCGAGCGCCCGGGGTGGAGGTTCCCGCCGGCCTGGCCGCGGTCGTGGACCGGCGTCAGCGTGAGCCGGAACGCGAAATAGAAGAAGACGCCGAGAATGGTCAGTGCGATCATCACGACGATCGCGCGCAGTGCGACGACGTACCAGGGGACCCGTTCGCCGCGTTCGGCCGGCTGCCACATTTCCACCAACATCTGGCGCTGGTCCCCGCTCCACCGCCGGCTAAGCGCGCCGCGGATTACGGACACCGTCGCGAGGGGCCCGGTAACCGGTTAGGGCATGTCCGAATCGCGCCGAAATCGGGCGTTGACAGGGAGGACCGAGCACGCGCATCATTCGGCGTGATCGGTGTCACACCGGTCGCGGGTGCCCGGCGCGAGGCTCCCTCACGGAACGTCATCAGTGAGAGAGGTTGCGCTATGGCCGGTCATGGGCGGCAGCATGCCGTCGATTCGGGAATCACCCGCCGCCGGTTCCTCGCCGGTACGGGGCTCGCGGCGGGGGCACTGCTCCTGCCGTCGTGGCGAACGGCCGCCGCGGCCGCGCCGGGGAAGGCGATCGCGGACGGCGACCGGGTGCCGGCGCTGGTCATCGGCAGCGGGTACGGCGGCGCGGTCGCGGCGCTGCGGCTGACCCAGGCGGGCGTCCCCACGCACATCGTCGAGATGGGGCAGAGCTGGACGTCGCCCGGGTCGGACGGGAAGGTCTTCAGCACGCTGCTCAAGCCGGACGGGCGTTCGTTCTGGTTACGCACCCGGACCGACCAGCCCGTCGGGTACTTCCTCGGCGTCGACGCCAACAAGAACATCGACCGGTACGCGGGCGTCCTCGACTCGGAGGCGTTCGCCCACACGCGCGTCTACCAGGGACGCGGCGTCGGCGGCGGCTCGCTGGTGAACGGCGGCATGGCCGTCACGCCCAAGCGCGCGTACTTCGAGGAGATCCTGCCGTCGGTCAACGCGGACGAGATGTACGGCACGTACTTCCCGCGCGCGAACGCCGCGCTCGGCGTCACCACGATCGACCAGTCCTGGTTCGAGTCCACGAAGTGGTACAAGTTCGCACGCGTCGGGCGGGACAGTGCCAAAGCGGCCGGGTTCGGGACCACGTTCGTCCCCAACGTCTACGACTTCGCCTACATGAAGCAGGAGGACGCCGGCACCAAGCCCAAGTCGGCGCTCGCCCAGGAGGTCATCTACGGCAACAACTACGGCAAGCGTTCGCTGGACAAGTCGTACCTGGCCGCGGCGGCCGCCACCGGGCGGCTGAGCATCAGCCCCCTGCACACGGTCACGGGCGTCGCGCCGGCCCCGGGCGGCGGCTACACGGTCGAGATGACGCAGATCGACACCGCCGGCAACACCGTCGCGCGCAAGACGGTCACGGCGGACCGGGTGTTCTTCGCCGCGGGCAGCGTCGGCACGCCCAAGCTGCTGGTGGCGATGAAGGCGCAGGGACGGCTGCCGAACCTGCCGGACGCGGTGGGCGCCGGATGGGGCAACAACGGCAACGTGATGGTCGCCCGCGCCAACCACATCTGGGACACCACCGGCGCCGACCAGTCCACGATCCCGGCGATGGGCATCGACAACTGGAGCGACCCGAACGGCCCGGTCTTCGCCGAGATCGCCCCGTTCCCGGCCGGGACGGAGCTGTGGGTCAGCCTGTACCTGGCGATCACCAAGAACCCGAACCGGGCGAGGTTCACGTTCAACTCCGGCACCGGCAAGGTCGACCTGTCGTGGCAGTCGTCCTGGACGCAGCCGTCGATCGACGCGGCCAAGCGCGTCTTCGACAAGATCAACAGCAAGGCGGTCACCGTCTACCGGTCGGACATGTTCGGGCCGAGCAAGGTCTGGGGCGACGACTTCGTCTACCACCCGCTCGGCGGCTGCGTCCTCGGCCAGGCCACCGACGGCTACGGGCGGCTGCCCGGCCACCCCGGCCTCTACGTGGTCGACGGGTCGCTCGTCCCCGGCAGCACCGGCGTCAACCCGTTCGTCACGATCACCGCGCTCGCCGAACGGAACATCGAGAAGATCATCAAGACCGACCTGGCCTGACAGCGCGGAACGCCCGCACCGGAGAGCTCCGGTGCGGGCGTTCCCCTTCCCCGATCAGACCGCCACGGGCGTGGTGGCCGGCTCGAGAGCCAGGTCCAGCACCTCCCGGACGTCGCTGACGGCGTGGACCGTCATGGTGTCCAGCACCTCGGCCGGGACGTCCTCGAGGTCCGGCTCGTTGCGCTTCGGCACGATCGCGGTGGTGATGCCGAGCCGGGACGCGGCCAGCAGCTTCTGCTTCAGCCCCCCGATCGGCAGCACCCGCCCGGTCAGCGACACCTCGCCGGTCATCGCCACGTCCGACCGGACCGGCCGCCCCGACAGCAGCGACGCCAGCGCGGTCGTCATGGTGATGCCCGCGCTCGGGCCGTCCTTCGGGATCGCGCCGGCGGGCACGTGGACGTGCACGCCGCGGTCCTTCAGGTCGCCGACCGGCAGCTCCAGCTCCGCGCCGCGCGAGCGCAGGTAGCTGAGCGCGATCCGCGCCGACTCCTTCATGACGTCGCCGAGCTGCCCGGTCAGCGTCACGCCGGTGTCGCCGGTCTCCTTGTCGGCCAGCGACGCCTCGATGTACAGCACGTCGCCGCCCGCGCCGGTGACCGCCAGGCCCGTCGCGACGCCCGGCACGCCCGTCCGCCGCTCCGACCTGCTGAGCTCGACCTCCGGGGTGAACCGGGGCCGTCCCAGGTAGTCCTTCAGGTTGTCCGCGCCGATCGCGACCGGCAGCGCCGCCTTCTCCAGCGCCACGTTCGCCGCGACCTTCCGCAGCACCCGCGCGATCGACCGGTCCAGCGACCGGACGCCCGCCTCGCGGGTGTACTCCGCCGCCAGCAGCCGCAGCGCGTCGTCGCCGAACGTCACCTCCGACGCCTCCAGCCCGGCCTTGTCGAGCTGGCGCGGCAGCAGGTGGTCGCGGGCGATGGTGACCTTCTCGTGCTCGGTGTAGCCGTCCAGCTGGACGAGCTCCATCCGGTCGAGCAGCGGCCCGGGGATCGCCTCCACCACGTTCGCGGTCGCGAGGAACAGCACGTCGCTCAGGTCGAGCTCGACCTCCAGGTAGTGGTCGCGGAACGTGTGGTTCTGCTCGGGGTCGAGGACCTCCAGCAGCGCCGCGGTCGGGTCGCCCCGGTAGTCCGCGCCGACCTTGTCGACCTCGTCCAGCAGCACGACGGGGTTCATCGAGCCCGCCTCGCGGATCGCGCGGACGATCCGGCCCGGCAGCGCCCCCACGTACGTGCGCCGGTGACCGCGGATCTCCGCCTCGTCCCGGACGCCGCCGAGCGCGACGCGCACGAACTGGCGGCCCATCGCCCGCGCGACCGACTCGCCCAGCGAGGTCTTGCCGACCCCGGGAGGACCGGTCAGCGCCAGGACGGCGCCGCTCCGCCGCCCGCCCACGACGCCCAGGCCGCGCTCCTCGCGCCGCTTGCGCACGGCCAGGTACTCGATGATGCGCTCCTTGACGTCGTCGAGCCCGGCGTGGTCGGCGTCCAGGATCTCGCGCGCGCCCGCGATGTCGTAGGCGTCCTCGGTCCGCTCGTTCCACGGGATGTCGAGGACGGTGTCCAGCCAGGTGCGGATCCAGCCGCCCTCCGGCGAGGCGTCGGACGACCGCTCCAGCTTGTCGACCTCCTTCAGCGCCGCCTCGCGCACCTTCTCCGGGAGGTTCGCGGCCTCGATCCGGGCCCGGTAGTCGTCCTCCTCGTCGGCGGGGTCGCCGTTCAGCTCGGCCAGCTCCTTGCGGATGGCCTCCTGCTGCTGCCGCAGCAGGAACTCCCGCTGCGTCTTCTCCATGCCCTCCTGGACGTCCTTGCGGATGGTCTCCGCCACGTCCAGCTCGGCGAGGTGGTCGCGCGTCCAGCCGATGACCAGCTCGAGCCGCTCGACGACGTCGATCGTCTCCAGCACCTCGACCTTCTGCTCGGTCGTCAGGTACGGCGCGTACCCGGCGTTGTCGGCCAGCGTCGAGGGGTCGTCGATCTGCTGCACGACGTCCACGACCTGCCACGCGCCGCGCTTCTGCAGGATCGCGCTGACCAGGCCCTTGTACTCCTTGGCCAGCTCCTGCGCGCGCCCGCTCGCCGGCGGCGTCTCGATCGCGGCGCCCTCGACCCACAGCGCCGCGCCGGGTCCGGTCGTCCCGGTCCCGATCCGCACCCGCTGCACGCCGCGGACGACCACGCCGGGCTCCCCGCCCGGCAGCCGCCCCTCCTGCTCGATGACGCCGAGCGTGCCCACGCCGGCGTACTGCCCGTTCACCCGCGGCACCAGCAGCACCCGCGGCTTGCCCGCCGACCGGATGCCCGGCCCCTTGGGCTGCGCCACCGCCTTCGCGGCCTCGACGGCCGCCCGGACCTCGCCGCTCTCGGACAGGTCGAGGGGCACCACCATGCCCGGCAGAACGGCCCCGTCGTCCAGGGGCAGCACCGGCAGCGTCAGGGTCTCGCTCATGCTCAGCTCCAAGTCCGTCGTCGCGGCCCCCTCGGGAGGGACCGTCCCGGTCGCCCGGGAACCCAACATCAAGTTGAGTCATACACACTCAAGAAAACGGAGCAACTAATAATTTCCTCAGCAACGTTCGCTCTCAGCGATCAGCGTCGGGCCGGCCCGCCGTCCCGTCCGCGCGAACTCGCGGGTGGTCGTGCAACGTTCGGACCAAGCTTGCGATTCCGCCCGCGCCGGCGCCCCCGGACGTGGTCGTGGAACGCCCGGTCGCGGTGCGTCCGACGCGCATCCTCAGCGCGACGGACCGGGCCTTCCGCGGGTGGTCGCGAGGTGGGCGGCTTTGAGCGCGCTGGTGATGGAGACCTCCGCCAGGAAGCCGGGGGCGGCGGTCATGTCGCCGGCCAGGTAGCGGCCGTCCCCCCGGTCGATCGCGGGACGGTCACGCCAGGATCGGCCGGGAAGGTCGAGCGCACCGGTGCGGTGCAGGGCGGCCTGGTCGCGCCGCCAGGTCAGGCGATCAGGCCAGCCGGGCAGGGCGAGGTCGAAGAGGTCCTCGAGCCGCCGCAAGGCCCCCGTCTTGGACTCCCCGGGACGGACCGGCATCGCGGCCTGGATCAGCGCTTCGCCCCGCGGCCCCATGGACGGGTCGATTCCACTGACACGCTCAAGGAATCCGCCCTCGTCCAGGTCGAACAGCAGGAAGCGATCCGTGCGCGCCGGCCGGACGGCGATGTCGAGCAGGACGGCGTGCCCGCTGTGCCAGGCCAAGGCGTCGTCGTTCAGGAGACCACGAGCGGCGGCCAGGGTGGTGGCGATGATGACCGGGCCGTCCTCGGGCAGCTCGGTGACCCGGGACGAGGTGTGGATGCGCACGCCCAGCCCACGTGCATGCCGCACCATGCGGTCGACGACCGCGCCCCAGCCGCCGCGCGGGTAACGCGTGGCGGGGTAGCCGGCCCGCGCGACGCGCAGCAGCCGCTGGTGGGCGAACTCGGCGGACAGCGCGCCCGGGTCGGCGGTGTAGGTGGCCGGTCCCAGGACGCCCGCGGCCGCCTCGAACGCCTCCGTCCCGAACCGGTGGGTCGCCCAGGTGCGGAAGTCCTGGTCGGCGGGGGCGAGCGGACGGCGCCCGAGGGTGAGCATCCGGACGAACGACACCGGCGGCAGGACGCGTACCCGCCCGGAATGCCGGAAGCGCAGGCCGGCCAGGTGCTGCGGCAGGAGCCGTGCGGCGGGACCGGCCAGGCCGCGAGCGGCCAGCCAGCGCCAGGGTGCGCCGTCGGAGTAGAAGGCGTGGGTTCCGTCGTTCGCGATGTACGGGGACGCGGTGGAACGGGCCCGTCCGCCGAGGGTCGCGTGAGCTTCGTGCAGGACGACGTCCGCGCCCCGTTCGGCGCAGGCGATCGCCGCGGTGAGACCGGCGATGCCGCCGCCGATGATGGTGGTGGTGGTGGTACTGATGCGCGTCATGCGATCAAGGACGCAGCGCCCAGCCGTCCTGTGACAGGACTCCGGTGAGTTTCCGTGGATTGACGATGAGGTAGCAGGCGCTGATCGCGCCGTCGGTGACCTCCAGCTGGAAGCAGACGACGACGCGCTCTCCGGCGGTGAGCAGGATGGCGGGCAGGCCGTTGACGGTGGCCGGCCGGAACCCGATCGGCGCGGTCGCGTCCACCCCGACCGAGTCGAAGAACCCCGGCCGGAGCCGCAGTACCCGCAGCAGGAAACGCGCCACCGGTTCGGAGCCGGTGACGACCCGGCGCGGCGCCAGGGCCTCGCCGCCGCCGTCCGCGATCAGGCGGACGTCGGGGGCGAGCAGGGCCAGCAGCCCGTCCAGCGTCCCGTTCAGGCAGGCGCCGACGAACGCGTCGGTGACCCTGCGGTGGACGATCGGGTCCACGTCGAAGCGGGGCCGCCGGGCGCGCACGTTCGCCCTGGCGCGGGACGCGAGCTGCCGCACCGCCGGTTCGGCCCTGTCCAACGTCGCCGCGATCTCCGCGTACGGGAACCCGAAGATCTCCCGGAGGACGAACACCGCGCGCTCCAGCGGCGACAGCGTCTCCAGGACCACCAGCAACGCCAGCGACACCGATTCGGCACGGACGACGTCATCGGCGGCGTCGTCCACGGTGCGGAGCGGTTCGGGCAGCCACTCCCCGACGTAGGTCTCGCGGGCGGCCCGCACCCGGCGGAGCCGGTCGATGGCCAGCCGGGTGGTGACCTTCACCAGGAACGCCTCCGGATCGGCCACCGCCTCCGCGTCGACCTTGGACCAGCGCAGCCACGCCTCCTGCACCACGTCCTCAGCGTCGGTCACCCGGCCGAGCATGCGGTAGGCCACCCCCATCATCAGGTCACGATGGGCGGCGAACCCGTCCTCCTCACCATCCACGGCACGCCTCCCGTCCCGCGATGCCACCACGGGAAACCGTAACGGCCCGGTGCGGCCGCCGTGCTTCCGGCCGTCCCTTCAGGCGGCTGCGGGACGTAGGCGGCGCGGCGACGGCGACCACTCCTCCGCTCGCGCGGGGTTCCTCTGCTACAGGAATCAGGGCCCGGGATTGATGAAGTGTGGTGTCCTGGCCGGCGTCACGTCGCTTGGCCGGCGGTGGCGGCGTAGTGCGCGGCGATGTCGTCGCTGGTGGTGTTCCACACGCCAGGGTGGTTCACGACGTACTCGAGCGCCTGGTCGAGGTACTTCAGGCGGAACGCCTGGCCGGTGACGAACGGATGCAGGGCCAGGGCCATGACCCGCCCGCTGTGCTCGGAGTCGGCGTACAGCTGGTCGAGCTGGTCCTTGACGATCTGCACGAAGTCGGGGCCGCTGATGGAGTGGGCGGTGAACAGCCCCAGGTCGTTGAGCTCAAGGGTGTACGGGACGCTCATCATGCCGGGCACGTTCAGCCGGTACGGCTGGTCGTCGCTGGTCCAGTCCAGCAGGTAGTCCAGGCCGAGCTCGGCCAGCAGCGCCGGAGTCTGGAACGTTTCGCTCAGGGCCGGTCCCAGCCAACCGCGGGGACGCCGTCCGGTGGCCCTCTCGATGGTCTCGACGACGTCGGTCAGGTACGCCCGTTCCTGCGCCTCCACCTCGGGCTGCACGGTGGAGTTGTTCTTGCCGTGCGCGAGCCAGGCCCAGTCCCGGGCGGTGCCGGCCTCGATGATCTGCGGGTACTGCTCGGCGACGTCGGAGTTGAGCAGCACGCTCGGGCGTACGCCGTGGCGGTCGAACGCCTCGATCATCCGCCAGATCGCCACCCGGGGGCCGTAGTCGCGCCAACCGTGGTTCAGCGGGTCGGGCACGAGCTCCGCGGTCCCCTGGTTGATGCTGGTGGACGGTTTGCCCAGCACGAAGTGCTCGACGTTGAGCCCCACATAGAACGCTACGCGGGCCCCTCCGGGCCAGGCGATGGGCGGGCGTTCGGTGATCGGGCTGTAGTCGTAGAGCTCGTTGCGCATGAGATCTCTTTCCGGAGGGGGGTCCCGCTCACCTCGCGCGGGATCCGAACCGGTCCGTATCGCGATACGGACCGGTTCGGCTCTCCGGACGATACGGCAGTGCACCGAGGCGCTGTCAACACGGACCGGATCGTCTCCCGGGTGCGGTAGCTTGAGGGGCCAATGGAAACGAGGTGAGATGAGCCCTCCGCACACGCCCGATCCCGCCCGGCGCAACCCTCAGGCGACCGCCGCGATACTCGAGGCCGCGCTGGCCATGGCCAGCGAGAGCGGCCTGGCGAAGGTCAGCATCGAGGGCATCGCGGCGCGCGCGGGCGTCGGCAAGCGGACGATCTACCGCTGGTGGCCGTCCAAGGGCGCGGTCGTCCTGGACGCCTGGGCACAGCGCCTGGAGGACCGGCTTTTCAAGCACCTCCAATCAGCGCAGAGCGACGACTTCGAAGCCGACCTGAAGCGAATGGTCAAGGACTCCTGGCTCGGCGCGATCGGTGACTCGCGCCCCGTGCTGGCCTGGCTCGTCGGCGAGGCCCAGCACGACCCGGACCTCGCCATCGAACTGCGAGACCGCCTCATCGGTCCCGCCAGGGACCGGGTCGCCGTCCGGATCCGCCGCGCGCAGGACGAAGGACAGGTCGCCCCCGACATCGACCCGTACCGCGCCATCGATCTCATCTACGCCCAGTTGTACTACCGCCTCCTGGTCGCGCCCGGCCCGCACGACGAGGCGTTCACCGAAAGCGTCGCCGACCTCGCCCTGCGCGGGCTGCGGCCGCGCTGAGCAGGATCCACGTCAAGGGCTCCTCTCGCTGTCCCCTCCGCGTGCAAGGTCCAGCGGCGCGGTGGAGCAAGGGAAAACAGAGAGCGTTGTTCTACCTGCTCATTCCCGCCATGGCTTTCTCGATCCTTGGGGTGAATCTGCTCCACCCCATCAGGGCGAAGCGCCCGCACGCCCGGCGTCGCCGCCCGGTCGACGCCACCACGAGGCCGACGACGGGAGCGGGCTGGCGAGCCACCACCCTGTCAGCCACGCGACGAGCCGGGACATTGCGCGCCCCCCGGCCGCCGTCTCGCCGGACACGGCGCTGGACGAATCAAAGGCATCGGACGCCATGCCGCGATCATAAGCGTCCGCATTCCGAAGCGTCGCCCACGCATAATCGGCGATGAGGTCCGTCAAAGCGCACGCGTCAGAACGGACACCGGAGCGGCGGCGCGGCGCACGGTGACGGCCTTCGATCATTGGCCCCGAACCACGTATTGATCTTGACCGATGATCGTTTTACCGTGGCCTCGTCCGCTCGTTGATCTTCGGGCGCCCTGGTCGCTCCAGGCGGCCCCAAGGAGGCTTCACCCCCCATGCCTTCCACTTTTTCGCGCTCCGGCGCCACGTCCCCGCGCCGCTCGCGCGCCCTCCGCGCCCTGCCGGCCGTCGTCTCGGCGGCCGCCGTGCCCCTGGCGCTGGCCGCACCGGCCGCGCACGCCGCCACCAGCACCTGGCGCGTCACCACCACCGCCGACACCGCCTTCAAGTCCACCGCCGACGTGACACTGCGCACGGCGGCCGGCAAGACCTTGTTCACCTGCGCCGGGGCCGGGCAGTACGGCCACGTTCCCAAGCTGACGTCCACCGCCGCCACCCCGGTCGTCGTCAAGACCGGCAGCGTGTTCGGCACATGTGCGGACTCCCAGGGCACGCGGAGCACCTTCTTCGGCGGCACGCCCGCCTTCGGGACCATCGACTACACCGCGACCGGCTACAACGCCACCACCGGCACCACCGCCCTCACCGCCGCCAACACCGACGGCATTCCGATCACCGTGGCGTTCAGCACCCCCGACTGCGCCATCTACCTCAACAAGTTCGCCGCGACCTACACCAACAGCACCCACACCCTGAAGCTCACCAGCGGCACGGTCTCCAATGTCACCGCCGGCTGCTTCGGAGGCACCGTCAAGACCGGCGACACCCTCGCCCTCACCGGCGACTTCAAGCTGGACCCGGCCGTCACCATCACCCGCACCACCGCCTGACCCCGCACCGGCGCCGAGCCCCCGCCGGCCGGCCCTAGCCGGCACGGCCCGCGAATCGGCGGCGCCGCAGGGCCTTCGACGCCCGGCCGCGCCCCCGGTTCGGTAGTTGCCGTGGCCGTCCGCGCGGGCCTGGCCCCGTCCGCACCTACCTGGCCCGTGCAGTGGGCACGTTCGGGTCGGCGGCCTCGGCGTCCCAGCGGGCGCGGGCGTCGCCGAGGGCCTCCTTGTGATCGCGTGACCAGTCCGCGAGGGCTTGGACGGCGTCGGAGAAGCTGCGCCCCATCGGGGTGAGGCGGTAGTCGGTCCGCGGCGGGATGGTCGGGTAGACGGTCCGCTCGACCAGGCCGTCCCGGCAGAGCCGCTTGGTGGTCAGCGTCAGCATGCGCTGCGAGATCCCCGGGATCGCCCGCTCGAGCTCGCCGAACCGCCGCACGCCCTTCGACAGCTCGACGACGACCAGGACCGACCATCGGTCGCCGAGCCGGTCGAGCACGTCCCGGATACCGCAGTCGTCATCGCCGCAAGGCCCGGGAAGCGCGTCGACCTGGGAACTTACGGCGGTGTTCGTGACCGACATCAGAATGCCTCCTTACGGCTCCGCCGATTTGCGCGGATCCTCGGAACTGCTTTCACTGATCAACGCAGGGAGTGTCCCGATGATTCTCGTTACCGGTGTTTCCGGGTCGCTCGGCGGCCTGATCCTGGACGGCCTGTCCGCGGTCGACGGCCTCGAAGTGGCGGCGGGCACCAGCTCCGGCGGCGGCTCGACCGCTCGCCGGGTCGACTTCGACGACCCCGCGAGCCTGGCCGGAGCCTTTCAGGGCGTCGACGTGCTGGTGTTCGTCTCCGCCGGGTACGCGGAGGACGACGTGGTCCTGGCCCGTCATGGGGCGGTGGTCGACGCGGCCGCCGCAGCGGGGGTCCGGCATGTCGTCTACACGAGCCTGGCGGGCTCGGGCGAGCTGACGTCGCTCGCGCTGGCGCACCGCTGGACCGAGGCGCGCCTGGCCGCGGCGCCGTTCGACGTGACGGTCCTGCGCAACGGGCTGTACGCCGAGACGCCGGTGGGGCTGGCGGTGATGGGCGCCGCCTCCGCCGCCGAGACCGGTGTCTTCGCCGCCCCGCTGGGGGCGGGCCGGGTGTCGGTCGTCGCCAGGGAGGATCTCGCGGACGTGGCGGTCCGCGTCGCGGCCGAAACGCAGGAGGACCTCGCGGCGGGCGGGCGCGGCCGTCACGCCGGGAAGACGTACGAACTGGAGGGGGTCACGGCGGTCGGGGGCCTGGACATCGCCGAGATGCTCACCGAGACGCTCGGCCGTCCGGTCGACTACCGGCCGATCCCGCTCGGCGAAACACGGGAAGGGCTGGCGGCCTTCGGCCTTGAGCCCTACCAGGCCGGACACTCCCTCTCGCTGTTCGCGAACATCAACGCGGGTTTCATGGAAGCCCGCGACACCGACCTGACCGGCCTGCTGAAGACCGAGCCCCGGTCCGTCCGCGACCTCCTCGTCAAGGCGGTCGAGGCGGGCGGCTTCCGGTCCCGGTCGGTCACCGCCCGCCCGCTGCAAGCGACCTGATCAGCCACGGCCCCGAACGCGTCGGCGCACCGCGCGGCCCTTCCGCGCGGTGCGCCTGAAAGACCGGCAGCGTGTTCGAGGCGCTCGGCCTGCCGGAGAAGATTTCCGTCGACGAGTTCCGCCGAAGGCGATGAGTCGGGTCGGTGCCGCCGGTACATACGGCTGAGCATCGACCGAAGGGACGTCCATCGTGAGCGTCATCGTCATTCAGTTCATCACTCTGGACGGAATCGTGTCCGACCCGGACGGGTTCGGGGGCACGCCGACCGGCGGCTGGGCGTTCCGGCACGGCCCCGAGACGGTCGCCGGGGACAAGTTCCGGCTCGGGAGCACCCTGGACGAGGGGGTGATGCTGCTGGGGCGGACGACCTGGCAGCTGTTCTCGCGGCTCTGGCCGGGACGCGACGACCCGTTCTCCGCGCGAATGAACGCCGCCCGGAAGCTGGTCGCCTCCCGCACCCTGACCGACGCGTCGGCGTGGGGGAACTCCCAGGTCATCGATGGCAGCCTGGTGGACGCCGTCAAACGCGAGCGGTGCGATGTGATCGTCACTGGAAGCGTGAGCGTCGTGCGCGCGCTGATGGCCGAGGATCTGATCGACGAGTACCGGCTCCTGACCTTCCCCACGGTCCTCGGCACCGGCGAGCGGCTCTTCCCCACCGACGGCCCGCCCACGTACCTGGAGTGCCTGTCGGCCGAGCAGGCCGGCGCCGCCGTCCTCACGCGATACGGAAGGACGGCAGGATGACGGTCCTCCTCCTGGCGCCGTAGCGGGTGCGGGCAACAACCATCGGTCGATGCCCGACACCTCCTCGGCGGCCTGACGCACTACGGCTACGTCGGGCCCGCGGAGATTCTCGAGCAGGTCGCGGCCGACCGCCGCGGGCAAGGCATCACCTCCCACGACGACCTCGCCGGCTGGCTGGCACGGCAGCCCGAGGAAGATCGAACGGAGCCTTTCACCTTCGTCGTCGACCTGACCGGCACTCTGCGTCTCGCTCCGCGGCGGAGCGAGCACGTCGCGTGCGCCGGCGGCGAGCCCGTCCTGAGCGCGGGCGAGATCACCTTCGTCCGCGAGCATGGCCGCTTGATCGTCGGCGAGATCAGCAACCAGTCGACCGGGTACTGCCCCGATGTCATCTCCTGGCCGGCCGTCGCGGCGGCGCTCGACCGGGCCGGCGTCGACCACCCGGCCGCGTTCACCCGGCCCATCGTCTTCCGCCGCTGTCCTCAGTGCGGCCAAAGCAACATCGTCAAAGACGACCACTACGTCTGCGCTCTCTGCGAGACGCCCCTCAATGCCTAGAACATCGACCAGCCGGTCGGCGGCGCCACCGGAATCGCCGACCATCCGCAAGGAAGCCTTCGTCCGGAACGGGCGCCGCCTACCCTGTCTCCCATGGGCCGGGCATTGGCGGTGGATGCGGAGGGCAACGCCCTGACCGCGTTCCTGCCCGCCGTTTCCACTTCCGAGGTCCCCAGCGACGCTCCGATGCCCGCCGCCTTGGTCGTCGTCCGCCACGGAACGTCCGTTCCCCTGGTCTTCGACCGACACCGCCGCCAATGGGAGCTTCCGGGCGGCCGGATCGACCCCGGCGAGAGCTCCCTGCAAGCGGCCGTCCGGGAACTGTGCGAAGAGACCGGCTTGCATCTGCCCGCCCTCGCTCTCGTTGGCCACGCCCGCTTCCGCCTCGTCGATCCGGCCCGCGACGAGTACGCCGCCGTCTACGCCGGGCAGGTCACCGCCCGCCACCGGTTCGTCCCCAACGACGAGATCAGCGCGATCCGCTGGTGGGACACCACCACCGCGCCGCCCGCCGGCGCCCAGCCCCTCGACACCACCCTCGCCCGGCTCAGCCTGCGAGCGGCACCAGGAGGTGCGGCTCGTCCAGAGACTCCGGGGTGAGCGCGACACCCGTCAGCCGTTCCGCGAGTGCGAGCACGCCCGGGGCTTGGACGGTTCCGCCCAGGCCCGGCAGCGGCAGGCCGAGGGACGACGACGCGCAACCCGTCGAACGGCTGATCGGCGAAGAGGAGGGCGGAGCGGGCGGCGGAGACCGCGCCGTACGCGGAGGCCAGCGGGTTCGGACCGTCCGCCGCCCTCACCGCCTCGACGGCCTTCACGCGCGGCATGCCGTCGCGCGTCCTCTGCCACTCGTCCGTCAATGCGCGGACGAGTGCGCCGAGGTCGGCAGGACGTCCCGCGAGCGCGGCGGCGACCTCTGGAAGTTCCAGCGCACCGACCGCTTCCGCCGCGTACCGGGCTGCGGCCAGAGCGGTCCGGCGCAGGGTCGGGGTGCCGGCGTGACGAAGGGCGTGGCCGATGAGCGGCTCGTCGAAGGACAGTGAGTCGACCTCGCCGAGGAAGTTCTCGTCCGGCAGATCGTCCTCCCATTCCGTGATCGGGACGATCAGGAATTCGCCGCGCAGCCGATCGCCGGGTCGTCCCATGGGATTCCGGCGATCTCCTCGGCGAAACGGTCCGGGTCGGCACCACTCCGCCGCTCCGGCCACGTCGACTCGAATGCCGTCAGCACTCGGCCGCCGGCGGCGTAAGCGAAGCGGCCTGGATTGTCGGGATACCAGTACACGTTGACGGCCCGCGCATCCAAGGCGAGACGGCGCAGCACCTCACGCCGGGAGCCCTGGTGACCGTTGTCCTCGACGGCGATCACCCAGTCGCCCACCCGGCGGACCGCGACCTGCGGACCCGCCTCGTCGAAGGAATCGCCGAGCTCGTCGAGGCCGCCGCGGCGCGCCTCGTTCAGGCGGCCGCCGTACGCGCGTGCCACGGCATCGACGTCCCGGGTCTCGATCAGGGTCACCGATGCCGACATGCCGAGCAGGTCGGACCAGGAAATCGGATTCGTCACGGCGCATTGCTAACAGGCATGGCCGACAGTCCGGAAGGCCGGCCCACTCCCGTTCTGCGCGCCGTCACCTGGCACGAAGGGGACGCCGCGACACACGGCGTCTCCCTCCAGGATGGGTCAGGAGATGAGTTTGCCGAGGGTGGCGGGGGTTTCCTTTTGGCCGGTGGCGCGGCGGGACTCGTCGGCGGCCCACTTGAAGACGCCCGTGGCCATGAGCGACGGCTCGGACTCGGCGCGGGCGGCGTAGACCTCGGCGCGGGCCTCGTGCAGGGACGCGTCGTCCGGGTCGGCCTGGACGGCCATCTCGGCGAGGTGGGCGGCCAGGCGCAGGTCGCCGCCGGCGGCGGCGCGGCGGGCCGCGTCGGCGATCTCGGCGGCTCCGCCGGCCAGGGACGCGACGGCGCGGGCGACCTCGGCGTCGCGGGCGGGCTTGAGGTGGGCGGGGTTGCCGTCGTACCAGCCGCCGTACATGCGCCAGAGGTTGCGGACGATGAACTCGGGCTCGTCGTACTTGGCCTGCAGGTAGACGCGGTCGGACAGGTGCGCGGGCGGGGCGACGGCGTGCACGATGTCGTCGAGGCGGCGGCCCTCGTTCAGCATGGCGAGGGTCTGGTCGATGATGCTCTCCAGCCATTCGGCGGTCTCGATGAGCGCCTGGGCGATCCGGTCGGCGCCGAAGATCGGCGCGCCGTGCGACGGCATCATGATCTCGGCGCCGAGGGCGGCCATGCGGCGCAGGGCGTGCGCCCACTCGCGGGGGTAGCGCTGCACCTTCTGCGGGTTGCCGCAGTTGGGGGTGAGCCAGATGAACAGGTCGCCGGGCAGCAGCAGCTTGTACTCGGGGACGTAGGCGACGGTGGCGTCGTCGGTCTCCCCCTTGGCGTGGAAGAGGTCGAAGGTGAGGCCGGCGCGGGTGACGGTCAGCGCGTCGCGGTAGGTGACGTCGGGGTGCCGGTACTCGGTGGGCCAGCGCAGGTCGGGGGCCTGGAACTGGCGCTGGTTGATCACCGAGTTGTAGCCGGCGGTCAGGACGTACCGGTCGAAGCGGTCGCGGACGAGCTCGTGCGCGACGACCTGGGTGCGCGGGCCGTCCTCGGCGTCGAACGGCCCCATGCCCATGACGTGGTCGATGTGGCCGTGCGAGTAGAAGGCGAGGGTGAGCGGGTCGGGCGTCCAGGCGCGGATGCGGTCGTGCAGCTTCGCGGCGGTGAGCTGGTTGCCGGTGTCGAACAGGATGAGCTCGCCGGCGTTGCGGAAGGCGATGACGTTGCCGAAGCCGGGCTGCCAGCCGAGGCCGTCGGCGATCTCGATGACGCCGGAGCCGCCCATGCCGGTGTGCACGATGCTGTCGTCGGCCGTGCCGAGCCAGACCTTGTCCGCGTAGTCCTTGATGTCCATGATGCTTCCTTTCAGTGGGTGAGCACGGCGGGCGCCGGGGGCGCGTCGAGCGAGGCGCGGTCGTGGGCCGGGCGGATCAGCGCGGCGGCCAGCAGCCCGCCGCAGATCATCAGGGCGGCGCCGAGGTCGAAGGCGTGCCGGAAGCCGGCCGCCTCGGTCGCCGCGGCGTCCACGATCGCGCCGGTGAGCAGCGGGCCGAACGCGCCGGCGGTGGAGGCGGCCGCGGTGACGATGCCGAGCAGCGCGCCGCGCCGGGCGGCCGGGACGAGCTCGGACAGCGCGGCCTGCATCAGCCCGAAGAACGCGTTCCCGACGGTGAAGGCGATCATCATGACGAGGATCAGGCCCGCTCCCCCGCCGACCCGGGTGACCAGCGGCGTCGCGAGGCCGGAGGTCACGACGGCGGCGCCGCCGAGGACGCCGCGCGCGGTCCGGCTCGTCCGGCCGGCGCGCATCATCCGGGTGGAGGCGTAGCCGACGGCGAGCATGAACCCGATGCCGACGACCTGCGTCCCGGCCGCGATCAGGCTCGCCTTCTCCAGCTCGATGCCGTGCACGCGCTGCAGGTACTGCGGGAGCCAGGTGACGGCGACGGCCATCGTCCAGAACCCGGCGAAGCCCGCCGCGAGGCCGCCGAGGACGGTGCCGCGGGTGAGGAGCCGCCGGTAGGGGACGCGGGGCCCGTCGGCCGGGGTCCCGGCGCGGGACGCGTACGGGCCCTCGCCGCCGAGGCCGAGCCAGGCGAGCAGCCACAGCACGCCGAGGACGCCGGTGAGGGCGAAGGCGGCGCGCCAGCCGAGCCGGGTGACCACGACCGCCAGCAGCGGCGCGCCGATCGCGACGCCGGCCGCGCCGCCGACGGTGAGCAGGCTGCCGGGCAGCGCGCGCTCCCGGTCGGGGAACCAGCCGAACGCGGTGTGGTTGGCGGTCGCGAACGCGGGGCCCTCGGCCGCGCCGAGCGTGACCCGGGTGACCAGCAGGGCGCCGAGCCCGGCCGCCGGCAGCCCGGCGGCGAGCTGGGAGACGCTCCACACCGCGACGAGGACGGCCAGCAGCCGGCGCGCGGGCACCCGGTCGGCGAGGAGGCCGACGACGATGCCGGACACGCTGAACAGCAGGTAGAAGGCGCTGCCGAGGGAGCCGAACTCGGTGTCGGACAGCCCGAGGTCGTCCCGGACGTGCTTGCCGGCGAGCCCGAGGACGGTCTTGTCCATGAAGTTGATCATCATGAAGAGGACGAGCAGCACCAGGATCGTCCGGGCTCGGCGGGACGACGCGGGCGGATCCACCATGCGACGGGGCTCCATTCGGACGGCGGGGTGGTACGGATCACCCTTCCGCCCGGCGGCGCGCGGCGGCAACCGGCGTTTCTCCCGCGTTCGTCCGTTTCGGCTGTGACATGTCACAATCAGCGGCAGGGAGGTCGCCATCGAGGAGGAGCGGGTGCGGCGGGCCGCGGCGGAGCTAGCGGCGCGCTGCGAGGGGCAGGTGAACCGGCTCGCGCGGGAGCTGGCGGAGCGGCGCTTCGCCGCGATCCCCGACTACGCCGACCTGCCCGCGGACATGCGGGACCTGGAGATCGCGGCGACCGCCCGGTACGCGATCCGGCAGTTCCTGCGGATGGCCGCCGGCACCCCCGTCGACCGGGACGATCTGCGCCTGTTCCGCGAGCGCGCCGCGCAGCGGGCCGAGGAGGGCGTCCCCCTGGCGACGCTGCTGACCACGTACCACATCGGCGCCGAGGTCATCTGGGACGCACTGGTCGCCGAGGCCCGCCCCGACGAGACGGACGCGCTGCTGATGCTGGCCCGCCTCCAGTTGCGCGGCACCAACCGGGTCGTCGTCGCGGTGACCGAGGCGTACCAGGCGGAGCGGGCGGCGCTGCTGGACGAGCGGCGCGAGGCCGTCCGCGACGTGGCGCGGGCCCTGCTCGCCGGGGAGGCGGCCGGTGCGGCCGCGGCCCGGTACGGGATCCCTCTCGCGGACGCGTATCTGGTGCTCGACCTGCGCCTCAAGGACGGGCCGGCGAACGCGGGCGTCGCGGAGCGCCGCGTGCTGCGGCGGATCCGCGCGGGCCTGGAGGGGTTCGGCGAGGGCACACCGCTGATGCTGCCGGACGAGCGCGGCGTGCGCGTCCTGCTGCCGTCGCACGCGGCCGAGCGGCTGCCCGAACTGGCGCGGCTCCTCGTCGGCGCGGGCACCCCGGACGTGCCCGTGATCGCCGGCGCGGCCCGCTCGCAGGGCACGGCGGACGTCCCGGACGCGTCCCGGCAGGCCGCCCGGATCGCCGGCATCGCGCAGGCCACCGGACGGCCCGCCGGCGTGTACGAGCTGGGCGACGTCCTGCTCGACTACCACCTGACCGGCCCCGGCGACAGCGGCCGCGTCGTCGCCGCCGCGCTGGACCCCCTCGACGCCCACCCCGAACTGCTGGAGACGCTCCGCGCGTTCCTCGACGGCGACATGGACCGCCGCCGGGCGGCCGCCGCGCTCGCCGTGCATCCCAACACCGTCGACAACCGGCTCGCCCGCATCGCCCGCCTCGTCGGCGCCGATCCGCGCACCACGCGCGGCATGCTGCTGTGCGCCACCGCGCTCACGCTCCGTGGCCGCGGCGGCCGGGCGTAGGGACCGCCGGCCTGTCAGCGGGCAATGCCCCGGCAAAGACCTCCAGACGATCATGATTCTTTGGGCACCCCCGGTTTACGCCCGCATGACGTGCGGGTACTTACCGCAACGAGTTCGTGACACAGGGTGAACGGCAGACCACTGGGACGGCAAAGTCCCAGGTCGGATCGGGGAGGTGGGCAATGACCGGCACACAGCGTGAGCAGCGTCCCACCGATCCGGCGCACCGTCCGCCGTACGGCCCGGCCGGCGCGGCCGAGGGCGTTCCCGTGATCGGCCGGCAGGGCACGCGGCGTCCCCCGACGCGCGCCCTGCCGGCCGGCCGCGGCGACACACCTCGGGTCCTCGGCCGCACCGGACCGGTCCGGGCCTCCCGTCGCGACCAACACCGGGCGCCGGTGCCGTACGCCCCCGCGGCGCCGGCGCCCCTCACCGCCGGGCCGGCGGCCCCGCCGACCTGCGCCGCCGGCCCGGCCCCAACGCCCCCGTCCGTCCGGGCGCCCTCGTGGTGCCCGCCTCCTGAAGCCGGACGGGCCGTCACGCCCCCGTCCGGCCGGGCTCGGGAGGGAGGTGGGAATCAGCCCTGATCGAAGCCGGCGCTACGCCGGTGCACCAGGCGGCCGGAACTCCGTCCGACCCCCGTCCCGGCCGCCCACACGCAGTAAGGGATCGCTGCGGGACCGAGCCCGTGAAGGCAAGAGCGCCTTCACGGGCCTCGGTTCGTTCCCAGGCCCCCGCTCCGGCGGCCGCGCTCCGGAACGGGCCTACCCCGGCAGGTCAGAGCTTCTTGCGCCAGACCTGCCCGTGCACCACGTCGCCGAAGCGGGCGACCGGCGGCTCCTCCTCTTCCAGCACGAACCCGGCCCGCTCGTAGATGCGGTGCGCGGGGCGCTGCAGCGCCGTCGTCCACAGCATGAGCTCGCGGTACCCGACCTCGGTGGCGAACCGGACGCACTCGCCGACCAGCGCGGCGCCGACGCCCATGCCGCGGGTGCCGGGCTCGACGTGCAGCAGGCGCAGCTGGGCGACGTCGTCCTCGCGCCGGACGCAGAAGACCGCGCCGACGCGGTCGCCACCGGCGGTCTCGGCGATCCACGCGCTCTCCCGCTCCGGGTCGTGGTCCTCGACGTAGCCGGCCACGACCCGGGCGACGAGGGCCTCGTAGGTACGGTCCCAGCCGCACTCCTCGGCATAGAGGGCGCCGTTGCGCTCCACCACCCAGCCGAGGTCGCCGGGGGCGAGCGGGCGCAGGGCGAAGCCGTCCGCGCGGGCATGGTCGCCGAGGACGCTCTGGACGGTGCGCATCGCGGCCAGCAGGCGCCGCCGGTCGTCCTCCGACAGGCCTTCCAGCAGCGTGCTGATCTCGGCGCTGGACCGCTCGTCCAGCATCGCCTGCACCTCGCGGCCCCGCCCGGTGAGCCGGACGACCTGCCGGCGGGCGTCGCCGGGGGCGCGCTCGCGGACCACCAGGCCGTCGTTCTCGAAGCGGGTGAGCATCCGGCTGAGGTAGCCGGGGTCGAGGTCGAGCGTGCGGCGCAGGGCCAGCACCTCGGTGTCCTCCCGCTGCGCCAGTTCGAAGATCACCCGGGCCTCGGTCAGGGAGTAGGGCGAGCGCACCAGCCCCTCGCCGAGCACCCCGATCACCCCGGTGTAGAACCGGTTGAACCCGCGGACCGTGCCGACCTCCGCCGCGGACGCCGCCATCGCGCCACCTCCCACGTTTGACTCAGTCAAACGTTACTCCGCGGGGGACGGATGATCCAGCCCTCGGGGGATCGAACGCCGGGCGAACCGGGCGCGGGGAGGTGTCAGGCGCGGGAGGAGTCGGCTCCGGACGGCTCGGGCTCCGCCGCCCCGGCGGGCCGCACCTGGCGGGCCTCGGTCACGACCTTGCGCTCGACCCAGAACGTCATCAGCGGCACGACGCCGCCGAGCACGATCAGCACCATCTTGCTCAGCGGCCAGTCAGCCCGCCGCCACACGTCGTAGGCCGCCACCAGGTAGACCATGTAGAACAGCCCGTGGACGGGCGCCACGATGCCCGCCATCGCGGGCATGTCGGTCCGACCGTACTTCAGGATCATGCCGATCACCAGCAGCACCAGCAGGCTGCCGACGAGCAGGGCCAGGATCCGGTACCGGGTCACCGCGCCTTCCACAGTTCACACCTTTCCTCGGCCGGCCGCTTCCGGCGGCCCGCACACATCGGACGGCCCCGCGCCGGCCGCGGCGCCGCCCGCCGGGCGGCGCGGGTCAGCCGCGCCGGTCGGTCTGGGAGTTGAGCCGCGCGAGGTAGCGGTTGTAGGCCGCGAGCGCGGGGTCCTCCTCCTCCTGCTGCCGGATGATCTCGCGCTTGACCGCGGCCTCGGCCGGCTCCTCGATCACCCTGGGCGCCGGGGACACGCCGGCCTTCTCGTCGCGGATCATCTTGATCCACATCACGATCACGAAGATCGCGAAGATCGGCCATTCGAAGGTGTACGCCCAGCTGCGGTCGTTGCCGGCCTGGGCGCGGTCGTACTGCCACCAGCCGAAGCCGATGAACGCGCCGCACAGCAGGACCGCGATCGCATGCAGTCCGAGCCAGCCGGGGGTGAGGAACCGTCGCACGTCAACGAGCGTACCCCCGGTCCCGCGCCGGCCGCGCACAACCCCCGGATGGCCGCGGACGCGGCGGCGGTCACCGTTTCCGCCCGGGCCGGCGCGGTGCGGACGCGGCGTCCGGGAGCGGCGGCCCGGTGTAGACGGCGCGGGGGCGCAGCGGGTGCGCCCCGCCGTACTCCTCCAGGGCGTGCGCGATCCATCCGGCGGTGCGCGCGACGGCGAACACCGCCTCCCCCGCGCCCGGGACGAATCCGGCGACCGCGCCGAGCACCGCCACGGCGAAGTCGATGTTCGCGGTGGGCAGCCGGCGCCGGGACGCCTCGTCCAGGACGGCCTCGGCGGCGGCGAGCCGCGGGTGGCCCGGCGCCGCCGCCCGGACCAGGTCCAGCAGCAGCGTCGCGCGTCCGTCGCCCGACTTGTAGACCACGTGTCCGAAGCCGGGGACGCGCTCGCCGGCGCGCAGCCGCCCGCCGATCACCTGGGCGGCCGAGGCCGGGGCGGCGACCTCCGCGAGCAGCCGTTCCGCCCCGTAGGACGCGCCGCCGTGCAGCGGCCCGCTCAGCACGCCGAGCCCGGACGCGACGACGGCGTACGGGTCGGCGCGCACCGACGCGGCCACGCGCGCCGCCAGCGTGGAGGCCGCCAGCTCGTGGTCGGCCAGCAGGATCAGCGCCGCCTCCAGCGCCCGCAGCGTCCCCGCCTCCGGCGGGCGCGGGCACAGCCTCCCCCACAACCGGGCCGCCACCCCCTCCTCGGCGAGTCGCGGACGCGGGTTCACGGCGGGCAGGGCCTCGACCAGGCCGGCGATGAGGGAGCGGGCGGTGCCGGTGACGCCCTCCGGGTCCAGGTGGTGGCGGAGCGGGTCCGCGGCGGCGAGCGCGGCGACGATCAGCTGGAGGCGGTCGAGCGGGAGCAGCCCCTCGGGCAGGCCGGACTGCGCGGCGACGGCCGCCGCGACGCCCTCGTCCCGCGCCCGCCAGGGCTCCTCCCCCGCGCCGTCGCGGCCCGTCCAGAGCCAGCCGGCGACGTCCTCGAACGTGCCGGACTCCGCGAGGCCGAGGACGTCGCGGCCCCGGTAGTAGGGCCGGTCGCCACCGAGCGCGGTGATCGCGGACTCGATCGCGAGCTCTCCCGGGCCGGGCCCGCGGCGGGGTTTCCCGCGCCGGGCCAGCTCCTCCACCTGCGCGGCGTCGAACAGGCTGCGCCTGCCGTCCGGGGCGTGCCGCCGGCGCAGCACGCCGCGGCTGACGTAGGCGTACAACGTGGCGGGCTTCACACCGAGCCGCTCGGCGGCGGCCGCCGCGTCGATCCACCCGGCCACCTGGTCGTCCGCGCCCATCATCACCTCATCGACATTGATTTTAATCAATATTGATACATATGGATCCCGATGTCAATCTGAGGGCATGCCACAGATTCACTTCCTCGACGTCAGCAACCGCGACGGCGTCCAGACGGCCCGGACCGGGCTGTCGAAGTTCGGCAAGACGATGGTGAACTTCTACCTGGGACGGCTCGGCGTCGCGCAGTCCGAGATCGGCTTCCCGTTCCTGTTCCACGAGGTCCCCTACGTCCGGGCGCAGATCGCGCTGGCGGAGGCGGGCGCGTTCGGCGACCTGCGGCTGTCGGGCTGGTGCCGGGGCGTGCCGCAGGACGTGGAGAAGGCCGTCCAGGTCCGGGCCGGCGGCAAGGGCCTCGCGCACTACAACCTGTCCATCTCCACGTCCGACTACATGCTCGCGAACAAGTTCCGCGGGAAGCTGGACCGGGACGCCGTCATCCGCGAGATGACCGCGGCCGTCCGCGCCGCCAAGGCGGGCGGCGCGCGGACCGTCGGGGTCAACGCCGAGGACGGCTCCCGCACCGACGACGGCTTCCTCACCGAGTTCGCGCTCGCCGCCAAGGAGGCGGGCGCCGACCGCGTCCGCTACTGCGACACCATCGGCGGCGACACCCCGGACCGCATCCGGGAGCGCTTCGCCAAGCTCGCCTCCGCCGTCGGCATGCCGGTCGAGACGCACTGCCACAACGACCTCGGCCTCGCCGTCGCCAACTCCGTCCACGGCGCGCTCGGCGACCTGCAGGCCGGCCAGGACGCCTGGATCAACACCTGCGTCAACGGCATCGGCGAACGCTCCGGCAACGCCGACCTGCTGTCCACCATCCTCGCGTTCCGGCACGCCTTCGACCCGCAGCTGACCGGCGCCGAGATCGGCGACCCGATCGACCTGTCGTGGGCGCGCCGCTTCGCGCTGTGGGCGGGCTACGCCTTCGGCCAGCCGCTCCCCTACAACCAGGTCGGCGTCGGGCGGAACGCCTTCGCGCACGAGTCGGGCATCCACGCCGACGGCGCGCTGAAGGACCACGGCAACTACGAGCTGTACGACGAGGAGACCCTCGGCCCGTTCCCCGACGACTGGCACGCCCGGCGCGGCCGGGTCGTCCTGACGGGCGAGTACGGCGGCAAGGCCGGATTCCGGCACGTCATGGACGGTCTCGGTGTCGAACCCGTCGACGAGGAGCTGTCCTTCAAGCTCGTCCAGCTCTGCAACGCTCAGACCAGCCGGCCCCTCACCGACGACGAACTCCGCCTCATCGCCGAATACCCCCGCGAACTGGCCCTTCTGTTCCCGGGCGCCATCGAGTGATTCGCCCGTTCCAGCGCTTTTGTCGTCGGTGATCTCTACCTTGTGGAGGCATGGCGAGCGGTGCTGCGGCGACACAGGCGTATTCCTACACGCGTCCCTCCGGGCTGGACGGCGGCCTTCTCGGGCTGTCGACGTCCGGGGGGACGACGAGCATGGGGCCGCGGGCCCATCCGCACTTCTTCAGCGGGGTGCTCACCGAGGCGGCGCCGGCCGCGGCGGCACTGATCGCGCTGGCCGACGTGGCGAAGACCCGCTACTTCCAGCCGCGCCCCACCGGATTCCGCGACCCGGTGGTCACCTGCAACGGCGACCGGCTGCGGATGGAGTCGTTCTCCGCGTGCGGCGGCGTCTACGCGCGGCTCGACGTGCTGGAACCCGCGCTGGACGGTGACGTGCTCGAACGCGGCACCACCAACGTGGACGTCAACGGCCCGCTGCGGGAGGCCCTCGCCCGCGTCGGCGGGTCCGACCCGCTGCACCTCGCGGTCGGTGCCGAGGAGCTGGCGGTCACCACGCTGGACGGCGCGGTCGTGGAGAAGAAGGTGCCGCTGCCCGAGCGGTGGCTGCGCGGGTTCGCCGAGGTCCAGGTGATCACGGCCGGGTTCGATCCGCGGGCCGAGCTGAAGGGCCCGGACGCCGTGCGGTTCCTGCGGTCGCTGCCGGCCCGGCAGCGCGGGGCGCTGTGGGCGGTGCCGGCCGGGCGGACGCTGCGGCTGTCGTCGCGTCCGGCGCCCGGGGCGGTGTGCCTGGCCGGGCCGGACCGGCTGCGGACCATGCTCCCGCTGCTGCGGTTCGCCCGCGCGCTGCGCGCGTACGGGCCGGCCGTCGCCGCGGCGAGCGGGCCGGTGGCGAGCGTGTGGGAGCTTGAGCTGCCCGGGATGCGGTACTTCCTGACGCTGTCGCCCGAGCATGCGCGCGGTTTCTCCGGCGAGGGCGCGGTCCTCGACGCCCTGGCGGCGGACGAGGTCGCGGGAGACGCCGACCTGGTCGGCGCGCTGCTGTCGTTCGAACCGCGCGTGGACCCGGACCTGCTGTCCGAGCGGTCGGGCCTGTCGCTCGAGCGGACGAGGGCGGCGCTGACGCAGCTCGGCACGTCCGGACGCGTCGGCTTCGACACCGCCGAGGCCGCGTTCTTCCACCGCGAGCTGCCCTACGACGCGGCGCGCGTCGCCGCGCTCAACCCGCGTCTGCGGTCGGCGAGGGCGCTGGTCGAGACCGGCGCCGTCCGGTTCACCGGCGACGGCACGGCGGTCGTGGCCACCGACGGCGGCGAGCGCCGCGTCCGGTTCGAGGAGGAACGGGTCACCTGCACGTGCCCGTGGTGGTTCGATCACCGGGGTGAACGCGGCCCGTGCAAGCACGTCCTCGCGGCCACGATCGTCCGGCGCGACGGCGAGCTCCTCGCCGGGCTGGACGCGGAGGCGGCGCGATGAGCTGGGACGAGATCCGCGACGCGATCGACGCCAAGGACACCGGCCGGGTCATGGCCCTGGTCTCCGAGCTCGACACGGCAGGACGCAAGGAGGTCGCCGACCGGCTCCCCGGCCGGCTGAAGGAGATGCGCGACGCGACCCGGTGGGGAGACCTGGAAAGGGGCTTCCACCAGCCGCTGATGCTGGCCGGGGCGGGCACGATCGGCGGGGCCGCCGCCGTGGCGGCCTGGCTGTGCCGCCGCGAGTTCGACTCGTGGTGGATGCGCTCCCAGGGCCCCCGGCTGCGCCGGGACCTGGACGCGGTCACCGCGCACCGACCGGCGGAGTGGCGGGCGGACGCCGGCCGCCGCATCGCCGAGCGCATCCGGGTGACCGACTTCTCGGAGGAGGCGCTGCCGCGGTGGCACATGGCGGCGGGCCTCACCCTGTCGGCGGACGCCGCGCCCCCGGCGGCGGACGCCTTCGTCGTGATGTGGGTGAGCGGCGGGGCGGACCCGACGGCCCTCGCCGACGACCCGTTCCTGGACGCGCTCGTCCCCCGCTTGTTCGAGGCGGACGGCGTCGGCGCCGCCCTCGCGTTCGACCGGAGCACCGCGGCGTGGGCCGGGGATCGCGGAACCTGGGCCGACGCGCTGGCCGAGCTGGCCGCCACGGGACGGATCGCCCGCGACACGCTGCTCGACGGCTGCGTCCGGCGGTTCCTGCGCGGCGGCACGCCGCACGAGCTGCGCTGGTTCGCGCAGTTGCACGAGCTCCTGGATCCCGCGGACGAGGAGGTCGCCGCGCGTGTGCGCGACTACGCCCGGCTGCTGCCGTCCGCGCCGTCGACGGTCGCGGACCTGGCGCTGCGGGCCGTCCGCCGGGCCGACGGGCTGGAGCTGGTCGGCGAGCCGCTGTTCGAGGAGGCGGCGGGCGCGGTGCTGTTCCGGCCGGAGAACAAGCTGGTCCGCGCCGGCCTGAGCTGGGCCGACCGGACGGCGCGCAAGCGCGACCGGGTGGACGCCACGCTCCGCGCCGTCACCGCCGTGTTCTCGTCCGACGTCCTCGACCTGCGGGAACGCGCCGTCAAGATCGCCGTCAAGCATGCCGGCAGGGCGTCGGCCGAGGCCCGCGAAGAGGTCCGGAACGCCGCCGCCGGGCTGCCGGGCGACCTGCGCGCCGCCATCAGCGCATCGTTCGGCGCGGTGGACGCCGGCACCGAGGCCGCGGCGCCGGGCGGGCCGCCCCCGTTCGTCCCGCGCGAGATGCCCGCGCCGATCGGCTCCCTCTCCGATCTGGCCGGGGAGTTCGACGCCCTGCTGCGCACCGAGCACCCGGACGGAATCGCGGTCGAACGCTTCCTGGCCGCGCTCGTGGAGTTCGCCTACGAGGACATCGACGCCGCCCGGAACGCCATGCGTCCCGTGGTGACCACGATGCCCTGGCTGGCGAATCCGGACGTGCCGATAGGCAACCACCACGAGGACAACTGGCCGCTGCTCGCCGTCCGGTGCCTCCTCGTCCCGAAGTCGACCGGCGGGCTGATCAAGGCGCTCGCCGCGTTCGTCAAGGGCTGGACGCGCAAGGGCGGGACCGTCTTCGACCCGCAGATGGACCGGTTCCTCGCCCTGCGCGGGCGGGAGATCGCCGCCGCCGTGGGCACGGCGCCGGTGCTGCTGGCGACGCCGACCGCGGCCTCCGGCCACCTCGACCCGGACGTGCTCGTCGGACGGTTCGAACGGCTGGAGGCGGCGGGCGCCGAACCGGGCCGGGCGGAACTGGCGCAGGCGATGCTCCGCGTCCCGCGGGAGATCGACCCGGCCGCCGCCGCCCGCGCGAAGGGCCTGACGTCCGAGGCCGGGCAGGCGATGGCCGCATGGCTCGCCGAGGGACCGCCGGCCGACCCGGACGTCCGGTGCGAGATCCTCGCAGAGCCGGAGGCGACCCTCGGCGACCGCGCGCTCCGCCTCCCGTCCCGCGTCCTGTCGGCCGTCGCCATGCCCGGAGACACCGACGTCGCGCGCCTGTGCGCCTTTCCCGAAGAGGGCTGGCGGGACCTCGGGCGGCCGACGTACTCCTCGTTCTTCGCCCGGTGGCCGGGGATCACGCCGTCGCACCGGGAGATCGCCGCCGCCCACCTCGTCCCGTACCAGGCGCGCATGACCGACGAGAACTGGCTGCAGGGCCCGACGATGCTCGCCCTCGCGGAGGCCGACGGGCCCGCCGGAGCCGCCACCGGGACACTGCTCGCCTTCACCCTGGCCAACCGGCACGAACGCCATCGCACCGACGCCGTGGACGCCCTGCTCGCCCTAAGCGCGCGCGGCGTCATGCCCGCCGCCGAGACCGGCGCCGCGATCGGCAGGCTCACCGCCGCCGACCGCATCAAGCTCGGCCGGGTCGTGAAGGCGCTCGGCACCGCCGCCGACGCCGGCGCGCACGCGGACGTCTGGTCGACGATCGCCACCGCACTGCCCGAGGTTCTTCCCGCGCCGGGCGGACGCGCCCCGACCGGCCTCCCCGACCTGCTCGCCCTCGGCACCCGCACGGCCGAGACGCTCGGTGCGCGCGGCGCGATCCCCGCACTGGAGGCCGTCGCCGGGCGCGGCGGGTCGAGCCGGCTGGTGAAGGAGGCCGCCCGGCTGCACCGGACCCTCACGGCCGCAACCTGACGGCCCGCCCCGGTGTTGATGTGAATGTCGGACCCGCGTGGCAGGCTGAACGAACCGGAAGGGAGCACCCGACGATGACCGAGACCCTCGCGTTCGGCACGGTCGACACCGTGCTGGGGCGGCTGCTCGTGAGCGAGACCGAGACGGGGATCGTGTCGCTGGACTTCCGCGACACCCCCGCCGCGCGCGAGCGGGCCGCCCGCAAGACCGGCCTGCCCGTCGTGGACGCGCCCGGCCGGCTCGACCCGGCGCTCGCGGCGCTGCGCGACTACTTCGCCGGCGACCTGAAGACGTTCGAGCTGCCGATCGACTGGCGGCTGACGGGCGACGTCCAGCGGCAGGTGCTGAGCACGCTGTACGACACCGTCCCCTACGGGCGGACGGTCACCTACGGCGAGCTGGGCGACCGCAGCGAGACCGGCGTCCACGCCCAGGTCATCGGGCAGGTGATGGGGAGCAACCCGATCCCGCTGATCGTCCCGTGCCACCGGGTCGTCGCCTCGAACGGGCTCGGCGGCTACAGCGGCGGCTCCGGCGTCGAGGTGAAGCGCTGGCTGCTCACCCTCGAAGGCGCCCTCCCCGCCACCCTCGACTGGGACCTCACCCGCGCCCCGTGACCTCCCGCCGGCGCGGCCCGGTGAGCACGGCGGGATCGAACGCGACCTCGAACGGCCCGGCGAGCCGCCCGGTCGGTTAGGCGGGGGTGGGGGTGTAGGTGATGCCGGTGAGGGACTCGGAGGTCTGCCAGAGGCGGTCGCCGAGGCCGGGCTTGGCGGCCTGGGGCGGCGTGACGACCTTGACGGGGCTGCCGCGGAACTGCAGGACCCGGGGGCCGTAGCAGGCGCCGCCCTCGGCGTCCGGCGCGACGGCGGCGTAGAGGGACGGCAGGGCGCCGGCGGCGGCCGGCTGGGCGACCACGGCGTTGGCGAGGCCCATGGCCTTCTGCGCGACCGCGTTGCCGGTCATCTTCGGGCCGGCCTCCTGGAGGTTGGTGGCGGCGTAGCCGGGGTGGGCCGCGACGCTGGTGACTTCGGGGACGCGGCGGTCCAGCTCGCGGGCGAAGACGAGGTTGGCGAGCTTGGCCTGGCCGTAGGCGCCCCACTTGCTGTAGCGGCGCTCCCCCTGCAGGTCGTCGAAGCGGAACCGGCCGCTCCAGGCGGCTCCGGAGGTCACCGTGACGACCCGGGCGGACGCGGCGCCGCGCAGCGCGGGCAGCAGCAGGCCGGTGAGCGCGAAGTGCCCGAGGTGGTTCGTGCCGAACTGCATCTCGAAGCCGTCGGCGGTGGTGCGGCGCGGGAGCGCCATGACGCCCGCGTTGTTGACCAGGATGTCGAGCGGCGCGTCGCCGTACCGGGACGCGAACGCGCGCACCGACGCCAGGTCGGCGAGGTCGAGGGCGCCGAGGGTCAGGTCGGCGCCGGGCGCGGCGGCCCTGATCCGGTCGAAGGCGGCCTGGCCGCGTTCGGCGCTGCGGCAGGCCAGCACGACGGCCGCGCCGTGCCGGGCCAGCTGCAGGGCGGTGTGGTAGCCAATGCCGCTGTTGGCCCCGGTGACGATCGCCCGCCGGCCGTGCAGATCGGGGATGTCGGCCGCCGTCCACCCGCTCATGGGCACCTCCACGTCATATCGCGACCTCACAAGTTAGACGCCCGATGCAATAGCGACAACCCGTGTGGCGCGAATCACACCGCCGGTCAGGCCGGGAGGTTCTTCTCGACGGCGGCGACGACGTCGGCGGACTCGGGCTCGGTCTGCGGGGCGAACCGGGCCGCGACCGCGCCGTCCGGGGCGATCAGGAACTTCTCGAAGTTCCACCGGATGTCGCCGGTGTGCCCCTCGGCGTCGGGGGTGCCGACGAGGCCCTCGTACAGCGCGTGCCGGCCGTCCCCGTTGACCTCGACCTTCTCGGTCATCGGGAAGGTGACCCCGTAGGTCGCCGAGCAGAACTCGGCGATCTCCTCGGAGCTGCCGGGCTCCTGGCCCATGAACTGGTTGCACGGCACGCCGAGGACGGTGAAGCCGCGCCCGGCGAACCGCTCCTGCAGCCGCTCCAGGCCGGCGTACTGCGGGGTCAGGCCGCACTTGGAGGCGACGTTGACGACGAGCACGGCCTTGCCCCGGTACTGTCCGAGGTCCGCCGACCCGCCCTGCAGACCCTGGATCTCCACGTCGAAGAAAGACATGTGGCCGATACTAGGCGATCACCCCGCCGCGGGCCGCGGGGACGCCCACCCGGACGCACCGGGTCACGGCGACAGGTCCAGGCTGGACACGAACGCGGCGACCTGGTCGCCGGCCCGTCCGAGCTGGGTGAACGCGTTGTTGACGAAACCGGCCGCGTCCCGGGGTGAGCTCAGGAGGTAAAAGATGACGAAGGCGATGGCCACATAGCGGAGGTTCTTCTTCATCCGTACGCCGTCCCTGTTGTAGCGCAGCGACACATTGACCCGATCCAATGATGCCCAGCCGCGTCTTCTCGCAAAGCAGGATTTTACTGTGGCGTGACGGGCAGTGCTTGGTCACCGCGCGCGAAGACGGGCCCCGTACCCGCCGCGGGCACGGGGCCTGAGGAGCGTCCGCTAGGTGGAGATGGCGTTCATGAAGTGCGACACCGATACGGCCGCATTCCCGAGCCCGCTCAGCGCGTTGTTGACCAGGCCCGCAGCCCCCTCCGGCTTGCTGATGACGTACCACGCCACAAAGGCGAGAGAGCCCACCTTCAGATGTTTCTTGTTCACTACAACCACCCTCTGCGGTCAGATGCCTACAGAGAGTAGTGCCCAAGGGGGGGTGCAGGGAGATCAAGCGAAGGTAAAGACAAGGTCATGTCCGCTTGGCCCGGACGGGGCGCGGACGCCGCTCAGCCGGCGCGGCCGGCGAGGTACTCGATGTAGAAGGGCCGGAGGGCGTCGGCGACGTCGCCCTCGCCCGCGTGCGTGAACTCGCGCAGCAGCGACAGCCCGTGGAACAGATCGAACTCCGCGCGGTCGACCTCGCCGGTGGCCGCCGCGGCCGCCGGGATGGCGCGCAGCAGATCCCACAGGAAGCCGACGTCGCGGCGCTCCTTGGCCAGGTCCATCGCACGGTCGTGGAGTTCCTTGGACGACAGCGCCGACAGGTCGTCCACCTCTTCGCCCTCGGGCGTCACATCCGCCATGCCCCGACTCTAACCAAGCCGGGCCCGCGACCGGCGGCGCGGACGGGCCCGGGTCTCACTTCTGCACGAGGTCGGACGGGATGGGCTGCCCCTGCTTGAGGGCGCCGAACAGCTTCGCCGCCTTCGTCCTGTCCCAGGTGATGTAGGAGCCGACGCTCGGCGAGGACCCGGTTCCGCCGACCGGGACGGTGGTCGTCACGCCGCCGTTGCTGACGCCGCGCATCGCCCACATCATCCGCGCCAGGTCGTACAGGTGGTCGCCGTCGTCCACCAGGAAGTTGCTGGTGGAGTGGAGGGCGAGCGGGACGCTGCGGAACGGGTTGAGGAGCGTCGCGGGGCTGGAGGCCTTCTTCATCAGCGCGCCGAAGAACTGCCGCTGGTGCTCGACGCGCTCCAGGTCGGCGCGGGCGTAGTGGCGGCTCCGGACGTAGCCGAGCGCGTCGCTGCCCTTGAGGTTCTGGCAGCCGGCCTTGAGGTCGATGCCCGCCTTCGGGTCCTTGAGGTCCTCCTTGACGCAGATGTTGACGCCGCCGACGGCGTCCACCACGCCCACGAACCCGTTGAACCCGATCTCGGCGTAGTGGTCGATGTGGACGCCGGTGGCCTTCTCCACGGTCTGCGCGAGCAGCTTGGGCCCGCCGAAGGCGAACGCCGCGTTCAGCTTGTTCGAGCCGTGCCCGGGGATCGGGACGTAGGAGTCGCGCGGGAGGCTGACGAGGGACGTGCCGCCGGCGCCGTAGTGCATCAGCATCATCGAGTCGGTGCGCCGCCCGGCCGCGTAGCCGGTGTGGAGCTTCTTCTGGGCCGACTTGTCCAGGCCCTTGCGGCTGTCGGAGCCGACGATCAGCCAGTTGGTGCCGGGCGTGTCGCCGACCCGCCCCGCGTAGTCGACCAGGACCGACTCCCGCTCGAGCCGCGAGTCGAGGTAGAAGTAGCCGCCGACGACCAGCAGGACCAGGACGGCGGCGAGCACGCCGAGGATCCGGGGCCAGCGGCGCCGCCGGCGCCGCCGCGCGGGCGGCCCGCCCGCCGGGCCGTCCGGGTACACCCGGCCTCCGGCGAGCTGGTCGCCCGAGTACGGCTCGTCGTAGGGGTCGCCGTAGGCCTCGCGCCCGTAGGCGGCGTGCGGGTGCTCCGCGCGTACGGAGTGTTGCCTGTCGCGGGCCACGCCGTCGTCCTTCCTACGCGCCCAACCCTCGGGCCAGCCATCGGTCATGCCGTAGACCTTAGACAAAGCGGCGGCGTGCCGCGTCCATCCGGCGCATGATTGTCCACAGCTCCAAATCACCACGCTATGTGACATATGAAGCGGACAACGTCCCCCTAAAGGCGCACACTGCCCTTCGGCGGTACATACGTGCGGAGGGCGGCGCATGGGCGCGGTACTACGTTTTGCCGAAAAGATCCTCCTTCTGGCGGGCAAGCGGCACCTCCCGCCCGCGAAACGCACGGACCCGGACGACCGGCCCGATCGCGAAATGCCGGAGCTCTCGGCGCACGTCTGGCATGCCAGGGACGGCGAGCTCGCCGAGACCGGGCTGGGCACCGTCGCGCGGCGGCTCCCGGCGGTGATCGCGCAGGCGGCCGGGCTGGCCTGGCGGGCGAGCCGCGCGGACACGGTCGCGACGGTCTCCCTCAACGTCGCGGCCGGGATGTTCACCGCGTTCGGGCTGCTCGCCACGACCGGCGTGCTCACCGCGCTGTTCAGCGCCGGGCCGACGCCCGGCCGGGTCCGCGACGCGCTGCCGTCGCTGGCGCTCGTCGCCGCCTCGGCGGCGCTGCGGTCCGGGCTCCAGGCCGCCGCCGGCTGGACGCAGGCCCGGCTGGAACCGCAGGTCCAGCGGCTGGTCGAGCTGCGGCTCTACGAGGCCACCACGGCCGCGCACCTGACCGCGCTCGACGACTCCACGTTCCTGGACGACCTCCAGCGCGCCGAGACCCGCGGCATGAACGCCGCGCCGCAGGTCGTCCAGCACGCCGTGGACGTCCTGACCGGCACCGTCGGCATGGCCGCCGCCGCGGGCACCCTCGGCGTGCTGCACCCGCTGCTGCTCCCGCTGCTCCTGCTGACCGCGGTGCCGGAGGGCTGGGCGTCGGTGCGCAGCGCCCGGATGCGCTACGCGACGATGCTCGCGCTGGTCGGCGTGGCCCGCCGCAAGTGGATCCTGTCCGGCCTGATGACCGAGCGGCGGCACGCCGCCGAGGTCCGCGCGTTCACCATGCGGCCGTTCCTGCTCGCCGAGTACGACCGGTTCGCCGCCCACCAGCGCCGCGTCGAGCTCGACCTGGCCCGCCGGCAGACCTACGTGAAGATCACCGGGGACGTGCTGAAGGGCGTCGCGACCGCCGGCGTCTACATCGCGCTCGGGCTGATGCTGTGGCGGGGCTGGGTGCCGCTCGCGGTCGCCGGCACCGCCGTCCTGGCGATCAGGAGCGGGCAGACGTCCCTGGCCAACCTCGTGTTCGCGGTGAACCAGTGCTACGAGGAGGGCCTGTACTTCGGCGACTACCTGGCCTTCTGCGACGCCGCCGAGGCCAGGATCCCGCACCGCGCCCTCCCGCCGCGCGGCCCCGACCTGCCTACCGACCTGCCCGCCGGCCTGCCCGCCGCGTTCGCCCGGATCCGGGTCCGCGACGTCACCTTCACCTACCCCGGCTCGGACGCCCCGTCGCTCCGCGGCGTCTCGCTGGAGATGCGCCGCGGCGAGGTCGTCGCGCTCGTCGGCGAGAACGGATCCGGCAAAACGACCCTCTCCCGGATCATGGCCGGCCTCTACGACCCCGACCACGGCGAGGTCCTCTGGGACGACGTCCCCCTCACCGCCGTCCCGCCGCACGAGGTGTGGAGCCGCGTCGCCGTCATCGCGCAGGAGTACACCCACTGGCCCATGACCGCCCGGCAGAACATCACCATGGGCCGCGGGCCGCGGCACCGCACCGGCGAACCGGAGGACCCCGGCGTGCTCGCCGCCGCCCGCGCGTCCGGCGCCGAGGAGGTCGTCGCGGACCTGTCCCGCGGCTACGACACCCTCCTGGACCGCCGCTTCGAGGGCGGCGCCGAGCTGTCCGGCGGCCAGTGGCAGCGGCTCGCCGTGGCCCGCGGCTTCTACCGGGACGCCCCGCTGCTGATCTGCGACGAGCCCACCGCCAGCCTCGACGCCCGCGCCGAGCACCTGCTGTTCGACCGGATCCGCGACCACGCCGCCGGGCGCACCGTCCTGCTCATCACCCACCGCCTCGCCAGCGTCCGCTTCGCCGACCGCATCTACGTCCTGGAGCGCGGCAAGGTCATCGAGGAGGGCGACCACGCCGCCCTCATGGCGCAGGGCGGCCTCTACGCCGACCTCTACACCCTCCAGTCCCGCGCTTATCTGCCCAGGGGGGACGACCCCCCTGGAACCTCCCGTCGCGGTCGGTAGGCCGTTTCCCGCTCCGCTGGCGCTCCACGTGCCCGCCCGTGACCGGGTGTCGAGGTCGTGCGTGTCAGAGGTAGGGGCCGAATCTGTTGGGGTCGGTGTCGGCCGGGGGGCTCTCGGGGAGGTCCTCGGGGCGGAGGAGGCGGATCTCGGCCGGGTCGGTGGCGGCGGGGTCCTCGTCGTGGGCGGCGGTGATGCGCTGCGCCTGGCGGGAGATCGCGGCGTCCAGCAGGTTGCGGACGAGGCGGGCGTTGCCGAAGGAGGAGCCGCGCGGCTGGGCGGCGACGAGCCGGCGCAGCGCGGCGGGCACGCCGGCGGCGAGGGTGAAGCCGGCCGTCGCCGCCATCAGCTCGAAGATCGTGACCAGCTCGTCGTCGGAGTAGTCGGGGAAGCGCAGGATCTGCGGGAAGCGCGACTCCAGGCCGGGGTTGGACTTCAGGAAGCGCTCCATCTCCGCGTCGTAGCCGGCCACGATGACGACCAGGTCGGCGCGGTGCTCCTCCATGAGCCGCAGCAGCTCGGCGATCGCCTCGTGGCCGAAGTCGCGCTGGTCGCCGCCGCCCGCCGAGGTCAGCGCGTACGCCTCGTCGATGAACAGCACGCCGCCGAGGGCCCGCTCGACCGCGGCGCGCACCCGCGGGGCGGTCTGCCCGATGAACTCGGCGACGAGGTCGGCGCGGGTCACCTCGACCAGGTGCCCGGACGAGAGCAGGCCGAGCCGCGCGTAGACGGCCGCGATCAGCCGGGCGATGGTCGTCTTCGCGGTGCCCGGGTTGCCCATGAACACCATGTGCCGGGTCGGGACGGTCAGCGGCACGCCGGCGTCGCGGCGCATCTGCTCGGCGCGGACCTCGGCGACCAGCGCGTCCACCTGCCGCTTGATGTCCTTGAGGCCGATCAGCCGGCCGATCTCGCCGAGCGGGTCGGCCGAGACGTCCCCGCCGCCGCGGCCGAGGGTGTCCGGGACGTCCTCGGGCAGGATCTCGTCGAGCGACTCGGTCTCGTCGACGATCCCGTCGGCGAGCACGCGGCGGCCCTGCATCGCCACCGCCCGGTCCAGCAGGTGGATCATGATGCGGGCGTTGCCGAAGCCGTGGTCGCGCGGCGCGGCCTGGGCCAGCGCCCGCACCTTGTCCAGCACGCCGGGGGCGGGCGTGAACCCGCCGTCGGCGGCCTTGGCGGCGAAGACCTGCACCAGCTCGTCGTCGGTGAGGTCGGGGAAGGGCACGGTCCGGGGGAACAGCGCGGCGAGGTCGGGATGGGACTTCAGCAGCCCGTTCATCTCCGCCTGCGGCCCGGTGAGCACCACCACGAGGTCGTCGGTGTGCGCCTGGACGGTGGTCAGCAGCACGTCCAGGACCTCCCGGCCGCGCGCGGCGTCCACGGCCGCCGCGACGAACGCGTGCGCGTCCCGGACGACCAGGACGCCGCCGAGCGCCTGCTCCACGGCGCGGCGCACCCGCAGCACGCTCTCGCTGGCGTACTCGCCGAGCAGGTCGGCGCGCTCGACCTCCACCATGTGCCCGGACGACAGGACGCCGAGCCCGGCGTAGATCCGGCCGAGGATCCGCGCGACCTTCGTCTTGCCGGTGCCCGGGTTGCCGGTGAAGACCAGGTTCCGCGGGCGGGCGGCGAGCGCCATCCCCGCCTCGCGGCGCAGCCGGGCCGCCTTGGCCTCGGCGACCAGCGCGTCCACCTCCCGCTTGACCGGCGCGATCCCGGCGCAGGCGGCGAGCTCGGCGAACGGGTCGGTCTCGGCGGGACGGCCCGGGATGAGCCGCTGCGGCAGGTCCGCGGCGGTGACCTCCGGGTCGCCGCCGCCGGCGCGGGCCCGCGCGGACGCGACGCACTGCGCCGCGGTGTGCTCGGCCAGCCGCGCGCCGCGCAGGTTCAGCAGCGGCGGCGTGCGGCTGAGCAGGACCCCGGCGGTCGCGGCGACGTCGGCGGGCACCGCGGCGCCGCGGGCCAGCACGGCCCGGGTGAACAGCTCGGCGAAGTCGCCGTCGGCGAAGTCGTGCGTGCGGGCCACGTCGAAGGCCCGGACGAGCGCCGGGTTGGCGTCGAAGAGCCGCCGGTCGCCGCCCGTGCGGCACAGCGCGACGACGTCGAGGCGCGGCGAGCGGGCCATGAGCCGGCGCAGTTCCTCGACCGCCGCCGCGCCGCACCGCTCGTAGGTGACCAGCCGCTCCAGGTCGTCGATGACCAGCAGCATCCGGCCCTCGACGCAGTCGCGGACGCGGGCCTGGAGCCAGAGGGCGGCGTCGCTCACGCTCAGCGAGGCGAACACCTGGTCGGAGATCCACAGCGCCTCGCGCACGGCGCCGCCCGCGGCGAGCCGCCGTTCCAGCAGCTCGGCGGCGGTCCCCTTGCCGGTGCCCTCCGGCCCGGCGATCAGCAGCCGGACGGGCCGCTCCCCCGCGAGCCGCGCCGCGAGCGCGTCCTGCACCGCCCGCGCCAGCTCCGGCTGCCCGACCAGCGCGTCGTCGGGGGCCTCGGCGGGGGCGGGCGAGTCCTCCGGGCGGGTCTCGCCCGGCGCGTCCGGGGCGAACACGGCGACCAGCGGGTTGGCGACGCGGCGCGCCGCGAACAACCGTCGCAGATCGGACTGGAACGGGCGCACCGGGACGCGGCAGCGCGGGCTCGTCGCCGCGTCCGGCAGGCCCTGCACCGCGCCGGTGATCCGGACCGCCATGTCCAGCCAGGCCCGCGCCGCGTCCGCCTCGCCGGCGACCAGTCCCCGCGCGAGCCAGGCGCGCACGTCCTGCTGCCACGCCTCGACGGAGAACCCGCCGCGGACGGCGCGGAACCGTTCCTCCAGCGCCTGGTAGCGGTCGATCCCCAGCGCGACCGACAGCTCCGCGGGGACGGACGTCGCCTCGGCCGCCAGCAGCACCTTGGCCAGTGCGGCGTCCGCGCCGTCGCCGTCCAGGACGGCCTCCGCCAAGCGCGCGTGCGCGGCGTCCAGTCCCTCGCACGCCCAGCCGAGGTATCCGACGGGCCCGGACAGCTCCGGCAGGGCCGCCAGCTCCTCGTCGGTCAGGCCGGCGGCCCACAGCTCCTCCAGCCGCTCCTGCGGGACGGTCAGGTCCAGCTCGAGCAGCTCCGGGTCGGCGGCCCGCCGGTCGAACAGGCCCATCAGCGCCCGGCGGCGCCGCTCCAGCGGCTCCAGGCCGTCGAAGACGTCGAGCCCGTCGCGGGCCAGGGTCAGCATCGCGGTGCGCAGCTCGCGGTCGTCACCGGCCGGCTCGGGCAGCCACAGGCCCGGCGGGCGCCACCGCCCGCCCTGGGTGAACCACGCGGCCGGATCGCGGACGGCCGGCTCCGGCGTGGCCAGGAAGTCCGACAGCACCTCGTAGTCGACGTCCCCGCGCGACCCGCCGCGCACCGCCGACGCGCCGAGCAGGAACGTCAGCAGCGACCACTGCTCGGCGCCCGCCGCGCTCGTCCCCTCGCCGTAGAAGTCGCTCAGCCGCCGCGACAGCAGCGCCGCCCGCGGGTCGGCGTTGTAGGCGACCGCCCGCTCCCGCATCCGCTCGTAAAGCCCGTCGGGCACGCGCCATGGTCCGTGGGCGTACACGTCGAGCACGGGCTCCTCGGTGAGCAGCAGCTCGAGATGGTCCGGCAGCCGGGGGGAACGCACCTGGTCCTTCTCCTCTGCGGCGGGGGGCGACGTCACGTCTGGCAAGCACCCTACGACCCGGCGCGATCACGCACACCCCGTCGCGCCGGGTTGGCACACGGCCTCTCCTCGGCGATAGTTGTCATATGGAAAACGTCTGCCCGGGCACCCGTGCCGGCGGACGCCTGCTGACAGGAGGGGGAACCCCCCGGTGCCACCGCTTGAAGTGACCGCCCGCTCGCACGCCGGCCGCGCCGTCGTGCGGCTGCGCGGCGAGCTCGATATCGCCGGCTCGGACGAGCTGCGCCGGCGCCTGGACGCCGCGCGCCGCGAGCACGGCGACCACCTCATCCTCGACCTCGCGGATCTGGAGTTCATGGACTCCCAGGGCCTGTCGGTCATCGTCGGCTGCTACAAGGCGGCCACGGCCGCCGGGGGCAGCCTCACCCTGGCCGGCCCCCGTCCCATCGTCCGCCGCACCCTGGAGATCACCGGACTGCACCGCCGCATCCCCGTCCAGGCGACGCTCGAGGCGGCCCTGTCGGCGGACGACCGCGCGGCCGCCCCGAACCCCGCCCGCGAGCTCGACCGGGGGGACGAGCCCCCGGGCCCCCCGGCCGCGCGGCACGGGTCCTCCCGGCCCGCCCGCTAGCGTTCGCCGAGCTCCGTGAGAGCCGGGCGCTTGGGGGCGCGGCCGTCGCCGGAGGACCGGCCGGTGGCCCGGCGGCCGATCCACGGGAGGAGGTAGGCGCGGGCCCAGTGCAGGTCCTCGCGGCGCGAGGAGAGCCAGTCGGCGGGCTCGGGGGGCGGCCACGGCTCGCGCCAGTCCTCCTTCACCGGGACGCCGATGACGCCGGCGACGAACAGCGCCATGCGGCGGTGCCCCTCGGGCGACAGGTGCAGCCGGTCCTCGTACCAGGCGCGCGGGTCGTTGAAGATCCGCAGCGACCACAGGTCGACGACCGAGCAGCCGCGGCGGTCGGCGATGGCGCGCAGGTGCATGTTGTAGGTGGCGGCCTTGCCGCGGATGCGGCCGCCGGTGCGCATCCCGCGGGTGTCGAAGCCGGTGAAGACCACCACGCGGGAGCCGGTGGCGCGCAGCCGCCGGACGGCGTCGTCGAAGACGACCGCGAGCGCGTCCGGGTCGGCGCCGGGCCGGATCATGTCGTTGCCGCCCGCGCAGAACGTCACGAGGTCGGGCGCGAGCTCGACGGCCCGCGGGACCTGCTCGTCCACGATCTGCCGGACGAGCTTGCCGCGCACCGCGAGGTTGGCGTAGCGCAGGCCCGGGCCGTGCTCGGCCAGATGCTCGGCGAGCCGGTCGGCCCAGCCGCGGAAACGGTCGTTCTCGCCGGGGTAGGGATCGTTCAGGCCCTCGGTGAAGCTGTCGCCGATGGCCACGTACGTACGGATCTTCTCCAGTTCGTCCATCGCAAGCCCTGGCATTCGTTCAATGTCGGTCACGTCGGACAATCATGCATCGTGCACACAATCTACGCGACCGTAACCACGGGCGGTGTGGGACATCCGACACCGGCCGGCCAGGGCGGGGGCGGCGGAGCCGGCCCGGGATCCGGGCCGGCGTCAGGTCCAGCTCGGCGACGCCGAGCCCAGCTGGCCGCCGGGGGCGGCGGGCGGCGCGGGCGCGGCGGCCTGCGCGCCGACGCCGTGCACCGACATCGCGTGCTGCACCAGCGTGATCAGCACCTGCTTGGTGGACTCGCGGCTGCGCGCGTCGCACTGCACGATCGGCACGTGCGCGCTGATCGACAGCGCGTCGCGGATGTCCTCGACCGCGTACTGGAACTCGCCGTGGAACCCGTTGACGCCCACCACGAACGGCAGGCCGAGCTCCTCGAAGTAGTCGACCGCCGCGAAGCAGTCCTCCAGCCGCCGGGTGTCGACCAGCACGACCGCGCCGATCGCGCCGCGCACCAGGTCGTCCCACATGAACCAGAAGCGGTGCTGCCCCGGGGTGCCGAACAGGTACAGGATCAGCTCGCTGTCCAGCGACACGCGGCCGAAGTCCATCGCGACCGTGGTGGTCGTCTTGTCCGGGACGGCCGACAGGTCGTCCACGTCGGCGCTGGCCGCGGTCATCACCGCCTCGGTGGTGAGCGGCATGATCTCCGAGACCGACCCGACGAAGGTGGTCTTGCCGACGCCGAACCCGCCGCCGACGACGATCTTTACCGAGGTCAGCTCGGCCTCGGGTCCGTGCGGCCCCGGGGGCGGGACCTGGTCAGAGCTTCCGAAGGCCACTGAGCACCCTTTCTAGCAAGCGGAGGTCCGGCTGGCCGCCGGCCGTCGTGGGGGTCGACTGGTGCAGGCGCAGGAGCCCTTCCATGGCCATGTCCGCGACGAGCACGCGGGCCACGCCCAGCGGCATCCGCAGCAGCGCGGACACCTCGGCCACCGAGCGGGCCGACCGGCACAGGTCCATGATCGCCCGGTACTCCGGGGTCAGCATGGACACATCGCGCGGCGGGTAGGGCGCGGCGGTGACCAGCGCCTCGATCGCCAGGTCGTAGCGCGGCTTGGTGCGCCCGCCGGTCACCGCGTACGGGCGCACCAGCGAGCTGGTGTCGCCCTCGTCCCGCCCGGCCGGCCTGTCCTGCACCGAGCGCGGCTCACCGGACCAGCGCCCCGGCACCCCCGGACCGCCTCCGAAGGGACTGCCTCGATCCATGTCGCCGACCTCCGTCAGAGTCAGTCACGGTCAAAAGCGGGCGGGCCCGGCGCCCATCTCGGTCACCGAGGGGCCGCCGTAGGGCTGCTGCTGCTCCTGCGCGCGCAGCGCCGGGGTCAGCACCCGGCCCACCCGCTCCACCAGCAGCGTCATCTCGTACGCGACGAGCCCGAGGTCGCAGTCGGGCGCCGCCAGCACCGCGAACACCGACCCGTTCGCGATCGACATGACGAACAGCAGGCCGCGGTCCATCTCCACGACCGTCTGGTTCACACCGCCCGCGTCGAAGATCTTCGCCGCGCCCTGGGTCAGGCTCATCAACCCCGAGGCGATCGCCGAGAGCTGGTCCGCCCGCTCGGGCGGGAAGCCCGAGGAGTAGGCCATCGGCAATCCGTCGGAGGAGACCACGACGGCGTGCGCGACCTTCGCGACACGGTCCGCGAAGTTCGTCACCAACCAGTTGAGATCCTGCCCGCTCACCGGGTGCCTCCTGTCTCGCCGTCACCCTGTGACGGCACCTCACCTGACGTGCCGCCGCCCCGCGCCTCGTTGCGGCCCCGATGGACGCCGCGCTGCAGGCTCGCGAAACGGTTGCGCACGACGTCGGCCGACTGGCCGGACGCTTGCTGGTCCTGGACGGGCCCGCCGGGGCGCGGCACCGGCTGCGTCCGTCCCGCGGCCGCCGGCGGCTGCGCCGCCGGCTGGGGCGGCCCGCCCGCGGCGGCCGGGGTGCGGCCCACCGCCCCGGGAATGCGGTTCTTTCCGGGGACGCGCTTGGGCAGCCCGACCTGCGTGCGGCTGCTCGCGACGGGCTCGCGGGCGGCCTCGGCCGCACGGAAGCCCTCGTCCGCCGGAGACTCCCAGCCCTTGACCGGATCCTCGCCCACGTCCCCTCCCGTCCGGCGCTGGAACCATTCCGACTGCATCGCGTCGAAGATCGGCGAACGCTCCGGCACGCGCGGCCGCCGGGGCCCGGCGGACGCGGCCGGCGGCGCCTGCCGCGCGGCGGGAGCGGGCTGCTCGTAGCCGCCCTGCTCGTAGCCGTTCGATTCGTAGCCGCCCTGGTCGTAGCCGCCCTGGTCGTAGCCGCCCTGCTCGTAACCGCCCTGGTCGTAGCCGTTCCGCTCGTAGCCGTTCTGCTCGTAGCCGGACGGGTCGGCGCCGCGGTGCTCCGGGACGGCGTCCCGGGGCCGCTGCGGCTCTCCCCCGCCGCGCCTGCCGGCGGGCGCCCCGTTGCGGGAGCCGTCGCCCCGCGGCCCGGCCTCCCCGGGGACCTGCTCGAGCGGCCCGGTCTCCCAGGGGATCTGCTGGCGCCGGGCGCCCGGCTCGGGCACCACGGGCTGGGCCTCCGGGACCACGGGCAGCGGACCGGTGCGCCGGTCGGCCGCGTCGCGGAACCCGTTGGCCGGGGGCTGCTGCGTCCGCTCGCTCGGGGGCTCGAACACGTTGTCCCGCGGCCCGTTGTCGGCCTGCCGGCCGCGCAGCTGGGCGCCGGGACGCCGGACGGGCAGGTCGCGCGGCGCCGGCCGGTCGCCGGGGACGCCGTACGGGTCGTCCGGCGGCGCGGCGTCCGCGGGCTCGCGCGGGGGCGGCGGCACCGCGGGCAGCGGGCCGGTGTTCGGGAACGCGGCGTGCGCCCCCGTGCCGGCCGCGTGCGCCCCGGTTCCGGCGGCGGGGGTCAGCGGCCCGGTCGAGAGGGGCGACTGCCCCCCGGTGCCGTCGGCCGGCGGGTAGGGCGCGCCCATCGCCGGCTGCGGCCCGGTGGCGCCGCGCAGCGGCCGCAGCGGACCGGTGTGGCCGACCATCGGGTTGCCGCCGGTGCCCGCGCCGAGCCCGGCGGCGGTACCGAAGTCGTCCTGGCGGAACGCGCCGCTCGAACCGGCGGAGGGCGGTTCGGCCCCCGTCGTGGTGAGCGCGGCGAGCTGGCCGTGGGCGCCGCTGTCGCGGGCGCCGAGGCCGCGCGCGCCGACGCCGACGCCGGCGGGCTCGCCCGGGGTGACCGCCGCGTCCGGCAGCACGACGAACGCGGTGAGCCCGCCGCCCTGCGCGGCCCGCAGTTCGACCCGGATGCCGTGCCGGACGGCCAGGCGGCCGACCACGAACAGGCCCATGCGCCGGGCGGCGGAGAAGTCGATGACGGGCGGGTTCGCCAGCCGCCAGTTCGCCTGCTCCAGCTCCTCCGGCGACATCCCGACGCCGTTGTCGGTGATCTGCAGCATGGAGCCGCCGCCGCTGAGCAGCTGCCCGGAGACGGTGACCTTGGTGTGCTCGGAGGAGAACACCAGGGCGTTCTCCACCAGCTCGGCCAGCAGGTGGACGAGGTCGTTGACGACGGGCCCGGCGACGGTCATGTCGCCCTGGACGCGCAGCGCCACCCGCTCGTACTGCTCGACCTCCGACAGCGAGGCGCGGACGACGTCGATCAGCGGGACGGGCTTGTTCCACCGGCGGGCCTGCTCCTGGCCGCCGAGGACCAGCAGGTTCTCGCAGTTGCGGCGCATGCGGGTGGCGAGGTGGTCCAGGCGGAAGAGGCTGCCGAGCTGCTCCTCGTCGCGCTCGCTCTGCTCCAGCTCCTCGATCAGCTTCAGCTGCCGCTCGATCAGCGACTGGCTGCGCCGCGACAGGTTGACGAACATCGCGTTGATGTTGCCGCGCAGCACGGCCTCGTCGGCCGCCAGCCGGACCGCCTCGCGGTGGACCTCGTCGAAGGCGCGCGCGACCTGGCCGATCTCGTCGGTGGAGTCGATCTCGATCGGGGCGACCTCGATGCCGCCGGCGGCCGCCTCGGGGTCGCGCAGCCGGTCGACCAGCCCGGGCAGCCGGGTGCTGGCGACCTCCAGCGCGCCGGACTGCAGCCGGCGCAGCGGGCGCACCAGCGACCGGGCCATCACGATGGTGATCAGCAGCACGATGACCAGCAGCACGGCGACGAGCGCCGAGTCGAGGATCGTCGCGTTGCGCGCGGACGTGCCCTGCTCGTCGCTGTGCGCGCGGATCTCGGCGGCGAGCCGCTGCTCGACCTGGCGCATCTGGTCGACCATCGAGGTCATCGCGGTGCGCATCGTCTTGGCCGCGCGGGTGGAGCGCAGCGCACTCGGCAGCACGCCGCCGTTCGCGCCGGCCGCCGCGATCACCCGCTGCCGCACGTCACGGGCCTGGTCGATCTTGGGACCGACGACGGTGTCCTCGTACCGCTGGGTCTGCTCCAGGGACGCGGAGTCACGGAAGGCGGCGAGCTCGCTGTCCTCCTGCGCGCGCGCCGCGGTGAGCTGGTTCAGCTCGTCGGTGACGAGCCGTCCCTCCCGCGCGCCGATGAGCAGGATGGCGCGCTCGCGGGAGACGGCCTCCTTCGCGCGGGCCAGCGCGCCGAGCGCCCGGCTGGACTCCGCGAGCCGGTCGTCGGCGACGTTCTGCGAGATCCCGTCCAGGACGGCGATCATCTCCTGCGCGGAGTCGGTGTACTTCTGCAGGACGATGAAGGCCGGGACCTTGGTCCCGGTCACCAGGGAGCGCAGCGCCTTGACGCCGTCGAGCCGGCTGTCGACCCCGGTGGCGTCGCGGACGGCCTCGGACCCGTAGGAGCCGCCGATGCGGGACGCGGCCGTGCGCACCGGCACGACCTGCGCGTCGGTCCGCCGCTGCTGGGCCTGCAGGGCCGGCTGCATGGAGGCCGGCCGGCCGGCGGTGATGTACTCGACGGCCTCGTCGCGCTCCGCGGTGAACTCCTGGACGAACTGGGCGATGCCCTCGCCGAGCTCCGCCATGTGCTCGACGCGGCCGTAGCTCTGCGCCTTCCCGACCGAGTCGAAGATCCGCAGGCCGGCCAGCACGACGGCGGCGAGCGTGGGGACCAGGATCAGCACGATCAGGCGCTGCGGGACCCGCCAGTTGCGCAGGCGGAGCCGCCCGCCCGGTCGCGGCGGGCGCTCTGGCCGTGCCGGCTGGTCCGACCGCACCTCGACGTCACCAGGCCGAGCACGGTCGCGACCCACGTCGCTTGGTTGCATCCGCCGTCAACACCCTCTCCCTCACGATGCCGCACACACTCCGTAGCCCCATCGGCGCGAAGGGTTAAAGCAACATCGTCTCCACCTCCGGCGCACGACATTGCAGCACATCCACGGATAGGCCGCAAAGGACCATATGCGAGACCATAGGGACCAATGCGGCAATCGTAGGTTCATGCCTATATGTCCGTTTCCGCGAGTATGGAATGTCACTCTCCGCGCCCGGACGTTCTGTAATTGGGCAATCGCATACCGTAACCTCACCTGTTCCTCCCGCGCCCATCCCCCGATCGGGCCGCCCCGCCCGACCGGCGTCCCACGACCCGCTCACACTCCGCATTCGACTGGCGATGGATTGTCACAACAAGCGCGGGAACCCCGTAAAACAAGGGGAATGCGGCGCTTATTCGACGCCATATCGAACGCCATGCGGAACGCCTACCCGGCGGTAGGGCCGGTCCGCCGCGAGCCCGCCGATCCGGCCCCCGGCCACCGTCCCCACCAGCGGAGACACCCTCCGCCCGGCGCCGGCCGCCGGCCTTCGCCAGGACACAAGAGAGTCACGCAATTCGGAGCCAAACCCCCCAAGACGCCTAGTCCGCGATACTCTCCCGACGCACGTGATCTTCAGGCGCGGCGGGAGTGGTGGCTGCAGTCGTTCCCCCTGGCTCACATGCCCTGCTTTGCCCGATCCCTGCCGAAGCAACTTCCCCCTGTTGAGTTAAGGAGTGCCCATGCGGCAATCCAGACGTCTTTTCGCGCTGCTCAGCGCCCTCGCCCTGGTCGCGTCCCTCACCGCCGCCTGCGGAGACTCGGACGACTCGGGCGGCGGCAACGGACTCGAGAAGAAGACCGTGACGGTCGCCGCCCTGCCGCTCGTGGACAGCGCCGCCGTCTACATCGCGCAGAAGGAGAAGCTCTTCCAGAAGGAGGGGCTGGACGTCAAGATCAAGCCGATCGCGCAGAGCACCCTGGCCCTGCCCGCGCTCTCCAAGGGCGAGGTCGACGTCATCTCCGGCGCCAACTACGTCTCGTTCCTGCAGGCCAACGAGAAGGGCGCGCTCAAGCTGAGCATCCTGGCCGAGGGCACCACCATGACCTCGCACATGATGGACGTGCTGGTCATGCCCAAGTCCTCGATCAAGTCCCCCAAGGACCTGGAGGGCAAGAAGGTCGCGGTCAACATCCTGAACAACATCCAGTCGCTCACGCTGGACGCGATCCTCAAGGCCAACAACGCCGACCCGTCGAAGGTCAAGTACGTCCAGGTGCCCTTCCCGCAGATGGCCACCGCCCTGGAGAAGGGGCAGGTCGACGCCATCCACACCGTGGAGCCCTTCTCCTCCGACACCGAGAAGAAGCTCGGCGCGCGGGTCGCCGTCGACGGCGGCACCGAGCCGATCACCGACACCCCGATCAGCGGCTACGTCAGCACGCAGGACTTCGTCAAGAAGAACCCGAAGACGGCCGCGGCCTTCCAGCGCGCCATCATCGCGGCGCAGAAGATCGCGACCGGCGACCGCAAGCGCGTCGAGGAGGTGCTGCCGAGCTACTCCAAGATCGACGCCCAGGTGGCCAAGGTGATCACCATGCCCGGCTACTCGACCTCGCTGAACGCCACGCGCATGCAGCGGATCGTCGACCTGATGAGCACCGAGAAGCTGCTCCAGCAGAAGCCGGACCTGAAGACGATCCTCTTCCAGCCGACGTCGTGACGGCGGGACGCTGATTCACCCATGGCCAACCAGACGACGCCGCCCCGCGGCCTCTCGCGCCCCGGCAGGTGGGCGCGGGGGGCCGCCGGGGTGGCGGTCCTGTTCCTGGCGAGCGAGGCCCTCGGGCGGGCCGGCATCGTGGACCGTTCCTATCTGCCCCCCGCCTCCAGCATCACCGGCCGCGCGCTCGAACTGTTCGGCGACTCCACCTTCCTGTTCAACGTGCGGGTGACGCTCACCGCGTGGGCGCTCGGGATGCTCCTCGCCATCGCGATCTCCGTCCCGCTCGGGCTGCTGCTCGGCAGCGTCCCGGCGGTGAACACCGCGGTCCGCGCGATCGTGGAGTTCCTGCGGCCGATCCCCTCCGTCGCGCTGATCCCGCTGGCCGGGCTGGTGCTCGGCTCCGGGCTCAACATGGAGGTGCCGCTCATCGTCTACGCCTGCAGCTGGCCCATCCTGTTCAACACCATGTACGGACTGGACGACGTCGACCCCACGGCCAAGGAGACCCTGCGCAGCTTCGGGTTCGGCCGGCTCCAGGTGCTGCTGCGGGTCTCGCTGCCGAGCGCCGCCCCCTTCATCGCGACCGGCGTGCGGCTCGCCGCCTCGATCGCGCTCATCCTCGCCGTCGGCACCGAGATCCTCTCCGGCTTCGGCGACGGCCTCGGCATGTTCATCGCCCAGGCCGGCACCGCCCCCGACGGCTCCCGCGACGTCCTCGCCGGGACGCTGTGGGCCGGCTGCCTCGGCCTGGTCATCGACACCCTGCTGGTGCAGGCCGAGAACCGCGCGTTCCGCTGGCACAAGGCGCAAAGGAGTGGTGCATCGTGACGGCGGCGACCCTCAGCGCGCCCGCCGCCCGGCGCGGCGGGCGGGCCGGCCGGCTGGCCCGCGGGCTGCTGCACCGCTGGCTGCCCCTGGCCGTCCTCGTCGCCTGCTGGGAGGCGGCGACCCGCGCCTCCGACAGCCCGTTCTTCCCGCCGCCCTCGAAGATCGCCGAGCGGATGCGGGACCTGTGGTTCTCCGGCCCGCCGACCCACCTGTTCCTGAACGCCGAGGCCGGCGACTCCATCGCGCCCAGCCTGGCCCGGATGGCGTTCTCGCTGGCGGTGTGCGTCGTCGCCGGGGTCGTCCTCGGCATCGCGCTCGGCCGCTCGGAGCGCGTCCTCGCCTACCTGGAGCCGCTGCTGCAGTTCGCGCGGGTCATCCCGCCGCCCACCCTCGTGCCGGTGTTCATCGTGCTCTTCGAGTTCGGCACGCAGATGCAGGTGGCGTCCATCATCTTCAGCGCCATCTGGCCCATCCTGCTCAACACCGCCGACGGGGCGCGCAGCGTCGACCAGATGCAGATGGCCACGGCCGAGGCGTTCCGGCTGTCGGCGTTCGAGCGGATCAGGTTCGTCATCCTCCCCGCGTCGCTGCCGAAGATCTTCGCGGGGCTGCGGCTGGCGCTGTCGCTGTCGCTGATCCTCATGGTCTTCTCCGAGCTGCTCCCGGGCACGTCCGACGGCCTCGGCTTCGAGCTGACCAACGCGCAGAGCCAGTCCGACCTGCCGACCCTGTGGTCGGTGATCGTGCTGCTCGGCATCCTCGGCTACCTGCTCAACACGATTCTGCTCGCGGTGGAGCGGCGGGTCCTTCGCTGGCACCGCGGCGCGCGAAAGGCGGATCAATGACGACGGAGTTCACCGTCCGGGACGCGGTGTTCGACTTCTGCCGGAGGACCGGGATGACCACCGTCTTCGGCAACCCCGGCTCCACCGAGCTGCGGATGTTCCGCGACTTCCCGGCGGACTTCGACTACGTCCTCGGCCTCCAGGAGATCGTGGCGGTCGGCGCGGCCGCGGGCCACGCCCTCGCGAAGGGCACCGCGGCCCTCGTCAACCTGCACTCCGCGGGCGGCGTCGGGCACGCCCTCGGCGCGGTGTTCAACGCCTACCGCGACCGGATCCCGATGGTCATCGTCGCCGGGCAGCAGACCCGGGCGATGCTGCCGACCCGGCCGTTCCTCGGGGCGGACGAGCCCGAGACCTTCCCCCGCCCCTACGTGAAGTGGAGCAGGCAGACGGCGCGCGCCGAGGACGTCCCGGCCGCGTTCGCGGAGGCCTACCGGGTGGCGATGACCCCGCCGCGCGGCCCGGTCTTCCTGTCGGTGCCCGAGGACGACTGGGACCAGCCGGCCGAGCCGATCCCGCACCGGGAGGTGCGGACCGCGTTCGCGCCCGACCCCGCCGGGCTGCGGGAGACCGCCGAAGCGCTCAACGGCGCCGAGAGCCCCGTCATCGTCGTCGGGCACGGCGTGGAGGACGAGGACGCGACGTCCCTCGTGGTGGAGCTGGCCGAACGCGCCTGCGCGCCGGTGTGGATCAGCCCGCTGTCGGGGCGGTCCGGCTTCCCCGAGGACCACGCGCTGTTCCAGGGGTTCCTGCCGCCGGTCCGCGACCATCTCGCGGCGCGCCTGGAGGGGCACGACGTCGTCCTGGTGCTCGGCGCGCCGGTGTTCAACTACCACGTGCACAGCGAGGGCCCGTACATCCCGGAGGGCGCGCGGCTGTTCCACTTCGACTGCGACCCGTCGCAGACCGCGTGGGCGCCGGTCGGCACCAGCGTGCTCACCACCGTCCGCGCGGGTGTGGCGGGCCTGCTCGAACTGGTCGAGAAGGCCGACCGGCCGGTGCCCGGGCCGCGGGAGCGGCTCTCCCCGCCGCAGGTCTCCGACCCGATCGACGCCGCGCTGGTGATCGAGTCGCTGCGCGAGCGGCTGCCCGAGGACGCCGTCGTCGTGGAGGAGATCCCGAGCCACCGGGACATGTTCCACGCCCGGCTGCCGTTCGGCAGGCCCGGCTCGTTCCTCACCATGGGCAGCGGCGTCCTCGGCTGGAGCCTGCCGATGGGGGTCGGCCGCGCGCTCGCCTCCTCCGGCGAGCGGATCGTCTGCGTGCTCGGCGACGGCGCGATCATGTACTCGGTGCAGGCGCTGTGGACGGCCGTGCAGCGCCGGCTGCCGATGACGGTGATCGTCCTCGACAACGGCGGGTACGGCGCCATCAGGGGGCTCGGCCGGCGCATCGGCCTGGACTCGATCCCGGGCGCCGACATCTCCGGCATCGACTTCGTCACGCTCGCCCGGGGGCTCGGCTGCCCCGGCCGGGCGGTGGCCGGCGCCGCCGACGTGGACGCCGCGCTGGAAGAGGCCCTCGGCCACGACGGGCCCTTCATCGTCAGCGTGCGCGTTGCGGCCGATAACGCCGCAATGTACGACGAGCCCGAGGTACTGTGATCACGATGCTGGAGATAACCGGACTGGGCCACTCCTACGGGGCGCACCGCGTCCTGGAGGGCATCGACCTGAAGGTCGGCGAGGGCGAACTGGTCACGATCGTCGGGCCTTCGGGGTGCGGCAAGTCGACGCTGCTGCGCTGCATCGCCGGGCTCATCCCGGCGAGCGAGGGCAAGGTCGTGCTGAAGGGCGCGCCCATCGACGGCGTGCCCGACGACCTGGCCGTGGTCTTCCAGGACTACAGCCGCTCGCTGCTGCCGTGGCTGACGGTGCGCGACAACGTGGCGCTGCCGCTGCGCCGCCGCGGGCTCGGCAAGGCCGAGCGCCGCGCCCGCGCCGTCGAGGCGCTCGCGTCGGTCGGGCTCAAGGACGCGGCGGGCAAGTACCCGTGGCAGCTGTCGGGCGGGATGCAGCAGCGGGTGTCGATCGCCCGCGCGCTGGCCTACCGGCCGGCGCTGATGCTGATGGACGAGCCGTTCGGCTCGGTCGACGCGCAGACCCGCGAGGACCTGGAGGACCTGGTCCTGCAGGTGCACCGGGCCGAGGGCATGACGATCCTGCTGGTCACGCACGACATCGACGAGAGCGTCTACCTGGGCGACCGGGTCGTGGTGCTCGCCCGCAACCCCGGCCGGGTCCGCTCGGAGCTGCCCGTCACGCTGCCGGCCGGCCGCGACCAGATAGGCACCCGGGCCGACGCGGAGTTCGTGCGGCTTAGGGCCGAGGTGGGACGCCTGGTCCGCGGCGTCGTCAAGGACTCCGAGCCGGCGGACGCCGCCGACGCGGAGGCCGTTGCGGCCGATGACGGCGCCTCCGTGAAGGAGCCCGCGAAGAAGTAGCGCGCACGCCCCGAGGGACCCCGGTCGCATCGCGCGGCCGGGGTCCCGTGCTTTCCGCGCACCGAAACGGCGGAACAATTCTGTTCACAATTTTCTCCTCATATCGCTACATACGCCTCATTTCTCCCGCGATCCGGCAGGCGATGCGCTACGCTCCCCGCACTCATCGAAAGATCAGTTATCCGCCGGCCGCCCCTCCCGCAATGGAGCGTCGCCCATGCCCGCCCCCCTCCCCCGCGCCGCCCTCGGCGGCGCGCTCGCCGTCGCGGTCGCGCTCTCGGCCACCGCGTGCGGCGGCTCGGACGACAAGAAATCGGCAACCGGGCTCGAGGAGTCCACGATCACCGTCGGCACCATGACGATCGCCGACACCGCGCCGCTGCAGATCGCGATCCAGAAGGGCCTGTTCAAGGCCGCGGGACTGACCGTCAAGACGCGGGTCGTCAGCGGCGGCGCGGAGGCCATCCCGCTGCTCAGGAGCGGCCAGCTCGACATCACCTTCGGCAACTACGTGTCGCTGTTCACCGCCGCGTCCAAGGACCCGGGGTTCAAGCCGAAGGTCGTCGCCGACGGCTTCCAGGGCGCGCCGAAGACCCACACGCTGATGGTGCGCGGCGACTCCCCGTACCGCACGATCAAGGACCTGACCGGCAAGAAGATCGGCGTCAACACCAAGCGGAACGTCAGCACGCTGCTGGTGCGGGCGGCGGCCCAGGCGCAGGGCGTCGCGCTCGACGAGGACAAGAACTTCGTCGAGATCCCGCCGCCGAACATGGAGGCGGCGCTGAAGAACAAGAGCGTCGACGCCGTCCAGGCGATCGAGCCGTTCGGCACCCAGATGCAGCGGACCATGGGCGCCCGGATGATCGCCGACCTGTCCAGCGGCCCGACCGCGCAGTTCCCGATCGCGGGCTACGCCGCCCTGGCGAGGTTCGCCGACAAGAACCCCAAGACGGTCGCCGCGTTCCGGCAGGCGCTGGTCAGGGGCGAGGGCATGGCCGCCGACCGCAAGCTCGTCGAGCAGATCGTGCCCACCTACGCCAAGGGGATCGACGCCCAGGTCGCCGCGAGCATGAGCTACGGCACCTACCCGACGTCCCTCGACGCGACCCGCCTGCAGCGCGTGCCCGACGTCATGCAGCAGTTCGGGTACATCGGCAAGAAGATGGACGTGAAGCCGCTGCTGCTGGCCCCGACTTCATGACCCCTCGCCGCATCGTCCTCGGCGCGGCCGGGGTGGTCGTGGTGATCGGCGTGCTGGAGGCCGTCAGCCGCTCCGGCCTCGTGGACGAGACCTCGCTTCCGCCGGCCTCGACCGTGCTGAAGGAGGCCGGCAGGCTCGCGGTCGACCGCGAGTTCCTGACCGACGTCGGCGCGACCGTGCGCGAATGGCTGTTCGGGCTGCTGCTGGCGGTGCTCGCGGCGGTGCCGCTCGGCGTGCTGCTCGGGTCGGTGCCGCTGCTCGGCACCGCGTCCCGCGCGCTGGTCGAGCTGTGCCGCCCCGTCCCGTCGGTCGCGCTGATCCCGCTCGCCGCGCTGGTGTTCAGCACCCCCGCGCGGACCAACCTGTCGCTGATCTTCTACGCCTGCCTGTGGCCGATCCTCATCAACACCCTGTACGCGCTGCGCGACGTCGACCCGGTGGCCAAGGACACGCTGCGCGGCTTCGGGTTCTCGGCGCCGTCGGTGCTGTGGCGGGTGTCGCTGCCGAGCGCCGCCCCGTTCATCGCCACCGGGGTGCGGATCGCCGCCTCGGTCGCCCTCGTCGTGCTGATCAGCACCGAGCTGCTGATCGGCGGGGACGACGGCATCGGGATCTACCTGGCCGAGACGCAGCAGGGCGGCGGGCGCACCGACCTGATGCTGGCCGGCGCCTGCTGGGCCGGAGTGCTCGGGCTGCTCGCCAACGCCGCGCTGCTCGGGCTGGAGCGGGTCGCGTTCCGCTGGCACACCGCCCGCGTCGAGGGGATCGCATGAGGGCCGCGCGGCCGGTCCGCGGGCTCGCCGAGCGGGTGTGGCTCGTCGCGCTCGCGGCGGTGGTGTGGCAGGTCGCCACGTCGGTGCTGGACGAGACGTACTTCCCGCCGCCCACGAAGATCGTCGAGGCGCTGCACGACGTGTGGTTCTCCGGCCCCGCCTCGCGGGCGTTCCTGAACGGGAACGCGGTGGACGACTTCTCCAGCAGCCTCGCCCACCTGTTCGTCGGGTGGGCCGCCGCCGGCGCGGCCGGGGTCGCGCTCGGCGCGGCGATCGGCCGGTCCCGGGTCCTGAACGACCTGCTGGACCCGGTGCTGCAGTTCCTGCGCGCGGTGCCGCCGCCGACGCTGCTGCCGTTCTTCATCGTCGTGTTCAAGATCGGCACCACCATGCAGATCGTCACGATCGCGTTCGGGGTGGTGTGGCCGGTCCTGCTGAACACCGCCGACGGCGTCCGCTCGGTGGAGCCGCTGCAGCTGGACACCGCCCGCGTCTTCGGCGTCTCCCGGCCCCGCCGGCTGCTGATGATCATCCTGCCGGCGGCGGCGCCGAAGATCTTCGCGGGGCTGCGCGTCGCGCTGTCGTTCGCGCTGATCCTCATGGTGCTGTCGGAGATCGTCGGCAGCACCACCGGCATCGGGGCCGAGCTGCTGGACGCCCAGCGCGCCTTCGAGCCGCCGACGATGTGGGCCGGGATCGTCATGCTCGGCGTCCTCGGCCTGCTGTTCAACGGCGTCTTCATGCTCCTGGAACGGCGGCTGCTCGCCTGGCACGCCGGCGCGCAGCGGCTGACGAACTGACCCCCTCCACAGAAAAGGCGTCCGCGATGCTCCGGATCACCGGCCTCACGCACACCTACACCGGCGGGCAGACGGCGCTCGACGGGCTCGACCTCACCGTCCCGGACGGCCAGCTGCTTAGCATCGTCGGCCCGTCCGGGTGCGGCAAGTCCACCCTGCTGCGCTGCATCGCCGGGCTGATCAGGCCGACCGGCGGCACGCTGGAGATGAACGGCGCGCCGGTCGACGGCGTGCCGGCCGACCTCGCCGTCGTGTTCCAGGACTACAGCCGCTCGCTGTTCCCCTGGCTGACCGTCCGCGACAACGTCGCGATGCCGCTGCGCCGGCGCGGCGGGTCCCGGGCCGCGCGCCGCGCCGCCGCCGAGAAGGCGCTGGACTCGGTCGGCCTGCACGACGCGGCCCGCAAGTACCCCTGGCAGCTGTCGGGCGGCATGCAGCAGCGCGTGTCGATCGCCCGGGCCCTGGCCTACCGGCCGTCGCTGCTGCTGATGGACGAGCCGTTCGGCTCCGTGGACGCGCAGACCCGGGAGGATTTGGAGGACCTCGTGCTCCAGGTGCACCGGGCCGCGAAGATCACGATCTTGCTGGTCACCCACGACATCGACGAGAGCGTCTACGTCGGCGACCGGGTCGTCGTGCTGAACCGGTCGCCGGCCCGCGTGCACGCCGACATCCCGGTGGGGCTGCCCGCGTCCCGGGACCAGATCGAGACGCGCGGCCTGCCGGAGTTCGTCCGGCTGCGCGCGGAGGTCGGCCGGCTGGTCCGCGGCGGCGCCCGGGTCCCGGGGGCCGCGCCCGCGGAGGGGCTCGCCGCGGCCGGCGGGCCGGATCCGGACGACCAACCGGAGACGGGCGCCGGATAAGAGATCATGAGTGCATGCGCGTACTCATCGCCGGGGCCGGGATCGGCGGGCTCACCACCGCGTTGAGCCTGCACGAGGCCGGGATCGAGGCGCTCGTGGTGGACGCGGCGCGGCGGCTGCGGCCGCTCGGCGTCGGCATCAACCTGCTGCCGCACGCGGTCCGCGAGCTCACCGAGCTGGGCCTCGGCGAGGACCTCGCCGACATCGGCGTCCCCACCGCGGAAATGGTGCATTTCGACCGGTTCGGCGGGCGGATCTGGGCCGATCCGCGCGGCCGCGCCCTCGGCTACGACTGGCCGCAGTACTCCGTCCACCGGGGCGAGCTGCAGATGGCGCTGCTCGACACGGTGCTGTCCCGGCTCGGCAAGGACGCCGTCCGCACCGGCACGGTGCTGGAAGGCTTCGAGCAGGACGGCGCCGGGGTGCGCGTCCGGCTGCTGGACCGGACGTCCGGCACGGCCGAGACGGTCCGGGCGGACGTGCTGGTCGGCGCCGACGGCCTGCACTCCACCGTCCGCGCGCAGCTGTACCCGGACGAGCCCGCGCCCCTGTGGAACGGCATCCGGATGTGGCGCGGCGTCACCGAGTCCGAGCCGTTCCTCACCGGCCGGACCCTGGCCGTCGCGGGCAGCAACGCGGCGTCCAAGATGGTCGTCTACCCGATCTCGATGCGCGCCGAGCGGCGCGGGAAGGCCCTGCTGAACTGGGTCGCCGAGGTCAAGCTCCCGGGCGACCGGCTGGAGACGGCCGCGGACTGGAACCGGACGGGCCGGCTGGAGGACGTCCTCCCGCACTTCGCGGACTGGACCTTCGACTGGCTCGACGTCCCGGCGCTGATCGCCGCGTCCCCGGAGATCCTCGAGTACCCGATGGTGGACCGCGAGCCGCTGGACCGGTGGACGTTCGGCCGGGTGACCCTGCTCGGCGACGCCGCGCACCCGATGTACCCGATCGGCTCCAACGGCGGCTCCCAGGCCGTCCTGGACGCGCGCGTGCTGGCGTACGAGCTGGCCCGCGCGGCCGATCCCGGCGAGGGGCTGCTGGGCTACGAGCGGGCGCGCCGCGAGACGGTGAACGCGGTCGTGCTGGCCTGCCGCGACATGCCGGCGGAGCGGATCCTGCGGATGGTCGGCGAGCGCGCCCCGGACGGCTTCGAGGCCATCGAGGACGTCCTGACGCCCGAGGAGCTGACCACGCTCACCGGCGCCTACCGCAGGACGTCGTTCATCGACGCCGAGACGCTCAACGGCCGGCCGTCCTACAGCGTCGTGCGCTGACGCCCGCTCAGCGCTCGCGGCCGGCGCCGGTGGTGACGGCCGCCAGCCGGGCCTCCACGGCGCGGGTCGCGCGGTCGTACAGCGACGGGTCGTCGTGGAGCAGGGCGTGCCCGGCGCCGGTGCGGCAGAGGGCGTCCAGCTCGAAGGCGAGCTGCGGGACGTCGGCGGACGCGTCGATGTCGCCGCGTTCGCGGGCCTCGCGCAGGCAGCGCTCCAGGAAGCCGCGCCAGTCGCGCTGGGACGCGGCGATGGCGTCGCGGACCCGGCCCGGGCGGGCGTCGAACTCGGCCATCGTCGAGTGGAAGAAGCACCCGCCGGGGAAGACCGGCTCCCGCTGGTAGCGCCGCCACGCCTCCAGGAGGGCCCGGACGCGGCCGAGCCCCGCGGGGACGGCGAGCGCGGGCGCGACCACGTGCTCGCGGAACACCTCGACGGCCTTGGCGACGGTCGCGAGCTGCAGTTCCTCCTTGGAGCCGAAGTGCGTGAACACGCCGCTCTTGCTGATCCGCAGCTCGGTGGCGAGGCGGCCGATCGACAGGCCCTCCAGGCCCTCGGCCGAGGCGATGTCGGCGGCCCGGCCGAGGATGACCGTGCGCGTCCGCTCCCCCTTGAGGAGCCGTCCGTCGGTGCTCACGCCCATTAATCTGCACGACCGTTCGTTCAAAGTCAACGCCGCGAACCCCTTGACGGGAGCGGCCTCCGAAGAAGATTGTACGACCGTTCGTTCTTTTTTTGGAGGCACTCCCCCATGACCACCGCAGAGACCACCGCGGCGCCGCCCGCCGCGGCGGGCACCCGGCGGGCCGTGCCGTGGCTCGCCGCCGGCGCGACGTTCCTGGCCATGCTCGACGCCACCGTCGCCAACCTCGCCGTCCCCGACCTGCACGCCGACTTCCCCGGCACCTCGCTGTCCGGGCTGACCTGGGTCGTCACCCTCTACGCGGTGCTGTTCGCCGCGCTGCTCGCCCCCGCCGGCCGGCTCGCCGACCTGGCCGGGCGCCGCTCGCTCTACCTGTGGGGCACCGGGCTGTTCACGCTCGCCTCGCTGGCCTGCGCGGCGGCGCCGAACGTCCCCGTCCTGCTCGCGACGCGCGGCGTGCAGGGCGCCACCGCGGCCGCGATGATCCCCGCGTCCCTCGCGCTGCTGCTGCACGACACCCCCGCCGGGCGGCGCGCCGGCGCCATCGGCCTGTGGAGCGCGGCGGGCGCGTTCGCCGCCGCCGTCGGCCCCGGGCTCGGCGGCGTCCTGGTGGACCAGTTCGGCTGGCGTGCGCTGTTCGTCATCAACGTCCCGTTCGGCCTGGCGATGCTGCTCGGCGGGCTGCGGCTGCCGCGCGCCACCGGCACCGCCGGACGGCTGCCCGACCTCGCCGGGACGGTCCTGCTCGGCGCCGGCGTCGGCGGGATCGCGCTCGGCGTGACCCAGTCGGGCGACTGGGGCTGGACCGACGCCCGCACGCTCGCGCTGCTGCTCGGCGGCGCCGTCCTGACCGGCCTGGCGCTGTGGCGGTCGGCGCGGCATCCGGTGCCCGCGCTGGAGATCCGGATGTGGCGCGAGCGCGGGTTCGCCCTCGCCAACACCGCCTCGTTCCTGTACGGGACGGCGCTGTACTCCTGGCTGCTGCTCGGCGTGCTCTACCTGACCGGCCAGTGGCACTACTCGATCCTCAAGGCCGGTCTCGCCTCGACGCCCGGGGCGTTCACCGCCACCGCCGCCGCGATCGCGATGGGCCGCCTCACCGCGCGCATCGGCGTCCGCCCCGCCGTGACGGGAGGCGCGCTGATCATGGTGGCGACGGGGGTCTGGGCGGTCGCCGGGCTCCCGCCCGAACCGCACTTCCTCACGTTCTGGCTCCCGCTCGGGCTGGTGGCCGGGACGGGCATGGGGATGCTCACCACCGGCACCGCGTCGGCCGCCGCGCTGTCGGCCGGTCCGCAGCGCTTCGCCGGCGCCACCGGCCTCAACACCACGGCCCGCCAGCTCGGCGGCGCGCTCGGCATCGCCGCGCTCGCCGCGCTGCTGCCGGACCGGGCGGTGCACGACGACTACACCGCCGTCTACCTGTTCTGCACGCTCGCCGCCGCGGGCGCCGCGCTCGCGGGAGCGTTCCTGACCGTCCGGCCCACCTCGTCCTGATAGGAGACGACATGACCGACACGACGCCGACCGGGGCACCGGCCCAGATGCTGACCGAATGGACGGACCCGGCCGTCCTGCCCGCCGCCGAGGCCGCCGCGCTGCTGGCCGACGCGCCCTGGAAGCGGATGGCGACGATCGGGGACAGCGTCGCCGAGGGCGTCCGCGACCCGGTCCCCGGCTACCGCGACCTGTCGTGGACCGACCGCGTCGAGGAGGCCCTCGGCGCCGTGACCGGCGGGTTCACCGCGCTCAACCTCGGCCGCCGCGACCTGGTCGCCGCGCGGGTCAGGGCCGGCCAGCTCGGCCCGGCGCTGGACTTCGGGCCCGACCTCGCGTTCGTGGTGGCCGGCGGCAACGACATGCTCCGCCCGCACTTCGACGAGGACGAGGTGCGCCGCGAGCTGGCCGCGATGGTCGGAGCGTTCCGGTCCGCCGGCGCGGACGTCGTCACGATCGGGCTGCTGGACATCACCGCCGCCGGGCTCGGGCCGTCCCGCTACCGCGAGGTCATGTCGTCGCGCACCCGGCGGCTGAACGCCCTGGCCGCCGACGTGGCGGCGGAGCACGGCGCCTGCCACGTCGACAACCCGCCGGGCCATCCGGTCGCGGCCGACCCCGGCATCTACAGCGGCGACCAGCTGCATCTGAACGCGCGGGGCCACGCGTTCGCGGCCGCGAACACCATCCGCGCGCTCGCCGCTCACTTGGCGTCGGCGTAGCGGTCGACGACCGCGACCTCCATCGGGAAGACGACCGGCGTGGCGCCGAACAGCAGGCTCCGCGCCTCCTCGGCGGAGGCGCGGACGGCCTCGGTGACGGCGTCCGCGAGCTCCGCCGGGGCGTGCACGATCACCTCGTCGTGCTGGAAGAAGACCAGGCGCGGCGGGCCGAGGGCGGTAAGGCGGCGGCGCAGCGAGCCGAGCAGCGCCAGGGCCCAGTCGGCCGCCGTCGCCTGGACGACGAAGTTGCGGGTGAAGCGGCCCCGGCTGCGCAGCGCCTGCGCCGCCGTCGCGGACCGCCGCCCGCCGCCCGGCGGCGCCTCGGGCGCGTCGCGGTCGTCGTCGCCGGCCAGGGTCAGCTCGCGCCAGCCGGCCGACGGCGGCGGGCAGGTCCGGCCGAGCAGCGACCGGACGAGCCGGCCGCGCTCCCCCGCGCGGGCGGCGGCCTCGACGTACTCGAACGCGTCGGGGAACCGGCTCTTCAGCACGCCGAGCAGCTGCACGGCCTCGCCCGTCCCGCCGCCGTACATCGCCGACAGCAGCGCGAGCTTCGCCTTCGCGCGCGCGGGCAGGCCGCCGGTGGCCTCGTCCGAGCGGAACGCGTCCGACAGCGCCTCGTACAGGTCGCCGTGGGCCGCGGCGTCGGCGAACGCGCGGTCGCCCGCGAGGGCCGCGAGGACGCGCGGTTCGAGCTGCGCGGCGTCCGCCACGACCAGGCACCATCCGGGGTCGGCTACCACGGCCCTGCGCAGCACCCGCGGGATCTGCAGGGCGCCGCCGCCGTTGGTCGCCCACCGCCCGGACACCACGCCGCCCACCACGTACTCGGGCCGGAACCGCCCCTCACTCACCCATGTGTCGAGCCATGCCCAGCCGTGCGCGGTGTGGAGCCGGGCGAGCTCCTTGTACTCCAGCAGCAGCGGGACGGCCGGGTGGTCGACGCCCTTGAGCACGTGCGCGCGCGTGGACGGGATCGGCAGCCCCGCCGCCGCGAACGCCTTGAGGATCTGCGCGGGCGAGTCGGGGTTGACGTGCGTGCGCGACCCGAACGCGGTGTTGATCCGGTCGGCGAGGTCCTGCAGCCGGCGCGGGCGCAGCCCGCCGGACGGGCGCGGGCCGAGCAGCTCGGTGAGCAGCGCGTCGTGCTCGGCGGCCGACCACGGCAGCCCGTCGAAGCCCATCTCGGCGGCCACCAGCGCCCCGGCGGACTCGGCGGCGGCCAGCAGCGCGAACCCGGCCAGCCCGGCGGCGGCGCGCTGCTGCGCCGCGTGCACCTCGACGATCCGCCCGAGATCGTCGGCAGGCGACGCGCGGTCCCCGTCGTCGCCGAACAGCGACGGCTGCGCGGACGCCTCCTGCGCGGGCGGCGGATCGGGCGGGACCGGCTCCCCGCGCAGCCGCGCCGAGGCCGCGCGGACGGAGCGCGGCTCCCCGTAGCGGCCCGCGTGCCCCAGCAGGAGGTTCTCGACCAGCTCCAGGTCGTGGCAGCGGGCGACGCGCACGCCCGCCTCCACCAGCCGGGGATACAGCCGCGCGGTCGACGCCCACACCCACCGCGGCGCGTCCGCCCGCTCGCGCGCGGCGATCTCGCCGACCAGGTCGGCGACGGCGTACGCCGCTCCGGCGGGCGTGCCGTCCTCGGCCAGCGGCCGCAGCTCGCCCCCGCCTCCGCCGTCCGAGGCCACCGCAACCCTCACGCCCCCATTCTCGCGCGTACCCACGACAAAACCCCCCTCCGCGGTGGCGGAGGAGGGTCGTCGTCGTTCCCAGGGGGCCAGGGCCGCGGCCCCCCTCGCGGGGTGTCGAGGTCAGGTCACGCGACGAGGGAGACCTGCTGGCCCGCGGGGGTGTCGCCGTAGCGGTCGGTGACCTTGTTGAGCTGGAGCTGGTAGTACAGCACGCCGAAGCCGAAGATGCCGAGCAGGAAGCCCATGCCTCCGCTGCAGGTGGCGGGCAGGCCCGCGGCGCGCTGCGCCTGGGCGATGCGGCCGCCGAGCTTGCACCACATGACCAGCGGCCAGATGCCGAGGGTGACGAAGCCGAAGATCATCGACAGCAGCGCGTTGGTGGCGGCGTCGCCGGTGCGCTGGTCGTACTTGTAGAGCTCGTCGTGGACCTTGAAGGTCCACACGAGGCCGTACACGCCGAGCGTGATGATCGGCAGGCCGAGCCAGGCGCCGACCGGGTTGCGGCGCTTCATGTTGTAGCCGGCGCCGCGGGCGACGGCCTGCTGCTGCTGTTGCTGTGCCGGGGCCGGCGCGTAGCCGCCCTGGTAGGCCTGCTGCTGTTGCTGCTGCTGGTAAGGCTGGCCCTGACCCTGCTGGGGGTAACTCATCGAGTCGCTCTCCTGTGGACGCGGTCGTTTCATCGGCCGACCGTCCGTTACCGGTCACCGGTGCGGTGAGCTGAGACTGTAACGGCATTCGAGCACGTCGGGGGGCAACACGACGCATTTTGTCGACATTCTGGCGAATTCTCCAATCCGCCGCCCGACCGGCCCGCCCCATGCGCCTCAGTGCAGCGCGATCGTCACCTCGTCCTCGACCGGCGGCGCGGTCTCGTGGTCGCCGCAGCCGGTCGCCGCGAAGCACCGGATCCGGATCGCGGACTCGGTCACGTCCAGGCGCAGGAAGCTCTTGAAGAACGGCGGGCTGTCCCAGTCGGCCATTTCCGAGCGGAACCGCTGCGGCATCCGGCGCACCGGCAGCCGCAGGAACCGGGAACGGCGCCGGCCGCCGCGCGGAACACCGAGAACGGAGGCGACGAAACGGGCACGCCGCGACGGCTGGAGCCCGTCGTAACCGCGGCCCGGCTCGATGCCCACCCGCGACCGGATGACGGCCGTGGCCTCCTCCGGGGTGAGATCGAAGAGCCCCGGCATCCGGAGCCAGCGCCCGTACAGCTGGCTGTAGCGCGACAGGGAGTCGCCGCGCAGCGGGTAGCAGCGGAAGTCCTTCTCCTCCACCACGTCGGCGCGCGGGATGGTGTGCGTCGCGTGCATGAACGCCCCGCCGCCGCCCGCCACGAGGTACTGGACGACGCGCCCGCTCGCGTCCACCTTCACCGGGTAGCGCTGGTAGTTGTGGATGTCGCCGCCGACCGCGAGCACGTAGTGGTGCGCCGGGTCGCGGACGATCTCGTCGACCGTCCCGCCGCCCTCGACGGGCCCGGGGTGGTGCTCGCCGTCCACGTACAGGGGCTTGCCGGTGACCAGCATCTTCGGCTTGGGCCCGGCGGACACCTCGCGCAGCCACTCGCCCTGCTCGCGGTCGATGCCGCCGGTGATCCCGGTGTCGATGCCGATGATGCGCAGCGAGGGCGTGTCGATCGCCCAGTACGGCCCGGGCTGGACGGCCTGCTGGCCGGGGCCGCCCCGGTAGAGCGCGCGGGCCTCCGCCAGCTCGCGCTGGTCGACCTCCCCGGAACGGCGCCAGAACAGGCGCGGGACGAACGCGAGCACGCCCCGCCACTGGGGCGAGCAGTCGCCGTCCAGGCCGCAGAAGACGTGCAGGAAGCCGCGCAGGCCGTCGTACCAGTCATGGTTGCCGGGGACGGCGTAGATGGGGGCGGGATAGTCCCGGTAAGGCCGGTAGAACTTCTCGGGGTAGTCGCCCGCGTCGCCCGTCGGATAGATGACGTCACTGGCGACGACCATGAAGTCGGTGCCCGCGGAGGCGTGCAGCAGCGGCGGCACCACGGCGTACTGCGACCGGTCGCCCTCGCCGGTGTCGCCCATGAGGACGAACGAGAACTCCGGTTCCGAGCGGTGGACGGTGAACGCCGCGGGCGTGCCGCGTTCGCGGAGCGCGGCGACGGCCCGGCGGCGGATGGCGTTGGACGGGTCGCCGAACAGCCGCGCCACGACGTCGTTGCGGGACCGCCAGAGGATCTTCGGGCGGCGCCAGGAGAAGTCGGGGACCTGCTCGGGCAGCAGGTCCCGGAAGGTGCCCGGCCGGCCGCACGCCCATCCCGCGCCCGCTTCGGACACGCGGGAGTTCTCGGGGGCGGCGGCTTGCTCGGCGCACACGGGGGGCCTCCGGCGGGAGTGAGGGGGTGTGCACAGATTGTCCGGAGCGGTCTCGGCCGTCAAGCAACCGGCCCGCGTGGCGCCGAGCGTGTCGCGGACCGGTCGGGGACGGACCTGCCGGACCTGCCGGACCTGCCGGACGGACCGGTCGGGGGCGGACCTGCCGGGCGGGCGGACCTGGCGGGCGGGCCGGTCAGGCGGCGCCGAAGCGGTGGGGGTCGCCGGACGGCACGATCTCCCGCCCGAGCGGCAGCAGCGAGATCGGGATCAGCTTGAAGTTGGCGATGCCGAACGGGATGCCGATGATCGTGACGCAGAGCGCGATGCCGGTGAACAGGTGCCCGAGGGCGAGCCACCAGCCCGCCACGATCACCCAGATGACGTTGCCGATCGCCGAGCCCGCGCCGGCGTCGGCGCGGCGCGCCACCGTGTACCCGAACGGCCAGAGCGTGTACATCGCGATCCGGAACGAGGCGATGCCGAACGGGATCGTGATGATCAGCACGCAGCAGATGATCCCGGCGATCGCGTACCCGATCGCGAGCCAGAAGCCGGACAGCACGAGCCAGATGAGGTTGAGGAGGGTGCGCACCCGCCCAACCCTAGAGGCCGGCCGCCCGCGCCGCGGTGGGAACCGCCGGGCGGCGCGGGGCGGGCGCGGTGAGGCTCCGGATCGGGACGGGGCGGGCCGCGCCGAACCGGAACCGGACCGTGGTGGGCGCCGGCGCCACCCCCAGAGACGCCGGCGCCACCACGCGGAGGGCGCCCGTGGCCATCATGAGTCCCCCCAGAACGGCGAGTGATCGCCTTCTCATGATGCCTCCACAGACGGCCCCAAGGTCCCGAAAGCGGGACGTAATTGACGTTATACGGAGGGCCGTAATGGGCGTGTAAACCGCCCCAAACGAAGGTCCAAAAACCGGGGACCATCGTGTCCGCGCAGGTCACCAGGCATTTCTGCGGGGACGGAAGCGCGGCCGGTCAGGGGGCCAGGACGCGGAGGGCGCCGGGCATCACCTTCGCGGTCACCGGCAGCACGCCGGGCAGTTCCCCGTCCGCGCCGTAGGGCAGCGTCCGGCCGGGCGGCCCGGCCAGCTCGATCCGCACCTCCCGGCCGCGCAGCACCTCCACCTGCGGCCGCCGGACGTGGGTGCCGTCCGCCAGCTCCCGCATCACCGCGAAGAACAGCGTCCGGGGGGCGTGCCGGATGAGCACCACGTCGAGCAGGCCGTCGTCCACCCGGGCGTCCGGCGCGATGTGCTTGCCGAACCCGTAGTAGCCGGAGTTCGCGGCGACGACGGTGTATCCCTCGCGGCGGTGCTCCTCGCCGTCCACGGTCACCCGGTAGTCGGCCGCCCGCCAGGACGCGATCGCGCGCAGCGCCCCGACGTAGTAGGCCGCCGACCCGCGCAGCAGCCGGGTCTTGTTGGCGTTGGCGTTGGCGACGGCGTCCACCCCGGCGTAGACGCTGCCGAGGACGGGCGTGCCGTTGGCCTCGATGGCGTCGACCGCGCGCGGCTCCCCGTGCAGCAGCAGCGCGGCGAGCTCCTCCGGATCGGACGGGACGCCGAGCTGGCGGGCGAAGTCGTTGCCGCGCCCGGCGGGCACGATGCCGAGAACCGCGCCGGTGCCGGCGAGCGCGCCGCCAACGCAGCCGACCATGCCGTCGCCGCCGACGCCGAGGACGGTCCGGCCGGCCTCGGCGGCGCCGCGCGCGAGCGTGTGCGCGTGCTCCAGGCCGCGGCTGTACTCGACGGCGACGTCGGCGCCGGCCTCGCGCAGCAGCCGGGCGAGCGGGATCAGCGAGGACGCGGACGCCGATCCGCCGGCGGCCGGGTTGACGATCGCGGTGAAGGCGCGCGGCGGCGTCTCGGGCGTCTGGTGCGGCATGGCGGCTACTCCCCGGGAGGCGGGACGAGGACGCCGGGGTTGAGGATCCCGGCCGGGTCGAGCCGCCGCTTGACGGCCCGCAGGATCTCGGCGCCGAGCGGGCCGATCTCCCGGGCGTACCAGTCGCGGTGGTCGGTGCCCACGCCGTGATGATGGCTGATCGTCCCGCCCGCGTCGATGATCGCGTCGGACGCGGCCCGCTTCGCCGCGTCCCAGTGCGCGACGGGGTCCTCGCCCTGCGCGGAGACGACCGTGAAGTACAGGGACGCGCCCGCCGGGTAGACGTGCGAGATGTGGCACATGACCAGCGGCGGCGTGCCCGCGCCGGACAGCGCGCCGATCAGCGCGCACCGGACGGCCTCGTACAGGTCCGGGACGGCGGACCAGAACGCGGCCGTCTCCAGCGTCTCGGCGAACGCGCCGGCGTCGAGCAGCGAGTCGCGCAGGTAGGGGGCGTTGAACCGGCCGCGCGCCCACTTCTCGCCCGGTTCGGCGCCGAGCGGCTCGCCGCCCGCCTCGCGCAGCACGGCGGCGGTCCGGGCGCGGCGTTCGGCGATCTCCTCGGCGGTGCCCTCGTAGCCGAGGACGGCGAGGCAGCCGGCGGCCGACGAGCCGCCGCCGATCGCCGCGGGGTCGGCCAGGCCGATCATGGTCTCGGTCTCGTCGGACAGCCGCAGCACCACCGGCGCCGGCCCGTCCTGGGCGAGCCGCCGCAGCGCCGCGGTGCCGTCGGCGAACGAGGCGAACCGCCAGCCCTCGTACGCCTTCTCCGGCGGGACGGGCTTGATCCGCACCGTCACCGAGGTGATCACGCCGAACGCGCCCTCGGAGCCGAGGACGAGCTGGCGCAGGTCGGGCCCGGCGGCCGACTTCGGCGCCCGGCCGACGTCGAGGGTGCCCTCCGGGGTGGCGACGGTGAGCCCGACGACCATGTCGTCGAACCGGCCGTATCCGGCGGACGCCTGCCCGCTGGACCGGGCGGCGGCGAACCCGCCGATCGACGCCCACTCGAACGACTGCGGGAAGTGCCCGAGCGTGTAGCCGCGCTCGCCGAGCAGTTCCTCGGCGCGGGGCGCGCGCAGGCCCGGCTGTATGACGGCCGTGCGGGAGACCTCGTCGACGGAGACCAGGGCGTCCATGCGCCGCAGGTCGAGCGCGACGAACGCGTCCACCCCCTCGGGCGCCAGCCCGCCGACCACCGAGGTGCCGCCGCCGAACGGGACGACCGCGATCCGCCGCGCCGCGCAGGCCCGCAGCGCGGCGAGGACCTCGTCGTGGGAGCCGGGCAGGACGACCGCGTCGGGCGCGTCGGACGCCTCGCCGGCGCGGATGCGCACGAGGTCGGGGGTCGACTTGCCGCGGGTGTGCCGGACGCGCGCCTCGGCGTCGGTGCGGACGTGCTCCGCACCGACCGCATCGGCGAGCGCGGCGAGGTCGCCGCCGGTGAGCCGGGGGGCCGCGACCTCGACGTCCGCGAGGGCGACGGGCGCCGCGTCGCCGGTCTTCACTCCGAGCAGGTCGCGCAGCAGCCCGACCACCGCCGCCGGCAGCGGCGCGGCCTCGGCCGGGTCGCCCCAGCCGCTCCAGAGCATGTCGCGCGTCCGCCCCGTCCTGGTCGTCAAGGCGCCTCCCCTTCGGCGGGCCGCTCGCCGGCACCGCGTTGCCGTGCCTTACACTGTGACATATGACGTCGAATCGTCACAACAGGTCGGCGGCCCGGACCGCCGACGACGCCGTGCTGGACGCCGCCCGCGACTGCGTGCTGGCCGTCGGCGTGCGCCGCACCACGCTCACCGACATCGCCCGCCGCGCCGGGGTCTCCCGGATGACGCTGTACCGCCGCTGGCCGGACGTCCGCACGATCGTGGCCGACCTGATGACCCGCGAGTGGACCGCGATCGGCACCGCGATGCAGCCCCCCGACGACGGCCGCCCCGTCCGGCCCCGGCTGGTGGAGGGCCTGGTCGCCGGCGTGCGCACGTTCCGCGACCACCCGCTGCTCCGCAAGATCGTCGAGGTCGACCCGGAGGCGCTGCTGCCCTACCTGCTGGACCGCTGCGGCGCCAGCCAGCAGGCCTTCCTCGAGCTGTTCGAGGAGGCGCTGGCCGCCGGGCACGCCGACGGCACGGTCCGGGCCGGCCACCCGGGCCGGCAGGCCCGCGCGCTGCTGCTGGTCGTGCAGTCCTTCGGGCTGTCCGCGCAGATCGTCATCGACGAGACCGACCCCGAGCTCCCCGCCGACGCCTTCGACGCCGAACTCCGCCACATCCTGGACAGGATGCTCGCCCCGTGACCGCCGCCCCCGCCCCGCTCCGCTCGTCCCTCAACGCCGGCCGCCGCGAACGCGAACTCGCCGCCCTGCCCGGCGAGGTGGTGGACGTCCTGGTCGTCGGGCTCGGCGCGACCGGCGCCGGCGCCGCGCTGGACGCCGCGTCCCGGGGCCTGTCGGTCGCCGCGATCGACGCGCACGACCTGGCGTTCGGCACGTCCCGGTGGAGCTCCAAGCTGATCCACGGCGGGCTGCGCTACCTGGCGTCCGGGCAGCTGGACGTGGCGCACGAGAGCGCCGTCGAGCGCGGCGTGCTGATGTGCCGGACGGCGCCGCACCTGGTGCGGGCGCTGCCGTTCGTGCTGCCGCTGACGCCGCTGGTGCCGCGGTCGCGGGCGATGGTGTCGCGGGCGGGGCTGCTGGCCGGGGACGCGCTCCGGCTGGCCGCCCGCACGCCCCGCGCGGTGCTGCCCGGCCCGCGCCGGCTGTCGGCGGTGGAGACGCTGCGGCTCGCGCCCGCGCTGCGCCCCTACGGGCTGCGCGGCGGCCTGCTGTCCTGGGACGGGCAGCTCGCCGACGACGCGCGCCTGGTCACCGCCCTCGCCCGGACCGCCGCCGCGCACGGCGCCCGGATCCTGACCCGCTGCCGCGCGGTCGGGCTGACCGGCGACGGCGCGCTCGTCCGCGACGAGGTCACCGGCCGGGAGATCACCGTCCGGGCCCGCGCGGTGATCAACGCGGCCGGGGTCTGGGCCGGCGGGCTGGTGGACGGGGTGCGGCTGCGGCCGTCCCGGGGCACCCACCTGGTGCTGGGCGCGGAGTCGCTGCGCGGGCTGTCCGCCGGGATGCACGTCCCGATCCCGGGAGCGGGCAGCCGGTTCATGCTCGTGATCCCGCAGGGCGACGGCCGCGTCTACGTGGGGCTCACCGACGAGCCGGCGGACGGCCCGATCCCCGACGTGCCGGAGCCGACGCCCGGCGAGATCGGCTTCCTGCTGGACATCCTGGGCTCGGCGCTGGACGTGCCGGTCCGGCGCTCGGAGGTGCTCGGCGCGTTCGCCGGCCTCCGCCCGCTGCTCGACGCCGGCGACGGCGGCGCCACCGCCGACCTGTCCCGCCGGCACGCGGTGCTGACCTCGCCGGACGGCGTCGTCACGATCGTCGGCGGCAAGCTGACCACGTACCGGCGGATGGCGCAGGACGCCGTGGACGCCGCGGTCGCGGGCCGCGGCCTGCCCGCGGGCCCGAGCCGCACGGCCTCCCTGCCGCTGGTCGGCGCCGCCCCGCGCGACCGGCTGGACGCGCTGGACGCGCCGCGCCGCCTCGTCCAGCGCTACGGGACGGAGGCGCCGCTGCTGGCCGCGCTGGGGAAGGACGATCCGGCGCTGCTGGAGCCGGTCGTCCCGGGGCTGCCGGTGCTCGGGGCCGAACTGGCGTGGGGGGCGCTGCACGAGGGCGCCCTGGACGCCGGGGACCTGCTGGACCGGCGCACCCGCATCGGCCTGGTGCCCGCCGACCGCGCCGCCGCCCTGCCCGCCGCCGAGTCGCTGCTCCCCCGCACCGCGCTGCACTGACGCCCCGCAGCGGCCGCACAGGGGCTCCTCAGGGGTTGCTCAGGACGCACAGACGCGCCCGAACTGCCCCGATACATCCCGAATTACACTGGAGTCTCGGGGACCCCACTGGTTCGACCGGGGTAGCTTAGGTTACCCTTACCTAATCGGCAGAGATCGGAAGACCGGCTCGGGGGGACACACGTGACGCGCGGGAAGGCCTGCGGGCACTGCCCCGGCAGCCACACCGGCAAGCTGCCGTGCCTGGCGAGCGCGACCGCCAAGGCGCGGGCCTGGCTGCTGATCGAGCACCCGGGCCCCTGGCCCGAGCGGGTGGCCGATCTGACCGCTCCGGGACCGGTGGCCGAGGCGGTGCGGGCCGCGCCGGCGGCCGGCGTGCGGCCGCAGCTCATCCGGCGGCCGGGACGGCGCCGGGCGACCCCGCCGATCCAGGTCTACGCCGGGTTCTCGCATGGCCGCGACGCGTGGATCGAGGGGCGGGAGCTGGCCGATCCGCGCGAGCTGGCCGGGCTGGACCTGGCCGCGCTCGCCGCCGGCCGGTCGCCGGGGCTCGGCGAGCGCCTCGCCGAGCCGGTGCTGCTGGTCTGCACGCACGGGCGGCACAACGCCTGCTGCGCGCGCACGGGCGCGCCGCTGGCCCGGTCCCTGGCCCGACGTTTTGACCGTCTTGTCTGGGAAACCACCCATGTCGGCGGTGACCGTTTCGCAGCGAATCTGGTATGTCTTCCACACGGGCTCTACTACGGCGATCTCGACGAGGCCCAGGCCGTGGCCGCGATCGAGGGGTACCTGCGCGGCGAGGTCGTGCTCGACCGGCTGCGCGGGCGCGCCGGGCACCCGGAACCGGCGCAGGCCGCGGAGCATTTCGTCCGCGCGCACACTGGGAACCTCGAACTGGACACCGTGACCGTGGAGTCGGTCACCGGGACATCCCGCTACGAAACCCTCGTCACCGTCCAGGAGAGCCGTTACCGGGTCGTCCTGGAGGCCGTCGAGCCGCCCGCGTGCGGTCCGGGGTGCGCCGAGAACCTGAGAACCTACGCTGTTACGGAACTCACCCTTCTCAACGAGGCGGCCCTCGTGTAATCTCTCGGAGGCCCCATTCGAGGGTCTCCCTGTCGCACGGCCCCAGGTTTCCGGAGTAACCGGGCGGGGAACAGAGCGGCAACTCCAGACGTTGGAACATTCGGCGCTTCTGACTCATGTCACCCGAAGCACGTCGATGCGTCCATGTCCCGAAATTGTTCGAAACCAATCAAGGTGGGTGTTCCATGGCTCAGGTACGTCGGCAGGCAAACCTCCCTCGTCCCAGCTGGGGCTGGCAGGACGCCGCGGCGTGCCGGGGGGAAGACCTCGTGCTCTTCTTCGGCCCCGACGGCGAGCGCCAGCCCGAGCGAGAGATTCGCGAGCGCAAGGCCAAGCAGATCTGCATGGGCTGCCCGGTCCGTACGGAATGCCTGGACTACGCGGTGTCCCGGCCCGAGAAGTACGGCACGTGGGGCGGTCTGAACGAGGACGAGCGCGCCTCCGAGCGTCGCCGTCGCATGCGTCGCGCCAACGCAGCCTGACCGCCGCACGGCACGCCACAACGCTCCCAGCGCGCACCCCGGCACGCCACCGGTAAACGATTCGGCCCCGCCCAGCGGGGCCGTTTGCGTCCGCCCCGGGCCCGGCCTTCGACGGCCGGGCCCGGGGCGTTCGTCACATGTGCATCACATCTGTGTTGCGACGCCCCCGAATTGCCCGGTCGCTTTTACCGCACCGGACGCGTCCGCGTGGCTTTTTCACCGAGATTGGCGGGGCCCATTCCCGGCCCGCTCCAGCCACCCGGTCACGTCGCGGTCGGTGAGCTGACCGAAGTCGCGGTACCACTGGCCGACCGCGCGGAAGTCCGCGGGCGCGGCGGGCACCACCAGGTCGTCCACCTCGGCCGCCAGCGACCGCACGGTCTCCTCGGCGCCGACCGGCACCGCCAGCACCAGCCGGGACGGCCCGCGCCCGCGCCCGCGCAGGGCCCGTACGGCGGCGCGCGCGGTGCCTCCGGTGGCCAGGCCGTCGTCCACGACCACCACCGCCCTGCCTGCGACGTCCGGCAGGCTCCGGCCGCCGCGGTAGGCCGCCACGCGCCGGTCCAGTTCGGCGCGTTCGGCGCGCACCGTGGCGGCCATGTCGTCCTCGGTCAGCCCCAGCCGGTCCAGCAGCCCGCGGTCGAACACCGGCTCGCCGCCCTCGGCGATCGCGCCCACGCCGAGCTCCGGCTGCGGCGGGAACCCGATCTTGCGGGTCACCAGCACGTCCAGCGGGGACTCCAGGCGCCGCGCGATCTCATGGCCGACCGGGACGCCGCCCCTCGGCAGCGCGAGCACCACGGCGCCGTCCAGCCCCATCGGCGCGAGCCGCGCCGCGAGCACCCGGCCCGCCTCGGCGCGGTCGGCGTAGGGCAGCGCGACGGCCTCGTCCGGCGCGGCCGGCTGCTTCGTCCTGTGCCAAGACATTCGGCGCACCCCCTCCCGGGGTCGCGGAAGAACTCCCTGGGGGCCCTACCCGCCGGTGCGCACCGGGATTCAGCCGGCGGTGAGCCAGCGCAGCGGGTTGGCCCGCAGGATCGTGTCGAGGGTCGCCTCGTCGGCGCCCGCCGCCCGCAGCGCGGGCAGGAAGGTGCCGAACAGGTAGCCGTAGCCCGCGCCGCCGTACCGGACGATCTGCTCCATCCGCGAGACGCCGGTGCTCAGCAGCACCCGCTCGGCGTGCCCGGCCTCCAGCAGGTCCATGACGGCGCGCACCCGGGCGCCGACCGCCTCGTGGTCCTCCCCCGCCAGGCCGAGCGTGCCGAACGACACGTAGGCGCCGGTCTCGGCGATCTTGCGGTGCTGGCCGGGGTCGTCCACCCGGTCCTGCTGGCCGACCGCGACCCGGTCCGGGGCGAGCCCGGCGCTGGTGAGGATCTCCAGCTGGGCCACGCCGGCGCGGCCGTAGGTCGCCACCGACAGGCCCGAGTAGCGGGCGGCGCGGGCGGCGGCCCGCAGGCACAGCTCCTCGGCCTCGGTGGGCGCCTCCCCCCAGGTGCCGATCTCGCCGATCACGCCGGGCAGCGCGTTGGTGCCGTCCAGGCCGAAGCCGATCTCGGCGAGCAGCCGCTCGGCCAGCCGGTCGACGCCGGACTGCCCTTCGAACTCCTGCCGGGGCGCATGGGGGGCCGTCCCCCCGGAGCGACCCGGACCCGCGCCGGCCGCGAGGGCCTCGCGGACGAACGCGGGGTGGAACGGCTCGGTGAACACGCCGGTCCCGGCGACCACGGCGACCCGGGAGCCGGCGCTGATGCGGGCCAGCGCGGCGGCGTTGCGTCCCATGCCCGAGCAGGTCAGGTCGACCACGAGGCCGAGCCCGTGCTCCTTGCGCAGCGCGTTCAGCTCGCGCTGGACGCCCTTCTCCTCGTCCAGCCAGCGCGCCGGGTCCGAGTCGACCTGCTGGGGACGGGCGGGCCAGCGCAGGTCCATCTGCAGGTGCTCGTGGGAGAGCACCGGGCCGGTGATGTCGGACGTCGCGATCGTGCCGGTCACGGTCCGGAGCCGGCCGGTGTCCTCTCGGGGGGTCATGGGAAGCGAGGCTACGACATGTTTGGCCTTTTCAGAGCCGTAATCGTGGCAGTTTTTACCATTCGTCCCGGGCGTCGACGGAGGTCGCGCCCGGGCCGCCCCGCTCGCCGTCCCCGTCCTCGCCGTGCTCCTCGGGGTGGGCCCGCGCCTCCTGCACGGCGCGCGCCCGCGCGGTGCCGGCGCTCGGCCACAGCCGGTCGATCTCGGCGTTCAGCGTCGCGCCGATCAGCACCGCGAGCGCCGCCACGTACAGCCAGGCCAGCACGGCGATCGCGGCGGCCAGCGAGCCGTACACCGACACCCCGCTCAGCGACCCGCTCAGGTAGATCCGCAGGAACAGGCTGCCGACGACCCAGATCACCAGCGCCAGCAGCGCGCCGGGCACCTCGCGCCACCAGGCCGTCCGCACCGGGACGCTCTGGTGGTAGAGCAGCGCCAGCGACAGCACCGACAGGCCCACCAGGACCGGCCAGTACAGCACCTGGACGAGCGTGGCGCTCTCCGGCACCGCCTGTCGCGCCAGTGTGGGCCCGGCGACCAGCAGCGGGACGATGACCAGCCCCGCGATCAGCGCGAGGACGTAGAGGACGAACGCGCGCGTGCGGGTGCGGATGACGCCGCGGATGCCGGACAGCCCGTAGGCGATCGTGATCGTGTCGATGCAGACGTTGACCGCCCGCGAGCCGGCCCACAGCGACAGCACGAAGCTGATCGACACGATGTCGGGGCTGCCGCCGCGGATCACGTCGTCGAGCAGCGGGACGACGACCGTCTTCACCGCGTTGTCGGTCAGCACGGTCTGGGCGTTCTCGATCACCCGGCCGCGGATGTCGGCGATCGTCTCCGGGCCGATCACGCCGCGGAAGTGGCCCATGGTGCCGATCAGCCCGAGGGCCAGCGGCGGCAGCGACAGCAGCGCGAAGAACGCGATCTCGGCCGAGAGCCCGGTCACCCGGTACCGGAACGCCCCGACGGCCGTCCCCCGGACCAGCCGCCAGCCGACCGGGCCGCCGGACCGCGCCAGCACGCCCAGCGCCGCGCAGAACGCCCTGCAGGCGCGGCAGGCGGCCGCGCGGACCCGCGCGGCCGCGGCACGGACGCGCGCGGCCGAGCCCGCGGCGAGGCGCGCGGCGTGGTCAGGACGCACGAGAGCGGTATGCCCAAGATCGGGAGCCGCATGGTTCCCGGCCGCGCCGGCGGCGGAGTCCTCCGCCGGAGAGTCTGTCGGGGAGTCGCCTGCGGCGTCCGAGACGGTGGTCACAGCGCCCCACCGTAAAGCGTGGGCCGCCCGGAAGATTCCGCATCGCCCATTTCCGTGGTCCGCTCCGCGCGTCGCGCGCCGGTCCCCTCCGCCGCTCGCTCCGCGGTCCGGGCGCCCGCGGGCGCGGGCTCCGGGCCGCCTGCCGATCCCCCGCTCATACCCGTTTCGACGGCACCGGCGGCCGTACCGCCCGAGATCGTTATGGCGGTGCGCGAGCATCGATGCGCATCGGTGACAATAGGAGGGTGATATGCCAGTCCTGCCGCGAACGCCACCACGGGGAGTGCCGTGGCGGGTCGTGGTGCGACTGCCAGCACAAGGCCGCCCCCGCGACGCCGTCGGAGCCGTCGAGGCCGTCCGGGCCCGCCCCCGGGAGCCGCTCGCCGGACGGGCAGGGCGCGACGCAGGGCGCGGAGCCTCGGGTGAACTGGAAGCGGCAGGGATGACACTTCTCACTCGCCCACATTCCGGACGTCACTGGACAGCCCGCGAGATGCCGTGTCAGAGTTTGGGCATGACTGCTGCGGACCCGCTGCTGGCCAAGCGCCGGCACGTCGACTTCCTCCGCGTCCGCAGCGCGATCTGTCGCTGACGCCCCAGACCACGCCCCCTTGCTCAGCCGGGCGCGTGGTGCATCGGCGTCACCTTTGACTCCATCCTGCTCAGCGTCGAGCCGGCTGCCTCAGAGCGCCGCTGCGCTACGCGTCCCTCACGACCACAGATGAGGACGCGAGCCGTGCCACCCGCGATCAAGCGCAAGAAGGGCGAGGGCCAGTGGGCCCTCGGCTACCGGGAACCGCTCAACAAGAACGAGGAGAACAAGAAGAACGACGACGGGCTCAACGTCCGCCGCCGGATCATCGACGTCTACTCCAAGACCGGTTTCGACTCCATCGACCCCGCCGACCTGCGCGGCCGGTTCCGGTGGATGGGCCTGTACACCCAGCGCAAGCCGGGCATCGACGGCGGCAAGACGGGCGCCCTCGAGGACGAGGAGCTCGAGGACAAGTACTTCATGATGCGGGTGCGCATCGACGGCGGCCAGCTCAGCGGGCCGCAGCTGCGCACCATCGCCGACATCTCCACCCGGTACGCGCGCGGCACCGCCGACATCACCGACCGGCAGAACGTCCAGCTGCACTGGGTGCGCATCGAGGACGTCCCGGCGATCTGGGAGGCGCTGGAGGCGGTCGGGCTGCACACCACGGAGGCGTGCGGGGACGTGCCGCGCGTCATCATCGGCTGCCCGCTGGCCGGGATCGCGGCGGACGAGGTCATCGACGCGACGCCGCAGCTGCGCGAGATCCACGACCGCTACATCGGCTCGCCGGAGTTCTCCAACCTGCCCCGCAAGTTCAAGACGGCGCTGTCGGGCTGCACCGCGCACTGCACCGTCCACGAGATCAACGACATCGCGTTCGTCGGGGTCGTGAACGAGGCGGGCGAGACCGGCTACCAAGTGTTCGTCGGCGGCGGGCTGTCCACCAACCCGATGTTCGCGCAGAGCCTCGGGGTGTTCGTGAAGCCGGAGCAGGCCAGCGCGGTCTGGCACGGCGTCACCTCGATCTTCCGCGACTACGGGTACCGGCGGCTGCGCAGCCGCGCCCGGCTGAAGTTCCTGATGAAGGACTGGGGCGCGGAGAGGTTCCGCGAGGTCCTGGAGAAGGACTACCTCGGCTACGCGCTGCCGGACGGCCCCGAGCCGGCCGCGGCGCGCGCCCAGCGCGACCACGTCGGGATCCACCCGCAGCAGGACGGGAACTTCTACGTGGGGTTCGCGCCGCGGGTGGGCCGCGTGAACGGCGAGATGCTCGGCGCCATCGGCGCGCTGGCCGACCGGTACGGCTCGGGCCGGGTCCGCACGACCATCGAGCAGAAGATGGTCATCCTGGACGTCCCGGAGGAGAACACCGAGGCGCTCGCCGAGGAGCTGGCCAAGCACGACCTGCAGGTCCGGCCGTCGACGTTCCGGCGGCAGACGATGGCCTGCACCGGCATCGAGTACTGCAAGCTCGCGATCGTCGAGACCAAGCAGCGCGCGATGGACCTGATGGACGAGCTGGAGAAGCGCCTGCCGGACTTCGACCAGCCGCTGACGATCAACGTCAACGGCTGCCCGAACGCCTGCGCCCGCATCCAGGTCGCCGACATCGGGCTGAAGGGCCAGCTGGTCGTGGACGAGAACGGCGACCAGGTGGAGGGCTTCCAGATCCACATCGGCGGGCAGCTCGGCGCCTCGTTCGGCAAGAAGGTCCGCGGCCTGAAGACCACGTCGGCCGGGCTGACCGACTACGTCGAGCGGGTCGTCCGCAGGTTCGACGAGCAGCGCGCCGACGGCGAGACGTTCGCCGCCTGGGCGCAGCGCGCCGACGAAGCCGACCTCAAGTAACGGGCAGACCGGAATGAGCGAACGTGCCGCGCCGTTCTACTGCCCGTACTGCGGTGAAGAGAAGCTCGAGCCCCTCGAGGGCCACGGGGCGTGGTTCTGCCCGGACTGCGCCCGCTCCTTCCAGCTGACGTTCCTGGGTGTCGGACCCGCCCACGAGACCAAGGAGTCCCGATGACCCTGCTGGAGACCGACAGACCGACGCTCGACCTCGAGGACATCGTCGAATCGGCCGCCGAGGCGCTGGAGGGCGCGCCCACCCTGGAGGTCATCCGGTGGGCCGTCGCCACCTTCGGCGACCGCATCTGCCTCACCTCGTCCATGTCCGACGCCGCGCTGATCCACCTGGTGTCGAAGGTGAAGCCGGGCATCGACGTGCTGTTCGTCGACACCGGCTACCACTTCGCCGAGACGATCGGCACCCGCGACGCGGTCGAGGCCGTGTACCCGGTGAACGTCATCAACGTGACGCCGTCCCGCACCGTCGAGGAGCAGGAGGCCGCGCTCGGCCCCCGCCTCTACGGCCGCAACCCCGACCTGTGCTGCCACCTGCGCAAGGTGGAGCCGCTCGGCCGGGCGCTGGAGGGCTACATGGCCTGGTTCAGCGGGATCCGCCGGGACGAGACCGCCAGCCGCCGCAACCGCCGCGTCGTCGAGTGGGACCGCAAGCGGGGCATGGTCAAGGTGAACCCGATCCTCGACTGGTCGCAGGAGGAGATGGACGGCTACATCGAGGACAACGGGGTCATCATCAACCCGCTGCACTACGATGACTACCCCTCGATCGGCTGCGAGCCGTGCACCCGTCCCGTCGCCCCCGGCCAGGACCCGCGCAGCGGCCGCTGGGCCGGCCTGGGCAAGACCGAGTGCGGCATCCACCTGTGAGCGCCGTCCCGATGGTCGCGGTGGCGCACGGGAGCAGGGACCCCCGTGCCGCCGCGACCGTCACCGAGCTGCTGGCGGCCGTCCGGGGGCTGCGTCCCGGGCTGCCCGTCCAGGCCTCGTTCCTCGACCACGCGCCGCCCGCCCCCGACCGGGCGCTGGACGCGCTGGCCGGGGACGGCGCGGACGAGGCGGTCGTGCTGCCGCTGCTGCTGACGGCCGCCTACCACAGCAAGACCGACCTTCCGGGCGTGCTGAACCGGGTGCGGGCGCGGTGGCCCCGGCTGGCGCTGCGGACCGCCGCGACGCTGGGCCCGCATCCGCTGCTGACCGGCGCGCTGGAGCGCCGCCTGGCGGAGGCGGGCGTGGAGGCGGGCGACCCCGGCACCGCCGTGGTGCTGGTCGCGGCCGGGTCGTCGGATCCCTCCGCCAACGCGACCATCTGGCGGCTGGCGCGCGAGTGGCGCTCGCGCGGGTGGCGCGGCGTCGTTCCGGCGTTCGCGTCGGCGTCCCGCCCGACGCCCGCCGAGGCGGTCGCGGCGCTGCGCGACGCGGGCGCGCCCCGCGTGGCGGTGGCGTCGTACTTCCTGGCGCCCGGCTACTTCGCGGACAAGGTGCGCGCCGAGTCGCTCGCCGCCGGCGCCTCGGCGGTCGCGCCGGTGCTCGGCGCGGCGCCCGAGGTCGCCGAGCTGGTCGTCCGCCGCTACGACGAGGCTCTGGCCGTCCGCTCGGCCGAGGGCCGGACCGCCACCGCCGTCTGAGCCGCGGCGGGCCCCGGCGCGCGCTTGACACGGACGGCGGTCTCCCACGTTCGGCGCGTCCGGCTCCGGGTATGCGGCCCCGCATGGACGAGCGTGAGGATGCAGGACACGAGCCCGAGACGACGCACGACCGCGGCTTCGCGCCGGTGAACCAGGGGTCGGACGCGCGGGGCCGCACGGTTCAGGGCACCCCCGTCCCGGCGAGCGTGCCGGGAGAGGAGCCTGCGGAGCGGGACGCCCGCCAGGAGGACGCGATCAGCGGCACCGGCACGCCCGGCGTCCGCTCCGGCCACCCCGACGCGCTGCCCCCGGACGAGGCGGGCGTCCGCGAGGCGGAGCGCACCGACGATTCCCGCTGAACCGATCCCGCCCGCGGCCGGCGGTCAGGACCGCCGGTCGCGCCACCAGGACGCGACGGCCCCGCGGATCGGGGCGTGATGCTCGTCGTCCACGATCTTGACGTCGCCCATGAAGGCGTTCGCGGTGACCCGGACGACGGGCATGCGCTCGCCCGGGCAGGGCTCGCGCACCTGCACGCGGCGGTCGCCGAGGAAGGCGTGGCCCATCAGCTCGACGGCCACCCCGTCCGGAACGATGATCTTCACGTCGCCCATCACGGCGGTGGCCGCGATGTGCACCTCGCCGGTGGGGACCTGCGCGCCGCGCAGGTCGAGCTCGACGTCGCCCATCACCGACACGGCCTCCAGCGGGCCGTCGATGCGGCCGACGATGCGCTCCTTGCAGTCCCCCATGACGGCGCTGAACCGCCGCTTGACCTGCAGCGGCGCGAGATTGGCGCCGGGCGCGCCCATGCCGGGCAGGTCGGCGGTGATGTGCTCGAGATCGGTGCGGGTGACGGCCGCGTAGGCGGCCTCCGTGCGCTCGGTGAGCTCCTCGAAGGTCAGCCGCCCCTCCACCGAGGCCACCCGCAGCCGCTCGACCACGGTCTCGCGCTCGGCGTCGGAGGCCCGGACCGCGCCGGGCACGGCGGTCGTCCCGGAGGGATCGACACCGGGCCGCGCGGGGTGCAGGTCCTGTCGCCGCTGCCGCGGAGGGCTCGGACGCGAGGGCCGCCCCTGCTGCGGACTGGACTGACTCATGGTCTCGAAGTTATGCCCCCGGGCCGCATGGACAATCCGCCGCGCGGACGAGATCGTCCCACCCCTTCAGGAGGATGCCCCGCCCGGCCCCGGCAGGGCATGATCAATCTTTCAACTACCCCGAACCCGGTTCGGTATGCTGCGTCCGGGGGCGTCCCCGCCCCGTCCCTCCGCAGCACAGGAGCAGCGCAGTGACCCACGAGGTGTTCAACCAGGTCCCCCCGCTCACCGGGCACGACCTGGCCGACGACCCCGCCCTCCTCGACGGGCTGGAGCGCGAGGGCGCCGGCTGGGCCGCCGCGGACGTGCACGAGCTGGGCCGCCTGGCGGGCACCGAGCGCGCCCAGGAATGGGGACGCCTCGCCAACGAGAACCCGCCCGTCCTGCGCACCCACGACCGCTACGGGCACCGCATCGACGAGGTCGAGTTCCACCCGGCGTGGCACGAGCTGATGACCGTCGCGGTCACGCACGGCCTGCACGGCGCCCCCTGGGCCGACCCCCGCGAAGGCGCGCACGTCGCGCGCGCCGCCAAGTTCTACACCTGGCGCGTGGACGCCGGGCACGGCTGCCCGATCTCCATGACGTACGCCGCCGTCCCCGCCCTGCGCCAGTCCCCCGAACTGGCCGCGCAGTACGAGCCGCTGCTCGCCAGGCCCGAGTACGACTTCGGGCTGCGCGCACCGCTCACCAAGAACGCGCTGCTCGCCGGCATGTCCATGACCGAGAAGCAGGGCGGCTCCGACGTCCGCGCCAACACCACGCAGGCCGCACCCCAGCCGGACGGCACGTACCGGCTCGTCGGCCACAAGTGGTTCACCAGCGCCCCGATGTGCGACGTGTTCCTCACCCTCGCCCAGGCGCCGGACGGCCTGACCTGCTTCCTCGTCCCCCGCGTACTGCCCGACGGCACGCTCAACCCGCTCCGGCTGATGCGGCTGAAGGACAAGCTCGGCAACAAGTCCAACGCCTCGTCCGAGGTCGAGTACGAGAACGCGGTCGCGTACCGGGTCGGCGACGAGGGACGCGGCGTCCGCACCATCATCGAGATGGTCAACATGACCCGGCTCGACTGCGTGATCGGCGCGGCGGCGGGCATGCGCCAGGGCGTCACGACCGCCGTGCACCACGCCGCGCACCGCAAGGCGTTCGGCGAGTACCTCATCGACCAGCCGCTGATGCGCAATGTCCTGGCCGACCTCGCGATCGAGTCGGAGGCGGCGACCGTCCTGATGACGCGGCTCGCCGGCGCCACGGACCGCTCGGTGCGCGGCGACGCGTCCGAGGCCGCGTTCAAGCGGCTCGGCCTCGCGGTCGGCAAGTACTGGGTCTGCAAGCGCTGGCCGGCGCACGCCGCCGAGTCCCTCGAATGCCTGGGCGGCAACGGCTACGTCGAGGAGTCCGGCATGCCGCGCCTCTTCCGCGAGTCCCCCCTGAACTCCATCTGGGAGGGCTCCGGCAACGTGGCCGCACTCGATCTCCTGCGTGCAACCCTAGGCCAGCCGCAGACGTTGGAGGCGTTCTTCGACGAAGTCGGGCTCGCTCGCGGAGCCGACCCACGCCTCGACGCCGCCATCAAGGACGCCAAGGAGAGCTTCGCCGACACCGCCACGATCGAGTACCGCGCCCGCCACGTCGCCGAGCGTCTAGCACTCGTCCTGCAGGCATCGTTGCTGGTCAGGCACGGTCACCCGGCCGTCGCCGACGCCTTCTGCGCCACCCGCCTCGCCGGCGACTGGGGCGCCGCCTTCGGCACCCTCCCGCCCGGCTTGGACCTCGCCCCGATCATCGACCGCGCCACCCCGAAACTCGGCTGAGCCTCCACTCAACATCAGCGCTCCAGGCCAGCCAAGCCCCGCACGAGCCCGACCACGACCGATCCGACCAAGATCATCCGCTAACGAATCGGCTAGTGGACAGCCGCCGCCTTTAACTAATGGCGTCCAGAGCAACCCAGTGCCACTCGATATGCAGCAGGTCACCGGGGGCCTTTGGCGTTCGCAACGGATAATGCTGTGGCGGCTGACCTGCTCTCCTCGGCGATGATGGCCGACCCGGCGCTGGCCCCGCCGCTGGTCCAGTACGCGTTCCTCAGCCTGCAGTGTGGACCAGACGGGGTACAGTGCGGCCACGAGGACCGTGACGTCCGAGACGCCGGAGGAAGACGGCTATCTCCACCGCACTCGAGGTTTGTCATTTAACAGACCACGACCCGGCGTGACGCGACCCGTGACCGGCTACATCAAGCCAGCGCCAGCCTCCAAACCCTTCCCCAAAAAAGCCTCGACCCCGCGATCACCATTACCTAGGGATACTTTCGTCGCCGCCTGGCGGTCAGTTTTCACCCGTCGTCGACACGGCTCGGTGTCACGGGACCATCCCCGCGTGCGCGGGGAGCAGACCCTCCCGTCCGCGTCCACCTACATCTGCCGGGGACCATCCCCGCTTGCGCGGGGAGCAGAGCGAGCGGTGGTTCTTCGGCGGCCCAGGGTGGGGACCATCCCCGCGCGGGGGTGGTCCCGCCGTGCACGCCGTGCACACCACGGGGACCGTGTGCTCCCCGCGCACGCGGGGGTGGTCCCGGGAGGGGCCGGGTGTCATCGGATTTGTTGGGGTGCTCCCCGCGCACGCGGGGGTTGTCCCCACGGCGACTCCCGGTACGGCGCGTACTGAGCCGTACCGGGTTCGGTGAAGCCTGATGTGTCCCGAGATCCGTGGTGTCGGGATACCGGAATCTCATGCGAGCAGTTGGGCTGAGTGAAGTCTTTCGTACTCGACTGGGCTGAGCATCCCCAGGGCGCTGTGGCGGCGTCGGCGGTTGTGGAAGATCTCCAGGTACTCGAAGATCGCGTTGGCGAGCTCGATCCGGGTGCGCCAGCGCTGCCGGTTGAGGAGCTCGACCTGCATCCGGCCCCAGAACGACTCGATCACCGCGTTATCGAAGCAGTCTCCGATCGAACCCATCGAGGCGACCAGGCCGGAGTCCTTGGCGCGCTCGGTGAAGGCCCAGGAGGTGAACTGAACCCCGTGATCGGAGTGGATCATGGTGCCGGGTGCGGGTCGGCGGTTCTGGATGGCCATGCCGAGCGCGTTGGTGACCAGCGTCGCGGTCTGCGCGGAGTCGATCGACCAGCCGACCACCTTGCGGGAGAAGGCGTCCAGCACCACGCAGCAGTACACCTTGCCCTCCCGGGTGGGATGCTCGGTGATATCGGTAACCCACAGCTCATCGGGCTCGCTGCGAGCGAACTGGCGATCCACCAGGTCGGCCGCGGTCGGCGTCTGGTGGATCAGGCGCCGCCGCCGGCTGCCGGGAAGACCACGCAGGCCGGCGCGGCGCATCAACATCTCCACTGCTCCGTGCCCGACGGCGATGCCCAGGCCGAGGGTGAGCTCGGCGTGCACGCGCTTGCCGCCGTAGGTGCCGCGGGAGTCGGCGTGCACGCGGCGGATCTGCTCGGTGAGCCAGGCGTGCCGGATCGCCCGCGGTGACGGCGGGCGCTTGCGCCACATGTGAAACCCCGACTCCGACACGCCCAGCACCCGGCAGCACACCTTGATCGGCAGCCCCTCGCCGGCCATCACCGCGATCGCTTCGAACCGTCTTTTGGGGGCACCGCCTGCTTCACCAACTCGATCGCCCGCCGCGTCACTGCCAGCTCGTCCTCCAACTGCGCGATCCGGCGCCGGGCCGCCACCAGCTCGGCCTGGTCGGCCGAGGTCAGCCCCGGCTCCAGACCGGCATCGATGCGGTCCTGACGGAGCCATACGTAGATGGTCTGGCTCGGCATCTGCAGGTCCGCGGCCACCTGCCGGACCGGCCGTCCGGCCCTGACCAGGTCCAGCACCCTGCGACGGAACTCGGGGGGGATAGCTCCTGGGCATCCTGCGTCTCTCCTCATGATCAAAGACATGAGGATTCCAGTAAGCCGACCCCACCGAACACGGGGCACATCAAGGACTTCACCGAACCCGGTACGGCTCAGGTGGCGGTCATCGCCATGACGGGGAAGTCCCAGCCCCACGCCGTCGGCCACTGCCAGTTCTCGAAGACGTCCAGGAGCGTCGTCTCCATCACCGGGGCGTCGATCAGGGGCGAGGCGGGCACCATGCCGAGCGCGCACAGTATGGCCGGATGGTCGTCGCGCCGCAGATAGGGTTCGGTCGCGATCGCCGTGTAACGCCCGTCGATCTGGTGCGGGCGGGCCAGGCGCTCCTGGACGTCCTGCCACCGCGCGTCGCGCGGGGATCCGGTCCGCTCGCGCCAGCGTTGCGCGATCTCCAGGCCCCACCACCAGTAGGCCAGCTCGAACGTGGGGTCCTCGGTGGTGCGCGCGTCGTAGAACTCCTGCGCGGGCACGAGCGGCGCGGGCAGGTGGTGAACGCCCGGAGCGTTCCTCGGTGAAGTCCGCCATGAACCGCGCGGTCTCCTGCACCAGGTCGCCGAACTTCTCCAGCAGCGGTTCCCGGTCTTGGTCGCCGACGGCGCGGTAGAGCAGTTCCAGCAGGTACAGCGGGTGGGGCTGCTGCCAGATGAGCAGCGGCCCGATGTCCGCCGGGCTCTCCCGGCCGTCCGGTCCGGAGCTCTTGGGCCAGCGGACTCCCCCGTATCCCTGCCGGCGGGCGGTCTCCCGTGCGACGTCGATCCTGGAGAGGTACCAGTCCATGCTCCGCAGGAGGAGGTGCGGGCGGCCCCTCCGAGCCCGCCGCCCTGGTCGCCTATGCGAGTCGGGGTCCCCGGCCGACCCGTGCGCAGCGGCCGCTGAGACTCAGCGGTCCCCGCCGGAGGGGGGCACCGTCACGGCCCGGGCGAACAGCTCGGCGTGGGCGGTCATCCGGCGGCGCGCGTCGCCCCGCTGCCCGGCGGTGGCCTCGCCGTGCAACCCCATGAGCCGGGCGTGCGCGATCGGCGCCAGCAGGGCATAGGCGAGGTCCTCCGGCGAGCCGAGGTCGTCGCGGATCCGCCCCTCCTCGATCCAGCGGGCGAACACTCCGGCGAGGCCGCGGAGCGCCCCATCGATGCCCTCCTTGAGCCCGTCGTCGTGGATCAGTCCGTCCCGCACCGCGAGGCCGATGGCCTGCCGAGCCCGCGGGGTGTCCCAGGCGGTGACGACCCGGTCGGTGAACGCGCGGATGAACTCCGCCGGGCCTGCCCCGGCCGGCGTCTCCTCCAGCGCGACCACCGCCACCAAGGGCCCGGCCACGCGCATCGCCGCCTCATGGATCGCCTTCTTGCTCGGGAAGTGGGCGTACAAGGCGCTCTCGCTCAGCCCGACCTCCCGCGCGATGGCCCTGATCGAGGTGCCCGCGAAGCCGTTCTGCGCGAATAGCCGGAGCGCGGCGTCGACGAGTGCCGCCTTGGTGTCGCCCGCCTCGGACTTCGCCGGACGCCCCGGCCCCCGTCGGGGCCGGTCGTTGGTGGTCATGCTCACGTTCACATCCAATCACCGATCACCACCCTTGAAAATAATCGATCGATCGATTAGTTTACGACGGGCTTCCGGAGCACGAGGAGTGATCGAGATGTCCCAGCCACCCATCCCGGCCCGCGAGATCGCCGAGCGGCCCGACGGCTACCAGGGCCCGAACCTGTCTCCCAGGGGGCTCACACTGGCGCCGCACCGCCTCGCCGACGGCGTGTACGCCCTGATGGCGACCCTCCCGCCGAAGGACAACAACGGCCTCGTCGCCGGCCGCGACGCCGCTCTCATCGTCGACGCCGGGATCACGCCCGAGGTGTCCACGCGCATCCGGGCCCTCGCCGGCGGGCTCACCGACCGGCCGCCGCGCTACCTGGCCAACACGACGTACCACGGTGACCACACGTTCGGGAACATGGGCTTTCCCGAGGACGTCGTCATCGTCTCGTCGCGGCTCAACAAGGAGAACATGACCGACCTGGACTACGAGAAGAAGGTCCGGTCGGGGAACATGCACGGCGACGAGGGGCTGCTCGACACGGTGACCCGCTGGCGCACCCCAGACGTGGTCTTCGACTCGTTCGCCGAGATCGACCTCGGCGGCCGCACCGTCCAGCTCTGGCACTTCGGCCCGGGCAACGGCCCCGGCGACACGATCGTGTACATCCCCGACACGCGCACCGCCTGGACGGGGAACTTCCTCGGCCACGCGGGCGTCGCCCACATGCTCATGCAGGGCGGCCCCGAGCCGTATGTGGGCTCACTGCGCCGGATGAGGGAGGCGCTACCCGAGCTGCGCACCATCGTGCCGGGCCACGGGCCGATGGGCGACGGCCCGGCCGCCATCGACGCGCTCGTCGCGTACCTCGAACGCCTGCACGACGAGGTCGCCGCGTCCGTGGAGGCGGGACGTACGCTCGCCGAGACCGAGGCCGCCTGCACCGACCCGTGGGCCGACGATCTCGATCCCGCCCTGGCGGCGGCCATAGCCGCCTACGACGTTCCGCCTGAGCTCGCCCGGCGCGGAATGCTGGAGCTGTGCCGCCACCTGCACCGGCTCAACGTCCTGAGCACCTACCGCCTCTACGAGGCAGGCCCTGCGGAGTCAAAGAGGTCGCGGAGGCGGCGGACTCCCTGGTCAGCCCACCCCACCCCGCCGCGGCCGGCCGGTGTCGGCGAAGTCCGTGATCAGCTTCGTGAGCTCGGCGGACCGCTCGGCGACCATCGCGTGGCCCGCGCCCTCGACGCGTACGACGCGCAGCGCGGGGTTGGCCCGCGCCGCCTCGGCCAGGCGCCGAGCAACCACCGCAATCCCCCGATCTCATGCATCATGGCCGACCCGGTTCACCGGACCGTGACCAAACTCGCCTTGTTCACACCTCCTGCCACCGTGGGCACCGCACCCGCCAACGCAGGGGCGCTTCGCAGTCAGCCCTAATCGCCCTTCGGAGCTTGCTCGAGCCGTGTACCGCGACGAGTGGCACGCACAGTTCCGAGGGGCCCCGTTGCAGAAATGCACCGGGCCACCCGGCGAGCGGAGGGCCGATGTCCACGGGCCGGTAGGTCGGCCAGAACGCCGCCCACGACCGCAGGTGCGCCGGGACCCGGCCGCGTTCGACCACGGCGCGGTGCATGTGCGGGAACGATCGTCACCACCGCCGCCTAACGCCGCTACCGCGGCGCTGAGTGGTGGAGCGCACGTTCGGCTGGCTGATGTTGTACCGCCGCCTGGCACGCGACTACGACGCCTTGCCGACCCGATCCGAAGCCATGGTCCACGTCGCAATGATCGACCTGATGAGCCGCCGTCTCACCGGCGGGGCCACTGTCTGCTGGCGGGGCACTTGACACCACAGATGCAGGACGAAACTTAAACACCTCATGTTGTCGACATTGCCTGATTAAGTTCGGCAGGTGATGCCGAAGGAGACGCGACTTTATGAAGAGGAGTTGCATAATTAACAAGCGATCTTGTTTTCTGGCTCCCGATCGTGGGCGCCGGCCGGCCTGTGCGATCTACACCCCCCTCGTTGGACGGGATTTGATGCCATGAACCGCCCGCAACCATGGTCAGGAACTGCTGACGGCAGCTTGATTCGGCATGCCGCAACGCAAGCGGCTGCGGATCCCGATCGTCCGCTGTTCAGCCATGTACGTTTCGGCCCCGGGGGGGAAGAGGCCCGCTCGCGGCTGACCAGGGCTCAGACGATCGAGTCCGCCAGGAGCCTCGGCGGCCGCCTGGCGATGGTCGCCGACCCGGGAGAAAGGGTCGCGATCCTCGCGCCAGAGGGACTGGACTACGTGATCGGGTTCATCGGCGCGATGTATGCCGGGTGCATCGCCGTGCCGCTGTTCGCTCCGACATCACTGTCGTCCAATGAGCGGCTGGGCGCGGCTCTGCGGGACTGCGAGCCGACGGTGTGGCTGGTCCTGCGAAAGGACGTTCGCGACGCCGCCGAGTTGCTCAGCGATGGCACGCTGCCCCCGCCGAGGGAGATCGTTCCGATCGACGGCGACTATGCCCGCTGGGGCGAGGGCTTCGAGGGACGCCACTGCGACCTCGCCTACCTGCAGTACACCTCCGGGTCGACCCGTTCGCCGCGAGGTGTAATGGTCAGCCACGCCAACGTCATCGCAAACGTCCGCCAACTCGTGGAAGCGTTCGGCGCGACCGAGGATGGGACGTGCGTCGGCTGGTTGCCGCTCCACCACGACATGGGTCTCGTGCTGACGGTATGCGTGCCCCTCGTCACCGGTCTCTCCTCCGAGTTCATGGACCCGGTCTCGTTCCTCAAGCGGCCGGCGCGTTGGCTGTCGCTGTTGTCGCGGCCCGGACCCGTGTACACGGCTGCGCCGAACTTCGCTTACGACCTGCTGCTGCGGCGGGTCCAGCCGGAGGAGACCCATGTCGACTTGAGCCGGGTGAAGGTGTTCCTGAACGGCAGCGAGCGGGTCAGAGCGGAGACCTTACGGCGGTTCACCAAGGCATTCGCACCGCACGGGGTGACGCCGGAGGTCTTACGACCGTCCTATGGGCTGGCAGAGGCAACCGTCTTCGCCGCGACGACCGAGACGGGCGGCCACCCCACAGCGCGCGACTTCTCCCGCGAGGCCCTGGAGAAGGGCGTCGCGCAGCCGGCCTCCGAGGACACCGTCTCCTTGGTGTCCTGCGGCCGGCCCATCGGTCAGCAGGTACGCATCGTAGATCCCGACACCCGCGAGCCTCTCGTCCCGGGAAACGTCGGCGAGATCTGGCTGCGCGGGCCGAACATCGCCCAGGGCTACTGGGCACGGGCCGAGGAGTCCGCGGAGACCTTTGGAGCCGTCTTGGACGGTGTCCCCGGCTGGCTGAGGACCGGCGACCTCGGGTTCGAGTACGACGGCGATGTGTTCGTCAGCGGACGGCTGAAGGACCTGATCATCGTCGACGGCCGCAACCACTATCCCGACGACATCGAGGCAACGATCCGGGAGACGGCGCCCGACCTGCGTCCTGACAGGATGGCCGCCTTCGAGGTGACGCGGGACGGGCGCACGGGAGTCGTCGTCGTGGCCGAGCGCACGGGGCGCGCCCCGTCCGCAGAGCGGGACATCCGAGCCCTGGAAGCGCGCGTCCGCGCCGCGGTCAGCGAACGACACGGGACGACCCTGCTCGCCTTCGACGTCGTCCGTCCGGGCACCTTGAACGTGACCAGCAGCGGAAAGGTCGCGCGCGGGGCATGCCGCCGCGCATACCTGGCGGGTCACATCGCGCCGGAGGCCGACCGTTGACCGGCGGGCAGGAAGTCACCGACTGGCTCACCCGCAGGCTCGGTGAGATCAGCGGGCTCGCGCAGAGCGAAGTCGACCCGCACCGTCCGTTCAGTGAGTTCGGGCTCTCCTCGCAAGAAGCCGTGGCCCTCTCCGGAGAACTGGAAGAGCTCACCGGCCTGGAGGTGCCCGCGACGGTCGTCTGGGAGCAGCCCACCATCGCGGCACTGGCATCGTGGCTGGCGAGCGCGCCCGCCGCCGTGTCGGCCCCCGCTGTGTCGGCCCCCGCCGCCGCGCGGCCCGCCGAAGGGCCGTCCCGCGGCGGCGCGATCGGTACGGACTCCGTCGCTGTGATCGGCATCGGCTGCCGGTTCCCGGGCGGAGCCGACGGGCCCGACGCCTTCTGGCGCCTGCTGTCCGAGGGAGGCGAGGCCGTGCGCCGCGTCCCCGAGAGCCGCTTCAGCGGATCACTCGGCACCGGCTCGTGGGCCGGCCTCCTCGACGACGTGCACGGATTCGACGACCGGTTCTTCGGCATCGCACCTCGTGAGGCGGCCGCCATGGACCCCCAGCAGCGGTTGCTGCTGGAGGTCTCCTGGGAGGCGCTGGAGCACGCGGGTCTGGCGGCCGAAGCCCTGTGCGGAACCGATACGGGCGTCTTCGTGGGCATCTCCTCCAACGAGCACGCGCACGCGCTCTTCGCCCCCTCTTCGGCGGAGGCGCCCGAGCCGCACGCCCTCACCGGCTCGGCGATGAGCGTCGCGGCCAACCGGCTGTCGTACTCCCTGGACCTGCGCGGACCGAGCATGGCCGTCGACACGGCCTGCTCGTCGTCGCTGGTCGCGGTCCATCTCGCCGTGCGGAGCCTGCGCTCCGGCGAATGCGAGACGGCGATCTGCGGTGGTGTGAACGTGCTGCTCTCCGGGACGATCACGGCGGCCTTCGACCGGGCCGGCGCCATGGCGGCGGACGGCCGTTCCAAGGCGTTCAGCGCCGACGCCGACGGTTACGTCCGCGGCGAAGGCTGCGGCGTCGTGGTCCTCAAGAGGCTGGAGTCCGCGCTGCGGGACGGGGACAGGGTCCTCGCGGTGATCCGCGGTTCCGCCGTCGGCCAGGACGGCCGGTCCAACGGTCTCATGGCCCCGCGGCCGGAGGCGCAGGCCGAGGTGATCCGCCGCGCCTGCCGCGACGCCGGTGTCGCGCCTGGCGACGTCGACTTCGTCGAGGCGCACGGCACCGGTACCCTGCTCGGCGACCCGATCGAGGCGCGGGCGCTGGGTGAGGCCCTCGGCGCCGGACGCCCCGCGGAGCGACCACTGTACGTGGGATCCGTCAAGACGAACATCGGGCATCTGGAGGCCGCCGCGGGGATCGCCGGCCTGATCAAGACCGTTCTGGCGCTCTGGCACCGGCGTCTGCCGAGGAACCTGCACTTCGGCCGCCCCAATCCGCACATCCCCTTCGCGCGACTCGGCATCGAAGTGGTGAGCCGGGACATGCCCTGGCCACGCCCCGAGGGCCGCAGGATGGCCGGAATCTCCTCGTTCGGCTTCGGCGGCACGAACGCGCACGTCGTTGTCGAGTCGGCTTCGCCCGCCCCGGTGAGCGGGGTGGACCGGGAAGGAGCACCGGTACGGCTGCTCCTCGGCGCCCCTGACCGCGATCGCCTCGCCGAGGCGGCGGAGCGGCTGGCCGCCTTTATCGAGGACGTGCCCGGCGAGGTGGACCTTCACGATGTCGAGCACACGTCGTCGCGCAGGTGCTCCGGCCGGGTCCGCGGTGCGGTCGTGGCGCGTTCCGTGCCCGAAGCGCTGTCGCGGTTGCGCGCTCTGGCCAACGGGCGGGAGGACCCGCTGACCGCCCTGGGAACGGCGACGCCGGCCGGGGCGGTGTGGGTCTTCTCCGGGCAGGGCTCGCAGTGGCCCGGCATGGGACGCCGCCTCCTTGGCGAGGAGCCGATCTTCGCCGCGGCCGTGGACGACCTGGAGCCGCTGTTCGCGGCGGAGGCGGGCTTCTCGCTGCGCGACGTCCTCCTCTCAGGCAGGGAGTTGACGGAGATCGACGCCGTGCAGCCGGTGCTGTTCGCCGTCCAGGTCGCACTGTCGCGACTCTGGCGCGGTCACGGCGCCGAGCCGGCGGCGGTGATCGGCCATTCCGTGGGAGAGGTCGCCGCGGCCGTCGTCTCCGGAGCGCTCGACACGGCGGACGGTCTGCGCGTCGTCGTGCGCCGCTCCCGCCTGATGAAAAGGATTGCCGGCGAGGGAGCCATGGCTGTGATCGGGCTGCCTGCGCGGGACGCCGACGTGCTCGCCGCACGGTTCCCCGGCGTCGAGACCGCCGTGTACTCCTCACCGTCGCAGACCGTCCTCACCGGCCCGTCCGCCCGGATCGACGCGCTGCTGCGCCACGCCGAGGAGGCCGGGGTGCCGGCGCGCGCCGTGGCGGTCGATGTCGCCTCCCATTCCGCTCAGGTGGAGCCCCTGCTCGCCGAACTGGAAAGCGGGCTGGGCCGGCTCACCGTCCGCCGTCCGTCGGCCGACTTCTACGGCACCGTCCTGCCCGACCCGCACGCGGTGCCCGAATTCGACGGCGGCTACTGGAGCGCCAACCTCCGCCGGCCCGTCCGGTTCCAGCACGCGGTGGAGGCCGCGCTCACCGACGGCCACACGGTCTTCGTCGAGATCGCGCCGCACCCGGTCCTGCTTGCGGCGATAGACGAGATCGCCGGCGGCGGCGATGTCGGCACGGTCCACACCTTGCGCCGGGGACCGGACGAGACGTCCGCCTTCCACGGTGCCCTCGCCCTCCTGCAGGTGCTCGGTCTCGCGCGCCCCGCGACCCGGGGACGTCTCATCGACCTGCCGACAGCCGCCTGGCGCCACCGCCGGCCGGGGTCGGCACGGCCGCAACCGGGGACGACGGAGCAGCCCGCCGGACCGCCCGCTCCATCCCCGGGGCCCGCGGCGGGCCTTCCGGGCACGCTTCTGGGCGAGCGCAGCAGCGTGGGCCTGCAGCCTGCCTGTGACGTCTGGCGGAGCCGGCTGTCGCCCGCCTCGCCGCCCTATCCCGGCATGCACACCGTGCGGGGCCTGCCCGTGGTGCCGGCTTCGGTGCTGCTGGGCAGCCTGCTCGCCGCCGCCGGTGAACTCGGCCGCTCGGCCCTCGCGACCGTGGACCTGCTCCGGTTCGTGCCGCTCGACCGGCCCGCGGAAGTACAGGTCATCGCGAGAGACGAAGGGCTGGACCTCGCCGTCCGCCCGGACAGCGGCTCATGGAGCACGCATGCGACGTCGCGCATGACGGCCGTCGGCGCGCCGCCTCCGGCAGAGGCCCGCCGCGTGTTGGAGGATCCCGGCCGCAGCCTCATGTCTCCGGACGAGTTCGAACGGATCCTGTCCGGTCTCGGGATCGAGGGCCGTGCGTTTCCCTGGCGGATCACCGAGATCGCCCGCACCGGCGACCACCTCATGGCGGAGGTGCGCGTGGGCGCGAGCAACAGTCCCGCGACGGCGGGCGGCCTGCCGTGCGCACTGGACGCGGCCCTGCAACTGGCTCCACTGGCCGGTGCACACCATCCTGAACTGCTCGTCCCGGCGCACGTCGAGGCCCTGTGCCCGGTGCGCGAACCAGGGGAACGCTTCCGCGTGCTCTCCCGGCGGCGGCCCGGCGCCGGGACCGTCCCCGGTTTCGACATCGAGGTCACCACGGTCGACGGCGACCTCCTGCTGTACCTGACGGGCGTCGGTTACGCGCGCCTGGTCGGACCGCCCTCCGTGACCGGAGTTCCGGCGGCCCAGCCGATCCGCACGATCGAGTGGGTGTCGCGCCCGAACGGCCCGCGCCGGCCGATCGGGACGGTCGTCCTGCCGGGAACTCCCCATCCGCTGGCCGAGCCGATCGCCCGGTACCTTGAGGACGAGGGAGTCGAGGTCGTGCTCGCTGATGATCCGGCGACCGCCGCGTCCGCCGACGCCGTCGTCCTCCTCCCCTCCCCGGCGGGGGGCGGTGGTGGTGGCGACACCGTCGACGCAGTGGTGCAGCGCTGCGCCTCGGCCGTCGAGGCGATCCGCTCGCGAGCGGTGGCGGGCCATGGCCGGTTGTGGGTGCTGACCGCGGGAGTAAGGGCGGGCGCCCACGCGGGCCTCGGGGAGGCCCCACTCTGGGGTCTCGGGCAGGTCATGGCCGCCGAGTTGCCCGATCACTGGGGCGGGATCGTGGATCTGGACCCGGATGACAGCGCGGAGACGTCAGCGAAGGCCGTTGTTGCGACGCTGCTGCACGGGGCGCCGGACGTCACGGGCGTGCGCGACGGTGTCGCGACGCGGCCGGAGCCGGTTCCGCTGGGCGCGCTGGAGAGCCGTCCGCCCCTGGTATGCGACCCGGACGGCGTCTACGTCGTCACAGGCGGTCTCGGCGCCCTCGGTCTCATCGCGGCAAAGCATCTGGCGGCCCGCGGGGCCAAACGGCTCCTCCTGCTCGCGAGGACGCCGCTTCCACCGCGGGAATGCTGGGACGATGTTTTCGACGAGGACGTCCGCACGCGCATCAACGCGGTCCGCGCCCTGGAGACCGCGGGTGTCACCGTGCTGACCGAACCGGTCGACGTCGGAGACCTGGATGCGCTCGCGGTGGTCCTGCGCGCCCACGCGCCGATCCGCGGCGTGGTCCACGCGGCGGGGACGGCCGCCGACCTGCCCGTCGACCGGCTCGATGAACAGGCGATGCGGGACATCCTGCACGCCAAGGTCGGCGGAGCGGACCACCTCCACCGCCTTTTCCCGCCCGGAGATCTGGACTTCCTCGTGCTCTTCTCGTCCGCCGGGGCGCTGGCCGGGGTTCCAGGGCAGGGCGCCTACGCCGCGGCCAATGCTTACCTGGACGCGCTGGCCGCGCACCGGTCTCGGGAGGGGTGCCACACGGTGAGCATCGGCTGGGGGCCGTGGCGCGGACTCGGCATGGCGGTGACGTCCGGCGGCGCGGCCGTCCGGGAGCTGATGCGGCGAACCGGTATGCGGCCGCTTGAGGAGCAAGAGGCGCTCGACGCGTGGGACCGGGTGCACCGCAGCGGCGTGCACCACGCCCTTGTCGTTGCGGGAGCCGCGGACGATCTGCTGCCGCGTCCACCGGCGGCACTGGACCGGTGGGCAGGGTCGTCCGCGACGGCGCTCCGGCAGGAGCTGGCCGATCTCGTCAACGCGACGGTGGCGGAGGAGATGGGGACGGCGGCCGGGGACCTCGAGTCCGACACTCCGCTCGCCGAGCACGGGCTCGACTCGATCATGGCGGTCGCCATCTGCCGCCGCCTCGACCGCGCGACCGGGATCCGGCTGCCGACGACGCTGCTGTGGCGCCATCCGACCACCGAGGCGATCATCGGCCATCTCGAGCATCGCATCGGGCAGGAGCTCGGCCGCACGCCGGCTCCGGAGACGATCGCGCCGACCACTGCCACACCGACAACCGCCGCGCCGACAACCGCCGAACCGGCGTCCGCGGAGCACAGCCCGTTCACGGTCCTGCTCGACGAGATCGAAGCCCTGGGAGGCGATGCGGCATGACCGCGGCGAGCATCACCGAACGACTCCACCGCCTCTCCCCCGGCCGGCGCGCCGAGGTCGCCGCCCGGATGAACCGGGCGGCGGAGGCCGTGCTGAGCGAGCCCATCGCGCTGGTCGGCATCGGCTGCCGCTTCCCCGGCGGGGTCAGCGGACCCCGCTCCTACTGGCGGAACCTGCTGGCGGGATGGAACGCGGTCCGCGACGTGCCGTCCGACCGGTGGGACGTCGACACCGCCCCGGCCGGCGCCTCCGCGCCCGTCCCCGGCCGCGCGACGTCCCGCCGCGGCGGGTTCCTCGACGACGTCGCCGGGTTCGACGCCGAACACTTCAAGATCACGCCGCAGGAGGCGGCGGCGATGGACCCCCAGCAACGACTGCTGCTGGAGGTCGCCTGGGAGGCCCTGGACGACGCCGGCCTTCAGCCGCCGGCGATCGCCGGCAGCCGGACGGGGGTCTTCGTCGGCGTTTACTACAACGACTACCTCCGCACAGGCCATGACGACATCGCCGCAGTGGACGCCTACACCACGACCGGCAACGCCCACTCCGTGACGGCGGGCCGGCTGTCGTACCTACTGGACCTCAGCGGCCCGTGCATGGCGGTCGACACCGCCTGCTCGTCGTCCCTGGTCGCCGTCCACCTGGCCTGCCAGTCGCTGCGGCTGCGCGAGTGCGACACCGCGCTCGCCGGTGGCGTCAGCCTGATGCTGGCCCCCGAGACCCAGGTCGCGCTCTCCCAGTGGGGGATGCTGTCTCCCAAAGGGCGGTGCGGAGCGTTCGACGCCGACGCCGACGGGATCGTCCGCGGTGAGGGCGCCGGCGTCATCGTGCTCAAGCGGCTGGTGGACGCGGTCACCGCCGGGGACCAGGTGGTCGCCGTGCTGCGGGGATCGGCGACCAACCAGGACGGCCGGTCCCAGGGACTGACCGCGCCCTCCGTCCTCGCGCAGCGCGACGTACTGTCCGAGGCCCTTGCAAAAGCCGGGATCGCGCCCTCGTCCGTGGGCTTCATCGAGACCCACGGGACGGGCACCTCGCTCGGCGACCCGATCGAGTTCGACGCCCTGTCGATGGTGTACGGGAGGGACGGCGGACGATGCGCCCTCGGTTCGGTGAAGACGAACATGGGCCACCTGGAGGCAGCGGCGGGCATCGCGGGACTCATCAAGGCGGCGCTCGTCGTCCGCAGCGGCGTGATACCGCCCAACCTGCACTTCCGGCGGTGGAACGCCGCTATCGATCCAGGGCCGACGGGCTTCTACGTGCCGACCGAGGCGACGCGCTGGGACGCCGCGCCGCACCCGCGCGTCGCGGCGGTCTCCTCCTTCGGCTTCGGCGGGACCAACGCGCACCTGCTGATCGAGGAGGCCCGGCTCGACACCGGCGCCCGACCGCTCCCCGGCGAGGACGACACCACCGCCACCGCGGCGGACGATCCGCTCCCCATCGACCGGTGGCGCCATGAACGCTTCTGGCGAGGCCGGACCGAACCGAGCCCGCCTTCCGGATCCGCCGAGGACGGCATCCCGCCCACGTCCGGTGACGGCGTGGTGGAGATCCTCCAGGACGTCTTCCAGCGCGCCCTCGGACGCAGGCAGGTGCGCCCCCAGGACAACTTCTTCGAGCTCGGCGGCGACTCCCTCACGGCGATGCGGGTGGTCTCCATGGCCAGGGAGCGCGGCGTCCACCTCCGAGTCGAGGACCTGCGGGAGGCTTCGGTCGCCGGGATGGTCGGCAGGCTCGCGTCCGCCGCCGCATCCGTCGCATCCGCCGCCGGGGTCGATGCCGCGTCGGAAGTCCCGCTGACCCCGGTGCAGTACCACTACCTGCACCTCGCGGACCCCGCCCCGGAGGCGTGGGACACGCAGGCCCTCCTGGACTGCGACGAGCGCATCGACCCCGACCTGCTCCTTCAGGCCGCCAGCCGGGTCGTCGACCGCCACGACGCCCTCCGGTTGCGCCTCGCGCGAACGCCGTCCGGATGGCGGCAGACGCTCGCGCCACCAGGCTCCGGACCGGCGCCGCACGTCGAGTCGCTCGACCTGAGCCGCTCGTCCGATGTCGCCGCCCTGGCGATGTTCAGGTCCAGGGCGGGGGAACTGCAGGCCGCCCGCGACCTGCGCACCGGGCCGCTGGTGTCCCTGGTCGTCGGCGACCGGGGCCCCGGGCGGCCGTCCAGTGTGCTCGTCTCGGTGCACCATCTGGCCGTCGACGGTCACTCCATCTGGATGCTGATCTACGAGTTGTTCACGGCGTACCGCGCGCTGAGCGAGTCCCAGCCCGTGGAACTGCCGGAACCGACCACGCCCTACGCGGTCTGGGCCAGGCAGGAGGCGAAGCGTGCGGCGAGTGGTGACGTCAGAGCGCAGCTCGCCTACTGGGCGGAGCAGGACGCCGCCGAGACCGTGCAGGTCCCGGTGAACCACGACCACGGACCGGCCCTGCTCGGATCCATGCAGTCGAGCACGGCGACCCTGGACGCCTCCGCCACATCCTCCCTTCTGGCCGTGGACCCCGACCTCGTCCCGCTCCTGCTGACGGCCCTCCTCACCAGCCTCTCCGACTGGGTGCCCGAAGGTGAGATCCGGGTGGACCTCCGGGACCACGGACGCCGGTCCACCTCGCCCGACCTGGACCTCGCCTGGACCATGGGCTGGTTCACCAGCGTCTATCCGGTCGTCGTCCCGATCGGCCCGTCCGTCTCGCTGGAGGGGGTGCGGCGGCGGCTGACCGGAGTCCCGGACCACGGCTCCGGCTACGGCGCGCTCCGCCACCTCACCGAGGAGGGGGCCCGCGACCTCACCGGACGCTCCGAGATCTCGGTGAACTACACCGGCCGCCTGGACGGCGGCGCCGGTGGGCCGGTGCGCTACGCGGCCACCCAGGCACGCGCCTTCCCCGACCGCCGCATCCCCATCAGCAGGCTCATCGAACTGAAGGCCGTGATCATCGGGGACACACTGCACACGACGCTCGCCTACAGCCGCGACCGCTTCCGCGCGGACTTCATGGACGCGGCCGCCGGCCGCCTCGTCGCCGCCCTGCACGAACACGCGGACATCTGACGATGCTCGACGCCGAGACCGTCTCCAAGAGCTTCGGGCCCGTGCGGGTGCTGGACGGCATGGACCTGCGCGTCGCCGCCGGACAGGTCGTCGCACTCCTCGGCCGCAACGGCGCGGGCAAGTCCACCTTCATCTCGATCGTCGCGGGCCTCCTGCGGCCGGACGGCGGCCGGGTCCGAGTCTGCGGTACCGACATGGCCCGCCATGCGCGGCGCGCCCGCGCGAACCTCGGGATCGCGCCGCAGGACCTCGGTCTCTACCTCACGCTCACGCCGGAGGAGAACCTGGACCTCATGGCCCGCCTCGCGCGGGTACCCGGCCGCGACCGCCCGGCACGTGTCCGCGACGTCGCCGAGCGGCTCGCGCTCACCGACTTCCTGCGCCGTCCGTGCCGGACCCTGTCCGGCGGGCAGCAGCGCCGGGTCCACACGGCCATGGCCCTGATGGGCGGGAGAGCACTGATCCTGCTGGACGAGCCGACGGTCGGCGCCGACGTCCAGTCCCGCAACGCGATCACCGACACCGTCCGGGAGCTCGCCGCGGCGGGGAGCGCGATCCTGTACACGACCCACTACCTGCACGAAGTGGAGGCCCTGCACGCCGACGTGGTCATCATGAACCGCGGCCGTGTCACCGCGGCCGGTACGTGCGCCGACCTGCTGAACGCCCACGGGGACACCGGCCTGGAAATCCGCTTCGACGGGCCGCCGCCTTCGCTGCCCCTCCACCCGCAGGAGAGCGCCACGCTCGTGGCACCGAACACCGTGCGCGTCGCCACCCGCGATCCGTCCGGGACGATGGAACGGCTGCTGCCAGACCTCACCGCCCGCTCGGGCTCGCTGGCGCAGGTCCAGATCGTCCGGCCGACCCTCGAAGCGGTCTTCCTGTCCCTGACCGAGCCGGGCGGCCCCGGCACCGCCGCCGTTGAGCCGCCCGCGAGCCGGGAGGCGAGAGTGTGATGGGCCGTGCGACCGTCCTGCTGGCGATCTGCCACCACGAACTGCGGCTCTTGCGACGTTCACCATCGGTGCTGCTGATCTTCATCGCGACCCCGATCGTCCTCGTCGCCTTCGTCGCGCCGGCGGCACAGGCCGTCCTGCGTGCGCGCGGCGACGACTCCGGCGTGCTCTTCGCCGTGCCGGGACTCTCGGTCGTCTTCGCCTTCTCGGTCACCGGCACGATCGGCTTCTCCTTCTTCCGCGAGCACGGATGGCGCACCTGGAATCGCCTGCGCGCCAGCCCGGCCGCGTCGTGGGAGATCGCGGCAGGCAAGGCGCTGACCGGGCTGCTGGTGGTCGCCTTCCAGCAGATCGCGGTGTTCTCCCTCGCCGCCTCGCTGTACGGGTTCCGGCCGCGCGGGTCGATGCTCGCCACCATGCTCGTCGCGCTGTCGCTGTCGGCGTTCGTCGTCTCCTACTCGCTGCTCGTCACCGCGCTGTCGCGGAACATCCAGCAACTGAACGCGATCAGCAACCTCGGCGGCCTGATGATGGGAGGAATCGGCGGGGCTCTCGTCCCACTAGCTTCGCTGCCGGACTGGATGCAGTCGGCCGCGCCGGCATTTCCCACCTACTGGGCCGTCCAAGGATTCGACCACGTCGTGCTGTCGCCCGGAGGACTCGGCGCGGCGATCACGCCCGTGGCCGTCCTCTGGGCGTACACCCTCGTCACGGCCCTGCTCACCCTCCGGCTGTTCCGATTCTCCGACACCAAGGTGTCCTGGGCTTGAAACCGCTTGTCCTCCTGCGCGCATAGGCAAGTACCCAGGGTGTAAGGAGACGTCACCCTACACAGGACAAACTGATCGACCGGGCATTCTGGACCTTCGGATCGGCGGGATGCTCCGCCCCAGCGGCGCCAAGGCGAGCTTGTCGTGAGTCTTGGCCACAGAAATTCCCACAGACAGCGGCAGACCAGCCCGATCGACCAGAAATCGGAACTTCGATCCAGGCTTGCCGCGGTCGACAGGATTCGGGCCGGTCAACTCCCCCTTTGGCCGCCTGGAAGCTGACCGAGTCGATCGCGCACCGCGACCAGTCCAGCTCACCGGCCGCACCCAGCTCGTCCAGCAGCACCCGATGCAGCTTGGCCCACACGCGCGCGGCGCTCCACTCGGTGAAGCGATGGTGCACCGTCTGCCAGGATGCCTTGAACACCGACGGTAACTGCCGCCAGGTCCGGAACCAGTCGCTCCATCATCGACGAGGAAATGGGTGACCTCGGAGGCGATGAGTTCGGAGGCTTGGAGGTTGAGCAGGTGGTTGGCGCCTGGGATGTCGGCGTCCGTGCACTGCGGGAAATGTTGGTGGATGGGGTCGCGGCCTTCGGTGAAGAACGGTCCGCTGCGCATTCCGAGGACGGAGAGGACGGGTGATCGCACGGCGGAGGCGAGGCCGGGGTCGAACCTCCAGGCGTCCAGGGACGGCCTTTCTCCCCGGTAGAAGATTTCGGTGTCGCGGACGGCCGCGCCGAAGGCGTCGGCTCCGGCAGTTGCGATGAGTTCTGGCCAGTTGTCGCCGCCGAGTGAGGCGAAGGTGGCGGTGACCGCGCCGCCGTGTCGCCGGTGCTGTAGCGGTCCATGACGTGGTGCATGCCGCTGAAGAACCCGGCGGCGCTGGGCACTTGTTTGAGGATCGGCTCCAGCAGGATGAGGCTGCAGGTCCGCTTGGGCGCGGTGAGCGCGGCCTGAACGGCGACCGGCGCGCCATAGGAGTATCCCGCGATGTGGGCGGAGGGCAGGTCGAGGGCGTCCAGCAGGCCGAGGGCGTCGGCGGCGTCCTGTTCGATGCTGAATGGTCCGCCGCGGCCGGTGCTGCCGCCCATTCCGCGCCGGTGGTAGTGTAGCAGGCTGACCGAAGGTGCGCTGCAGCTCAGCGCGGTGGCCAGCGGGCGCAGGCCAGTGGCGATGTTGGAGCCGTGGATGAGCAGCGGTGGCTCGCCGGCGCGGCCGGGCAGCCGCGCGCCCCCGCTGTGGGGAGGGCGTGCAGCGCCAGCCGCGCGCAGCGCCGGGCCGCGACCGCCTTGCCCTCCTTGCGCACGATCTCCACCACCTGCTTGAACCCCGTGTTCTGGGAGCACGGCTACGACGCTACCTCAGCTTGTACGCCGCGTTCGGCGACAAACGAGCTCTGTTCCTGGAGGCACTCGACCGCTACCTGGCCACATATGCCGCCTTCGCCCATCACGCGCTGGCCGAGCTGATCAGCATGCAGCCGCGCCGCCGTCCAGCGGCTGCTGCACGAGGCGGCCGCCGCCTACACCCGCCCGGACCGCCCGCACGGCTGCATGCTGATCAGCTCGGCGAGCAACTGCTCCCCGCAGTCCGCCGACATCGCCGCACACCTGCGCGACCTGCGCACCGCGAGCCTCCGCGCACTCCAGGCCGACCTGGAACAAATCGCTCTGGCAGCCCTTCACGGGTTGGTATCGAGCTTGGCCAGTTCCGCCTTGACGTCGACATTGATGACGCCGTGTCCTGCTGCGCGTGGTGCAGGTCAGCGCATGCAAGCTCTCGCCCTTGTTAAGTTGCCGCGAGATCTTCCTTCTGAAGGCCGGGTCCGACAGGTATTTCGCGAAGTGCACGGTCCTGCGCAGATCGAGAACGAGATGGCCCGCTGGCCCGGAGCGGTCGTCGGCTACGCCGCGGCCGCGCCGAGCTCGCCGTGACGAACGCGGTACACGGCCCCGGCGTGGGCGACACGGTCACCACGCCCGCACGCCGCCGACCCTACCTCCAGAAACTGTCCGGTGACTCCGGCCCACTGCGCATCGGGCTGCTCGACCACTATCCCTGCGGCGGTGCCGTCCATCCCGACTGCGCCCAGGCCGTACGCCAGACCGCTCATCTCCTGCAGGCGCTGGGCCACCACGTTGAGCCGGCCTTCCCCACCGCCCTCGGTGATCCCACGATCACCGAGCGGCTCAACATCGTGGCCTCGAGTCATATGGCCCAGATGATCGCTCGGCTTTCCGAGACACTCGGACGCGAGGCCACCCCCGACGACGTGGAGCACCACCCCTGGGCGCTCGCGTGCGGGAAGGGACGCGAAGCCGGCGCGGTGGAGTACGCCCAGGCCCTGGCCGCCTTCACCCGCCATCGGCGCGCCATGCACCAGTGGTGGGCCGATGGCCACGACCTGCTGCTCGCCCCGACCACCGGCGAACCACCCGCGCCCCTCGACACCTTCACACCCGCCCCCGGCGACCCGCTGGCCAACCGCCACCTGCAGGCGAAGTACACGGCCTTCACCCGCGCTTTCAACCTCGTCGGCCAGCCCGCGATCAGCCTCCCGCTGCACTGGAACGCGCCGGACTGCCCGTCGGCGTCCAACTCGTCACCGCCTACGGCCGGGAGGACCAGCTCGTCAACATCGCCGCACAGCTCGAAACGGCCAAGCCTTTCAGCTCAGTCAAGCCCTCCGACTAGATAGCGGCCGCTTCCAACGTCCGAACGACCGACGGCGGTAACTCCGCCCGAACCGGCTCGCTGTCGCCGCTGGCCGGTCGGTTGTTGGTCAGGAGCCGGGACGGTCGCTGGGACGAACTCGCGTCCTTGATCCCTGACGCCCTCCTCGACCGCATCGCCGTCGTGGGCACCCCGGCGGAGGCCGCCGCGACGATCTGGTCCCGGGCGGCCGGCCTCGCCGCCCGCGTCGCGCTCTCCATGCCCACACGCCCGATCCGTCCGTCATCTCCGAACTCCTGCAAGCACTTCGCGGGTCATCGGGATAGTGGCGGTCGCCGCAGGACAAGCCGGGCGGTTCGTGCGACGCTGGGGCGGGACCGCCGAGGGACGAGAAGGCGCCCGCTTTACGAAGTGGGACGGTGATGCGGCATGGGCCTGCAGGAGTACTTGCCGACGGCGCCCGGCGGCGGCGTCCGGCTGCTCAGCGGAGTGGTGAGCGGGCTGCTGTCGGGGCTGCTTTTGGGCGCGCTCATGGCATGGCAGGATCCGGTCGCGCAGCATGGCACGTACGGCTGGGCCGTCTTCGCCGCATACGCCAGCGTCACGGGCGCGGCGCTCGGCGCGATCGTCGGGCGGCGGCCCTTCGGACCGGCGGTGTCCGCGTCGGCCGGGCTGCTGCTGGGACTGCTCGGCTGGGTCGTCTGGTGGCTGACCGTGGACCCGCTGCTCAACGGCGACACCCCGACCTGGTCGGTCGCGGCGGCCACGGCCGCCTATCCGGAACTGGTCGGGTCGTTGCTCCAAGGTGCCCTCGCGGGGGCCCTCTTCCATCTGGCCACGACCCGCCTCAGCGGACGCGCGGCCCTTCGCCCCGCCGAACCCCCGCTGCCGCATGTGGTGATCGTCGGGGGCGGATTCGGCGGTGTCAGCGCGGCCCGCCGGTTCGAGCGGCTGAACCTGCGGAGCCAGCGCGTCGGGGTGACGCTGATCAGCGACTCCAACTTCCTGCTCTTCACGCCGATGCTCGCCGAGGTCGCGTCCGGCGGACTGGAAGCCCAGCACATCAGTACGCCGGTCCGCGCGGCCGTGGCCCATACGCGGTTCCGGCACGGCCGCGTCGCCGAGATCGACGTCGCGCGGCGCCTCGTCCGGCTGGGGACCGGGGAGGCCGTCGCCTACGACCATCTCGTCCTGGCGGTCGGGTCCGTCCCGCACTTCCTGGACCTGCCGGGCCTGGCCGAGAACGCGTTCACGCTCAAGTCGCTCGCCGACGCGGCGCGCCTGCGCGACCGTGTGCTGACCCTGCTGGAGCGCGCCGACCAGGAGACCGATCCCGCCGAGCGGACCCGCCTGCTGACCTTCGTCGTGGCGGGCGGCGGGTTCGCCGGGACGGAGGCGGCCGCGGAACTGTACGACCTCACCCACGGCGTGCTCCACTTCTACCCGGGCATTCGCCCGGACGAGCCGCGCTTCGTCCTCGTCCACTCGGGCAAGCGCATCCTGCCCGAACTGTCGGACCGCCTGGGGGACTACGCGCTCGGGAAACTGCGGGCCCGCGGGATCGAGTTCCGCCTCGGCGTCCGCGCGAGCGGCGCCACCGACCGCGACGTACGGCTGGGCGACGGCTCGGTGATCCCGACGTCGACGTTCGTCTGGACCGCGGGCAACCGGCCGAGCCCGCTGCTGAGGTCCCTGCCGGGCGAACGCGGCCGCGGCGGCTCGGTCGTCGTCGACCGCATGCTGCGCGCCTTCGAACTGGAGGGCGTCTGGGCGATCGGCGACTGCGCCCAGATCCCCGCCGAGGACGGCGCGCCCTACCCGCCGACCGCTCAGCACGCCATGCGCGAGGGCAAGGCGGTCGCCGACAACATCGCCGCGGTACTGAGGGGCCGCCGCCCCAAGCCGTTCCGCTTCACCACCATCGGCATATTCGTCGCGCTCGGCCACCGCACCGCCGCCGGCGAGATCCGCGGGCGGCCCTTCTCCGGCCTGAGCGCCTGGCTGCTCTGGCGCGGCATCTATCTGGCGAAACTCCCGGGGCTGGAGCGCCGCGTGCGCGTGCTCCTCGACTGGGGTCTCGACCTGGTCTTCCCCCGCGACATCGTCGTCACCACCGGCCACCCCGAGACGCCCTCGGTGCCCGTCCGGGACGTCCCATGACGGCCGCCGGCCTCGCGGTTCGGGGGCCGTACCTCCGCCAGGGCGCCCTGCCCGGAGCGCTCGCCGGAATCGCCGGGGGCCTGGCCTTCGGTGCGGCGATGCGCTCGCTCGGGCAACTCGGGACCGTCGCCCTGCTCGTCCGGTCCGGCTCGGCCGGGGTCGGCTTCACGCTGCACATGGTAATCGCGGCGCTGGTGGGCGCCGGGTTCGGGCTGCTCGTCGTGCACCAGCGGACCAGGTCCAGCGAGCTGCTGTTCTGGGGCCTGGCCTACGGCGTGTTCTGGTGGTTCCTGGGGGCGCTGACCCTGCTGCCCCTGCTCTCGGGAACCCCGATGACCTGGAGCCTGCAGACCGCGCAGGCCGCCGTGCCGAGCCTGCTCGGACATCTCTACTACGGTGCGGTCACCGCCGTCGTCTTCGCCCTCCTGCACCGTGACGGCCGGTTCGCCGCCGACGACCACGTGCGGCCGAGGACCCTGCTGCGCGGCCTGCTCGCCGCCGCGATCGTCGCCGGCCTCCTCGTGGCGGCCTTCGGGATCGGCGCGGGAGCGAGGCTGGGCTGGCTGCCCGCCGTGGCGATATGCATGGGCATCGGCTATCCGCTCGTGTTCACCGGCCGGGCCGAGGGAACCGGTCCCGCGCTCGTCCGCGGTACCGCCTACGGATTCCTGTGGTGGGTCGTCGCCGATCTCACCCTCCGGGCCCTCGTCGGCGACGGCACGCTGCACTGGACGCAGCCGGACGTCGCGGCCGCCACCAGCAGACTGCCGCCGTACCTGCTGGCGGGCGCCGGGATCGCCGCGGTCTTCGGCTGGCTCGGCTCGCTCGCCCGCGGCCTGTTCGTCGACGACGTCCGGCTCCGGCACCACGAGGCCGGCACGCGCGGTCTGCGGGCGGTCGGCTACGGCGCGCTGTCCGGGCTCGCCGGCGGGATCGTCTTCGGCTTCGTATGGGGAACGGTGGACGTGCTGCCCACGGTGGCCCGGCTGGTCGGGGCCCGCGGAGCCGTCGCCGGGTGGATCATCCACCTCGTCATCGCCCAGCTGATCGGCGTCTCCTACGCGCTGCTGTTCCGCCGGCGCAGCTACGACCTCGCCTCAGGGGTCGGCTGGGGCCTGTCGTACGGCTTCTTCTGGTGGGTGCTCGGTGCGCTGACCCTGCTGCCCGTCCTCCTCGGCCAGCCGCCGCGGTGGAGCGCCTCGGGCATCGCCACGGCCTTCCCCGGCCTGGTCGGGCATCTCGCGTACGGTGCCGGGCTGGGCGCCGTCTACGCCTGGCTGGAACACCGGGAGAATCCGTGGTGGGTCGCACGCAGCCAGACCGAGGCCGCCCGCGCCACGATCCGCCGCGAGCAGATCCTCGGCTCCGCCCCCGCCCTCTGGATCCTCACCGTCCTCATCGCTCTGACCATCCCGGTGCTGGTCGCCGTCTGATCGCGCGGGGGCGTACGGGTCTCAGCGGGACGAGGACGTGGCGCGGTGCCGCTCCGGGGCGCGGAACGTGAGGAAGCCGGCCAGAGCGGCGAGCGCGGCCACGACCTCGCCCGAAAGGCTGATCGTCTTGTCGCTGGACCAGGCCGGGTCGTACATGCGCGGGATCGGGCCGAGCCGCCCGAAGTCCACGGAGTAATAGAGCAGGACGGCGCCCGCGGCGCTGGCGGCGACCAGGAACGCGATCGCATACGTCCATCTGTTCGCGATCACGAGGACGAGCAGTCCGGCGAGGGCCGCGGCGATCGCCTGGGCGCGGAACAGGTCGTCCCCCGCGATGGTGCCGCCGGGGGCGTGGGGCCCGGGGGCCATGTCGGGCGCGAACCGCCAGTGGATCCACGCGTCGGCCGCGAGTCCGGCGGCCACGAGTACACGAAAAAGGATTCCCATACCTCGTGGCACGGCCATACCCCGCCTCCACGGATCAATTGGAACCGCACGAGTTCGGTCGGTTCCCGGAACCGGAGTGTACGACGGGAACGGCCGGTCACCTACCGCCTTGCCCAAGGTGGCCAGGGACCGGCGGATCGGCGGCCACGGGGCCGTCGGGCGGGCCGATCAGCTCCCAGAAGTAGGCGACGTGGTCCGCCATGTCCACGTCCGGGTCGTGCATCCAGAGGATCTGGAGTCCTTCGACGAGCGCGTTGAGCATGACGGAGACGCGGTCGGGGTCGAAGTGCGGGGGGAGCCGTCCCTGTTCCTGCATGTTCCGGACGGTCGCGGCGGTGTCCGTGCGGTAGGCGCCGTAGCGCTCGCGGAAGAAGGTGTGGGCCGGATGGGCGGGGTCGGACGCCTCCGCTGAGAAACACGCCGCCAGCTGCACCAGGCCGGGCACGGTGGCGTTGTGCCGGACCACTTCGACGATCATCTCGGCGGGGTCGGCACGGGCCGCGGCGGGCTCCTTCCGGGCGGCGCGCAACCGCGCCACCTCCTTCCGGCCGATCTCGTCCTGGTGCCGCAGGACCGCGGTGAACAGCTCGTCCTTGGACTGTCCACGCCGGTCCTGGCCAGCAGCTCGGCCAGTCGGGGGCGCGGGCACAGCACCATGATCTGTCCGCCGGTGGCCCTGATGCGCTTCCACAACCGGACCACCGCGTTGATCCCCGAAGAATCACAGAAGGTGACCCCGGACATCTCCAGCGCGATGCACGGCGACGCCGTCAACGCGATCAGCCGACCGACCTGGTCGAGCAGCCCCGGGGCGGTGGCCAGGTCCAGCTCCCTGGTCACCTCGACCACCAGCCACAATCCGATCTGTTTCACGCCCGCGCCCAGTTTGGACACAGACGACTCTGACGCCAACGACGATGCCGACGACGCCCCATCCGGCGTCACGGTCATCCTGGTTCTGTTTGCGTCTATCAGCAACGTTTCTCGATGAGTTCCGCCAACGCCGATACCCGTGGCCGTTCCATGTCGATGAGATTGGGCAACAGCGAGGACGTTGCTGCCGAGAGTCGCAGCGCTCTCCGCGGATAGCTGTTGTCGCCCTCGCTCCACGACGGTGCGCGAAATGACGGCTGTGGATGCTCGCCTCGGATGCCCAGCGTCGATGCGGGCGTCTATGCGCTGCGGACCGTTGTGGCGGTGAGGAGGGTGGCGAGCAGTCCGACGGCGGCGGCCGTGATGGTGGGCGCGGTGCTGCCGCCGGTGACGAGGGCGAGGCCGCCGAGGCCGGCGCCGAGGGCGCTGCCGACGTAGATCGCCGAGCCGTTGAGGCCGACGGCGACCGGCGCGAGCCGCGGTACGTCCGCGAAGAGCCGATGCTGCTGGGGGACGACGGTCAGGCCGATGGCGAGGCCGAGCGGGGCCATGGTCATGGTCGCGGCGAGGGCGCTCATGCGGGTCGCCGTGAGCAGGGCGGTGACGACGGTGACGCCGCAGGCTCCCGCCAACAGTGCGGTGCGGGCGCCACGCCGGCGGATGAGCCGCGGGACGAGGATCGTCCCGGTGACCTGCCCGGCACCGTAGACGAGCATCGCGGCCACGACCCAGGCGCCGGAGCTGCGCATGATCGCCGGAAGGTAGGCGATGACGAGGAAGCCGGGGGTCAGCACGGTGACGGTGCCGGCCAGGATTGCGAGTACCCGGCGGTCGGTGAGCGCGCCGGCTCGCCGGCGCAGGGACAGGCGCGGCGCGTGGACGGCGGGGAGCAGGCCGACGGCCAGGGCGGACAGGCCGGCGAGGGCGACCAGCACCCACATTGCGACGCGCCAGCCCCAGGTCTGGCCGACGAGGATGCCGAACGGCAGACCGGCGACGATGGCGACCGAGCTGCCGCCGGCGACGACGGCCAGCGACCGGGCGCGGTGCTCGTCGTCGCTGAGGATCCCGGCGGTGCTGTAGGCGGTGGCCTGGTAGCCGGCCGCGCCGAGCGCGGCGAGCACGCGTCCCGCCGCGACGGCGGAGAAGGTGGGGCCGATGGCCTGCACCATCACCCCGGCCACGAACACCGCCATCCCGGTGGCGAGCAGCAGGCGACGGTCCCAGTTGCCGGCCAGGGTGGCGATGATCGGCGAGCCCACCGCGTAGACGAGCGCGAACAGGGTGGTGAGCTGCCCGGCCGTGCCGGGAGAGACGTGGAGCGACGCGGCGACCTGCGGGAGCAGTCCGGACAGGACGAACCCGTCGACCCCCAGGGTGAACGTGCCGATCGACAGGATCAGCAGGTCGAACAGGCGCAGAGTACGGGTGCTCGGCGCCGCCGTCGCGCGGGCCCGCTCACGCGCGGGCTCGGCGGTCGTGCTCATCGCTGTGCCTCCTCGAAGAAGTGGCCGTGCTGGAGGTCGTGGAGCAGGCCGGGGTGCCTGGGGCTCCAGGAGAGGAGTTCCTGAGTGGCGGTGCTCACCGCCGGCGCGTCGGAGCCGGCGATGGTGGCCAGCCAGCCGAAGTGCGCCTCGGCGTCGACGTCCGGGATCGCTCGTACCGGCAGGCCGAGTCGGCCGCCGATGAGTTCGGCGATCAACCGCAGCGGCACGCCCTGTTCGCCGACGCCGTGCAGGATCGACCCGGCCGGTGCGCTCTCCACCCCGAGACGGTAGAGCCGGGCGGCGTCCTGCCGGTGCAGGGCGGGCCAGCGTTGCGAGCCGTCCCCGAGGTAACCGGCGACACCGGTCCTCTCGGCGATGTCGATGAGTGCTCCGGCGAACCCGCGCCGTACCTTCTCGTGCACGCAGGGGGCCAGGCGCACCACGCTTGCGCGCACGCCACGGGCGGCACCGGCCAGGGCCGCGCGTTCCCCGGCACCGCGTGCGCCGCCGAGTGCCGCCGGGTCGGGCTTGTCGTTCTCCGTGCCGACGCGGCCCGCGGGGAGCACGAGCGTGCCGGACGTGACGACCAGGGGCCGGCCGGAGCCCGCCAGTGCGTCGCCGAGTGTCTCGATGGCGACGCGATCGGTCTCGGCGGCCTGCTCGTACGGGTCGCCGTGCCGGTACGCCAGGTGGATCACCCCGTCGGAGGAGGCGGCGGCCGCGTGGAGGCGGTCCAGATCCGCGAGTGGGGCCTCGACGGCCTCGGCGGCGAGAGCGGACAGCCGGGCGGCCGACGCCGGTGAGCGGGCCAGGCCGACGACGTGGTGGCCCGCGCCGATCAGCTCGGTGACGACCGCCGAGCCGATGAAGCCCGATGCCCCGGTGACGAACACGCGCATGACCATCTCCCTCTTCGCATGAGGTGCAACAAATTCCGTGCAAGCGTTCAAGAAGTCCGCTGCGGCGACCGTACGCTCTTCTTGAACGAGGAGTCAAGAAGTCGTAGGCTCAGTGCCATGGCTCGCACCGGTCGCCCCCGCGCCTTCGACACGCAAGAGGCGCTGGCGCGGGCGCTGGACGTGTTCTGGTCGCGTGGCTACGCGGGGACCTCGGTACAGGACCTCGTCGATGAGCTGGCGGTGCAGCGGGGAAGCCTGTACGCGGCGTTCGGTGACAAGCACGGCCTCTACCTCAAGGCGGTGGAGCTGTACGCCAGGCGGAACCGCGAGCAGCTCGAGGCGATGCTCGAATCCGGCCCGGTCCTGCCCGTGCTGCGGCGCATGCTTCTTGAGCCGGCCGCGCTCACCGGCGCACCCGACGGGACCGAAGGCCGGCGGGGCTGTCTCGTGGGGAACACGACCGCCGAACTCCTCCCCGGCGATGAGGCGGCCCGCGCCCTGGCGGCCGCCGCCTACGACGGGTTCATCACCGTGGTGAGCGACGCCCTGCTGCGCGCCCAGGCGGCGGGCGAGGTCACCGCGAGCGCGACGCCCGAGGCGCAGGCCCAGCTGCTGCTCGTGCTGTTCCAGGGCTCGGCCCTGGTCTCGCGCGCCACGGCCGATGAGAGCCGACTCGCGGCCGGCGTCGACGCCGCCCTGGACGCGCTCCGGCCCCACTGACCGGCCACCGCCGCACGGATCGGCGCCCTGCCCGCCATTGCCTGGAGGCCGCTGGTGGTTTCCGTGGCCCGACCGCCTGTGACACCGCCCTGTCCCTCGCAGGCGTGCTGGACTCGGCGTGGCCGAAGCCGCGCAAGAAGACGGAGCCGCGGGTGTCGCTGCTGGAGCCGTTCAAGCCGGTGATCGATGCGATGCTGCGAGCGTGACAAGCGATGAGGAAGAGCGTGGGGAGCCGTCCTGCTCCCGCTGGTGCTCCTCCTCGACGATGACGTCGTCCTCGGCGGGACATTTGGCTGCTACCGGCTGACCGAACTCGCGGCGGGCCGCACGACAGTCTTCCGGGTGCGCGTGTCCGACGGACACTGCGGCGAGGCCGTCCGCTGCGCCGATTCCCTGCTCGACCTGCTGTACGACTTCCACGCCGACATCCACCGCAAACTGGAGCGGGAGTTCGGACAGCCCTCCGACCGCGGTGCCGGTTCGGTGGATCGGCAGGAGGTGGACCAAGCGTGGTCCATCGCGGAGACATCGAGCGGCTCCGCCCCCAGCCTCCCTCGCCCCCTCTACGTCGTGAGGAGGTGGGGGCGGGGCCGAATCCGAACTGGTGAGTCGAACCGCTGCGTGATCAACGCGATCCCTCGACCGCGGTAACCCCACATCGCTTCACCTATCCACCGCCACGCCACCGTCGCTGAATCTCATCAATATCATCACCTCGCGGGTCCCGACCGTCGCTCGAACCGGCGCACAAACGGTCCTGCTTCTCGAGGCCACAACCAGTCATCCCGTCACCTCCGCTGGAAGACGGACTCCTGGGGTCTCCTGGAAATCCCTACCCCCCTGCGCCCGACCCATCGCAAACGGCAACGGCCCGCACCAAGGAGCCTCCCGCCAGACTCCCACTTCCCCCGAGCCTTTGGCGTTCGCAGCGGATTGTGACGCTGGGGCGACCCCGGAATCGGTGAGGATGGTACGGCCGCCGGTGCTGGGGGCGCTCACCACCGCGTACCGCGCGGGCATTTGAGGTTGTGGACGTGGCGGGAGGCAGCCGGTGATCTTGAAACTACGGGTTCGGTGTGGATTGTGGCATCTGTACCGGCACCCGGGCGGCCCTCATCCCCCGGCGTAACGCTCCGGTGAGCGAGACCGGCCAACTTCGCCTGGCCCGCTGCATGGTCGGGGACGGCCGCCCGGGTCGCCGATGGGAATCGGCGCGCATCGTCGGTCTCAGTAGGTGAAGGTGGTTCCGTGTTCCAGGATTTCGATCTGGGTTCGCTTTGGGGCAAGGGCCTTGAAGAGTTGGTAGTGCAGTTGCTGGTGGACCGGTGCGAGGCCTGCCTGGTGGATCGGTATGACGAGTTCGGGTTCGAGGGCGCGCATGTGGTCGATGCCGTCGCTCAGTTTCATCCAGGGCCCTGCGGTGGGAAGCAGCAGGACCTTGACGTTGCCGGGCGGGGTGTCGAAGGCGTCGCCCGGGTGCAGGACCAGGTCCTGGAGGAGGTATCCGTTGTTGGCGACCGCGGGGAGGTCGGGGTGGATCACTGCGTGGTCGCCGCCGAGCACCTCGATCGAGGTGCCGCGGTCGAGGGTCTGTCCCGGGGTGACGGTGTGGTGGTCGATGCCGGCGTCTGCGAGGCGTCGCGCGCTGCCGGGGTCGACGATCAGCTGGGCGCGCGGGTTGTCGCGGAGGAGTCGCGGCAGCCGGTCGAGGTCGAGATGGTCGGGGTGCTCGTGGGTGACCAGGACGGCGGCGAGGTCGCGGACGGTCTCGAATCCGGCGGAGTAGGTGCCGGGGTCGATCAGGATCCTGTTCCGGTCACCGAAGTCCAGCAGGACGCAGGCGTGCCCGAAATGTGTGATCTGCATGGTGGCGGCTCCGGTCATGTCGAAGGTGCGCGGGGTGCCGCGGCTGCTCGCCGGACGAGGTAGTGCCAGCCGGCGGTGCGCTGGGCGGGGTTCCATACCTGGTCCCGTTTGAAGGCGGTCTCCGCCTCGTCGGACCACACGCGCGGGCCGCCCGCCGCCAGGGCCATCAGCTGGGTCCGGCAGGCGCGTTCGAGCAGGACCGCGTACATGACGGCGGTGGCGGCGTCGGGTCCGGCGGTGACGGCGCCGTGCTGCGGGAGCAGGCACGCGATGCCGCCGTCCAGCGTGCCGGCCAGGGCCCGGCCGAGTGCGGCGTCGGCAATCAGGGCGCCCGTGCGGGTGAAGCGCGGAATCCGGGGGTCGCAGAACAGCACGCCGTCATGGGAGATCGGCCGGATCGGCTCGTCCAGCGAGGCGAAGGCGCTGAGCGCGGGCGCGTGCGTGTGGACGACGCAGCCGACGTCCTCGCGCGCGGCCATGATCTCGGTGTGGATGGGGTACTCGATGTGCCGCGGGCCGTCGCCCGCGAGGACCTCGCCGTCCCATGCCACCAGGACGACGCGGTCGGCGTCGGTCTCCTCGAAACCCCAGCCGGCGGCCTTCATCCACACTCCGCGTCCTTCCGGGTCGCGGACGGCGGCGTGCCCCCACACCATGTCGGTCAGTCCCGCGGCGGCCAGCGCTCGCCCGGCCCGCACCACGAGGCCGATCGCGGCGGTGGTGGACGTCATCGGCGGCTCCTTTCGTGCGGCGGCCGGACCGGGCGAACGGCGCCGTCCGGCCGCGTCCTCGATCAGTGGTCGGTGGCTTCGCGGACCAGCGGGATCACCTCGACGGCGAAGCGCTCGCGGGACTCCGCGTCGCGGAACATCGCGTTGACGAAGGTGAAGCCGGCTCTGACGATCGCGGTGACCCGCTCGGCGATCGCCTCGGCGCCGCCGGTGATCTCCGCGGGCGGTGCCGGGTCCGGGGTGCCGAAGGCGACGACGATGTTGGCGGCGCAGGTGATCTCGTCGGGGTCGCGGCCCGCGGACCGGGCCGCGCCCCGCACGGTGTCCCGCAGCGCCACCGCCTCGTCCAGGCTCAACCGCGTCAGGGAGGGGATCCAGCCGTCGGCGGTGCGGCCGGTCAGCCGGAGCGCCCGCGGACCGTAGGACCCCAGCCAGATCGGGATGTGACGGGACGGCCTGGGCTCGATGCGCGCCCCGTCGAGGTGGAAGTGGTCGCCGCCGAAGGACACCTCCGGCTCATGCCACAGGTCGCGGACGATCTCCAGGGCCTCGCCGAGCGCGGCGACCTTCTGCCCCGGGGTGCGTTCGGCCAGCCCGAATCCGGAGAACTCGCGGTCGTAGCCGCCGGTGCCCAGGCCGAGGACGAGCCGCCCTCCCGAGAGCCGGTCGAGGGTCTCGGCCATCTTCGCGGTGACCGCAGGATGGCGGTAGGGCAGCCCGAGCACGTTGGTCATGACTTCGATGCGCTCGGTGGCCGCGGCCGCCCATGTCAGCGCGGTCCAGGTTTCGAGGGTGGGGTGGACGGTGTTCAGGTGGTCGCTGAAGCAGAACATGTCGTAGCCCAGCGCCTCGGCGCGGCGCACGTCGTCGGCCAGCCGGGCGGGGTCGAAGGGTTCCAGGCCGTAGGTCGCGCCGAAGCCGACCCGCTGCCCTCGGATCGCGCTCACTTCCGCCGGTCCCGGTACCAGTCGAGGGCGGCGGGGTGCAGTTCGACGCCGGGCACCAGGTCCGGTTCGACCGCCGTGTAGGAGATGCCCATGGCGTTGTCGAGGAACTCGGGCCGCTCGAGGGCGCGCAGGATCGCGCGGACGAGTTCGGGGTCGGTGTCCTCGCGCCCGTACACGTACTGGTGCCGCCAGCCGATGGTCGGGATGGTCCTGTCGACGCCCGGATACAGCCGCTCCGGGAGGGGAACGAGCTGGGCCCCGAAGTCATCCGCCACCGCCCGCAGCGCATCGTCCTCCAGGTCGAGGAAGTTCATCGTGCGCACGTTGGCCAGCACGTTCGTCCACGGCGAGGCGAGGTTGACGAACATGAACACGCCATTGGCCAGGCCGTTCTCCAGCTGGTGGTGGGTGTAGCCGCTCAGCGGCCCCGAGGCCCGGTCGGCGATCCACTGGGCGGGCAGGCCGTCCTCGGCGGGCTCGTGCCTGAGATCCCGGGCATAGGGCGGCGGGTCATCGCCTCCCCAGTCCCGCAGAGCCTGCGTGGAGAAGCCGTGCAGTTCCAGGATGCGTTCGCCCCACGCCCGCAGCAGCTGGTCGCCGGGCGGCGTGATCGGCTTCCAGGGGAACCTCTTCTCACCGATCTCCCGCAGCGTCCGGACGCCGGACTCCGCGTCGACCGCGGCCACCAGCCAGGTGGAGAGGTTGACCGCGGCGATGACCCGCAGGTGCCCGGCGTCCAGGTCGGCGAGCGGTCCCCGGCCGCGGACGGCCCAGTCCACGAACGGCGGCATCGTCACGCCGATCTCGCATTCGCCGGCGGCGACGGCCCGCACGTTCAGATGGTCGTAGCGGGACCAGTCGATGTCGAGCCGGACGCCCTCGGACGGCACGACCCGCCCCAGGCTGTCGGCGACCTCCCACCACAATGAGCCCACGAGGCTCGCGGCCGTCTTCACGGTCCTGGTCATTGCGCGTGTTCCTCCTTCTGGGATGCCGGGGCCGTCGTCATGCCTGTTCCTGCTGGTCCCGGGCGTGGGTCTCGTAGGCCGAGGTGATCGTCAGCGGGCGCTCCACGTCGATGTTGAGCAGGTACGTGGTGAACCGCCGGGGCCGCTCGGCGCTGCTGAAGGGATTGGCGTCGGGGCCGTGGTGCGCGCCCTGCGGGTTGAGGTAGAGGGTCCCGTCGCGCGGGCCCGCGCCGGCCTGCTCGCCCTCCGTCCCCACCACGAACGCGATCTCGTCGTAGTCGACGTTGCGGTGGTAGGGCGGCACGAACGAGGAGTCGGGGTCGCTCTGCATCGGACGCGGCGTGAACGTGCAGATCAGGCAGCCGGGGGCGGTGAACGTGGTGTAACCGCTGGGCGGGATGTCCAGCCGCTCCGCCGAGATGGACCGGATGTCGTACATGCTGAGCTTGAACGGGGCCGTGCTGCCCTGCCAGCCCACGGCGTCGAACGGGTCGAACGGGTAGAAGATCGAACTGAGCCGGTCGCCCCGCTTGACGACGACCTCCCATTCCCCGCCTTCCGCGTCCTCGGCGTCCTCGGCCGGGTGCGGTTCGGGGGTCTGCAGAACGCCGTAGTCGAACGGCACGTACTGGCCGAGCAGCCCGCGTTCGGGAAAGCCGAGAGGCCCGGTCGTCTGGACGACGTAGAAGATGTTGTCCCGGCTGTCGGGCTCCAGCCGGTAGGTGATCCCCTTGGGGACGGCGAGGTAGTCGCCGGCCTGGAAGTCGAGGGGTCCGAAGTCCGTCGCGAGCCGTCCGGTGCCGCGCTGCACGAAGATCAGGTCGTCGCCGTCGGCGTTGCGGTAGGAGAACGGCATCGGCTCGGAGCGCCGCGAGGCGTAGACCGCGACGTCGTCGTTGTACATCAGCTTGGTCGGCAGCGCCCGCGGGTCGGTGGCGTCGGGGAGATCCAGCGCCCCGACGTCCGCGACCGTGTTCCTGAAGTCGCCCTCGATGCGGGTCCAGGCGGTCGCCGGGTGCCGCCGGTACAGCATGGCCTGGTCGCCGGCGAAGCCGTGCCGGCTGTACTGGTCCTCGTAGGTTCCGGCAGGGCGTTGCGCCTGCCCTTGGCGCGAGACGACGCCCTTGGATTCTCGGAACACGCCCATCGGCTCTTCCTTTCTGGGGAGGCCGCCCGTTGCCGCGGCGGCCGGCGAGCGCGTCCGCCGTGCCGCGGCTCCGGCCGGCGGCGTCCACGGACGGCAGCTTGTTCGCAATGCGGACTGCTCGCAATGCGGACTGTTCGTTACGCGAACGAAAGTAGTGCGCACTACGAACGAATGTCAACTACCATCGGAGGCCGGAGGTGCCCATGAACACGACCGCGGAGGCCGGCGCGCGACTCGGGACGGCCGCCGCCCTGGTGCGGCTGTCGCACCTCGTGCAGCATGTGTTCGCCGACGTCAGCCGCGACCACGGCCTGACCCCGCAGCAGACCCACCTGCTGTGCCTGCTCGTCGACGGCCCCCTCGGGATGACCGAGTTGCGCCGTCTGCTGAACCTGGAGAGATCCGGCGTCAGCGGACTGGTCGACCGGGTCGAGCGCCGCGCCCTCATCGCGCGCCACCCCGACCCCGCCGACCGGCGAGCCTGGCGGATCGCGCTGACCGAGCAGGGCACCCGGCTCGCCGAAGAAGCCCATCAGGACGTGATCACGCGGCTGGAGACGCTGCTCGAGGAGGTGCGGCCGGCCGACAGGACGCTCCTGACCGCGGCCGTAACACAGCTGCTCGCACGGGACAGCGCCGAGACGGGCCGCCCCTGGCTGTCACAAGGACGTTGAACGGGTCCGCGGCTCAGAGGAAGGCGGCGCGATGGTCGCGGACGAACTGCTCGAAGGTCGTCGGCTCGCCGCCGGTGAGATCGCGGATCGTCGTGGTGACGGTCTCCGCGCCGCCGTTCCGGTACGCGCGGCTGAAATTCGGCATGTAGAAGTTCGGCCGCAGGAAGGTGTAGCCCAGGCCGGAGGCCTGGAGCGCCGACTCCGCGGGACCGCCCGATTCGCTGACCGGCCCGCGCTCCATGAGCAGCGCGCGGACCGCGACCGGTTACAGAACCACGACTGAGCGCAGGACGTCGCCGTGGTACATCTTGTCGAACGCGGCTTCGACGGCGTCCAGTTCGATGGTCTCGGACACGAAGGCGTCCAGGTCGAGGCGGTCTTGCAGGTACAGGTCGATGAGCATGGGGAAGTCGCGGGAGGGCAGGCAGTCGCCGTACCACGACGACTTGAGCGACCCGCCGCGCCCGAAGACATCCAGCAGCGGCAGCTCCAGCGTCATCTCCGGGGTCGGGACGCCGACCAGCACGACGGTGCCGGCCAGGTCACGGGCGTAGAACGCCTGCTGGTAGGTCTCCGGGCGGCCGACCGCGTCGATCACCACGTCCGCGCCGAACCCGCCGGTCAGCTCCTGCACCGCCGCCACCACATCAGCGCCCTTGGCATGGATGGTGTCAGTCGCGCCGAGCGAGGACGCGGTGGCCAGCTTGCGCTCGTCCAGGTCGATCGCGATGATCTTCGCCGCGCCCGCCAGCCGCGCGCCCAGCACCGCCGCCGCGCCGACCCCGCCGCAGCCGATCACCGCCACCGCATCACCGCGCCCCACATTCCCGGTGTTGATCGCCGCGCCCAGACCCGCCATGACGCCGCAGCCCAGCAGCCCCGCCACTTCCGGCTTGGCGGCCGGGTCGACCTTGGTGCACTGCCCGGCCGCCACCAGGGTCTTGTCGGCGAACGCCCCGATGCCCAACGCGGGCGACAGCTCGGTGCCGTCGGCCAGGGTCATCTTCTGGGCGGCGTTATGGGTGTTGAAGCAGTACCACGGACGGCCGCGCAGACACGCCCGGCACTGCCCGCACACCGCACGCCAGTTCAACACCACGAAATCGCCCGGCGCCACCTCGGTGACACCCTCACCGACCGACTCCACCACACCCGCGGCCTCATGCCCGAGCAGGAACGGGAACTCATCATTGATCCCACCCTCGCGGTAATGCAGATCGGTATGACACACCCCGCACGCCTGCACCTTCACCACCGCCTCACCCGGACCCGGATCGGGGATCAGGATCGTCTCCACCGAGACGGGCTTTCCTTTGGCGGTGGCGACGACGCCACGTACTTCCTGCATTCTGCTTCTTTCTCGTGAACGGCTGGTCGGGCGTGAAGAGCCGGAGTCAGGCTCGGTCGATGCGGACGGGCATCGAGGCCCAGGAGCGCAAGGTGTTGTTGAGGTGGCGCGCCGGCGTCGCGGTCAGTTCGATGTGGCGGACGCGGCGGACCAGGGCGGTCAACAGCGCTTCGGCTTCCAGGCGGGCGACGTGCTGGCCGACGCACTGGTGCAGGCCCATCCCGAAGCCGACGTGCGCGGACGGGTCGCGGGACAGGTCGAAGGCGTCGGGCGAGGTCCAGCGGCGCGGGTCGCGGTTGGCGGCGCCGAGGAACATCAGGATCTTCTTGCCTTCGGGGATGGCGGTGCCGGCGATCTCGACGTCGGTGGTGGCGGTGCGGAAGAAGGTCTGGACGGGAGACTCCCATCGCACCGCCTCGTCGAACGCGACGCGCGCGAGCGCAGGGTCGCGGCGGAGGCGTTGCCACTGGTCGGGGTGGGTGGCGAAGGCGTAGACGATGGCGGCCAGCGCGTGGACGGTGGTGTCGACGCCGGCGGTCAGCAGCGAGCGGACGACGAGGGGGGCCTGCTCGTGGGTGATGTCGCCGTGGTCGGCCGCCGCCCAGATCTGGGCGCCGAACCCGCCGCCGGTGAGGTTGTCGCGGGCGCACTGCGCGTTCACCCGGCCCGACAGTTCGGCGACCCGCGGCGTGCCCTTGGCGACCAGGGCGTTCTGCGGGCCGAAGGCGTTGAAAGCGTGGTCGCCGTACGGGAGGAGGTGCTCGCGGCCGTCGCGGGGCAGGCCGACCGCGTCGGGGAACACCCGCAGCGGGAACGCCTGGGCCAGCGCCGGCACCGCGTCGAACTCGGTGTCGGTGAGCACCTCGTCGACGAGGGCTTCGGCGTCGGCGTGCCACGCTTCGCGGAGCCGCCGCAGCGCGCGCGGGCCGAGGATCTTGGTCAGGACGGCTCGCGGGGCGTCGTGGCGGGGCGGGTCGGCCTCCAGCAGGAGGCTCGGCGGGCGCCACGGCTTCTCGTGGCGGAAGTTGGCGAGTCCGACTCCCGCGCCGGACTGGAAGGACTGCCAGTCGGTCAGCGCGGTGTGGACCTGCTCGTAGCGGGCGAGGCCGTAGACGTCGTACCGGGGCAGATGGACGACGGGGCCGGCGTCGCGCAGTTCGGCCTGGAACGCCAGCGGGTCTTGCAGGATCTCCTCGTCGAAGGGGTCGGCGCTCAGCGACGGTGTTGCGGTGGTGACGGTCATCGGGTTCTCCTCGCAGGTCACAGGTCGAGGACGAGGCGGGGGCTGTTGGAGCGGGACACGCACACGAACATGCAGTCGCCGGCTGCGCGTTCGGTCTCGTCCAGCAGCGAGTCGCGGTGGTCGGGCACGCCGTCCAGGACGGTCGTCTCGCAGGTCCCGCACAGTCCTTGGCGGCACGACGACAGGACGGGCACGCCCGCGTCGCCGAGCGCCTGCAGGAGCGACTGGTCGCGGGCGACGCTGAGGGTCCGGCCGGTCCTTCGCAGCTCCACCTCGAAGGACGTGTCGGCGGAGGTCCTGTTCTGATCGGCGGCGACGAAGCGTTCCGTGCGCAGGCGGCCGGGTGGCCAGGCGGCGCATCGTCGCTCCACCGCGTCCAGCAGCGCGCCGGGCCCGCAGCAGTACACCTTGATGCCCTCCGGCGTCGCGGGCAGCCAGGCGTCGAGATCAAGGAGGCCGTGCTCATCTTCGGGGCTCACGGTGACCTTGTCGCCGTAGGGGGCGAGTTCGTCCAGGAACGCCATCGAGGAGCGGGTGCGCCCGCCGTACAGCAGCCGCCACTCGATGCCCAGCAGCTCCGTCTGGGCGATCATGGGCAGCAGCGGGGTGATCCCGATCCCGCCGGCCACGAACAGGTACCGCTCGGCGGGGACCAGGCGGAAGTTGTTGCGCGGCCCGCCGAGTCCGACCAGGTCACCGGCCTCCAGTTCCTCGTGGACGAAGGCCGACCCGCCGCGGCCGGCGGGCTCGCGCAGCACGCCGATCCGGTAGGTGCGGGCGTCCCAGCGGTCGCCGCACAGCGAGTACTGCCGGGTCAGGCCGTTCGGAAGGACGAGGTCGATGTGCGCGCCGGGCGCCCAGTCCGGCAGCCGCCCGCCGTCCGGGCGCGCCAGGGCCAGCGTCACCACGCCGTCGGAGGCCGGGGTCTTGGCCGCGACCAGCAGATCCGTCACGCTGGACGGGTTCGCCGCCGCGGGCCGGGAGGCGGACGGCGCGTCCGCCGCGGGCATGTCGATCGCCATGAGGACGTTCCTCGCAATCCAGGGGTGGATTTCCGAGCATCATCCGAGCGGGTTTCCGCCGACCACGGCTTTCTCATTGGATGAGAGGAAAAGTGGCGAGGCCGCCTTGCCGTCAACACGCCCGCGAGGAGACGCGTGCGGACGGCCGCAGGCCGACGGCGTTGTGGGTGAAACGCTGCCGGTAGGTGGTGGCCGACAGCCCGTAGTGGGCTTTGAAGCGGCGGGCGAAGTAGTTCTGGTCGGCCCAGCCGACGGCCTGGCCGATCTGGGTGATCGACTGGTCGGTGTGCAGCAGCAGCGAGGCGGCGGTCTCGACGCGGTGCTGGGCGAGGTAGGCCATCGGGGGCAGGCCGGTCGTGGTCTTGAAGATCCGCACCAGGTAGCGGGGCGACAGGTGCAGTTCGTCGGCGAGTTCGGTGAGCGTCCAGCGGTGCGCCATGCGCGCCTCCAGCAGCCGCATCGCCTGCACCACCGCGGGGTGGGCGGCCCCTGATCCGGGCGCGCGGTGCTCGGCGACGGCGCGGGCGAGGTGGCTCAGGAACAGCGTGAGGCGGCCGATGATGTCGCCGCGGTGGTGGTCGATGCTCTGGCGGCTGAGCCGGTCGAGCGCGTCGAGGTGAACGACCGACGCTTTGAGCGCTTGTGAGTCGAGCCGCGTGGTGAGCATGCCGCGGCGCTGCATGGAGTTGGGCGCGGTCCACAGCAGGTATCCGAGGAGCGGGTCCTCGCGGGTCCAGGCGAGTTCGCGGTGCAGGAGCTCGGTGCTGAAGCAGCAGTTGTACAGGTCCAGGTCCTGGCAGTCCTCGTAGCCGTGCCAGACCCCCGGCCGGAGCAGCACGACCTCCCCGACCTGGAGACTTCTGCGTCCGTCGAGCGACCGGTGCATGCCCCGGCCGCCGGTGACCACGGCGATCTCCATGAAGCTGTGCGTGTGGACCGGGTGGTGCCCCTGGTGCAGATAGTGGCCGGCGTAGGCCAGGGAGCCGTCGGTGAAGTACAGCAATCCCTTGGCCGTCCCGACGGGCGGTTCTTCCATGGCGGGCACCCTAGCCCGTCCGCGTGCCGGCGAGGTGGGGTGAACATCGTGCTACCGCAGGACCATTGCGGGCTATCGGCGGCCATGACTGCGGGCGCACCATCCCTCACTAGCCGGTGACGTGGTTCACCCGTCCGAAACGAGATCGTCATCCGCCGTGCGCCATGCGCGCAGGGCGCTGGGAGGTGCTGATGTCCGCGCGACACACCCTGGAGGTGACGCGCCCGAGGTGGTCGCCGCACCGGCGGCCGGGCGCACGGACACCTGCGTGGTTCGTGCTTCCCGCGCTCGTGCTCTACGTGTTCGTGGTGCTGGTGCCGAGCTTCAAGGGAGCGGGCTTCGCCTTCACCGACTGGGACGGCCTGAACCCGGCCAGGCATTTCGTGGGCCTCGGCAACTTCCGGCAGATGTGGTCGGATCCGGCGGCGCGCGGCGCGCTCCGGCAGACGCTGGTCATCGCGGTGGCGATCACCGTGGTCCAGAACGCGCTGGGGCTGGCGCTGGCGATGGGCGTGCACAGCCTGATCAGGAGCCGGTTCGTGCTGCGGGTGCTGCTGTTCGCCCCGGCGGTGATGACGCCGGTGGTGACCGCGGCGCTGTGGAAGTACATGCTGGCGCCGGACGGGGCGATCAACGGCCTGCTGGACGGGGTCGGCCTGGGATCCTGGCGGCAGAACTGGCTGGGCCAGGGGAATCTGGCGCTGGGCAGCGTGATCGGTGTGATCGTCTGGCAGTTCGCCGGCTATTCGATGGTCATCTTCCTGGCGGGGCTGCAGGGCATCCCCACCGAGATCTACGAGGCCGCGGCGGTCGACGGGGCGAGCGCCTGGCAGCGGTTCCGCAGCATCGTGCTCCCCCTGCTGGCGCCCGCGACCACCATCAACCTGATGCTGTCGATCATTGGTGGCCTGAAACTGTTCGACCAGGTGTGGGTGATGACCGGCGGCGGGCCGGGGAATTCGACCGAGACGCTGTCGACGCTCATCTACAAGAACGCCTTCCAGTTCAACGAGTACGGCTACAGCGTCGCGATCGCGATCGTGCTCACCGTCTTCGTCGCGGTCATTTCCAGTGGCCAGTACGGGCTGCTGCGGCGGCAGGAGAGGTCGGCCCGGTGAACCGCTATTCGGCGCGCACCCTGCTGCGCGAGATCCTGATGATCGCGGTCACCGTGGTGATGGCGTTCCCGCTTTACATCCTGGTGAATCTCTCGCTGCGGGATCCGCACGACGGCTCCTCGGTGGTCATGCCGACGACGTCCCCCACTCTCCGGAACTACGCCGACGCCTGGCGGGACGCCGGACTCGCCGGCGCGATCGTCAACAGCGTCATCGTCACCGCCTTGAGCGTGGCGTTGATCGTGGTGCTGTCGGCCATGGCCGCCTACCCGCTCGCGCGGGTGACGGCCCGCTGGTCGCGGTGGCTGTTCTGGCTGGTCATGCTGGGCCTTCTGCTGCCCTTCCAGCTGGCGCTGCTGCCCCTGTACCAGACGATCCGCGACCTGCATCTGCTGGGGACGCTGTGGTCGCTGGTGCTGTTCTACAGCGGCCTGCAGATCCCTTTCGCGACCTTCCTCTACACGGGGTTCCTGCGGGCGATCCCCCGCGATTACGAAGAGGCCGCGCTCATCGACGGCGCCCAGCCGATGCAGGTCTTCTGGCGCGTCCTTTTCCCTCTGCTCCGCCCCATCACCGGGACGGTCATCATCCTCAACGCCATCTTCGTCTGGAATGACTTCTTGACTCCTTTCCTGTATCTCAGCGGCAGCGACCAGCAGACGATCCCCGTCGCCATCTTCGGCTTCCTCGGCCAGTACGTCTCGCAATGGAACCTGGTGTTCGCGGGCCTGGTGCTGGCGATGCTCCCGATCCTGGCGGTCTATTTCGTCATGCAGCGGCACATCATCAAGGGCTTCGCCGGAGGGCTGAAGGGATGACCGTGCCCCCGATGACCGCGCCCCCGACCACCGTGTCGCTGACGCCTTACGGGCTCACCTGCGAGCAGCTCGACGAGCCTCTCGGCCTCGACGAACCGACCCCCCGCCTGTCGTGGAAGCTGCGATCGGCGCGGCGAGGCGATGCCCAGAGCGCCTACCGGCTCACGGTCGCGCTGTCGGAGGCCGACCTGCGCGCCGGCCGCCTGCTCTGGGACACCGGACGCGTGACCGGTACCGACACGCTGCTGATCCCCTACGACGGGCCGCCGCTGCAGTCCTCGACCCGCTACCACTGGCGCGTCACCGTCTGGGACGTCGACGGCGCGGAGGGCGGCACGGCGGCCTCGTGGTTCGAGACCGGACTGCTGCACCCGGACGAGTGGAAAGCGGCCTGGATCGCCCGCGATCAGGACGCGGCGCCGCCGCAGGACCCGCCGGCCGTCGAGGACCGCACGGAACGCACCCGCCACCTGGCCCCCTGCCCGCATCTGCGGCGCGCCTTCACCATCGACAAGCCGCTGGTGCGAGCCCGTGCCTACGTCAGCGCGCGCGGCCTGTACGAACTGCGCCTCAACGGCCGGCGGGCCGGCGACGCGGAACTCGCCCCGGGATGGACCGAGTACCGGCACCGCGTCCTGTACCAGACCTACGACGTCGGCGACCTGCTGCGCGAGGGCGGCAACGTGGTCGGCGCGGTCCTGGCCGACGGCTGGTGGAGCGGCTTCGTCGGCTTCGACTCGCGGCGGCACGCCCAGCACTACGGCGAGGCGCCGCAGCTGATCGTCCAGCTCCTGCTGGACTTCGCCGACGGGTCGCGCCGCTGGGTGCTGTCGGACGGCGACTGGCGCGAGCACCCCGGGCCGATCCGGCACTCCGACCTGCTCATGGGCGAGTACGTCGACGCCCGCCGCGAGCCGCCCGGCTGGGACGAGCCCGGCTTCGACGACGGCGGCTGGCGGCCCGTCCTGGTCGCGGGCACCGACACCGGCGTCCTGCGGGCGGCGCCCGACCGCCCGGTCCGGGTGCTGGAGGAGCTGCCCGCCCGCTCGGTGGAGCGCCGCGCGGACGGCCGGTTCATCGTCGACCTCGGGCAGAACATGGTCGGACGCGTCCGGCTGACCGTCCGCGGCGCACCGTCCGGCAGCCGGATCCGGCTCCGGCACGCCGAGATCCTCGACGACGGCGAACTCTACGTCGACAACCTCCGCACCGCCGAGGCCACCGACGTCTACGTGACCGCCGGACGCGACGTCGAGGTGTTCGAACCGCGCTTCACCTTCCACGGCTTCCGCTACGTCGAGGTCACCGGCCACCCCGGCGACCTGGCCGGGCAGGACGTCACCGGCCGCGTCCTGCACAGCGACACCCCGTGGACGGGCGAGTTCGCGTGCTCGGACGAGACCGTCATGCGGTTGCAGTCCAACATCCGGTGGGGGCAGCGCGGCAACTTCGTGTCCGTCCCGACCGACTGCCCGCAGCGCGACGAGCGGCTCGGCTGGCTGGCCGACGCGCAGGTGTTCCTGCCCACCGCCTGCCGCAACGCCGACGTCGCCGCGTTCTTCGCCCGCTGGATGCGCGACGTGGTCGACGCCCAGCACGCCGACGGCGCGTTCCCCGACGTCGCCCCGGAACTGTGCATGACCCGCGAGGGCGCGCCCGCCTGGGGCGACGGCGGCGTGATCATCCCCTGGCACCTGTACCGGGAGTACGGCGACCGGCGGGTGCTGGAGCGCGGCTTCCCCGCCATGAAGGCGTGGGTCGACCATGTCCACCGCAACAATCCCGGCCTGCTGTGGCGGCACCGCGTCGGCAACCACTACGGCGACTGGCTCCAGGTCAACGCCGAAACCCCGCGCGACGTCCTGGCGACCGCCTACTTCGCGCGCAGCACCGAACTCGTCGCGAGGACCGCCGAAGTCCTCGGCGCCGAGTCCGACGCCAAGCATTACGGTGCTCTCCACACCGCCATCCGGGACGCGTTCATCGACGCCTTCGTCGACGCCGGCGAAGGGCACGTGGCGGGCGGCACCCAGACCGGCTACCTGCTCGCCCTGGCCTTCGGCCTGCTCCCCGAACACGCCGTCCCGGCCGCGGTGAACCGGCTCGCCGCCGACATCGAAGCCCGCGACCACCACCTGACCACCGGCTTCGTCGGCGTCGCGCTGCTGTGCCCGGTCCTCGCCGCGCACGGCCGCCACGATCTGGCCTACGCCCTGCTGCACCAGGACACCTATCCGTCCTGGGCGTACTCCATCCGGCACGGCGCCACCACGATCTGGGAGCGCTGGGACGGCTGGACCGAGGAGCACGGCATCAAGCCGCCCGCGATGAACTCCTTCAACCACTACAGCCTCGGCTCGGTCGGCGAATGGCTGTACGGCGGCGTCGCCGGCATCGGCCAGGCCCCCGGATCGGTCGCCTACCGCGAACTCCGCCTCGCCCCCGCGGTCGGCGGACGGCTCACCTGGGCCCGCGCCCGCCAGGAGACCGCCCGCGGAACCGTGGAATGCGGCTGGTCCCTGGAAGCGGGCCGGCTTCGTCTCCAGGTCGCCGTCCCGCCCGGCGTCGACGCCGTGCTGACCGTGCCGACCGGGGCCCCCGAAGGGGTGTCCGAAGGCGGCGCGCCGCTGGCGGCGGTCGAGGGACTCCGCGTCATCGAGCGCTCCGGCCGTTCCGTGACCGTCCGCCTTCGCGGCGGCCGCTACGACTTCAGTGCGACGCCCCCCGCCGCCGGCCCGTCCCCGTCCCTGTCCCCCGTCCTGACCCAGGACCTGCCCACCCCCTGAGGAAGACCCATGTCCAAGATCAATGGCTTGGCCGCCGCCTGCGCGGTCTCGGCCGTCGCCCTGTCCGCCGCCGCGTGCAGCAGCGGCACCAACGCGAACTCCGGCGGCTCCAAGAGCCTGCGCGTGTCGGCCGTCGCCACCGACCGCGCCGGCACCGAAGCGGTCATCAAGGCGTTCAAGCAGCACAACGCCGGCGTGGACATCACCGCCTCCTACGCCGACACCGACCAGTACCAGGGCACGCTGCGCACCCAGCTGTCGTCCGGCACCGCGCCGGACGTGTTCTTCGCCTGGCCCGGCAACGGCAACCCCGGCGCCATCGAGGTGCTCGCCCCCACCGGCTACCTCGCCGACCTGTCCGGACGATCCTGGACGTCCCAGATCCCCTCCGGCATCAAGCCCGTCACCCAGGTCGGCGGCAAGACCTACGTCGTCCCGCTCACCTTCGTCGGCATCGGCGCCCTCTACAACAAGAAGGCCCTGGACGAGACCGGCGCCAAGATCCCCACCACCTGGACCGAGACCCTCGCGTTCTGCGACACCGCCAAGGCGAAGGGCAAGGTCGCCTTCGCCCTCGGCAACCAGACCGACTGGGTCACCCAGCTCGTCGACTACGCGCTCGTCCCCACCACCGTCTACGCGACCACGCCCGACTTCGACCAGAAGATGAAGGCGGGCTCGGCGACCTTCGCCGGCTCCGGGTGGAAGACGGCGATGGACGAGTACCTGGAGATGAACAAGCGCGGCTGCTTCTCCAAGGACCCGCTCGGCACCTCCTTCGAGAGCTCGGTGTCCCAGCTCGCCAAGGGCAAGGCCGTCGCCGCCGTCCAGGTCACCTCCACGCTCAACCAGCTCAAGTCCGAAGCGCCGCAGGGCACGCAGTTCGGCATGTTCCCGGTGCCCGCCACCGACAACGCCGCCGACACCCGCATGCCCGGCGCCGCCGGCGGCGCGTTCGCCCTCAACGCCAAGGCCAGGAACAAGGACCTGGCCTCCAAGTTCATCGACTTCCTCGCCACCCCCGAAGCGATGAACCTCTACGCGAGCGCCACCGGCAACCTGCCCAGCATCCCCAACGCCCAGTTCACCGCCGACCCCGCGCTCCAGCCGCTCATCGACTTCCAGAAGGCGGGCAAGACCGTCCCGTTCATGGACCAGCTGTGGCCCAACCCCAAGGTCCAGCAGGCCCACTTCACCGGCGTGCAGAACCTGTTCGCCGGAAAGGCCGACCCGGCCAAGGTCCTCAAGCAGATGGACGAGGCGTACGCGCAGAAGTAGCGGCCGCCCCCATCCCGCCGTGCGGTCCGGTCCCCGGCCGCACCGCACGGCGGGCCCCGCTTCGCCACAGCCACCACCTCATCCACCCCTGAGGAGTACTGATGCACCCCCGCTCATCCCGCATGCGCAGACCCCCGCGTCCAGCCAGCGCCGTGACGATCCTGGTGGCCGCCACCGCTGTGGCAGCCGTGGCGGCGCCGACGGGTCCGGCCGCAGCCGCGCGGACCGGGCGTCCGTCGCTCGCCGAGTGCCCGTGGATGGACACCGGCAAGACCGCCGACCAGCGGGCCCGGCTGCTGCTGGACGGCAGCACGCTCGGACAGAAGATCCGGTGGCTGGACGAGCAGGCCGCCACGCAACCCGGCCAGACCACCTTCGACGGCGTCACCTACCCGGCACAGCTCCCCTGCACCCCCGCCATCACCTACACCGACGGCCCTGACGGCGTCCGCGGATCCACCGGCGTCACCGCGTTCCCTGCGCCCATCTCACTGGCCTCCACCTGGAACGACCAGCTCGCCCGGACCAAGGCCACCGCCCAAGCCGAAGAAGCCTTCGACAAGGGCAAAGCCGTCGTGCTGGCCCCCGGCGTCTCCGGCGGACGCACCCCCCTGGCGGGCCGCACCTCCGAATACCTCGGCGAGGACCCGCTGCTCAGCGGCAACCTGGCCGCCCAGGGCATCCAAGGGCTGCAGAAGGGCGATCCCGCCAAACCCACCATGGCGGTGCTGAAGCACTACGTCGGCAACGAGCAGGAAACCGACCGCACCCTCAGCTCCTCCAACATCGACGAGCGCACCCGCAGGCAGATCTACGACCTGCCTTTCGAGATCGCCGTCCGCGACGGCCGGCCCGGCGGCGTCATGTGCTCCTACAACCAGATCAACGGCACCTACGCCTGCGAGAACGACCTGCTCAAAGACGCCCTCAAGAACAGCCTCGGGTTCAGCGGCTTCGTCGTCTCCGACTTCTGGGCCGTCCACTCCACCGCCCCGTCCCTGAACGCCGGCCTGGACCAGGAACTCAACAAGCCGATCTACTACAGTCCCGCCGGCATCACCGCGGCGATCAACGACGGCAAGATCACTGCGGCGCAGGTCGACCAGGCCGCCTTCCGCGTCGTCCGCTCCTACATCCAGGCCGGACTGTTCGACCACCCCGTCCCCGCCACCCCGGCCGCCGACGTCTCCACCGCCGCCCACAAGGCCGTCTCCCTCGCCGTGGCCACCCAAGGCTCGGTCCTCCTGAAGAACCAGAACAACACCCTTCCCCTGCCCGCCAAGCCACTCAAGGTCGCCGTCATCGGACCGACCGCGTCCACCACCGCGACCGACGGCGTGAGCGCCGCCACCGCCTGCGCCTCGCAGTTCATGGGCGCGCCCTCCGTCGCCTGCCCCAAGCCCGTCGCCGCCCTGGACGCCATCACCGCACGCGTCACCGCCAACGGCGGCACCGTCACCTTCAACAACGGTAAGGACCCCGCCGCGGCGGCCGCGGACGCCAAGGCCGCCGACGTCGCCATCGTCCTGGGCCATTACACCGAAGGCGAGTTCGCCGATCGCCCCGACCTCGACCTCGACGGCAACGGCGACGCCCTCATCTCCGCCGTCGCCGACGCCAACCCCGACACCATCGCCGTCCTGCAGACCGGCGGGCCCGTCCTGATGCCCTGGCAGGACAAGGTCAAAGGCATCCTGGAGACCTGGTACGCCGGCGACCAGCAGGGCACCGCCATCGCACGCCTGCTGTGGGGCGACGACAACCCCTCCGGCAAGCTCCCGATGACCTTCCCCAAGTCACCGGCCGACCTGCCGACCCGCACCCCCGCCCAATACCCCGGCACCTTCGCCGACGGCGGCACCACCCGCCCACCCGACGACCAGACCAGCATCCGCCAGGTCGACTACACCGAAGGCCTCAAGGTCGGCTACCGCTGGTACGACAACCGGCGCATCACGCCGCTCTACCCCTTCGGATACGGCCTGTCCTACACCTCCTACCTGTACAAGAACCTGCGCGTCAGCAAGGCCGGCGCCAACACCTACAACGTCACCTTCAACATCAGCAACACCGGCGCCCGGGCCGGAACCGAAACCGGGCAGGTCTACCTGACACTGCCCGCCGGCGCCGGTGAACCAGGCAAACGGCTGGTCGGCTACGCGCAGGCCGCGCTCAAGCCCGGCCAGACCCGAGCCGTGACCGTCCACCTCAAGGCCGACGGTCCCGCCCATCCGCTGTCGTACTGGAACCCTTCCACCCACGCGTGGACGACCACGGCGGGCACCTACACCCTCCAGGTCGGCGGCTCGTCCCGCGACCTCCCCCTCACCACCACCTTCACCCGCTGACACCGCGCAAATGACCGTGTGACGGTGTGCGGTCCCGTCGGCAGGCGTTGCTCGCTGGTGCGTCCAGCGTCAGAGCCCATGGCTCGAGGAAGGTGTCGATCTGCGCGATCAGCTCGCCGCGCATCGTGAGCACCGTGGTGTGGTGCTGCCGGAAGCGGCCGACCGCGGGGTCCCAGAGATCGGCCCGGGCGGCGAGCTGGCCGTTCGCGCGGGTAGGGGTCAGCCGCCACTTCAGGCTGCCGTCCAGGGGCCTGGACCGGAGGAACGCCGCGACCGCGTCGCGGCCGCTGTACCAGGTCGCGGTCGGAGGCATCGCGATCGTCGCGCCGTCGGCCAGCATGGCCACGATCGCGCCGACGTCGTGCTGCTCCCAAGCCCGGACGTACCGGTCGACGATCTCTCGCAGGCGTGCGTCACCGAGCGAGCCGAGCGTCGCCTGCTGACTGGGTTCGGAGAGGCGGTGGTCGACGGTTCTGTGGGCGCGCTGCAGTGCGCTGTACACCGACGCCGGGGTCGTCCGGAGAACCGCGGCGACCTCGGCGCCGGAGAATCCGAGCACGTCGCGGAGGATCAGCACCGCCCGCTGGCGGGCGGGCAGGCGCTGGAGCGCCGCGATGAACGCGAGCTCGACGCTCTCGCGCTGCTCGTAGCGGGCCTCGGGGCCGGCGAGGCCCTCGGCGAGAGCGAGCCGCTCGTCGGGATACGGCTCGATCCAGCTCGATTCGGCCGGCGGCTCCCCGAGCGGCCGGTGCGGATCGGCCGGTGGACCGTAGTCGATCGGCAGCACACGCCTCGGCCGCCGCTCGATCGCCCGCAGGCAGACGTTCGTCGCGATCGTGTACAGCCACGAGCGCAGCGAGCTTCGGCCCTCGAACGACGGCAGGCTCCGCCACGCGCGCAGCAGCGCCTCCTGCACGGCGTCCTCGGCATCGTGGACCGAGCCGAGCATCCGGTAGCAGTGGGCGTGGAGCGCACCGCGATACGGTTCGACCAGCTCGGCGTAGGCCCGCTCGTCGCCGGCGAACTTGTCCATGGCTCGTTGCATTTTCCGGCTCCTTCACATGCGTTCGGCGCGCTCGCGGCCGGCCCCGTACGACATGGCCGTGTCGTACGGAGCCGCCCGCGGACGGCGCCGCGAACCGCTTTACGCCGGGACCGCGACCAGCGCCGCCATCTGCCGTTCCACGTTCTTCGGCGAAGAGTGGAACCGCGCTCCGAAGGCCGCGGCGAACTGGTCGGGGAAGATGTCCTCGTCGCCTGACTCGACGCCGTCGAGGATCGCCTTCGCGACGTCCTCGGCCGGGGCCTTCTCGAACTGGGGCGGGAGGTCCGCGGTCATGTCGGTGTCGACCGGCCCCGAGTAGACGCCGTGCACCGCCACCGCCCGGGCCGCCAGCAGTGCGCGGGCGGCCTGGGTCAGCGAGTGCTGCGCGGCCTTGGAGGCGCTGTACGTCGGCTGGAGCGGCACGTTGCTGAGCCCGGCCGCCGAGGCGATGTTGACGATGGCGCCGCCGCTCCGCGCCAGCGTGTCCGCGAAGCTCCGCACCATCCGCAGGACCCCGAAGTAGTTGACCTCCATCTCGCGCCGGGCCACGTCGACGATCGCCTCGTCGGCCAGGTCCGTCGGCTCGAACGCGCCCGCGTTGTTGACCAGCAGGTCGACGTCCGCGGCCAGGTGTGCCGCCGCGGCGACCTGATCCGCGTCCGTGACGTCCAGCCGCACCGGGACCAGGCGGAGGCCGTGGCGCTCGCGCAGCGCCTCGAGCGTCTTCGGGTCGCGCGCCGCGGCGTAGACCTTGGTGGAACCGCGCTCCAGCAGCGCTTCGGTGATCGCGCGGCCGATGCCCCGGTTGGCGCCGGTCACCAGCGCCACGGATCCTTCAATGAGCATGTCCGCCTCCTCAGATCGGCTTCTACAGGTACAGATCCGGAGAGGCGCCGGGATCCAGCGGCCGAGGCGCCTTCATTTCACGTGACCTGCGTCACTCGACGGTCAGGACGATCTTGCCGAACTGGGTGTTGGACTCCAGGTGGCGGTGGGCCGCGACGACGTCGCTCAGGGCGAAGGTCCGGTCGATCACGGGGGCCAGAGAGCCGGCGCTCAGTCCGGCACCGATGAAGTGCTTGGCGCGGTGCAGCCGGGAGCTGTCCAGGGTGAGTTCGGTGAAGGCGTAGGTCCGGATGTTGCGGCCCAGGAAATCGGGTGCAAGGGGCATGGGTGCGGGAGTCGGGTCCAGCCAGCCGTAGAACAGCAGGTCGCCGTCCGGTGCGACGGCTTGGACAAGGGTGTTGACCGCCGGCCCCATGATGGCGTCGACGGCCAATCGCACTCCCTGACCGTCGGTCACAGCGTGCACCTCTTTGACGAGATCCTCCTCTTCGGTGGCGATGACGTGGGCGGCACCGGCGTCCTGGAGGCGCTGCTTCTTGGCGCTGGTTCGGGTGGTGGCGATGGGAATGGCGCCGATGTGGTTGGCGACCTGGATGGCCGCCAATCCGGTACTGCTGGAAGCCGCATTGATGAGCACGGTGTCGCCGGGACGGGCGCCGCCGAACTCCACCAGGAGGCCGTAGGCGGTGGTGTAGGACATCCAGGTGGCGGCGCCGGTCACCGCGTCGACGCCGTCGGGGCGGCGTACCAGGGCGTGCGCGGGAAGGATCGTCGACTCACCGTAGGTGCCGTACTCGGTCATCAGGAAGCGGGGCACCGTGCTGACCGCGTCGCCGGGTGCGAGGTCCTCGACGCCCTCGCCGACGGCCTCCACGACGCCGGCGGCCTCGTATCCGAGCCCGGATCCGGGAAGGTCGGGCGGGTAGACATAGGCACCGGACCGGAAGAGCGCCTCCGCACGGTTCAGGCCGATCGCGTCGACCCGAACGCGGACCTCTCCCTTTCCCGGGTCGCCGAGCTCCGTCTCCTTCAACCGGAGCACCTCCGGCCCGCCGATTTCGTCGAAAAGCACGGTTCTGGTCATTGCGGCTCCCTTAGTCGGCGCCCGTGTCGCAGCGGGCGGGGACTTATACATTAGGAAGGCGCGACCGATACGTTCAATAAGTAATCGTCTTCCCTTACCTATTGATCGTCTTGGCCTTTAGACTGATGCCATGGACGTCCTCAGTGACGCGATCACCGCCATGCACACCGGCAGGCCGCACGCCAACCGGCACCGGCTGCGCGCCCCGTGGGGCATGCGCTTCGCCGGCGGCGACGGCTGCGCCTTCCATGTCGTCCTGCAGGGCTCGTGCTGGCTCATTCCGCCGGACGACGCGCCGCCCTTCCAACTCGGCGCGGGCGACGTGGCGTTCTTGCGCGGCGCCGGCACGCACGGGCTGGCCGACAGCCCCGCCACTCCGCTGCGCGAGTTCGATATGCGGAACCCCGAGGCCCCGCTGGACGGCGATGGCGCCGTCACGGTCGTGCTGTGCGGCGCCTATCTGCTGGACGGCAGCAGGGCGCACCCCCTGCTGTCGGAGGTCCCGCCCGTCGCCCATCTGCCCGCCCGGATCGGGCACCACGCCGCCCTGCGCACCGCCGTCGACCTGCTCGGCGCCGAGATGGGACGGTCTCGCCCCGGTGCGGGCGCCATCGTGCCGGCGCTGCTCGACACGCTGCTGCTGTACATCCTCCGCGCCTGGTTCGAGGAGCGCGCCGAGGACCCGGCGGCCACCGGCTGGACGGCCGCGCTGACCGACACGGCGATCGCGACCGCCCTCACTGCCATCCACGATCGTCCCGACCGGCCATGGACGGTGGCCGAGCTCGGCAGGCGGGCGGGGCTGTCCCGCGCGGCCTTCGCCGTGCGGTTCACCACGCTGGTCGGGCAGCCTCCGCTGACCTACCTGACCTGGTGGCGCATGACGATCGCCGCACGGCTGCTCCGCGAGAGCGACACCTCGCTGCTCACGGTGGCCCGGCAGGTCGGCTACTCGTCCGATGTCGCGTTCGCCGCCGCGTTCAAGCGCCAGTACGGCATCACCCCCGGCCGCTACCGCAGCACGCACCCTTAGCGACGCCGTGCCGAGGTTTGCGCATCGCGGCGTGGAGCAGGGGCGGTTGCGCCCGGATCGGTTAGCGGCCGGCCGGGGCCGCCCTCAGGTGTTGGGGATGGTCACTCGGGTCAGTTCTTCGGAGGCCTGCCATACGCGTTGGGCTTCCTCGTGGCTGCGCAAGGGGCTGTAGAGCTTCTGTTCTGCGGGAGGGCCGCCCAGGTGTCCGGGGCCGCGGGGGCCGTAGAAGCCGCCGCGTTCGGCGTGGGGGGACGTGGCGGCGTAGAGGGCGGGGAGTTTCGCGGTCTCGGTGGTTCCGAGGAGGATGCCCCGTTCGGACAGGGCGCGGATGATCCTGCGGCCCGCGGTCTCCTTGTCGCGGCCGAGCTCGGGGCGGGCGGCGAGCAGGTTGGTCGGGGCGACCCCCGGGTGCGAGAGGTCGCTCGTGATGCCCCAGCCGCCCGCCCGGCTGCGCCGGTCGAGTTCGAGGCCGAAGAGCCCGAGCGCGATCTTGGACTGCCGGTAGGCGCGCATGCCGTTGTAGGAGCGTTCCCAGTTCAGGTCGTCCCAGTTGACGGCGCCCCGGCCGGCCGCGACGCTGACCTGCGAGGTCACCCGTGCGCGGCCGGCGCGCAGCAGCGGCAGCAGGGTCCCGGCGAGGGCGAAGTGGCCGAGGTGGTTCGTGCCGAACTGCAGCTCGAATCCGTCGGCGGTCGTCCGCCGGTCGGGCGGGGTCATGATGCCGGCGTTGTTGATGAGGATGTGGATGGGGCGGTCCTCGTCCAGCAGGGTCTTGCCCAACGCGGCGATGGAGGCGAGTGAGGAGAGGTCGAGTTCGCGTAGCGACACGGCCGCGTCCGGGGTCTGCCGGCGGATCGCGGCGATCGCGGCCTCGCCCTTGCGCGGGTTGCGGACGGGCATGATGACCTCGGCGCCGGCGGCGGCGAGCCTGGTGGCGATGCCGAGTCCGATGCCGTCGCTCGCTCCGGTGACGACGGCGCGTTTGCCGGACAGGTCGGGGACGGTGATGTCGATCTGCTTTCGTGGCACGGTTCACTCCCTGAGGTCTTGTCGCCTTCTCCACCGTCACGGAGGCGGCCGCCGCCATCCAGGGACCGTCGATCCGCTGATGCCGGGGACGAGGCTCGGCAAGAGGGGGATCGACGATCCGTGGCTGCCTTGACCTGCGGCCGCTAGAAAGGAGGCAGCACCTCGGGAGGGCATGCATGGTGATCGATCGGACGGGACTGGCGGAGTTCCTGCGGCGCCGCCGGGAGGCGCTGCAGCCCGAGGACGTCGGCCTTCCGCGCGGACAGCGCCGCAGGACCAACGGGTTGCGGCGCGAGGAGGTGGCCGCGCTCTGCCACATGTCGACCGACTACTACGCGCGGCTGGAGCGGGAGCGGGGTCCGCAGCCGTCCGAGCAGATGATCGCCTCGATCGCGCAGGGCCTGCACCTCTCCCTCGACGAACGCGACCATCTGTTCCGTCTCGCCGGCCACAACCCGCCCGCGCGGGGCGCCGACAGCGAGCACGTCAGCCCGGGCCTGCTGCGCATCTTCGACCGCCTGCACGACACTCCCGCCGAGATCGTCACCGAGCTCGGCGAGACCTTGCGGCAGACCGCGCTCGGCGTTTCGCTGACCGGCGACACGACCCGGTACACCGGCCCTGCGCGCAGCCTCGGCTACCGCTGGTTCACCGACCCCGACAGCCGGCGGCCGTACGCGCCCGAAGACCACCGCTTCCTCTCCCGGATGTTCGCCTCCGGCCTGCGCGAGATCGCCACGCTGCGGGGCCCGGGCAGCCGGGCGGCGCACTACGCGGACCTGCTCCTCGACCAGAGCGGAGAGTTCCGGGACGTGTGGAACGACCACGAGGTCGGCGTCCGCCCGAACGAGGTCAAGCGCTTCGTCCACCCCGAGGTCGGCGCGTTGGAACTGAACTGCCAGACGCTGTTGGACCCGCACCAGTCGCACCACCTGCTCGTCTACACCGCGATCCCGGGCAGCGAGAGTCACGAGAAGCTGCAGCTGCTTTCCGTCATCGGCGCGCACCCGCTCGGCGCTGTCTGACAGGCGCAAGCCCGCGCCATCAGTGGCCCAGCGCTCCCATGCTCGTGGCGATGACGTGGCCGCGCCAGGCGCTGTTCTTCCCGGCCTGGTGGACGGTGAGGACCAGCAGCGAGAGTGCCCCGACCGCGCCGGTGACGCGCAGGACGCGTTCGGTGGAGGAGGTGTCGCCGCCGAAGGCCGCCAGGACGCGGCTGTTGAGGAGCTCCCGGTCGGCCTCCGAGGCGGCGGCGTCGAGGGAGGCGAAATAGCCGATGGCCAGGGCCACCAGGCCGGGCCGCGCGATGGCCTGGTCGTAGAGGGTCTCCAGCACGACGCGGTCGCGCGCCGGGCCGAGCGGGATCTCGGCGACCTGGTCGAGGACCTCCTGCTCCAGCGACTGGATGCGCGCCACGACGGCCGTCCGCAGCGCCTCCTTGCTCGGGAAGTGGTGCAGCAGGCCCGCCTTGGAGAGCCCGACCGAGTCCGCGACGGCCTGCACGGAGGTCTGCGTGTAGCCGTGGCGCGCGAACAGCGCCGCCGCCTTGTCGAGGATGCCGTCGTCGGCCTGCTGCCTGGTCCCGCGGTTCGCCACCTCGGCATCTTACCGTCGACCGACCAATACGGTAGGTTTGCCGAACACATCGGTCGGTCGCGGCACATGCGGTTCCCACGGTGCGTGCGCCGTCGCCGGGAAGTGGAGGACGGCATGGCCGGGAGCATGGAGGGCAAGGTCGCGTTCGTCACGGGCGCGGCCCGGGGCCAGGGACGCGGCCACGCGGTGCGGCTGGCGGCCGAAGGCGCGGACGTCATCGCGATCGACATCTGCACGCAGATCGAGTCGGTGCCCTACCCGCTGGCCACCGGCGCCGACCTCGCCGAGACCGCGCGGCTGGTCGAGGAGCAGGGCCGCCGCATCGTCACCCGGGCCGCCGACGTCCGCGAACGCTCGCAGCTCGGCGCGGCGCTCGCCGACGGCGTCGCCGAACTGGGCCGCCTGGACGTGGTCGTCGCCAACGCCGGCATCAGCCCGCTCGGCGCCGCCACCGAGGCGACCCGCTGGTTCGACGCCGTCGCGGTGGACTTGGTCGGCGTCATCAACACCGTGGAGGCCGCCTACCCGTACCTGACGGCCGGTGCGTCGATCGTCTGCATCGGCTCGATGGCCGCGATGCTGCAGGGCTCGGTGGACGGTTCGGCGGCCGGCCCCGGCGGCGCCGGCTACGCGCACGCGAAGCGCGCGGTGGCCCGGTTCGTCCACGACCTGGCCCTCCAGCTGGCGCCGGGCAACATCCGCGTCAACGCCGTGCACCCCGGCAACATCGACACCGACATGCTCCAGAACGACATGATGTACCGGCTGTTCCGCCCCGACCTGGAGCACCCGTCCCGCGAGGACGCCGAGCCGCTGTTCCGCTCGGCGCACAAGCTGCCGGTCACCACGATCGACCCGAAGGACGTCTCCGAGGCCGTCCTGTTCCTGGCCTCCGACGCCTCCCGCTACATCACCGGCCAGCAGCTGAAGGTCGAGGCGGGGGCGCTGCTGCCGACGACGACGTCCGGCGCCCCCGCCTGACCCGCGGCGCCGCGCTGACGAGCGATCCCGGTCCTAGCCGGTGCCGGTCATGCGCTCGTCGTAGCCGGTCGCGGGATCGACGACGCGGCCGGCGGCCCACCAGTTCTCGCTCGCGGTCTCGAACGCCACGAGCATGACGTCCTCCTCGGGGACGCCGGCGGTCCGCTGGAGGTTGGCGACGATCGTCCGGAACAGTTCGGCCTTCTGCTCGGCGGGGCGCTGGTTGAACGACAGCGAGATGAACATGGTGCGCTCGCCGCGCGGCAGGCCGAACACGACCGGCTGGACGACGAGGTCCTCGGGCGCGACCTCGTGGAAGACGTGGAACTGGTCGTCCTGGGGGATCTTCAGGACGGCGACCATGGCGGCGTGGATCGCCTCGGAGACGTCGCGGCGGAATCCGGCGGCGGTCCCCCGGCGCAAGTAGACGTTGATCAGTGGCATGGCGATCCCTTGTTCGTCGGATCCGCCCGGACGGTGTGCCGTGCGGGCGTGTGCCTTGCACGCTAGGAGGCCCCGGAGGCATTCCGCCAACGAATGTTCGGCATGCTGGATATGCTCTTTACTCATGGACTTCACGGTGGCCGGGCTGCGGGTGCTGCGCGAGGTGGCGGAGCGGGGCACGTTCACGGCCGCGGCGGAGGCGCTCGGGTACACGCAGTCGGCCGTCTCGCGGCAGGTGGCCGCCCTGGAGCAGGCGTCCGGCACCCGGCTCTTCGACCGCCACCCCGGGGGCGTGCGGCTGACCGGCCCGGGCCGCACCCTGCTGCGGCACGCGGTGGTCGCCCTCGACGCCCTGGAGGCGGCCGGCCGCGACCTGCGCGGAACGCCGGACGCCGGCGGCCGCGTGCGGCTCGGGTTCTTCCCGGCCGCGGGGGCGCCCCTGGTGGCCGGGGCCCTGGCGGCGCTGCGCCGGGAGGATCCCCGCCCGCAGGTGACGACGCGGGAGGGGACGACCCCCTCGCTGGTGCGGGCGCTGCGCGCCGGCACCGTCGATCTCGCGCTGCTGTCCTCGCGGCCCCCGCACCGGTCGCCCGACACCGACGATCCGCCGCTGCACGCCGAGCCGCTGCTGGAGACGCGCCTGGCCGTGGCGGTGCCGGCCGCGGGCCGGTTCGCGGGACGCGACCGCGTCGGCGCCGAGGAGCTCGCCGGGGAGGCGTGGATCGCCGCGCCGGCCGGCGCGGGCGAGCCGCTGCTCGGGGTGTGGCCGGGCCTGCCCGGGCGGCCCAGGGTCGGCCACGTCGCGCGCGACTGGCTGACGAAGTTCCAGCTGGTCGCGGCGGGTGCGGGCATCACGACGGCGCCGCCGGTGCTGCTGCCCGCCGCTCCGCCCGGCGTGCGGTTCGTGCACGTCGAGGGCGTCGCGGAGGAGGTGCGGCGGGTCAGCCTGGTGCGGATGCCGGGGCCCGTCGCGGCTCCGGTGCGGGCGGTCGCGGACGCGCTGCGCCGGCAGGCCGCCGGGATGGCCGGGTAGCGCTCGCGCTCAGGCGGTGGCGGCGGGGAGGACCAGGGTGCCGTCGTGGCGGCGAGGGAGGTGCCACGGGTTGTCGTCGCGGAGGGCCGGCGGGAGGAGCGGCGGCGGGCAGTTCTGGTAGGTGACGGGGCGGAGGAAGCGGTCGATGGCGGCCGTGCCGACGGAGGTCGTGGTGGGGGCGGTGGTGGCGGGATAGGGCCCGCCGTGCTGCTGCGCCCAGCCGACGGTGACGCCCGTGGGGTAGGCGTCGAAGACGAGACGGCCCGCGCGGTCGCGGGCCAGGGCGGCCAGCCGTCCGGCGAGGCCGGTCTCGTGGGGCTCGCTGTGCAGGGTGACCGTGAGGCTGCCGGGGGCGGCGGCGAGGGCCTCGGCCAGGTCCTCCTCGCCCGCGTACTCCAGGACGACGGTCATCGGCCCGAAGCATTCCTCCAGGAGGAGTTCGGACGAGCCGAGGAGGGAGACGGGGCCCGCCATGAGGCGGGCGGCGACCTGGCGGTCCGCGCCCGTTCGTCCGGTCGCGACGGCGCGCAGGCCCGGGATGGACGAGCGTTCGGCCGCGCCTTCGGTGAAGGCGGTGCGGATCGCGTCGCCGAGCAGCGTCTGCGGAGCGAGGGCAGTGAAGTGCCCGGCCATCGCCTCGGCGAGGCCGGACCCGGCGGGGGCCAGGACGAGGCCGGGCTTGACGCAGAACTGCCCGGCGCCGAGCGTCGCGGACGCCGCGAGGCCGCCCGCGATCTCCGTCAGGCGGGCCTTCGCCGCGCCCGGCGTCACGACGAGCGGGTTGAGGCTGCCCAGCTCGCCGTAGAACGGGATCGGCTCGGCACGGGCCATCGCCAGGTCGTGCAGGAATCGGCCGCCCCGCACCGAGCCGGTGAAGCCGATCGCCTTCACCCTGCCGTCCTGGACGAGGGCGGTGCCCGCCTCGCGCCCGTGCACCAGTTGCACCACGTCCTCGGGGAAGCCGGCCGCGACGGCGCCCGCGCGCAGCGCGTCGAGCGTCAGGGCGGAGGTCTCCGGGTGCAGCTCGTGGGCCTTGACGACCACGGTGCAGCCCGCCGCGAGGGCGCTGGCGGTGTCGCCGCCGCCGACGCTGAACGCGAACGGGAAGTTCGACGCGGAGAACACGCCGACGACGCCCAGCGGGACGTTCATCCGGCGCAGGTCGGGCGCGGGCGGGGTGGCGGTGGGGTCGGCGGAGTCGAGGCGGACGTCCAGGAACGACCCTTCGCGCAGCACCTCGGCGAACAGGCGGAGCTGGCCGCTGGTGCGGGCCACCTCGCCGGTCAGCCGCGCCTCGCCGAGGGCGGTCTCGGCGTCGGCCGCCGCGGCCAGTCCGGCCGCGCGGGCGTCCAGCGCTTCGGCCATCGCCTCCAGCAGCGCCGCGCGGCCCCGCGGCCCGGCATCGTCGAGGACGGGCAGCAGGTCGGCGGCGCGGCGGCAGACCGCGCCGACCTCCTGCGGGGTGGCCGTGGCGTACTCCTTGCGGCGCTCGCCGGAGCGGGCGTCGATGCTCCGGACGGGCATGGGCGTCCTCCAGGTCAGGTCGACGGGGGTGCGGGCGGCGGGCGGCAGCAGCGGTCCGGCCTCGTCCAGCAGCAGCCGGGCGACCTCGATGGCGCCCGCCGCGGTGAAGTGGGTGTCGTCGGCGCTGCCGCGCGGGTAGTTGGGGTGCGGGCCGAGCCACAGGAACAGCTCCTTCGTGGCGTCGGCGCCGAGCTCGCGCCACCGCCGCGCGCTGGCGGCCTGCAGGTCGATCAGCGGGATCCGCGCGGCGGCGGCGAGCGCCCTCATCGCCGCCGGGTACTCGCCGTGCGTGGACGTCCCGTCGTGGACGCGGCGCTCGACGGGCGTCACCAGCACCGGCCGGGCTCCCCGGGACAGCGCGTCCTCGACGTACCGGCGAAGCCCGGCGGTGTAGGCGTCGTAGGCGGCGCCGAACCTTCCCTGGTCGTGCCTGCCGTCGTTGTGGCCGAAGCCGATCAGCAGTACGTCGTCCGCGCCGATCCCGGACATGATCCGGTCGTGCATGCCGAGCCGTTCGATCGAGCTGCGCACGCTGGCGCCGGGATGGGCCGCGTTGACGACCGTGACGTCCAGGAACGCGGCGAGCGCCTGGCCCCAGCCGGCCTGCGGCGCCTGGCCGGACGGGTAGTCGGCGGCCGTCGAGTCGCCCGCGATGAAGATCCTCATGCCGCTCCTTCGACGAGGTCCCGGGCCCGGCCGGGGGTGAGCCGACCGTCGGCGACCACCACGGTGACCGCGCGTTCGAGCCGGTCGGGGACGGTCAGCGGCTCGTCCCACGCCGGCGCGGGCCCGACGCCCGGATACTCGGCGACCCGCACGAACCACGGGTCGAGCCCGGCGGTCTGGACGAACAGCAGGCTCCACGCGTCCGAGGTCAGCGCCAGCCACGGGGTGACGCTGCCGTGGACGGCCTCCTCGCCGGACGCCTCACCGGTGAAGACGGCCAGTCCGGTGGCGTCCTTCGGTGCGCGCCAGAAGAAGCCGCCGTAACCGGCGCCGGTGCGGCCCTTGCACGCCGAGCTCTGCAGGACGAGCGGGCGCCCCGTCCGTCCGGTCAGCGCGAACGCGAAGTCCAGCGCCCAGCCGCCGTCCACGGGACGGGCGGTGAGCGTGCGCTCCTCGGCGGCCAGGACGGTGCCGTCCGGGCCGACCCAGTCGAGGCTCTCCGCGTAGCCGCCGTCGACGGGACGGAGCGTGCGCCGCCGCTGCCGCCCGTGGTTGGGCAGCATCTTCGGCCCCACGTCGCGTACATAGGTCGAGCCGCCCCAGAAGTTGACCCCGTCGACGTCCGAGATCGCCACGCCCGCCCCGAAGTGGTGGACGTGGTCGTCCGGCTGGACCTCGGTGACGACCGTCCCGCCGAGCGTCCGGACGGGATGCAGGTGGGGTCGCGGGGCGTCGGTGGCCTGGAGGTCGCCGCGCTCGGTGTAGGCGGCGACGTCCCGCCCGTCCACCCGCAGCACCGGCTCGGGCCACGGCTCCGGCCGCGAACCGAGGCTCTCGGGGAAGCCCAGTTCGGAGAGCGTCTTCAGGTCGCGCGCCGCCCGCACGGCCAGGTCCTCGATCCCGGGCAGCACCAGGCGGGACGGTTCGGTCCGGACGAACCGCGGGTCGATCGGCCGCGGTCCGGGGGCGAGCCGGATCGCGTCGAGCAGCCGGGTGAAGCCGCCGGTGCGGGCGAGCGGGACCAGGAGGTCCGCGCCGTCGCGCACGTGCGCGATGAGGTTGGCGAGCAGGTCGGCCCGGCCGTAACCGGTTCTGACCCCGCCGACCTCGATCTCGTCGAGGGTGTAGAAGAGCCGGGCCGAACTCCGCTCGCCGTGCAGGTGCAGGTAGGGCTCGGTGCGCGGGCGTTCGGAGCACAGCGAGACGGTGATCGCGATGACCGTCCCGCCGGTGAGCCGGAGCCGCGCGCTGGAGGTGTCGTCGGACTCGATGGCGTTGGCGCGGTGCAACTCCAGCTCGATGCCGGCGATCGAATCGGCCGTGTCCGCGCCGGCCACGGCCAGGGCGGTCGCCACGGCATGGGCGAACGGGTTGGTCAGGGCGCCGTCCATCACGTCGACGCCGTCCAGCCGGCGGTGCCCCGCCCATGCCGAGCGGGTGTAGTAGCCGAACGGGCGCGTCCACGCCCCGGCCACCCCGATGCCGCGGATCGGCTCGCCGAGCACTTCGCGGGCGGCCGGGATCGCGTCCGAGCCGAGCGACTGGAAGCCGACCTGGCAGGCCCGCCCCGTCCCGGCCACCGCGGCGGCGATCGCGGCGAACTCCTCGACCGACGGCGCGGGCGGCTTCTCCAGCAGCACGTGCGCCCCGGCCTGGAGCGCGGCCACGGCCAGCGGGGCGTGGGTGTGGATCGGGGTCGCGATGACCGCGATCTCCGCGCCGGTCTCCCGGATCAGCGCGGGCAGGTCGGCCGAGACGGGCACGCCGAGCCCGGCGGGCGGGCGGACGTCGCACACCCCGGCCAGCTCGGCCCGGCCCAGCGCGGCGAGCCGTCCGACGTTCTCCAGATGGTTGCGCCCGTAGCCGTTGACCCCGGCGACGACGATCCGTACCGGCTTCACTCCGACCTCCCTGCCGACCATCGTGTCGGTGCGCCCGTCGCCCGCAGCTCCGCGCCGCTGATCTCCACCGGGGACGGGTCGGCGAGCAGCCCGAGGTCGGCGAGCGACGCGTCCTCCACCCGCTCGACCATCGCGGGATGGTGCAGGGCGAGCGCCAGCTGCCCCGACAGCTCGGTGAGCAGGTGCGGGTAGACCGGCACGTCGAAGACCCGGGCGAGATCGGCGATGCGCAGGAACGGGGTGATGCCGCCGACCCGCACCACGTTCGGCTGGACCACGTCGCAGGCGCCGGCGGTCAGCAGGTCGCGGAAGCCGTGCGCGGTGGCGACGTTCTCGCCGACCGCGATCGGCGTGCCGGTGCTCCGGCGCAGCTCCACGTGGGCGGCGAGGTCGTCGGCGGGCAGCGGCTCCTCGATCCAGGACGGCTCGAAGCGCTCCAGCGCGCGGAGCGCGGTCCGGGCCCGGTGCAGGTCCCAGCGCTGGTTGGCGTCGATCATCAGGGCGGTGTCCGGGCCGATGACCTCGCGGACGGCGGCGACCCGCGCGACGTCCTCGGCGAGCGAGGGCCGCCCGACCTTGATCTTGACGGCGGGGTACCCGGCGGCGGCCCACCGCGCGGCCTGCGCGGTCAGCTCGTCCAGCGTGTAGTGCAGGTTGACCCCGCTGCCGTAAACGGGGACGCTCTCACGCCGCGGGCCGAGGACGTCCACGAGCGAGCGTTCGCCGCACTCCAGGTCCCACAGGGCGAGGTCGACGCCGGCCATCGCGATCGGGACGATCCCGGACCGCCCCGTCTCGGCGAGATGGGCCGACAGCCTGTCCCACACCACGCCGGGATGCGCCGGGAGCCCGATCACCGCGTCGCGGACGTCGTGCTCCAGCAGCGCCTTGACCGCATGGGCCCCGATCTGCGGGGTCCAGGAGATCCCGGTGCCCGACCGGCCGTCGTCCAGCGCGAGCGTGACGAGCAGGACGTGGTTGCGGGGCACGTCCGGCCCCCAGGGCCTGGGCAGCGGCACCGAGCGGAGCGCGACCGACAGATCCTTGATCATGCGGGCCTCCTCAGGCGAGCTCGGTGCGCCAGCTGCGCTTGGCGGACCAGCCGAGCAGCCGCTCGGCCTTGGCGGCGGAGAAGGCCGGGGACGTGCCGGTGAGCGCGCGGGCCGTTTCCGCGGTCGCGGGGAAGAAGCGGGGCAGCAGCTCGGCCAGCGGCTCGCGGGCCAGCGCGTCGCCGGCGCCGGCGAAGAACACCTCGCCGTTGCGCTCCAGCTCCGGCAGCCGGGCGAGGAGGGCGTCGACGAACTCGCCGGCGTCGCGGGCGTCGAGGTAGTTGAACAGGGAGACGCTGCCGATGTCGGGCCGGTCCAGCCGTTCCCGCAGGGTGTGCCCCGACTGGGTGGGCGCGCCCTCCCACTCCTCGGGCGCGACGACGAAGCAGGGGCGGACCGCCGCCATCCTGGTGCCGGCGCCGCCGCGGGCGAACGCCTGCATGGTCTGCTCGGCGACCAGTTTCGACAGGCTGTAGACGTTCCAGGGCGCGGTCGGATGCTCCTCGTCCAGCGGCAGGTAGGCGGGGACCCAGCCGCCCGGAGCGCCGTAGCCCATCACCGTCGGGCTGCTGGCGAGGACCAGTTTCGGCACGCCCAGCGCCACCGAGGCCGCGCAGACGTTGAAGGCGAGCCGGGTGTTGACCCGGAAGATCGTGGCGTCCGTCCGGCCGAACGGCACCGCGATGGCGGCGAGGTGCACGACCGCCTCCGGCCGGAACCGGGCGAGGACCGAGTGGGCCTCGCCCAGATCCGTGAGGTCGGCCGGTAGGGTTTCGGCGGCGTCCCGGGGCGTGCCCTCCGGGGCGCTGTCGACGCCGATCACCTCGTGTCCGGCGGCCGCCAGCGTGCTGACGACACTGCGGCCCATGCGGCCGGCGCTTCCGGTGACGAGCACTCTGCTCACCGCTCGAACCTCCTGGGGGTGCTGCAAACAGTTGCAGTAACGATCGCGCCAGTTCTGGCCGCCGTCAAGCGAGCGGCGTTCGACCAGCACAAACAGCTTCATTGATCACTCTCATTGTGCAAACGGTTGCGTTAAGGTGTCTGACATGGCAGTGACTATCCGGGACGTCGCCCATGCCTGCGGCGTGCACGTGTCGACGGTGTCGCGGACGTTCTCCGCGCCGCACATGGTGAACGCCGAGACCCGGACCCGGGTGCTGGCGGCGGCCGAGGAGCTCGGCTACCGGCCCAACCGGGCGGCCCGCTCGCTCACCACGGGCCGGACCGGCAACCTCGGGCTGATCGTGGCCGACCTGGCGAACCCGTTCTTCCCCCCGCTGATCAAGGCGGCGCAGGCCGCCGCCCGCGGCCAGGACTACCACCTGTTCGTCGCCGACACCGACGAGGACCCGGTCGAGGAGCAGGACCTCGTGCTGGCGTTCTCCAAGCAGGTCGACGGCATCGTGCTGTGCAGCCCCCGGCTGTCGAACAAGGCGCTCGGCAAGCTCGCCGAGGCGATCCCGTTCGTCCTGGTCAACCGGCGGCTGCGCGGGGTGCCGACCGTCGTCATGGACGTCGCGCACGGCGCCCGCACCGCGATGGAGCACCTCACCGGGCTCGGCCACCGGCGCGTCGCCCTGGTGTCCGGCCCGGCCGGCTCGTGGACCAGCGGCGAGATCCGCCGCGCCGTCACCGGCATGCCCGGCCTCGAGACGACCGTCATCGGCCCGAACGCGCCCACCGAGCAGGGCGGCGTCGCCGCCGCCGAGCAGGTGGCCGCGGCGGGGGTGACCGGCGTGCTGGCCTACAACGACCTCGTCGCGATCGGGCTCATCGAGGGCCTGGAGGAGCGGGGCGTCCGGGTGCCCGGCGACGTCAGCGTGATCGGCATCGACGACAGCATCACCGGGCGCCTGCACCGGCCCAAGCTCACCACGGTCGCCATGCCCACGGCCGACGCCGGGCGCATGGCCGTCGACCTGCTCGTCAAGTCGATGAGCGCCGCCACCGTCCTGGAGACCCACCTGGTGGTCCGCGAGTCCACCGCACCCCCGAAAGGATTGCCATGACGCTTCCCGACGTCGCCTTCGGCGTCACCCCCGAAGGCGAGAAGGTCCACCGGCACGTGCTGGACAACGGACGGCTGCGCGCCGCCGTCCTGACCTATGGCGCGACCCTCCAGCGGCTCCGGATCGCCGACGGCACCGACGTCGTGCTCGGCCTGCCCACGCTCCAGGACTACCTGCACCGCAGCCGGTACTTCGGCGCGGTCGTCGGCCGGTACGGCAACCGCATCGCGCGCGGCAGGTTCACCCTCGACGGCGCGGAGTACCGGCTCGCGGTCAACGACGGCGAGCACAGCCTGCACGGCGGCGTCCGCGGCTTCGACAAGCGGGTGTGGCGGGTCGAGTCGGCCGGTCCGGAGGAGGTGGAGCTGAGCCTGGTGAGCCCCGACGGCGAGGAGGGCTATCCGGGAGAGCTGCGGGCCCGCGTCCGGTACGCGCTGGACGGCGACGCGCTGCGGCTGGAGTACCGGGCCACGACCGACGCCCCGACGGTGGTCAACCTGACCAACCACAGCTACTTCAACCTGGCGGACTCGGGCGACGTGCGCCGCCACGTGGTGGCGATGGAGGCCGACCGCTACCTGCCGGTCGACGAGGGCAAGATCCCCACCGGGGAGCTGGCGCCGGTGGCCGGGACGCCGTTCGACTTCACCGCCCCCGCCCGGGTGGACGCGCGCCGCGACGGCCGCTACGACCACTGCTTCGTGCTCCGGGGCGGGGTCACGGTGACCGATCCGGCGAGCGGGCGGTCGATGGAGGTCGCCACCACCGAACCGGGCGTGCAGTTCTACACCGGGCACATGCTGGACGGCGTCGCCACCCCGTTCGGGCCGTTCGCGGGCCTGTGCCTGGAGACCCAGCGCTTCCCCGACGCGCCGAACCGGCCGGCGTTCCCGTCCGCGGTGCTGCGGCCCGGACAGGAGCACCGCTCGGTCACGACCTACCGCTTCAGCGCTGCCCGCGACTGCAACCGTTTGTAGTAACGAGCATGCAGGCCCGAACGTTATGGTGCTGATGCTTTGCGTCCAAATGGGCTCTGACCTCGGTTTATTCGATTGCGGCTCGACGTCGGTCGTGAGGAAACTCACTGCAAAGGGTTGACGTCATCTCCGAGGTGGCTATAAGAAAGCGCTATCTCACCCACCCGCTCAACGAAGGGCCAGTGATGACGCTGAGGCCCGCAGAGGCCGGCACGGCGACGGGGACGGCCGAGCCCGCGGTCACGCCCCGCACGCGGCAGGGCGCGCGCCGCCCCCGCCGCCGCAAGAGCTCGCGCGCACGCTCACAGGCATGGGCCGGCTACCTGTTCCTGGCCCCCTGGTTCATCGGGCTGTTCGCCATCACGCTCGGCCCGATGATCGCCACGCTGTACCTGTCGTTCAACGACTACAGCATGCTGACCGCGCCGCACTGGATCGGCCTGGACAACTACCACAAGATGTTCACGGCCGACGACCGGTTCATCCATTCCCTCAAGGTCACGACCGTCTACGTCGTCGTGTCCGTCCCGCTCCAGCTCGCCTTCGCCCTCGGGCTGGCGATGGTGATGGACAAGGGGCTGCGCGGCCTGCCGTTCTACCGCTCGGTCTTCTACCTGCCGTCGCTGCTCGGCGGCAGCGTCGCGATCTCCATCCTGTGGAAGAAGATCTTCGGGACCGACGGGATCGTCAACACGTTCCTCGGCTGGTTCGGCTACCACGGCGAGGGCTGGGTCACCAGCCCCGACACCGCGCTGTGGACGCTGATCATCCTGCACGTGTGGACGTTCGGCGCGCCGATGGTCATCTTCCTGGCCGGCCTCCGGCAGATCCCGCGCGAGCTGTACGAGGCGTCCCGCGTGGACGGGGCCGGCCGGTGGCGGCGGTTCCGCTCGATCACGCTGCCGCTGCTCACCCCGATCATCTTCTTCAACGCCGTGCTGGAGCTGATCAAGTCGTTCCAGTCGTTCACGCAGGCGTTCGTCGTCAGCGGCGGCAACGGCGGGCCGGTCGACTCGACCCTCTTCTACACGCTCTACCTCTACATCAAGGGCTTCAAGAACTACGAGATGGGCTACGCGGCCGCCATGGCCTGGGTGCTGCTGCTCATCATCGGCGCGCTGACCGCCGTCAACTTCCTCATGTCTCGATTCTGGGTCTTCTATGGCGACGAAAAGTAAGCGCGTGCCGGTGCTGTTCCGGCCCGCGTCCCGGCTGACCAGGCACGTGCTGCTGATCGTGTTCGGGCTGTTCATGCTCTACCCGCTGCTCTGGATGTTCTCCAGCTCGATCAAGCCGGAGAACCTGATCTTCCGGGAGCCGGGACTGCTGCCGCACGAGGTCACCGGCGCGAACTACTCCGGCGGCTGGACCGCGCTCACCCACTCCTTCGGCTACTACCTGTGGAACTCCGCGGTCATCACGGTGCTGGCGGTCGTCGGCAACCTGGTGGCCTGCTCGCTGGCGGCGTACGCGTTCGCCCGGCTGGAGTTCCCGCTGAAGAAGCTGTGGTTCACGGTCATGCTGCTGTCGATCATGCTGCCGCACCACGTGACCGTCGTGCCGCAGTACATCATGTTCAGCAAGATCGGCTGGATCAACACGATCTGGCCCATCGTGCTGCCGAAGTTCCTGGCCACCGACGCGTTCTTCATCTTCCTGATGGTGCAGTTCATCCGCACCCTGCCCCGGGAGCTGGACGAGGCCGCCGCGATCGACGGCGCCGGCCACTGGCGCACGTTCGTGCAGGTCATCCTGCCGCTGTGCGTGCCCGCGCTGGCCACCACCGCGATCTTCACGTTCATCTGGACGTGGAACGACTTCTTCACCCAGAACCTCTACCTCACCAGTTCCGACAAGCTCACCGCGCCCGTCGCGCTGCGCCAGTTCCTGGACTCCAGCGGCGAATCGTCATGGGGGCCGATGTTCGCGATGTCGATCGTCTCGCTCGGCCCGATCTTCGGCTTCTTCCTGGCCGGCCAGAAGTACCTCGTCCGCGGAATGGCGACCACCGGTTTCAAGTAAGCCCCCCGCTTCCTCCCCACCCCCTGTCCGGAGGTAAGAACAGTGAAACGCATCCTGGCGGCCACCGCCCTCACCATGGTCGCGGTATCGGCCACCGCCTGCGGAGGCGGCGACGACGGCGGATCCGGCGGCAAGACGAAGATCGTCTTCTCCTACTGGGGCAGCGACTCCCGGCAGAAGCTGACCGAGTCGGCCATCGCCGCCTTCGAGAAGAAGAACCCGGCGGTCGACGTCGAGGGCGACTTCTCCGACTTCGACAGCTACTACGAGAAGCTCGCCACCAAGACCGCGGCCGGGGACGCCCCGGACGTGATGTCGATCGAGATCCGGGGGCTGGCCGAGTACGCCGGCCGCGGCGTCCTGTCCGACCTGAAGGGCAAGGTCGACACCGCCGACCTCGACCAGAACGTGCTGAAGGCCGGGCAGCTGGACGGCAAGCAGTACGCGGTCCCCACCGGCGCCAACACGTGGCCGATGATCGTCAACAAGGACCTCCTGGAGAAGGAGGGCCAGAAGATGCCCGACGACAAGACGTGGACGTGGGACGACTACGTCGCGGCCTCCCAGAAGATGACGCAGAAGAGCGGCGGCCAGGTCTGGGGCACCGAGTACAACGAGAACCCGGGATGGCTGCAGGTCTTCGCCGCGCAGCGCGGCGAGCCGTTCTACGCGAACGGCAAGATCGGGCTGTCCGAGCAGACCGTCAAGGACTGGTGGGCGCTGATCCAGAAGATCATCGCCACCAAGGCCGGCCCCGGCGCCGCCAAGATGCTGGAGACCGGCACGAAGCCCGACCAGGCGCTGCTCTCCACCAACAAGAGCGTCTACGGCAGCTGGTGGAGCAACCAGCTCGACGCGCTGTCCAAGGGCTCCGGCCAGAACCTGGAGCTGCTGCGGATGCCGAAGGCGCCGGGCGCGAGCGCGTCCGGGATGTTCCTGCAGCCGGCGATGTACTACACGGTCTCGTCCCGGACCAAGCACTCCGAGGCCGCCGCGAAGTTCATCAACTTCATGATCAACGACCCCGAGGCCGGCGCGATCGTGCTCAGCGACCGCGGGCTGCCCACCAACGCCAAGGTCCTCGCCGCGATCAAGGGCAAGCTGTCCCCCGCCGACCAGAAGGTGGCGGCCTTCATGGACTCGATCAAGGGCGAGCTGAGCCCGATCGTCATCCCCCCGAAGGGCGCGATGGAGATGGAGGACATCCTCAAGCGCGCCACCGACTCGGTGCTGTTCGGCAAGGCCAAGCCGGACGACGCGGCCAAGACCTTCATCAAGGAGGCCAACAACGCCCTCGGCCAGTGACCTCCGGCCGCCGCTGACACGATGACGAGCCGTGCGGCCCGCCCCCCCCCGGGGCCGGGCCGCACCGCGCCACCCCCCCCCCCACGGCGCCACCTCCCAGCACTGGAGTTCCCGCACCATGCGATACGCCTTCGTCGGGCTCGGCCACCGGGCGCAGATGTACGTCGACGCGCTGCTCGGCGAGTGGAGCGACACCGGGGAGATCGCCGCGCTCTGCGATCCGAACCGCACGCGCCTGGCCTACTACCTGGACCGCATCGGACGGGACGTGCCGTGCTTCGCGCCCGAGGAGTTCGGCAAGATGCTCGAGCTCGCCGACGCGGTCGTCGTCGCCACCGTCGACGCCGCCCATGCCCGCTACGTCGTCGCGGCCCTCGACGCGGGCAAGGACGTCGTCGTCGAGAAGCCGCTGTGCACCACCGCCGCGGACTGCGCGGCGATCATCGAGGCGGCCGAGCGGAGCACCGGCCGGCTCGTCGTCACGTTCAACTACCGCTACTCGCCGCGCAACAGCGCCGTCCGGCGGCTGCTCGCCGCCGGCGCGATCGGCGAGGTCACCTCGGTGCACTTCGACTGGGCGCTCGACACCATCCACGGGGCCGACTACTTCCGCCGCTGGCACCGCGACAAGGCGAACTCGGGCGGCCTGCTGGTGCACAAGGCCACCCACCACTTCGACCTGGTGAACTGGTGGCTCGCCGACGCCGCCGCCTCCGTCTACGCGCAGACCTCGCTGCGCTTCTACGGCGCGGGCAACGCGCGCGCACGCGGGCTCACCGGCCGGCCCGTCCGGGCCCGGAACGCGCCGGGGCTCGGCACCGATCCGTTCCTGCTGGACCTGTCCGCCGACCCGCGGCTGAAGCGCCTGTACCTGGACGCCGAACACGAGGACGGCTACCTCCGCGACCAGGACGTTTTCGGCGAGGGCATCACCATCGACGACAACATGTCCGTCCTCGTCCGCTACGAGGGCGGGGCACTGCTCACCTACTCGCTCAACGCGCACGCCCCCGCCGAGGGGTACCGGGCCGTGTTCAACGGCACCGCCGGACGGCTGGAGCTGGACGTCGTCGAGCGGGCGTGGACGCCGCCGCACGCCGCGATCGACCCGACCGCGTCCGGCAAGGAGCACGCCGCGGGCGCGTCCGAGCGGCTCGTCCTGCACCGGCACTGGCATGAACCCGAGGAGATCGGGATCGAGCGGGGCGCGGGCGCGCACGGCGGCGGCGACGCCCTGCTGCTGGACGACGTGTTCCGGGGCCCGTCGGACGACCCGCTCGCGCGCCAGGCCGGCTACCGCGCGGGCGTCGCGAGCGTGATGATCGGCGTGTCGGCCGACCGTTCCGCGGCGACCGGCGCCCCCGTCGCCCTCACGGCCGGCGGGACCCGGCAGGCGTCCTGATGCTCGGGGGGTTCCCGGGCCTGGCGGAGATCGCCGCGCGCGACCGCGGCCTGTTCCCTCCGCCGGGCCCGGACCTGCCCGGACGCCTGCGCGACGCGCTCGGCGTCCTGGAGCTGAAGGCCCGCGACGTCCGGATCGAGCGCCGCTGGACCGGCGCGGACCTGGAGGGCGAGGAGCTGTCCTGGACGGTCGGGTTCGGCCCGCGCACCCGCGCCTTCCTGCTCCGCCCGCGCGGCGCCGCGGGCCCGCTGCCGGGCGTCGTCGCGATGCACTGCCACGCGGGCATGAAGTGGGCGGGCAAGGACAAGATCGCCGACGGTCCGGAGCCGCCCGCCGCGGAGGTCGTCCGCCTGCGCGCGCGGATCTACGGCGGCCGCGCCTACGCGAACGAGCTGGCGCGGCGGGGTTTCGCCGTGCTGGCCCACGACGTCTTCGCCTGGGGCGGCCGCCGCTTCCCGCTGCCACTGGAGTCCGGCGCCGAAGCGGACGAGGCCGACCGTTACGACCGCGCCGCACGCGACCACGAGCACGTCCTGGCGAAGGCGTGCACCGTGCTCGGCACCTCGTTCGCCGGCGTGCTGGCCTCCGAGGACCTCGCCGCCGCGGCGTACCTGCGCTCCCGCCCCGACATCGGTTCGGTCGCCACGATCGGGCTGTCGGGCGGCGGGGTGCGCGCCGCGCTCCTCGGCGCCCTCGACCCGGAGATCGGCGCCGTCGTCGCGGCGGCGGCGGTCAGCTCGTTCCGTGACCTGCGCGAGGAGCACGTCGCCGCGCACTCCTGGATGCTGTTCCCACCTGGCCTGACCCGCCTGGCCGACTGGCCCGGCGTGCTCGCCGCCCGCGCTCCCGCCCCGCTGATGGTCCTGTACGCGGAGGCGGATCCGCTCTTCCCCGCCGAAGGAATGCGGCGCGCCCACCGCCAGCTGACCGCGGCCTACCGGAAGGCACCCGACCGCTATACCGGTGCCTTCTTCGACGCTCCCCATCTGTTCGACCGCCCTATGCAGGAGGCGGCGTTCGGCTGGCTCTCCGGAATCCACCGGCACAGCCGATAAACCCTCGGCATTTCCTCCATGCCAATATTGGAACGTTCCGGCTGTTTCTCCTCCCCGCCTCAGGCAATTCATGAAACAATTGCAGTCCGTTGACGGGGTCGATGACAGGCGCCTACCTTGATGGAAAGCGCTTTCATCGCCGATGGCCATCGCGCGTTTCCGGACCAGTCGAACTGGAGGGAAAAATGCGAACCACCCCCGTCATCGCGTGCGGCGGACTGCTCGCCGGCGCGCTGGTGGCACTGTCCGCCAACGCGGCGCAGGCCGCCACCACGACCCGCTACGAGGCCGAGAGCTCCCCGGCCTCGTGCAGCGGGACCATCGACTCCAACCACGGCGGATTCTCCGGCAGCGGGTTCTGCAACGGCGACAACAAGGCCGGCGCCTACGCCCAGTTCACCGTGGACGCCTCGGCCGCGGGCACGGCGACGCTGCACGTCCGCTTCGCCAACGGGACGTCCGCCGCGCGGCCCGCGGACGTCGCGGTGAACGGCTCGGCGGCCCCGGCGGTGTCGTTCGAGAGCACCGGCTCCTGGGACACGTGGGCGACCAAGACGATCACGGTGCCGGTGAAGGCCGGCGGCAACACCGTCCGGTTCACGCCGACCGGCGGCGACGGCCTGGCCAACCTCGACTACATCGACGCCGAACCGGGCGGCGACACTCCGCCGCCGACCGGCGGCGACGCGCTCTACGTCGCGCCCGGCGGCTCCGACGGCGCGGCCGGAACGCAGTCCGACCCGACGACGCTCGCCTCGGCGATCGGCCGCATCGCTCCCGGCGGCACCATCTACATGCGCGGCGGGACGTACCGCTACTCGCAGACGATCACCATTCCGGCGGGCGAGGACGGCACCTCCGGCGCCCGGACGCGGCTGTCCGCGTACCCGGGCGAGACGCCGGTGCTGAACTTCGCGGCCCAGACCGAGGACCCCGCCAACCGCGGCCTGCAGGTGAACGGCTCCTACTGGCACGTCTCCGGCATCGTCGTGGAGCACGCCGGCGACAACGGCATCTTCGTCGGCGGCAGCGGCAATGTCATCGAGCGCACGGTGACGCGTTTCAACCGCGACACGGGCCTGCAGATCTCCCGGACGTCCTCCGGCACGCCCCGCGACCAATGGCCGTCCGGCAACCTCGTCGTGAGTGCGGAGTCGCATGACAATTCCGATTCCGACGGCGAGGACGCCGACGGCTTCGCCGCGAAACTCACCGTCGGGACCGGGAACGTCTTCCGCTACGACGTCTCCCACAACAACATCGACGACGGCTGGGACCTCTACACCAAGACCGACACCGGCGCCATCGGACCGGTCACCATCGAGGATTCCCTTTCCTACGGGAACGGCACCCTCACCGACGGAACGCAGAACGGGAACGGCGACCGCAACGGCTACAAGCTCGGCGGCGACAAGATCGCGGTGAACCACGTCGTGCGGCGCAGCATCGCCTACGGCAACGGGCACCACGGGTTCACCTACAACAGCAACCCGGGCACGATGTCGGTATCGGACAACGTGAGCATCGACAACAGCGAGCGCAACTTCTCCTTCGACACCGGCACCTCGGTGTTCCGGAACAACACCTCGTGCCGGTTCGCGGGCGGCGGGTCGAACGACAAGGTCGTCGGCGACGCGGACGGCTCGAACCAGTTCTGGTCCGGGGTCAACGGGTCGCGCTGCTCGTCCTACGCGGGCGCCCTCGGCTGGTCGTTCGCCTCGGACGGCCGCCTCGTCGTGACCTTCGGCGGGAAGGCGGTGACGCCGTAACCCTCGCGTCCGGCGCCCCCGCCCGCGCGGCGGGCGGGGGCGCCAGGCGAGCGGGGCGTCAAACGGTGCGCACCGTCACGCCCGCCGCCTCCAGCCGGGCGACCTGGTCGGCGGGGGCGGAGTCGTCGGTGACGACGGCGTCCAGGTCGGAGACGGGCCCGACGAACGCGAGCGCGGTGCGGGAGAGCTTGGCGGCCTCGGTGACGGCGATGACGCGGTGGGCGGAGGCGATCGCGGCGCGCTTGACGGCGGCGTCCTCCAGGTCGTGGGCGGTCAGGCCGTCGTCCGCGGTCAGCCCGCAGCAGCCGATGATCGCGGTGTCGAAGCGCAGGGCGGCCAGCGACGCCTCGGCCAGCGGGCCGGTGAGCGCCAGCTCGCCCGGGCGCGGCCGGCCGCCGGGCACCAGCAGCGTCAGCCGCGGGGCCGCGGACAGCGCGTTGACCGCGTGCAGGGACAGCGGCACGACGGTCAGCCGCCGGGGCTCCAGCGCCCGGGCGACCGCCAGGCAGGTGGTGCCGCTGTCGAGGACGACGGACTCGCCGTCGGCGACGAGCGCGGCGGCCTCGGCGGCGATGCGGCGCTTGGCCTCGACGTCCTCCTGGACGCGCACCGCGAAGGGCGGCTCCTCGCCGCGCAGCAGCAGGCTCCGCGCCCCGCCCCGGTAGCGTTCGAGCACGCCCTGGGCGGCGAGGTGGTCGAGGTCGCGGCGGATGGTCATCTCCGAGGCGCCGGTGAGCCCGGCGAGTTCCGCGACGCCCATGCTGCCCGCGTCGCGCACCGCCGCGGTGATCCGTCTCAGCCGTTCCGCGTCCGCCATACCCGCGATCGAACACCATCGATGTTCGGAACACAAGGTACTACTAGCCCGAAATGTTCGTTATGTTCGTGTTATGGAACCAACGCTGCGGGCGGGCCGGCGGGCCACCTTCGCCTACTTCGGCCTGTCCGGGTTCTTGCTGGGGATGTGGGTCGTGCACATCCCCAGCATCGAGCACCAGGCGGGGATCGGCCACGCCGCGCTCGGCCGGCTCCTGCTGCTGCTCGGCGCCGGCTCCTTCGCGGGCATGCAGCTCATCGGCCCGCTCACCGACCGCTTCGGCGCGCGCAAGGTCGTCCCGGCCAGCGCGGCATTGAGCAGCGTCGCGGTCGTCGGGCCGGGCCTGGCCTCGAACGCCTGGACGCTCGGGGCGGCGCTGCTGGTGCTCGGCGCCTGCAACGGCGGCGGCCTGAACGTCGGCATGAACGCGCACGCCGTCCAACTCGAACGGGGGTACGGGCGGCCCGTCATGTCGGCGTTCCACGCGACGTACTCCATCGGCGGCGTCCTCGCGTCGCTGGTGGGCGCGTGCACGCTCGGCCTGGGCCTGCGCCCGGCGGCCACGCTCGGCGCCGTGGCGGTCCTCGGCCTGGCCGCCGCCTTCGCGGCGGCGCCCGCGCTGCTGCGGCCGGACGGCGACGCGCGGACCGGCGCGCCGCGCGTCCGGCGGCGCGCTCCCTGGCGGATCTGGGCGCTCGCCGTACTGGCGCTGATGATCATGCTGTGCGAGGGCGTGGCCAACGACTGGAGCGCGCTGCACCTGCGCCGCGTCCTGGACGCGTCCGCCGCCACCGCCGCGCTCGCCTACGGCGCCTTCGCCACCACGATGACGATCGGCCGGCTGCTCGCCGACCGGGCGGCCGCCCGGCTGGGCCCGGTCGCCGTGCTGCGCTACGGGGCGTCGGCCGCCGCGCTCGGGCTCACCGCCGCCGCCCTGTCCCCCTGGATCCCCCTGGCGCTGGCCGGATGGGCGGTGCTCGGGGCCGGGCTGTCGGGCTGCGTGCCGCAGCTGTTCAGCGCCGCCGGCCACACCGACCGGGACGCCGCCGGCGTCAACGTCTCCCGCGTCGCGGGCATCGGCTACCTCGGCATGCTCGCCGGCCCGGCCGTCATCGGGCCGCTGACCGGACTCATGCCGCTCAACCTCACGTTCTTCCTGCCCGTGGCGTGCTGCGCGGTCGCCGCCGCGGCGGCCGGGGTCCTGCGCCCGCGCCCGAGCGCGCCGGACACAGCCCCGGAACCGGTCGCGGACGCGGCGAGCGGTGGCGGCGGCTAGAGCCAGCCGCCGATGCTGCGGTTCTGGGAGACGGCGGTGTCGAACGCGAGCGGGCAGGCCAGGACGAGCGTGCGCATCGGCTCCTGCAGCGGCGCGTGCATCCGCAGCACGTACCGGTCGGCGCCGGTGAACATCTGCGACAGCAGCTCGCCCATCCCCTCGAAGCCGCGCTGGATCCGGGCGACCTCCTGCTGCTGCCAGTCGGTGATGCGGCCGCTGAGCAGCTCGTAGTAGCCGAGCTGCTGCTCCTGCGCGGTGAGGATCTCCCAGCCCCGCATCGCCCGCTTGCGCAGATGCCCGATGAGGCCGCCCTGGGCCGTCAGCACCTGCATCTTGGGCGTGCCCATGAACCCGTACGGCTTGTAGAAGTGGAAGTACGGCACGCCGTCCGGGCGGAAGATCGTCAGCTTCCGCTCGGCCTTGCTCTGGCTCGACTGGTTGACGACGCGCAGCGCCTTCTTCGCCCCGCTCACGCCCTGCTCCCGGACGTGCGCCGCCGGCTGCCCCTGCGGGCTCCAGATCGTGTAGTTGGCCTCCGTCGAGAAGAACTGCGCCGGCTGGTCGTAGACGAGGATCGGCGAGCCGTAGAGGTCGGCGGGCGCTCCGTACTGCGCGGGCGGCTGCTGCTGCGGGTATCCGCCCTGCTGGGGTGCGGGGTACCCGGCCTGCTGCGGCGCCGGGTAGCCGGCCTGCTGCGGGTACCCGGCGGGCGCGTACCCGTTCGGCGGGTAGGCGGGCTGCGGCGGCGCGTACGGCGGAGGGGGCGGGCCGCCGGGCGCCGGAGCGCCGTAGCCTCCCGGCCCGTAGCCGGGATGGTACGGGCCGCCGGGGCCGGGCCGGGCCGGAGGCGGCGGGGGGTAGCCCATGGAGGCTCCTGTACGAGGTGGTCAGCGCGGGGGTCAGGCGACACGATAGCGCCGCCCTTCCCCAACGTTCCGCCCTTTCCCGGACGAATCGGCCCGCACCCGCACGTCCTGGGACGGACGGACGGGCGCGGGCCGCATCCGGTCAGCAGGCGTCGATCGCGGCTCCGGGACGCGCCCTCGGGGCCTTGTCGACGATCGCGGTGCGCACCAGGGCACTGGCGAACAGGACCGAGCCCCGCGCCCCGAGCTGGTCGCTGGAGCGGGTGACGATGTCCCGGCTGCCGAGGTAGCGGTGGGACGCGGCGTCGAAGACCAGCTCTTCGCGGACGCCGTTCCTGGTGCGGGTGACCGCGACGCCGTGCCGCCCGGCCGCGTCCACGGAGTCGGTCCGCAGCCGGACGCCCTGGATCCGGGCGATGGCGCGGAACAGCGCCGCGCGCACCCCCGGGGGCGCGGGCCGGTCGATCAGGTCGGAGGCGGCCTCCCACTGCCGCTCGGCCCGCGTGCCGTCCCCCTGCCGCGCCAGCAGGCGGAGCAGGGCGTCCGGATCGGCGGGGAGGTCACCGAGGTAGGGCCGGTTGATCGGCGCCACCGGCCCGCACGGGGTGAGGGTGCTGTCGCTGTCCAGCGGGATGTGCTCGTCCGGCCTGGGCTGGATCCAGTTCTTCAGCCGGACGAGGCTGGGCGCCGTCCCGCCTACGGAGATCCACGACTCGTTACGGTCCCTGTACCAGCGTCCCTTGTTCATGACCCGGCGCACCTCGACCGTGTCCTGGTAGACGAACTGGTCCGGCCGCGGGACGGGGTCGGCGGCGGCGCGGTCGGCGGCCTGGTCGAGCACGGCCGCCACGTTGGCCGCCGGCGCGTCCGGCTCCGCCGGCCGGTACGTCACCGCCACGACCGCCACCGCGCCCGCGCAGGCCGCGGCGGCGACCCCGGACAGCAGCAGCGGACGGCGGGCGCGCCGCCGCCGCACGGGGGCCGCGAGTGCCCGGTCGCGCCACCGGCGTTCGGCGGCGGTCACGTCGATGTCCTCGGGAATCTCGGAGCGCAGCCGCTCCACCATCGTCAGCTCATCCATCGTGGGTCTCCTCGGAGGGGGCGGCGTCGCCGAGCGCGTCGCGGAGCTTGCGGCGGATCCGGTTCATCCGCGAGCGGACGGTGCCGGCCGGGACGCCGACCGCCTCGGCGACCTCGTCGTAGGTCAGCCCGGCCCACGTCACCAGCAGCAGGACCTCCCGCTGCGCGGCGGGCAGCGCGGCGATCGCGCCGGCGAGCGCCCGGGACCGGACGCCGGCGTGCACGCGGTCCTCGACGGCGTCGGTGAACGGTTCGGTGACCGGGTCCAGGCCGCCGCGCGCCAGCGCGCGCAGCGCCCGCACCTCGGTGCGGCGGTGCCGGCGGATCAGGTTGGTGGCGATCCCGTACAGCCACGGCCGCGCGTCCGGGCGCGCCGGGTCGTAGGACGCGCGGCGGCCGAAGGCGACCAGGAACGTCTCGGCGACGATGTCCTCGGCGGGATCCGGGCCGAGGCGCCGCGCCGTGTAGCGCATGATCGCCGGGGCGTGCCGGCGGAACAGCGCGGCGAACCGCTCGGGATCGGTGCGGGACGCGGCGATGAGCGACGCGTCGGTCGGCTCGGCGGCGGGCGCCGGCGCGGGACGGGCCGGCGAAGACCGGCTTGTGGACGGCATGGGCGGGCCTCTCGGGTCGAGGTCTGATCACCCGTTGTTGCCCGCCGGGCCGGGTACGGGTCCCTCCGGGCCGCGGCGGTGCGCGAACGCGGCCCCGGGCGGCCCGTCACAGGTAGCGCAGCCACAGGTAGGGGGCGCACAGCGCGACGGTGACCGCGGTGACGATCAGCCCGTAGCGGGTGAACGTCCAGAAGCCGATGGGAGTGCCGTTGCGCGCGGCGATGCCGAGCACGACCACGTTGGCGCTCGCGCCGATCGCGGTGGCGTTGCCGCCGAGGTCGGAGCCGAGGGCCAGCGCCCACCACAGCACGTGCCCCTCGGTGCCCGGGTGCTGCTGGACGAGGTCGGAGACGATCGGGCTCATCGTCGCGACGTAGGGGATGTTGTCCACGATCGCCGACAGCAGGCCCGACGCCCCCAGCAGCAGCATCGACGCGGCGCCGAGGTTTCCGCCGGTGAGGTCGGTGGCGGCCCGCGACACGTCCGCGATGACGCCGGTCTCGACCAGCCCGCCGACCATGATGAACAGCCCCGCGAAGAACACCAGCGTCGGCCACTCGACCTCCGCCAGCGCCTGCTCGGTGGTGACCTTCGTGGCGGCGACGAGCAGCCCGGCGCCCAGCAGCGCGACGACCGACGGCTCGTAGTCCAGGACGGGATGCAGCACGAACGCCGCGATCACCGCGACGAGGACGGCCAGCCCCTGCCACAGCAGCCGCCGGTCGGTGATGGCCTCCTTCTCCCGCAGCGCCATCACCTCGGCCGCGCGGTCCGGGTCGTAGACGAACGCGGACCGGAACAGCCACCGGCACAGCAGGCAGAACACGGCGACCAGCCCGACGACCAGCGGCGCGAGGTTCACCAGGAACTCGTTGAAGGTCAGCCCGCCGCGGCTGGCGATGATGATGTTGGGCGGGTCGCCGACCAGCGTCGCGGTGCCGCCGATGTTGGACGCCATCACCTCGGCCATCAGGTACGGGACGACGTCCAGGCCGAGCCGCTCGCACACCAGGAAGGTGACCGGGACGACCAGCAGCACGGTGGTGACGTTGTCCAGCAGCGCCGACGCGCCCGCGGTGATGACCACCAGCATCACCATCAGCCGGTACGGCTTCCCGCGCGCCCGTTTCGCCGCCCAGATGGCCACGTACTCGAACACCCCGGTCTGCCGCAGCACCGAGACGATCACCATCATCCCGAGCAGCAGGAACACCACGTTCCAGTCGACGCCGGTCCGCTCGGAGAAGAACGCCGTGCCGGCGTCGGTGATGTGCAGCAGCAGCATCAGTGCCGCGCCGCCGAGCGCGACCGCCGTCCGCGGGACCTTCTCCGACGCGATCAGGACGTACGCGACGACGAAGATCGTGACTGCGGCTGCGGTGGCCAAGGCGGCTCCTGGGAGTCTTTTCGGGGTCGACGGCACGACGCCGACCAGACTTCCCGGCTCACCGTTCACCGACCCTAACGGGATTCCGGTGCGTTTTCCACGCAGGAGGGCGGTGACCACCCGCTTGACCGGCCGTGACGGGCGGCGGGGTCCGCGGCCGGGCGCCTGCTACGGTCGTGGTGTGCGCGCCGGAGAACTCGCCGTCGACTACCCCACCGTCACCATGGACACCAGCGCGCTGGACGCCGCCCGACTGCTGGCCGGGCACCGGCTGCTCGGGCTGATCGTGGTCGACGAGCGGCGCCGGCCGAAGGCGGTGCTGCCCGGCTCCCAGCTGCTCGGCGCGCTCATCCCGCAGTACGTGCGCGACGACCCGGCGCTCGCCCGCGCCTACGACGAGGGGCACGCCGACCGGCTCTGCGAGCGGCTCGCCGGCAAGCGCGTCGCCGACCTGCTGCCCGCGAAGCGGACGCCGCCGCCCGTCGTGGACGCCGACGCGACCGTCATGGAGATCGCCAGCGTGATGGCGGGCGCCCGCAGCCCGATCGTCGCGGTCTCCGGCGACCCGCGCAGCACCGACGCGCCCATGATCGGCGCGGTCACCGTCGCCGACCTGCTCACCCGCGTCCTTCCCGCCTGACCGCCTGACCGCCTGACCGCGGGGGCGCGGGTGCGTGGCGGCGCGGCCCTCGGCTTACCCGGCGGAATCGGCTCCCGCGCGCCGGCCGGGTGCGGAAATGGCGCTCGCGCGGGCGGCCGTCCGGGCGGCGGGCACCGCGCTCGGAACCGCCCCGGTGCCCGGCGTCAGCCCATTGCGGGGCCCGGTGGCCGGATGTTGCAGATCTGCTCTCGCGTGCGGTTCCTTCGCCGCGGCCGTCCCGGGAAAATAGGACCGCCGGCGGCACTCGGGAAAGGCGGATCGCCGCCTCTGCGGCCGGGTGCGAAGCGGCCGGGAAGGGTGCTCAGTGAGCCGCCTCGTACTGCTGGACGACGTTCGCCGGGATGCGGCCGCGGTCGTTGACCGGGATGCCCGCCGACCTGGCCCACTCGCGGATCTCCGCGCTGCGCTCGCGGTTGCTCGCCGTCCGCGTCGCGGCCTTGCGGCCCGCCGGGCGCGCCTTGCGCGCCTTCTCCTGGAAGGGCGCGACGACCTTGCGCAGCTTCGCCGCGTTCTTCTTGTTCAGGTCGATCTCGTACGCCCTGCCGTCGAGCGCGAACGACACCGTTTCCACCGCCGTACCGCCATCGAGGTCATCGACCAGCGAGACCTGGACCTTCTGTGCCATGAGCCGTCTCCGTTCCGTTTTATTGGTCAGTTCGAAGAATAGTAGATGCTCGGCGGCCGCGGTATTGGCGGAACCCCGATTAATGTATTTCCCCAACAGGTGAGGATTTCGCCATGCGCGGGCATGGCGGCGGCGGCGAATCCGATGCCGGGGTCAGCGCGGCGCCAAGCACGGCTGACCCGCGGGGCCGCACCCGGGCGCCGCGCGCCGCCCCCGGGACGCCCCAGGGACGCGCCGGGACGCGCCGCGCGAGCGGGTCCGAAGAAACTTCACCTTCGCATCTGGACAGCTGTCTTACCAGACGGTAGTAAAGATCAGCCCCCTGTTCCCCCCTGGTCCCGGAGCCGCCCCATGCCGCGCCGCCGCGCCGTCCTGTCCACCTCGCTGGCCGCCCTCGTCGCGGCCGGCGGCGCGAGTACCCTGCCCGCCCATGCGGCCGACGCCTACACGACGAAGACGCTGCACTTCGACGTCACGGTCGGTCCCACGCACGACCAGCACTGCGACGTCGTCGGCGACCTCTACCTGCCGTCCGCCGCGTCCGCCGCGAACCGGGTGCCGGCCGTCCTGACCACCAACGGCTTCGGCGGCTCCAAGGACGACCAGGCCGGGTTCGCCGAGACCTACGCGCAGCGCGGCTACGCCGTGCTGTCCTACTCCGGCCTCGGCTTCGGCGGCAGCGGTTGCCGCATCACCCTCGACCACCCCGACTGGGACGGGGCGGCCGCGAGCCAGCTGGTCGACTTCCTCGCCGGGAAGAAGGCCGCCAAGGACGGGACGAAGCTGACCGCGGTGAAGCTCGACGGCGCCGGGGACCCGCGCGTCGGCATGGTCGGCGGCTCCTACGGCGGGCAGATCCAGTTCGCCGCCGCCGGCGTCGACCGCCGCATCGACACGATCGTCCCGATGATCACCTGGCGGGACCTGCGGTACTCGCTCGCGCCCAACAACCAGCTGGTGGACGGGAGGCTCAGCACCGACCCGGGCGTCACCAAGCTCGTCTGGGCCCTCGGGTTCTTCGGCGAGGGCGTCTCGGCCGGGCTCACCAACGGCCAGGTCGACCCCGGCCGGCTGGTCGGCTGCCCGAACTTCCCGACGATCCTGTGCCAGGCCGTCGGCGAGAGCCTGGTCTTCGGCGTGCCGCAGCAGGCGAGCATGGCGTACATGAAGGCCGCGTCCGTCGCGTCCTACATTCCGAAGATCAAGGTGCCGACGCTGGTCGTCCAGGGCGAGACCGACAGCCTCTTCGACCTCCAGGAGGGCACCGCCACCTACCGGCAGCTCGCCGCGCAGCACACCCCGGTGAAGATGATCTGGCAGTCGCCGGGGCACAGCGGCGGGCAGGTCCCCGGCGACGGCGACCTCGCCGACCCGTCCGGCAGCTACGTCGGGCAGCGCGTCGCCGCCTGGTTCGACCACTACCTCAAGGGCCGCTCCACCGGCACCGGCCCGGCGTTCGCGTACTTCCGCCCCTGGGTGAAGTACCAGGGCAACGCCGCGCCCGCGTACGGCACCGCCGCCGCCCGGCCGCAGACGCTCTATCTGTCCGGCAAGGACAAGCTGGTCGGCGACCGGAAGTCCGTGGTGGCGGGCAGCGCGAGCTACGGCAACCTGCCGTGGATCCCCACGTCGTTCTCCGAGGTCTCCGCCGTGCAGGGCGCCCTCGGCCTGGACGACGTCGCGCCCGCCGACACCCCCGGAACCTACGTCGCCTGGACGGGCGCCCCGCTCGCCGCCGACACCGACGTGGCCGGCTCCCCCACCCTGAAGGTCCGGCTGGACTCCCCCGCCGCCGTCCGGTCGCAGCGGTCCGGCGTCAACGGCCGCCTCATCCTGTTCGCCAAGCTGTACGACGTCGCGCCGGACGGCTCGGTGTCGCTCGTCCACCGGCTCGTCTCGCCCGTGCGGGTCGCCGACGTCCGCGAGCCGCTCACCGTCCAGCTGCCCTCGATCGTGCACCGGTTCGCCAAGGGACACCGGCTGCGCGTCGCCATCGCCTCCAGCGACCTGTCCTACCTGGGCAACCGGAGCGTGCTGCCGGTCACCGTCCGCACCGGCCCCGCCGACCCCGGCGCGCTCACCCTGCCGACCCTTCGGTAGGACGTAACGGGGACCGTCGCCGGTTCGCCCGCGCACGGGCGGACCGGCGGACGAAATGATCGTAAGCTGGCGGCATGTCCGACGATCGCCCCTCGTGCACGTGCGTGATCTGCCGCGACTACGGGGACCGCGACAGCCTGGACAACTTCCAGCTCCGCACCATCGTGCACGTCACCCAGTACGGGTGGAGCGTCGTCCTGGTCCAGCCCGACGCCGACGGCCCCGGCTGGGCGTACACGATCGGCCTGTGGCACAGCCACCGCGCGCCCGAGCTGGCGCTGTTCGGCGGCGACGTGTACGAGACCGAGGAGGTGCTCAACGCCCTCGGCCGGGAGGCGGCGGGCGGCCGCCCGCCCGCCGCCGGCGAGCGCCGCGACGGCGCCGTCCGCGGCCAGACCGCCGCGTTCCGCACCGTCGACCCGCGCTGGTACGAGGGGCCGTTCCGCGGCGCCGTCGCCTTCTACCGCCGCCCGCCGCTGCCGTTCCTGCAGGTCGTCTGGCCCAACGCCGAGGGCCTGTTCCCCTGGCAGCCCGGCACCGAACTGCCGTTCCGGCACTCCCAGCCGTGGCTGTGGCTCGCCCCGTCCCAGCACCCCGCCGGGGTCTGGACCCGGCGCTTCGCGGCCGGGCGCGGGTGAAACCGGCACGATCCGGCGAGCAGGGCATACGATCGGCGGGTGTACGGGCCGATCGCCGAGACCATCCGGACCCAGCGCCTCGTCCTGGAGCCGCTGGCGGTCCACCATGCCGACGAGATGGCCCCGGTCCTGGACGACCCGCGCCTGCACACCTACATCGGCGGGGAGCCGCTCACCCTCGAGGAGCTGCGCGCCCGCTACGAGCACCTGGTCGCCGGGCCCGCGCCCTTCCACCAGGAGTACTGGCTCAACTGGATCGTCCGGCGCGTCCGCGACGGGCAGGCCGTCGGCTACGTCCAGGCGACCGTCACCCCCGCGACGGGCGGCCCGCAGGCCTCGGTCGCCTGGGTGGTCGGCATGCCGTACCAGGGGTTCGGCTTCGCCACCGAGGCCGCCCGCGCGCTGGTCGGCTGGCTCACCGGGCACGGCATCACCGAGGTCGCCGCGGCCATCCACCCCGGCAACCGGGCGTCGGCGGCCGTCGCGTCCCGCCTCGGGCTGCGCCCCACCGACGAGACCGCCGACGGCGAGACGATCTGGCGCCCGCCCGGCGCGGAACCGGCGCCGTGACACTCTGATATCGGACCGTGGCGGGCGGGAAGAGCGGGAGTAAGCCAGAATCGACGGGGAACGCGCTGCGGGGCAGGCGGCATCGGTCGGTCGACGAGAGGGAGCACATGCGGGAGGTCTGGCCCGGGGATCCTTACCCGCTGGGCGCCACCTGGGACGGCACCGGCACGAACTTCGCGCTGTTCTCGGAGGTGGCCCGGCGGGTCGAGCTGTGCCTGTTCGGCGCCGACGGGACCGAGACGCGGCGGGAGCTGCCCGAGGTGGACGGGTTCGTCTGGCACGGGTACCTGCCCGGCGTCGGGCCCGGGCAGCGCTACGGGTACCGGGTGCACGGGCCGTTCAGCCCGCGCGACGGGGACCGCTGCAACCCGGCGAAACTGCTGCTGGACCCGTACGGCAAGGCCGTCGAGGGCGAGGTCCGCTGGCACGAGTCGCTGTTCTCCTACCGGTTCGCCGACCCGGACGCGCTGAACGAGGACGACAGCGCCCCGTACATGCCGAAGAACGTCGTCATCAACCCGTTCTTCGACTGGGGCGACGACCGGCCGCCGCGCGTCCCGTACCACGAGAGCGTCATCTACGAGGCGCACGTCAAGGGCCTGACGAAGCTGCACCCGGGCATCCCGGAGGAGCAGCGCGGCACCTACGCGGGCCTCGGGCACCCGGTGATGGTCGACCATCTCGTCGACCTCGGCGTGACGGCCGTCGAGCTGATGCCGGTGCACCAGTCGATCCCCGAGCACGCGCTGGTGGCGCGCGGCCTCGACAACTACTGGGGCTACAACACGATCGGGTTCTTCGCCCCGCACAACGCCTACAGCTCCTCCGGGCAGGCCGGCGAGCAGGTGCTGGAGTTCAAGGCGATGGTCCGCGCCCTGCACGAGGCGGGCATCGAGGTCATCCTGGACGTCGTCTACAACCACACCGCCGAGGGCGACCACCTCGGGCCGACGCTGTCGTTCCGCGGCATCGACAACGCGTCCTACTACCGGCTCCGCGACGACGACAAGCGCTACCACCTCGACTACACCGGCTGCGGCAACTCCCTCAACGTCCGCAACCCGCACGCGCTGCAGCTCATCATGGATTCGCTGCGCTACTGGATCCTGGAGATGCACGTCGACGGGTTCCGGTTCGACCTCGCCTCCGCGCTGGCCCGCGAGCTGCACGACGTCGACCGGCTCGCCGCGTTCTTCGACCTCGTCCAGCAGGACCCGGTCGTCTCCCAGGTGAAGCTGATCGCCGAGCCGTGGGACGTCGGCGAGGGCGGCTACCAGGTCGGCAACTTCCCGCCGCTGTGGACGGAGTGGAACGGCAAGTACCGCGACACCGTCCGCGACTTCTGGCGCGGCTCGTACGCGACGATGCCGGAGTTCGCGTCCCGGCTGACCGGCTCCTCCGACCTGTACGAGCACAGCGCGCGCCGCCCGTTCGCGTCCATCAACTTCGTGACCTGCCACGACGGGTTCACGCTCGCCGACCTCGTCAGCTACGACCACAAGCACAACGAGGCCAACGGCGAGTCCAACCGGGACGGCAGCGACGACAACCGGTCCTGGAACTGCGGGCACGAGGGCCCCACCGGCGACCCCGGCGTGCTGGAACTGCGGGCCCGCCAGCGCCGCAACTTCCTGGCCACCCTGTTCCTGTCGCAGGGCGTCCCGATGCTGCTGCACGGCGACGAGCTGGGCCGCACCCAGCGCGGCAACAACAACGCCTACTGCCAGGACAACGAGCTGGCGTGGGTGCACTGGGACGACCCCGGCGACATGGAGTTCATCCGGATCCTGTCGCGGCTGCGGCACGACCACCCGGTGTTCCGGCGCCGCCGCTTCTTCACCGGCACCGGCACCGGCGCCGCCGCCGACATCGCCTGGCTCACCCCCGCCGGCGAGAGCATGACCGACCAGGACTGGAACGTCGGCTTCGCCAAGTCCCTCGGCGTGTTCCTCAACGGCGACGCGATCTCCGAGCCCGACCCGCGCGGCCGCCGCGTCCGCGACGACTCGTTCCTGCTGCTGGTCAACGCCGGGTCCGAGGCCGTCGAGTTCACCCTCCCCGGCGCCGAGTACGGCGATCGCTGGGAGTTCGTGCTGGACACCGCCGACCCCGCCGCCGTGGGCGAGCGCCCCCGCGTCAAGGCCCGCGACGAGATCGCCCTCCCCGCCCGCTCCCTGGCGGCGCTGAAGCGGGGCTAGCCCTCAGGTCCGACTCACCTCCATGGCGGTGAGGAAGACCAGGACGAACGTCGTGACCGCGATCAGGCCGTGGAAGGCCACGGCGGCGGCCGGGAACGTCTGGTCGCGGCCGCGCGCGTGCCGGCCGCCGCCCCCGACGAGCCAGCGCGTCAGCAGCATGAACCCCTGCAGGATGACGACCAGCAGCGCGGCGAACGCGACCCAGGCGTAGGCGGCGCTCGCGGTCACCAGGTAGCCGATCCAGACGCAGAGCCCCAGCACGGCGGCCAGCGGATGGCCGATGACCACCAGGACCGGGAACCGGGTCACCTTCGTGCCCCGCCCCCCGCTCGTCAGCCATTTGATCAGCAGGTAGCCGCCGGCCGTGGCGGCGAGGACCCACGCGGCAAGTGCGGCGAACTCCACCCCCCGCTCCCTTCGGTGCAGTTCTACGGTCCGTCCCCGGACCAAGTGTCGCGTGCCGGCCGCCGCGCCATGACGGATTCGTGCATATTGCCGTACGCTGCGTAAGCGAAACGGTCAGATCGACCTTGCCTCGCGGTGCAGTAACTTGTGACTTCTATGCGGACCCTGACGCCATCCCCGGAACCGGTCGACCTCGCCGAGCGCTACGCCTACCCGCCGGGCGGCGGGACGTGGCTGCGCGCCAACATGGTCGCCAGCCTGGACGGGGCGGCGCAGCGCGAGGAGCGCAGCGGCGGGCTCGGCAACCCCGCCGACCAGGAGCTGTTCCTGCTGCTGCGCGGCCTCGCCGACGCGGTCATCGTCGGCGCCCAGACGGTCCGGGCCGAGGGATACGGGCCGGTCAAGCCGCGCGAGAGCTGGAACGGCGTGCGGGAGGGGCGGCCCCCGGTGCCGCCGCTCGCGGTCGTGTCCCGCACGCTCGACCTGGACTTCGACGCGCCCCTGTTCACCGAGGCCGCCGTCCCGACGATCGTGCTCGCGACCGCGACCGCCGATCCGGCCCGGCTGCGGGCCGCGAAGGAGCGCGCCGACGTCATCATCGCGGGCGAGGACTCGCTCGACTTCGCCGTCGCCGTCCGGGAGCTGGAGTCGCGCGGCTTCCGGCGGCTGCTGTGCGAGGGCGGCCCCGGGGTGCTGGCGCAGATCGTGGCGGCCGGGCTGCTGGACGAGCTGTGCCTGACGCTGAGCCCGATGCTGCTCGCCGGGCACCCGACGCGGATCCTGAACGGCCCGCCGGTCCCGGTCCCGCCGGAGTTCCGGCTCGAGCACGCGCTGGAGGAGGACGAGTTCCTGTTCCTGCGCTACGCGCGCAGCCGGTAACGGACGAAAAGGACGCCTTCGTCCAGGTGGACGGCGGTGGGCTCGACGGGCACTTCGGCGTCGAGCACGCCGAGCATGCGCGTGTGGCGCGGGCTTCCGAGCAGCGTCGGCGCGATGTTCAGGCACAGCTCGTCCACCAGCGACGCCCGGATGAGCGCCGTGGCCAATGCCGGACCGCCCTCGCACAGCAGCCGCTCATGGCCGAGGTCCTCGCGCAGGACGCGGACGGCTTCGGGCAGGTCGACCTCGTCGTCTCCCGCCGCGACGACCGGAATCCCCGCCGGGACCCGGTCGCGCGCGCTTCGTGACGTCACCACGATGGTCGGGGTCTCGGCCTCGGTGAACAGCGGCAGCGTCCAATCAAGGTCGAGCGAGCGGCTCACCACGACGATGGGTGCGGGCGGGCCGCCCCGGCGCGCGCGCAGGTCCTCCCGTAGGCGGGCGGGCCCGAGCCGTCCGGTCCGGACGGTCGCGGCGCCGACGAGGATGGCGTCGGCCAGGGCACGGAGCGTCCGGAACACCCGGAAGTCGGCGGCGCCGCCGAGGCCGTCCGTCCACCCCTCGGCGTCGGTGACCGTCCCGTCGGCGCTCATCACCAGGCCGAGCCGCAGCGCGGGCGCGTCGCCGTACGCCTCGTACGGATCGACGCCATCGATGGTGGGCTCGGGCAGCAGACGACGCATGACCTGCAGGTTATCGAGCCCCGGTGCTCCGTTTTGTCGGTGCCGGGGCGCAAGATGGGGGCATGGACCTGCCGATCAGCCCGCCGCTGCCGCCGATGCTGGCCAAGGCCGTCAAGACCATGCCCCAGGGCGACCTGCTCTACGAGCCGAAATGGGACGGCTTCCGCTGCATCGTCTTCCGCGACGGTGACGAGGTCGAGCTGTCCAGCCGCGGCGAGAAGCCGCTCACCCGGTACTTCCCCGAGGTCGTCGAGGCGGTGAAGCGGGAGCTGCCGGAGCGGTGCGTGGTCGACGGCGAGATCGTCCTGCCGCGCGGGACCCGGCTGGACTTCGAGGCCCTGCAGCAGCGCATCCACCCGGCCGCGTCGCGGATCAAGCTGCTGGCGGAGGAGACGCCGGCCTCGTTCATCGCCTTCGACCTGCTCGCCCTCGGCGACGAGTCGCTCATGGAGACGCCGCTCGGCGAGCGCCGGCGGCGGCTGGTCGAGACGCTGGCGGGCGCCAAGCCGCCGATCCACGTGACGCCCGCGTCCGACTCCTACGACCTGGCGCTGCGCTGGTTCGACGAGTTCGAGGGCGCCGGGCTGGACGGGGTGGTCGCCAAGCCGCGCGACACCGAGTACCAGCCCGACAAGCGGGTGCTGTTCAAGGTCAAGCACGAGCGCACCTGCGACTGCGTGGTGGCGGGCTTCCGCTGGCACAAGTCGGGGCCGATCGTCGGGTCGCTGCTGCTCGGCCTCTACAACGACGACGGCAACCTGCAGCACGTCGGCGTGGCGGCCTCGTTCAGCATGAAGCGCCGCGCCGAGCTGGTCGAGGAGCTCCAGCCCTACCGCATGGAGGACCTGTCGGGCCATCCGTGGGCGGAGTGGGCCCGGCAGTCCGAGGCGACCGCCGACCGCATGCCCGGCGCGGTCTCCCGGTGGACGGGCAAGAAGGACCTGAGCTGGGTGGCGCTGCGCCCGGACCTGGTCGTCGAGGTGGCGTACGAGGCGATGGAGGGCAACCGGTTCCGGCACACCGCCCGGTTCCGCAACTGGCGCCCCGACCGGACTCCCCGGTCGTGCACCTACGAGCAGCTGGAGGTCCCGGTCGCCTACGACCTCGACGACATCCTCAACGGCCCCGCCACCAGCCCCCGCGCCGATCGGTGACGCGGGGGCCGCGCGCGCCCGGGGTCAGGGCTGGGTCTCGTTGCGGATGGTCTGGTCGATGACGGACCGGTCGGACTGCGCGGTCATCTTCGGCGCGGCGTAGGGGCGCAGGTAGGTCTGCCTGACACCGGGGACGCGGTCCTCGATGACGAACGTCGCCTTGGTCGACACCGGGGAGCCCTGCGTCCGGACGGACGCGACCGTCCTGAAGTCGGCCTTCAGCTCCTCCTTGCCGATCTTCGTCAGGACGTAGCCGCGCTGGTTGTTGTAGAACTTCAGGTGCGGGTTGATCTTGATGAAGGGCTGGCCGGCGGGGTCGGAGTCGGCGCCGTCGCCGGTGGTGCTGATGGACGAGCACACCAGCTCGGAGCCGACCGTCGCCGAGTCCGGGTCGTCGTAGTTCGCCTTGAGGTCGCTCGCCCAGTGGGCGTGGACGTCGCCGGTGAGCACGACGGGGTTGCGGACGCCGGCGTCCACCCAGCCCTTGGTGATGCGGTCGCGGGAGGCGACGTAGCCGTCCCAGGCGTCCATCGAGGTCTTCTTGACAGGCCCGTCGGTGTTGTCGCGCTGGGCGAAGAAGACCTGCTGGCCGATGACGTCCCAGCGGGCGTCCGATTTGCGGAACCCGTCGAGCAGCCACTTCTCCTGCGCGTCGCCGGTGATGCTGCGCTTGGGGTCGGTGGCCTCGGGGCAGTCCTTGTAGCCGTCGCCGCAGCCCTGGTCGTCGCGGAACTGGCGGGTGTCGAGCATGTGGAAGTTGGCGAGTTTGCCCCAGCGGACCCGCCGGTAGATCTGGATGTCCGGGCCGTGCGGGATCGAGGACCGGCGCAGCGGCATGTTCTCGTAGTAGGCCTGGAACGCGGCGGCGCGGCGGGCGCGGAACGCCTCGTAGGTGGGGGTGTCGGAGCCTTCTTCGGGGATGTAGCCGGCCCAGTTGTTCTCGACCTCGTGGTCGTCGAAGACGACGAGCCAGGGCGCGGCGGCGTGCGCGGCCTGCAGGTCGGTGTCGGACTTGTACTGGGCGTGCCGCTGCCGGTAGTTCGCCAGCGTGACCGTCTCGGGGCCGTCGTGGTCGCGGATGTTGCCGCCCGTGCTGTTGTAGACGCCCTTCTTGTACTCGTACTGGTAGTCGCCCAGGTGCAGGACCAGGTCGGGGTGGTCCTCGGCGAGCCGCCGGTACGAGGTGAAGTAGCCGTGCTCGTACTGGGCGCAGGAGACGAAGGCCATCGTCAGGGCGGGGCCGAACGAGTCGGCGCGCGGGGCGGTGAGGGCGCGGCCGGCCGGCGAGACGTGGGTGCCGGTGCGGAAGCGGTACCAGTAGTCGCGTCCGTGGCGCAGGCCCTTCAGCTCGACGTGCACGGAGTGCGCGGCCTCGGGGCGGGCGGTGGCGGTGCCGCGCCGCTCGATCCGCTTGAACCTCTCGTCGGTGGCGACCTCCCACTTCACCGGGACGGACTTGGCCGGCATGCCGCCGAGGCCGTCCTCGGCGTGCGGGTCGAGGGCCAGCCGCGTCCACAGGACGAAGCCGTCGGGGGCCGGGTCGCCGGACGCGACGCCGAGGGTGAACGGGTCACCGGGCGCCGCGGTGCGCAGCCGGGGGGCGGCGGCCTCGGCGATGCCCGGGACGGCGAGGACGCCGGCCGTCAGGCCGCCGGCGACGAGGAAGGATCTCCTGCTCAGGGGGCGTGCGGGTGCGGCCATGGGGGCGGTGACCTTTCGGGGGTTCCGGCGGTGATCGCCGAAAGCCTCGCCCCGGCCGGTGACCTGGAGGCACCGCGCGGGTGACGTCCGCCGCAACAGAGATGATCTTTTGCGCCCCGCATGCGCGCGCGAAGGGTCGGTGGTAGGCTGGCAGCTTACAAACTGCGCACAACAAACCGCACCCTATGAATAGGAGTGTAGCCGAGGCATGGGACATCGTCAAGCGGCACCTGTCAAGCCCGCCGGCGCGGAGGCCGCGGAGGCCGCCCGCCGTTCCGCCGTGCGCACCGAGCAGGAGTACGTGAGCCGCCTGTACGAGCGGCTCGACGAGGAGCGCGGCAAGGCCGAGACGGCGCTGCGCCAGGGGCCGGCCGCCGGTGGCGGGAGCGTGCTGCAGGCCCGGGTGGAGAGCGCCGTCGCGACCGAGGAGGCCGCGCGCCGGCTGGCCCGGCTGAGCGGCGTCGAGGAAGGACTCTGCTTCGGCCGCATCGACCACCGCGCCGACGCCGACGGCCCCGGCGACACCTTCTACATCGGCCGGATCGGGCTGCGCGACGAGGAGCACGAGCCGATCCTGATCGACTGGCGCGCGGCGGCGGCCCGCCCGTTCTACACCGCCACGCCGGGCGCGCCCGGCACGCTCGCCCGCCGCCGCCACCTGCACCTGCGGCACCGCGAGGTCCTCCGGCTGGACGACGAGGTGTTCGACCTGGAGGGGCTGGACGAGGCGGAGCGCCACGGCATCGTCGGCGAGGCCGCGCTGCTGGCCACGCTGCGCCGCGGCCGGACGGGCCGGATGAGCGACGTCGTCGCGACCATCCAGGAGGAGCAGGACCAGGTCATCCGCTCGGGCCTGCAGGGCGTGCTCGTCGTGCAGGGCGGTCCGGGCACCGGCAAGACCGTCGCCGCGCTGCACCGCGCCGCCTACCTCCTCTACACCCACCGCGACGTGCTGGAGCGGCGCGGCGTGCTCATCGTGGGCCCGAACGCGACGTTCCTGCGCTACATCGAGCAGGTGCTGCCCGGCCTCGGCGAGACCGACGTGGTGCTGGCCACGGTCGGCGAGCTCCACCCCGGCCTCAAGGCGACCGCGAGGGACGCCCCCGAGGTCGCCGTCCTGAAGGGCGACCGCCGCATGGCCGACGTCGTGCGGGCCGCGGTCCACGACCGGCAGCGCGTGCCCTCGGGCGGCTTGCGGATCGACACCGACGGCCTCACCCTCGTCGTGGACGAGGAGAAGTGCGAGCAGATCCGCGATCATGCCCGCGACCTGCACCTCCCCCACAACGTCCAGCGGCGCCGCTTCGTCCACGACATGCTGGAGGCGCTCGCCGTGAACCGGGCGGAGCAGTACGAGCGCATGATGGACGAGCCCCTGGAGGAGCTCGCCGGACCCGACGGGTACCCGGACTGGCTGCAGGAACTCCTCGACGAGGCCGAGGACGGCCCCCTCCTGGACGAGACGGACCTCCGCCTGGCCAAGGAGGCCCTCTGGCAGGAGCCGGCCGTCCGGAAGGCCCTCGACGAGCTGTGGCCCGAGCTGACGCCCGAGCGGCTCCTGACCGACCTCTTCGCCTCCCCCGACGCCCTCGCCCGTCTCGGCGCCCGGGCCGGCCTGCCCGGCTGCGCCCTCCTGCACCGTCCGGCCGGCTCCCCGTGGACGGTGGCGGACGTCCCCCTCCTGGACGAGGCCGCCGAGCTCCTCGGCGTGGACGACTCCGCCGAGAGGGCCCGCCGGCGCGCCGCCGACGCGGCCCGCGCGGAGGAGGCGCGCTACGCCGCCGAGGTCATGCAGTCGACCGGCGGCACCAACATGATCCCCATCGGCGACCTGATCTCGGCGAGCGAGCTGGCGGAGCGGCACGGCGACGGCGGCCCGCCCCTCACCACGGCGCAGCGCGCGATGGCGGACCGCCAGTGGGCCTACGGCCACGTCATCGTGGACGAGGCGCAGGAGCTGTCGGAGATGGCCTGGCGGACGGTGATGCGCCGCGTCCCGACCCGGTCCCTCACCGTCGTCGGCGACATCGCGCAGACCGGCAGCGCGGCGGGCGCCGCGTCCTGGGGGCAGATGCTCGACCGCTACGTGCCGGGCCGCTGGCGCGAGCAGCGCCTGATGGTCAACTACCGGACGCCGGCCGCCATCATGCGGGTCGCCTCCGACGTCCTCGCCGCCGTCGCGCCGGACCAGACGCCGCCCGAGCCCGTCCGCGACGACGGCCCGCCGCCCCGCGCGGTCGCGCTGCCGGTCGACGCCCTGCCCGGCCTCGTCCGCGACGAGCTGGCCGAGTTCGGCGACGGCGACGAGGGACGTCTCGCGGTGATCACGTCGGGGGCGCGGCACGCGCCCGTCCTGGCGGTCCTGCCGGACGCCGCCGTCGGCGCCACGCCGGAGGCCCTCGACTCCCCCACCGTGGTGCTCACCGCCGAGGAGGCCAAGGGCCTGGAGTTCGACTCGGTCATCGTCGTCGACCCGGCCGGGATGCTCGCCGAGTCCCCGAAGGGCGGCCAGGACCTCTACGTCGCCCTGACGCGCCCGACCCGCCGCCTGACGATCGTCCACGACGACGATCTCCCGCCGCTGCTCAGCGGGAGCCTTGCAGCCGGGTGAGGGTCTGGGCGAGTTCGGCGGTGATGATGCGGCCGGCGGTGCCGGGGTCGCGGGCGCGGATCGCCTCCACCAGGGCGGCGTGCGCGGCCCGGCCGTGGGCCTCGTCGGACGCGCGGACGTCGACGAGGGTGACCAGGTCGAGCAGGCCGGCGCGCAGCACCGGGACGAACTCGGCGTGCAGGTCGACCAGGACGGGGTTGTGCGCGGCGGCGATCACGGCGGCGTGCAGCGCGATGTCGGCGTCCAGGAAGGCCTCCAGGGACGGGCCGGCGAACGCCTCGGCGCGAGCGTCGAGGGCGGCGTCGAGGGCGGCGAGGTCGGCTCCGGTGCGGCGCTCGGCGGCCAGCTCGGTCGCGCGGACCTCGATCATCATGCGGATCTCGTAGACGTCGGCGACGGAGGCGCGGCGGAGCCGGGCGGTGAAGTCCTCGTCGGGCTCGGTCGCGGTGACGAAGACGCCGGCGCCCTGGCGGGCCTGGACGAGGCCGGCGCCGGCGAGGGCGCGCAGCGCCTCGCGGACGGTGGAGCGGCCGACGCCGAGCTCCCTGGCGAGCGTGGTCTCGCCGGGGAGCCGGGTGCCGACCGGCCAGGAGCCGCCGGTGATCTGGTCGCGGAGCCGCTCGGCGGCCTGCTCGACGAGCGGGCTGCGGCGGAGCGGGCCGAGCGGCATGCGCGGTCTTCCCTTCTGGTCGGTGCCCCTACGCTAGCGCCTCCACAGGAACTCAGCTTGTCTGAGGAGTTGAGGTGTGGTTAGAGTGGCGGCCATGTCGTGGCGGGGCCTTCTTCTCGGTCGCCGCGGCGGGGCCTGATCCGACCGGCACCCCGCCGCGGGGTCCGGTGCTGCCGGTCGTCCAGCGATCAGCGAGGACCACGGCCTTGAACGAGCCCACAGCCACCGCCTTCCCCACCCTGCGCACACCGTCCGGCCCCGTCGCGGACGGCGCGCCCTTCTGGAATCCGCAGCGCGGCAGCGCCATGCCGTCGCACCGCTACCGGTCGGCCCACGACCGGGTCCCCTCGCCCGTCCCCGACGTCGAGCGGACGTGGCCGTCGCGGCGCATCGAGCGCGCCCCCCTGTGGGTGCCGGTCGACCTGCGCGACGGCAACCAGGCGCTGGCCGAGCCGATGGACCCGGCCCGCAAGCGCCGGATGTTCGACCTCTTCGTGACGATGGGGTTCAAGGAGATCGAGGTCGGCTATCCGTCGGCGAGCCGGACCGACTTCGACTTCGTGCGGCACCTGGCCACCTCGGGCGCCGTACCGGACGACGTGACGCCGGTCGTGTTCACGCCCGCGCGCCGCGACCTGATCGAGCGGACGTTCGCGTCCATCGAGGGCATGCCGCGCGCAGTCGTCCACCTGTACACCGCGACCGGGCCGACGTGGCGCGACGTCGTGCTCAGGCAGGACCGCGACGGCGTCCGCACGCTGATCCTGGACGGCGCGGCCGACGTGGCGCGCCTCGCGGAGGGCCGGCCGGGCGTGCGGTTCGAGTTCTCGCCCGAGACGTTCAACGTCACCGAGCCGGAGTACGCGCTGGAGGTGTGCGACGCGGTCACGGCGCTGTGGGACGCCTCGCACGACCGCCCGGTGATCCTGAACCTGCCGGCGACCGTGGAGATCGCGACGCCGAACGTGTACGCCGACCAGATCGAGTTCATGCACCGGAACCTGGCCCGGCGGGACGCGGTGATCCTGTCGGTCCATCCGCACAACGACCGCGGGACGGGCGTGGCCTGCGCGGAGCTGGCGGTGCTGGCCGGCGCGCAGCGGGTCGAGGGCTGCCTGTTCGGCAACGGCGAGCGGACCGGGAACGTCGACCTGGTCACGCTCGCGCTGAACCTGCACGCGCAGGGCGTCGACCCGCGGGTCGACTTCGCCGACATCGACGAGATCCGGCGCACGGTCGAGCACTGCAACCGGCTGCCCGTCCACGAGCGGCACCCGTACGGCGGCGACCTGGTGTACACCGCGTTCTCCGGCACGCACCAGGACGCGATCTCCAAGGGCATGGCGCACCACGCGGCGCGCGCCGCCGAGCTGGGCGTCCCGGCGGAGCGGGCGCCGTGGGAGGTCCCGTACCTGCCGATCGACCCCGCCGACGTGGGACGCGGCTACGAGGCGGTCATCCGGGTCAACAGCCAGTCGGGCAAGGGCGGCATCGCCTACCTGCTGCACACCGGTTACGGGCTGGAGCTGCCGCGCCGCCTGCAGATCGAGTTCTCGCGGATCGTCCAGCGGGCGACGGACGGCAGCGGCGAGGAGATCACCGCCGGGGAGCTGTGGGAGCTGTTCCGCGCCGAGTACGTCGACCGGACGGGCCCCGTCGCGCTCGCCGAGTGGCGGACGTCCCACACCGGCCCGGCGCGGCACGACTTCACGGGCGTGCTGCGGGTGGACGGCCGCGAGCGCGAGTACACCGGTGCGGGCAACGGGCCGTTGGCGGCGCTCGCCGACGCGCTGGCCGCCGCCGGGGTGAAGGTGGACGTGCTGCAGTACGTCGAGCACTCGACCGAATCAGGCCACGACTCCCCCGCCGTGGCCTACGCCGAGTGCCGCGTCGACGGCGTGACCTGCTGGGGCGCGGGCCGCGACACGTCGGTGCTCACCGCGTCGGTGCAGGCCGTGCTGTCCGCGGTGAACCGGGCCAAGGCCGGCTGAGCGCGACCGGCGCGCGGGCCGCCGCGCCGCAAGGGCAGTTTGTGACCAAATGAGGGTCGAGTTCGCCGGATCGGCGCCGTTTACCCGGCGCCGATCCGCGAGGAGCCTGTGCCCCCGTAGAGATCATTTGCTCACTTCCCGGAGGTGCGGGTTGGCCAGGCGATCCCTGAGACGGACCCGGCGGACGGCGGCGCTCGCCGCGCTCACCGCGGCGGCCGTCGCCGTCGCGGGCGGCGGCGCGACGGCGATGGCCCGGACCGTCCCCAAGATCGTGGTGAAGGACGGCGTCACGCAGCCGGTCTTCTCCTACAAGGACGCGATCCGCGAGCACGTGTACGTCCAGTCCAGCGTGGACGGCGACCAGGACGGCAAGCCCGACCGCGTCAACGTCGACATCGTCCGGCCCAAGGAGACCGAGCAGGGCCTCAAGGTGCCGGTCGTCATGGACGAGAGCCCGTACTACGACAACCTCGGGCGCGGCAACGAGAGCGAGAAGAAGACCTACGACGCCAACGGGAACCCGGTGAAGTTCCCGCTGTTCTACGACAACTACTTCGTGCCGCGCGGCTACGCGTTCCTCGCCGTCGACATGGACGGGACGACCCGCTCCGACGGCTGCCCGGTCAGCGGCGGCCCGTCCGACGTCCTCGGCGGCAAGGCCGTCGTCGACTGGCTCAACGGCCGCGCCGAGGCGTTCAAGCCGGACGGCACGCCGGTCAAGGCGACCTGGACCACCGGCCACACCGGCATGATCGGCAAGTCGTACGACGGGACGCTGGCCAACGGCGTCGCCGCGACCGGCGTGCAGGGCCTCGACACGATCGTCCCGATCTCCGCGATCAGCAGCTGGTACGACTACAGCCGGATGAACGGCGTGAAGTACTGGACGGACGAGCAGCCGGGCCTGGCCGACGTGGTCGACACCGACCCGCCCGCCAAGTGCGCCGCCGTCAACGCCGGCCTCGACAAGGGCGAGGACGACGCGACCGGCGACTACAACGCCTATTGGAAGACGGCGAACTACCTGCGCGGTTCGGTGACGCACGTCGGCGCCGTCCACGCGAGCATCTTCGCCGTCCACGGCGTCAACGACCTGAACGTCAAGGACAACCAGTTCGCGCAGTGGTGGCAGGCGCTCGCGCAGCGCGGCATCACCCGCAAGGTGTGGCTGCACCAGCGCGGCCACGTCGACCCGTTCGACATCCGCCGCGACGACTGGGTGAACACGCTGCACAAGTGGTTCGACCACGAGCTGATGAAGATCCCGAACGACGTGCTGACGGAGCCGCGCGCCGACATCGAGGTCGGCCCGGACCAGTGGATCACGCAGCCGGACTGGCCGGCGGCCGGCGCGAAGAGCGTCGTCCTGCGGCCCCGCGCCGACGGCTCGCTCGGCGACCAGCGCGCCCCGGCGGGCACGACCGCGTCGTTCACCGACGCCGCCGGTCCGCAGAACGCCGGCTACACCGAGGGCGACATGGTGTCCGACCCGACCACCGCGAAGCCGTTCCGGCTCGCGTACGTGTCGGGCCCGCTCCCGCAGACCGGGCGGCTGTCCGGCACGCCGGACGTGCGGCTGTCGGTCAAGCTGGACAAGCCGACCGCGAACCTGACCGCGCTGCTGGTCGACTACGGCACCGACACCCGCGTCGACTACCTCGGCGCCGGGTCCGGGATCAGGACGCTGACCACCGAGGACTGCCACGGTGAGAGCACCGCCGCCGACGACGCCTGCTACAGGCAGACGCAGGTCAACACGGTGGCCTCGCCGGTGAACGTCGTGGGGCGCGGCTGGCTGGACGTGCAGAACGCCGCGTCGCTCGGCGACCCGAAGCCGGCCGAGCCGGGCCGGTACTACAGCGTCCGCTGGCAGACGCTCAGCCAGGAGTACCAGCTGAAGAAGGGGCACCGCCTCGCGCTGGTCCTGGCCGGCACCGACGCCGACAACACCACCGAGACGCCGACCGGCGCCGCGGTCACCGTCGACCTGTCGGCGAGCTCGATCCGCTTCCCGGTCGTCGCCGGGCAGGACGGGATGAGCGCGCTGGACGTCCCCGCGCCGAAGGCCGCGTGGACCGGCCCGTCGAACGTGACCCTGCCGCGGCAGGAGCGCAACCTGTACTGACGCGAGAACGAGGCCGCCGCCCCGCATCCCCGGGGGCGGCGGCTTCAGCGTGCGGCGACCTCGGCCGTCAGCTCCGCGCGCACCGGCGCCTCCACGCTCAGGACGAAGCCGCCGCCGGTCCGCTCCGCCGTCAGCACGCCGCCCCGGGCCGCCACCCGCTCGCCCAGGCTGGGCAGCCCGATACCGCCCGGGGCCGCCCGCTCCGGGGCGGGGACGGGTGGGCCGTCCACCCCGTCGTTGGTGAGCCGCAGCCGCGCGACGCCGTCGATGACGGCCGCCTCGATCGAGCAGCGGGTCGCCCGGCTGTGCCGCAGGATGTTCGTGACCCCCTCGCGCAGCACGGTGGCGAGGACGGTGTCCAGGTCCGCCGGCAGGTCCGGGACGTCCACCGCGTGCGTTACCTCGATGCCGACCGCGGCGAGCGTCGTCCGCGCCGCCCCGGCCTCCGCGGCGACCGACATGTCCCGGAAGCCGCTGGTGACGCCGGTCAGGTCGTCCAGTGCCTGGCGGGACATCCCGATCGCCTCGGCAAGCTGGGCGCGCGCCTCGTCCGGCCGGTCCGCGAGCAGCCGCGCGGCCACCTCGTTCTTCACCACGACCGTCGACAGGCTGTAGCCGAGCAGGTCGTGCAGGTCCCGGGAGAACCGCAGCCGCTCCCGCACGACCGCCGCGGCGGCCATCTCCTCGCGCGCGTCCTGAAGCGTCGCGGTGAATCCGGCCATCCGCGCGATGCCGTACACCAGGGCCGCGCGTTCGGCCGTCCAGACCATGAAGTAGACGGTGCCCCAATGGGCGGTGCCCCAGATGCCGAACGGGACGTCCTGGCAGACCAGCACGGCGACCACCGGCCACCGCGACCGCCGGCCCAGCAGCACCGCCGCCGCGCCCGGCAGGAACGGCAGGACGGCCCAGGTCGTCGGCCCGTAGAACGGCATCGGCGCGAACGTCAGGACGACCAGCCCGCCGAGGACCCCGTACCGCCGCACCGCGCCCAGCGGACGCCCGTACGCCCGCAGGCACCCGTACACGTACAGCACGATGTACGCGGCGAGCAGCAGGACGAACAGCGCCGACGACCGGGCGGCGTGATCGCCGCGCGCCAGGAACCGCAGCGGGTACGGGACGATCATCAGCCCGAGCGTCGCGGCGCCGAGCACCGCGACCCTGCGGGTGGTCAGGTCCCCGGCGACGGTCCGCGCCCGCGCCGGCTCGGCCGGATCGTCCAGCCGGGCGAGGTACTCGTGGGCGACGCGGCGGGTCGTGGCGAGGGCCGTCCGCGCACCGCGCACCCCGTCGTCCAGGAGGGCGCGCGCCTCGTCCGGGCGGTCCCCGATCAGGGTGAGGGCGTGCTCGCCCCGCTCGATCGTCCCGGCAAGCGCGACGCCGATGTTCTCCTGCAGCCGCCGGGTGAACGCCAGCCGCTCCTGCGTGACCCGCGCCGCGGGCAGCGCCGGGAGGGTCTCCTCCAGCGCGGCGACCAGGTCGGCCAGCCGCGCCATGCCGTAGACGGCGACGCCGACGAACGCGGCCTGCCCGATGAGGAAGTACAGGGCCTCGGCGACCGTGGGGCGCTCGGCCAGCGAGAGCGGCAGGTCGGCGGCGAGCACCGCGGCGAACCCGGCCCAGGCGAGCCGTCCGGGGCGGACGAGCAGCAGCACCGCGCCGCACAGGAACCCGACGTTGCCGTACCAGGTCGACGAGTACCAGATCATCGGGACGAACGTCAGGACGGCCTGCGCGGCCAGCGTCCACGGCCACCCGGCGGGCCGGCCGCCGTCCAGCCGCCGCACGCAGTTGCGCAGGTGCAGCACGAGCAGCGCGGCGAGCAGCACCAGCGGCACGACGCGCCGGGACGGCGGCTGGTCCGACGTCATGATCCCGACGAAACCGCCGAAGAAGAATCCGATCGTCACGATCGCGATGACGGCCTGCGCCACCCGCGGGACGACCGCCGCCACACGCTGCATGGCGGAAATCTACCCTTACCTGGGGAAATGTCCAGATAGGGCGCTACAGGGCGATCTCCTGGCCCGGGTCGAGGAGATGGAACCCGCCGGGGAAGGACGCGAACGGCCCGGTCAGGGTGTCGCGGCCCTGCGAGAAGTGCGTCCAGCCCTCGAAGTGCAGCGGGACGACCTCCCGGGCGCGCAGGATCGCCGCGGCCTCCGCCGCCGCGGCGCTGCCCAGCGTCAGGTCGCCGTCCACCAGCGGCGTCCGGGCGGCGCCGGCGAACAGCAGCGCCACGTCGAACGGCGCGAACCGGCCGGCGATCTCGCGGACCACGTCCAGGGACGCGTTGTCGCCGCTCACGTAGGTGGTGGGCAGCCCGTCGCCGGTCAGCACGAACCCCGTGACGGGCCCGGTCAGGTGCTCGGTGCCGTCCGGCCCGTGCCGCGCGGGCACGCCGGTGATCCGCAGCGTGCCGCCGCCGGGACGGGGCAGCTCGGCGTGCTCCCAGTTCGGCAGCGCCCGGACGGTCCCGCCGAGCCGCTCGGCGGCGGCCTCCGTGGACAGGGTCAGCGGCGCCCGCTCCACGTAGGCGCGGCCGCCGTCGTCGAGGTTGTCGGGGTGCTGGTCGTGCGAGAGCAGCACCGCGTCGACCGGGCCGATCTCGTCCGGGCCGGCGACCGCGTCCATCGTCTTGGTCAGCGCCCGGTCGCCGATCGGGTGCTCGCCGGGCGCGTCGAACGTCGGGTCGACCAGCAGCCGCACACCGCCGATCTCCAGGAGCGCCGTCGGCCCGCCGAGGTAGCGGACGGTCAGCGCCCGGCCTGCTGGGGAGTGCTCGGGCATGGGGGTCGCCTTCCGGTCGTCGCGGACGTGTCGATCACGCAAGCCCACGGCGGGGCCGGAAATTCCCGGTCAGGAGGGCTTGCCGGTGTCCTTGCTGGGCTGCACCCGCTTGGGCTCGCCCGGCATCTTAGGGTAGTTGGGCGGATACGGCATGTCACCGAGCCCGTGGTCGCGCTCGTCACGGTCGGCCAGCTCCAGCAGCGGGTCGAGGGCGAACGCCTCGTCGTCGATGGCCGCGTGCAGGTCGCCGACCTTGGCGAAGCGGTCGGGCATGGTGGCGATCGTGAAGTCGTGCGGGTCGGCGTCGGCCAGCTCGTCCCACGTCACCGGCGCGGAGACGGGAGCGTGCGGCGCGGGCCGGACGCTGTAGGCCGACGCGATCGTCCGGTCGCGCGCGTTCTGGTTGAAGTCGATGAAGATCTGCTCGCCCCGCTCCTCCTTCCACCACCGCGTGGTGACCTCGTCGGGGACGCGGCGCTCCACCTCGCGGCCGAACGCCAGCGCGGCCCGGCGGACCTCGGTGAACGTCCAGCGCGGCTCGATCCGCACGTAGATGTGCACGCCGCCCTTGCCGGAGGTCTTCACGAACCCCGTCATGCCCAGCTCGGACAGCAGGTCGCGGGCCGGGCCGAGCGCCACCCGGACGGCGTCGGAGAAGTCGGTCCCCGGCTGCGGGTCGAGGTCGATGCGCAGCTCGTCGGGGTGGTCGACATCGCCGTCGCGGACCGGCCACGGATGGAAGGTCAGCGTGCCGAGGTTGGCGGCCCAGGCGATCACGGCGACCTCGGTGGGCCGGACCTCGTCGGCGGACCGGCCGCTCGGGAACGCGATCCGGGACGTCCGCACCCACTCGGGCGCGCCCTTGGGGACGCGCTTCTGGTAGAAGGCGTCGGACTTGCCGGCGCCGAAGCCGGCCTGGCCGCGCGCGTAGTCCTCGCGGGTGGCCATCTTGGCGCCCTCGAAGACGCCGGCCGGCCAGCGTTCGAGCGTGGTGGGCCGGTCGCGGGTGGCCCGCAGGATGCCCTCCCCCACGGCGATGTAGTACTCCACGAGCTGCCGCTTGGTGTAGCCGTGCTCGGGGAAGTAGACCTTGTCGGGATTGGTCACCTTGACGAGCCGATCCCCTACCGGGATCTCGATGAAGGGCGAGGCCATGACTGCACGTTAACCCAGGGATGCGACAGTCTCCGGGGACGGCCCCGCCGGGTACCTTCGAAGCATGGAGAAGATCCGCAAGAGCGAGGAAGAATGGCGGGCCCGGCTCAGCCCGGAGGAGTTCCGCGTGCTCCGCGAGGCGGGCACCGAGAAGCCCTTCACCGGCGAGTACACCGACACGAAGACGGTCGGCGTGTACCGGTGCCGCGCCTGCGGGACGGAGCTGTTCCGGTCGGAGACCAAGTTCGAGAGCCACTGCGGCTGGCCGTCGTTCTACGCGCCGTCCGACTCCGACGCGGTCACCCTGATCGAGGACCGCACCCTCGGCATGGTCCGGACCGAGGTGCGCTGCGCGACCTGCGACTCCCACCTCGGCCACGTCTTCCACGGCGAGGGGTACGGCACCCCGACCGACGACCGGTACTGCATCAACTCGGTCTCGCTGACGCTCGAACCCGCGGAATGACCGCAACCGCGGGGCCGCCTCGCGCGTCCCAATGGACGACGACGCCCCGCGGGAGGCCACCATGGGCGAGCACGGTCCCTACGAGACCGCCTTCCTGACCGGCGGCGCCGTCCGGGTCGTCCAGACCGCCCTGGTCGCCCTGCACGAGGGGCGCCACGTCCGGGTCTCCCGGGGGACGCACCGGGTGCAGGCCGTCGACCGGGAGGCGGGCGACCCGGTCCAGGCCGCGCTCCTGGCACGCGTCCCCAACGCGGGCATCGTGCTGGGGGACCTCCTCCGGGCGGCGGCCGCGTCGGACGAGGTGCTCGCGATCGCGGACGCGCTCAAGGAGGCGGGGCTGCTCCGGGCCGGCCTGCGCGGCGCGCTCCGGCCCACCCGCGCCGGGCGGGCCGCGCGGCGCCGCGCCGTCGAGGACCTCCCGCCGGACGCCCCGGGGCGGTGCGCCGCGCTCGGCCCGGACGGCGTCGAGGAGGCCAGGCTCCGCGAGATCCTGCTGACCAAGGACCCGAAGCCCCTGAAGCTGGACCAGGGCCGGCGGCGCGGCCACGACCTCGAGTCCAGCAACCTCTCGGACACCCAGTACGGTCCCTGACGCGGCGGCCCGTCTAGGGCGTGTCCGGCACCTCGCAGTCGTCGTCGTCGCTCTGCTTGTTGGCGAGGACGACGCTGCCGTTGTCGCTGCTCTTGCCGTGCACGAACACGCGCGGCTCGTCGTCGCCGCCGTCCTCCAGGTAGCTCGTGGTCCATTCGCACAGCGAGACCGCGGGCTTGGAGTTCTCGTCGTCCTCGCCGAGGTCGGTGTAGACGCGGACGAACGTCCCGCTGCGCCGGATGTCGGTGACGTGCTTGACGATCTCGCCGCCCGGGTCCTTGGACCGCAGGTACGGCAGCGCGTCGGAGGAGAGTTCGTCGGGGTCCCCGGCCGCGGCGAGCGTCGCCCCGGCGGAGGACGGCGCCGGGCGGGAGGTGTGCGCGGCGGCGGCCGCCCGGGGCGCGGGCGAGGAGCCGCCGCCGGTCAGCGCGAGCGCGGCGAGCGAGGCCGCGACCGCCGCGACCGCGGTCCCGGCGCCGGCCGCGACCAGCCGGCGCCGCCCGTGCCGGCGCGCCGCCGCCGCGAGCATCCGGTTCCAGCGGGCGGACAGCTCGGACGGCGGCTTGGCGTGCCGCCCGCGCGAGGGATCGGCGGGAGTCTCGTTCACGGGCGGCACTTTACTGCCGTTGCGTCCGGATTCTGGGCGGATCCTAGGGATCTGTACGTTCCCGTTGGGCAAGATCCCGGATGCGCCGTTACGGGAGGTGGGAAACGAGTTCGGCGAGAGGCTTGCGCCTGCCGGTGTAGAAGGGGATCTCCTCCCGCGTGTGCAGCCGGGCGCGCGCGCCGCGCAGGTGCCGCATCAGGTCGACGATGCGGTGCAGCTCGTCGGCCTCGAACGCCAGCATCCACTCGTAGTCGCCCAGCGCGAACGCCGACACCGTGTTGGCGCGGACGTCGGGGTAGTCGCGCGCCATCTTGCCGTGCTCGGCGAGCATCGCGCGGCGCTCCTCGTCCGGCAGCAGGTACCACTCGAAGGACCGGACGAACGGGTACACGCACACGTAGCCGCGCGGCTCCTCGTCGGCGAGGAACGCCGGGATGTGGCTCTTGTTGAACTCGGCGGGCCGGTGCAGCGCCATCTGCGACCACACGGGCTCGCTCGCCCGGCCCACGGCGGTGCGGCGGAACCGGGTGTAGACCTCCTGGAGGTCGTCGGAGCTGGGCGCGTGCCACCAGAACATGTAGTCGGCGTCCGCGCGCAGGCCCGCGACGTCGTAGCAGCCGCGGGTGGTGACGTCCTTCTCGGCCATCTGGTCGAGAAGGTCCTGCACCTCGGCGGCGTGCTGCTCGCCGAGGGCGCCGGTGTCGCGCACCTTGAACACCGACCACATCGTGTAGCGGATGACGTTATTGAGTTCGCGTGCCTTCGGCCTCGCCGCCGGCTCCGTGCCTGACATCGTTGGTTCCTCCTCGACTGCGCAGATGGTCCAGCACCCGGTCGGCCGCCGCGGTCGCCGAGGCGATGCACGCGGGGATCCCCAGGCCGTCGTAGGCCGCGCCGGCGACGGCGAGCCCCGGCTCGCGGGCGACCGCGGCGCGGACCCCGGCCACGCGGTCGGCGTGGCCCACGTTGTACTGCGGCAGGCCCCCGCCCCAGCGGGTCACCCGGCCCTCGACGGGCAGCTCGGTGACGCCGGCGGTGGCGGCCAGCTCCGCCATCGCGGCGGCCTTCAGCTCGCCGTCGGGCCGCTGGAGCACGTGCTCCTCGCCGAACCGGCCGATGGAGCACCGGACGGCGATCACGCCCGGGTCGCGGTCGCGCAGATGGGGCCATTTTACCGAGCTGAAGGTGACGGCCTTGACGCCCCGGCCGCCCGCCTCGGTGTCGCTCTCCACGCCCGGGACGAGGTATCCGCTGCCCTCCGGCGGCTTCGGGAACGCCGAGGCCTGGTAGACCAGGGTGACGATCGCCATGCTCGCGTACTCGATGCCGGCGAGCGCGCGTCCGGCGGCGGGCACCTCGAAGCTCAGCAGCCGGGACGCGGGCGCCGCGGGCACCGCGATCACGACGGCGTCGGCGTCGACGTACTCGGGGGCGCGCGCGGACCCGACGGTGAGCCGCCAGCCGCCGGGGCGGCGCCGCAGCTCGCGGACCGTCGCGTTCACCCGGACCGTCCCGCCGGCCGCCTCGACGTCGGCCGCGACCAGCGGCGGCAGCGTGCCGAGCCCGCCGGGCAGGGTCGCGAAGACCGGGCCGGGGTCCTTCGGCGCCGACTCCCGGATGCCCTGGACGGCGTTGATCAGCGAGCGGTGGGCGCGCGCTGCGGCGGCGACGGCGGGCAGCGTGGAGTCGAACGACAGCCGCTCGGCGCGTCCGGCGTAGACGCCGCCGAGCAGCGGCTCGACGAGCCGGTCGACGACTTCGCGGCCCATCCGCGCGCCGATGTAGTCGGCGACCGACACGTCGTCGCCGCGCGGCGTCTCGGGCAGCACCAGGTCCAGCGGCACGCGGGCCAGCCCGGCCGGCGACAGCACCTGGGACGCGGCGAGCGCCTTCACGTCGGACGGGACGCCCATCACCTGGCCGGACGGGATCGGCCGCAGCGCGCCGCGGCTGAGGATCGCCGAGGACGTCGTGCCGGGGTGCACCAGGTCGCCGCCGCGGCCGAGGTCGCGGACCAGGCCGAGCCCCTCGGGGCGGCGGGCGAGCATCGCCTCGGCGCCCTCGTCCACCGGGACGCCGGCGACCTCGCTGACCTGCAGCTTGCCGCCGATCCGCGGGGAGCCCTCCAGCACGGTCACCCGCACGCCGGCGCGGCCGAGCGCGCGCGCGGCGGTGAGGCCCGCGATGCCGCCCCCGACGACGACGGCGTGCGCGGCGGGTCGAGACGGGGTCATGCGCCCAGCCTCCCAGACGCTTCGCGAGGTCGCGCACCGGGGCGGCCGCGGCGCGGCGCCGTTTCTATCCCGGAATGACAAGATCCGAATGACCTCGCCAGTGAATACTGGCAAGCATGATGTCCTGGAAGACCCCTCTCGCCGCCGCGGCCGCGGCGGTCCTGGCCGCCGGCCTGACCGCCGGACCGGCCGCCCCCGCGTCCGCCGCGACCCGCGGCGGCTTCACCCCCGTGCCGCTGCCCTTCTTCTGGCCGAACAACTCCCTCTACGACGTCGCCGCCGCGTCGCCCGACAGCGTCTGGATCGCCGGGAACCAGGGCGAGCTGCTCGTCCCCGGCCCCATCCCGGGGACGGGCAGGACCATCCCCGGCAACCCGGTCGTGCGCCGCTGGAAGAACGGCGGCTGGGTGGAGTACGACCTCCAGGGCCTGCCGAACCACGGCACGATCGTCGACGTCGACGCCGCCGGTCCCGAGGACGTGTGGATCAACGGCCCCAAGTACGCCGACGACAACTCGACGACCCCCTACCTGGCGCACTTCACCGGCTCCGCGTTCGCCCAGGTGGCTCTGCCCGCCGGGGCTAGCGCCGCGTCGCTGCAGGCCGACGCGTCCGGGGTCTGGGTCAGCACCGCCACCGACGTGTACCGCCGGAGCGGCGACACATGGGCGCACATCACGACCCTCCCCGACATCTACCTCAGCGCGTCCTACATCCGGATCGACGACGACATCTGGACCCTCGGCACCGCCTCCCAGTACGACCGGACACCCGTGGCACAGCACTGGGACGGACGGTCCTGGCACAGCGTCCCGGTGAACGCGACCGTCCCCGGCACGAGCTTCACCGACATGATCGCCCTCTCCCCCACCGACGCGTGGGCCACCGGCATCAGCTACACGACATCACCGACCGCGCCCATCCTGATGCACTGGAACGGGACCGCTTGGACGAACGTCACGGTCCCCGCCGGGCTCAACGCGCTCACCCGGATCGCCAAGGGCGACGACGGGACCCTGTGGGCCGTCGGGCACTCCCTCGACGAGCCCGCCAAGCCGGGCCTGCTCCGCTACAGCGACGGGACGTGGACGCGAGTGCCGACCACCGCCGTCCCGAACCGGAGCAACATCTACGCGACGTCGCTGGCGGTCGTGCCCGGCACCGGCGCCCTGTGGACGCTCGGCAGCGTCAACATCGGCGGCCCGGTCGTCCTCGCCGACGGCTGACGCGCCCCGGCGCGGGATGCACCCGGGTCACGGCCGCGCGGGGCGGCCGTGACCCCGGTGTGCCCGGGCCGTGGCCGGATCGCGACCCGGCCGCCGGAACGGTGATCTGCGCCACTCCGTCCAAGACTCATGCTGAACGTCAGAAGCGTCAGGCGGGTCCCGTACGCACTGATCGTCCTCGCGCTGGTCGGGGTCCTGGCCGGGACGCTGGCCGCGTGCGGAGGCGGCGGGTCGTCCCGATCATCCGATTCGTCGGCGAGCGGCCTGAGCCGCAACCCGGCGGCCCCGTCGGCCGGGCAGAAGGCCGCGGCCGGAGCGCTCGACGAGCGCAACGGCGCCGGCAGGCCCGGCGCGGGGACGAACGGGAACGCCTCGGCGCAGCCGCGACTGCCGGCCGGACGCGCGGTCGTCTACACGGCGACGCTGCGGGTCCGCGCCAAGAACGTGGACGCGTCCGCGTCCACGGCCAAGCAGTTGACGGCCGCGGCCGGCGGTTACGTCGAGCACGAGTCCGGCTCGAGCGACCCGCCCGGCTCGACGATCACGCTGAAGATCCCGTCCGACCGGTACGCGGGCGTGCTGGACCAGCTGTCGAAGCAGCTCGGCACCAAGCTGTCGCTGAGCCAGCAGGCCGACGACGTGACCGGCGAGGTCGCCGACGTCGACAGCCGGGTCCGGTCCGCGCAGGCCGCGCTCGCCTCGTTCCGCAAGCTCCTGGACAAGGCCACGACGGTCGGCGAGGTCATCGACGTCGAGCAGGAGATCGCCTCCCGGGAGGCCGACCTGGAGTCGCTGCAGGCGCGCCAGAAGGCGCTGGGCCAGAGCACCCAGTACGCCACGGTGACGGTCACGCTGGAGGCCGCGGCCCAGCCCGTGCGGCGGCACGAGGACCGGGGCGGGTTCATCGGCGCGCTCGGCGACGGATGGCACGCCTTCACCGGCTTCCTCGGCGGCGTCGCCGTCGTGCTCGGCTGGCTGCTGCCCTTCCTGGCCGCGGCCGCGATCATCGCCGCGCCGGTGCTCGCTTACCGCAACCGCCGCCGCGTCCGCAGGCCCGCGGAGCAGGCCGCCGGCGAGCCCGCCAGGGAGCCCGCCGCGGTGGGTGCGAACGGCCCGGGCGGCGCGGGCGGCTCCGAGGGCGAGCGCGCGCCGGACGAGGCGCCGCCCGCCGGGTAGCCGTCCGGTCAGTCCCCGGAGCTCGCCTCGTGGACCAGGTCGACGAGGCGGGTCAGCACGTCCGGGTTCGTGGACGGCAGCACGCCGTGGCCGAGGTTGAAGATGTGGCCCTCGGCCGTCCGGCCCCGGGCCAGCACGTCCAGCGCCCGCCGCTCGACCGTCTCCCACGGCGCGAACAGCACCGCCGGGTCGAGGTTGCCCTGCAGCGCCTTGCCCGGCTCGACGCGGCGGACCGCCTCGTCCAGCGGGACGCGCCAGTCGACGCCGACGACGTCCGCGCCCGCCTCCCCCATCAGGCCGAGCAGCTCGCCGGTGCCGACGCCGAAGTGGATGCGCGGCACGCCGAGCGGCTCGATCTCGGCGAAGATCCGGCTCGTGTGCGGCAGCACCGAGGCGCGGTAGTCCTCCGGCGCGACCGAGCCGACCCAGGAGTCGAACACCTGGATCGCGCTCGCGCCCGCCTCGACCTGCACCTTCAGGAACGCGATCGTGATGTCGGCGAGCCGGCCCATGAGCCGGTCCCACAGCTCGGGCTCGCCGTACATCATCGCCTTGGTGCGCTCGTGGTTCTTGGACGGCCCGCCCTCGATGAGGTAGGCCGCGAGCGTGAACGGGGCGCCCGCGAAGCCGATCAGCGGCGTGCTCCCCAGCTCGCCGACCAGGCCCTCGACGGCCTCGGTGACGTAGGGCACGTCGCCGGGCTCCAGCGGGCGCAGCGCGTCCAGTCCCGCCGCGTCCCGGATCGGGTCGGCGATCACCGGGCCGACGCCGGGCTTGAGGTCGAGGTCGACGCCGATGGCCTTGAGCGGCACCACGATGTCGCTGAAGAAGATCGCCGCGTCCACCCCGTACCGCCGCACCGGCTGCATCGTGATCTCCACGATCATGTCCGGGCGGGCGCACGACTCCAGCATCGGCACGCCCTCGCGGATCCGCAGATACTCTGGCAGCGCCCGGCCCGCCTGGCGCATGAACCACACCGGGGTGCGCGGCACGGGACGGCGGCGGCACGCCAGCAGGAACGGGCTCCCGGCGAGCGGGCCGCTTTTGTCAGCGGGATGCGGGGCGGCGTCGTTGGAATGGGCGGCGTCTGCGGTCACGTTGCGATGGTCCCACGAAACCCCGTACCGGACGCACCGGGGTGACACCGAAGTGACGGCGGTGACCCATGAAGTTCCGGACACGCCGAGCGAAGTCCCGCATTCTGTCACCGGCGCGTGCGAACGTGATGCGTGTCATAGCCGAGGGAGGTTCCCCCTTGTACTGCTCCACCTGCGGTGATGAACGTATGTTCGAGCTGCCGCCGTGTCCGGACGGGCACGGCGCGGAGTGCCCCGAGCGGGCCTGCGTCGAGTGCGGGGCGGCCGTCCTGGTCGACCCGCCGCTGACGGCCCCCCGGGCGTCCTCCGCCCGGCCCGCCACCGCCGGGTCCTCCGGCGCCGCGGAGCCCGGCCGCGCCGGCTCACCGCCGGCCGCATCCACGCGGGCCGTGGCCTGAGCGCCCCGGCCCCCGAGACGAAACCCACTGTGCTGTGCCTGCATCCCCCCCGTACCCTCCCGTCGCACGCGGCGGCACCCCGTCCCGGCACCACCGACACGAGTCCCGCCCCCGCACCGAGGCCGGTCCGCCCATGAACCCTCCCGCCTTCCAGCGGGCCCTGGACACGCTGCGCGAGATCCTCGACGGCCCCGGCGTCCGCCCCGAGCTCGACCTGGAGGACATGCCCGCCCCGCAGAGCCTCGCCCCGTACGCGGCGGCCATGTCCGGGTCGGTCTACCGCGACGACGACACCGAGGTCGCGATGGGCCGGCTGATCGTGCTGTACGACCCCGAGGGCGCCAAGGGCTGGACGAACGGCTTCCGGATCGTCGCCTACATCCGCGCCGACCTCGAACCGGAGATCGCCGCCGACGAGCTGATCGGCTCCGTCGCCTGGGACTGGCTGCTCGAGGCGCTCGAGCCGGCCGGCTACGCGGGCGTCTCCGGGACGATCACCCGCGCGGTGTCGGAGAGCTTCGGCGACAAGCGCGACGAACCGTCCACCACGGAGCTGGAGCTGCGCGCCTCCTGGTCGCCGACCGGCGACGACCTGGCCGGGCACGTCACGGCCTGGTGCGAGGTGATGTGCACCACCGCGGGCCTGCCCCCGGCCGGTGTCGCCGCGCTGCCGGACCGGCCGGGCGGCACGGGCCCCTGAACCCGGCGAAGCCGGCGGGGGGTGCGGGGGGTCGTCCCCCCTCGAGCAACACAGACCCCGGCGAAGCCGGCGGGGGGTGCGGGGGGTCGTCCCCCCTCGAGCAACACAGACTCCGGCGAAGCCGACAGGGGGCGTGGGGGGTCGTCCCCCCTCGGGAAGCACTGGGAGCGACGTACGGTAGGGGACGTGAGCACAGCGTCCGGAACCGAGGCGGCGGGGGAGAACACGGGAAAAGTGGGAGTGTCCGAAACACATGCCACCGGTCCCGACCGGGACCCCGGTGGCGAGGAGGCCGCCGCTCGGCCGGCCGGTGGGAAGAAGGCGGGCGGGCCGCGCAAGGCGGTGCCCGCGGAGTCCGGCCCGGCGGAGGAGCCCGGCCCGGGCGGCGGGAACGGCGCCGCGGCGCCGGGCCCCGCCCCCGGCGCGCAGGCGCCCGCGAAGACGGCCGGCGCGCGGCCGGACGGCGAGAAGGCGGACGGCGTGGAGCCTGACGGCGAGGAGCGGCCCCCGGCCGTCCTGCTGCTGGAGCCGCGCGAGGGCGTCCCCGCGGTCGTGGTCGACCAGGACGAGTTGGAACGCGTCATCGCCGCGTTCGCCGCCGGCACCGGCCCGGTCGCCGTCGACGCCGAGCGGGCGTCCGGCTACCGGTACGGGCAGCGCGCCTACCTGATCCAGCTGCGCCGCGCGGGCGCGGGCACCGCGCTGATCGACCCGATCGCGTGCCCCGACCTGTCCGCGCTGGACGCGGCGCTCGCCGACGCCGAGATGGTGCTGCACGCCGCCAACCAGGACCTGCCCTGCCTGTCGGAGGTCGGCCTCGTCCCGAAGCGGCTGTTCGACACCGAGCTGGCCGGGCGGCTGCTCGGCTACCCGCGCGTCGGCCTCGGCTCCATGGTCGAGAACGTGCTCGGGTTCCTGCTGGAGAAGGGGCACTCCGCCGCCGACTGGTCCACCCGCCCCCTCCCGGAGGACTGGCTGCGCTACGCGGCGCTGGACGTCGAGCTGCTGGTGGAGCTGCGCGACGCGCTGGAGGCCGAGCTGCGGGAGGCCGGCAAGCTGGAGTGGGCGTTGGAGGAGTTCGAGGCGATCCTGACCACGCCGCCGAAGCCGCCGCGCGCCGACCCGTGGCGCCGCACGTCCGGGATCCACCGGATCCGCAACCGGCGCGCCCTGGCGACCGTCCGGGAGGTGTGGGAGGCCCGCGACAAGATCGCCCGCGAGCGCGACCTGTCCCCCGGCCGGGTGCTGCAGGACGCGGCGATCGTCGAGCTGGCGCTGAACCCGCCGAAGACCCCCGCCGACCTCCAGGCGCTGCCCACCATGCGGGGCCGCGGCGCCCGCCGGCACCAGTCGGCGTGGCTGCGCGCGGTGTCGCGGGCCCGCGCGGTGCCCGAGCGGCAGCTGCCCGAGTCGAACCTGCCCGGCGACGGGCCGCCGCCCGCGCACCGCTGGGCCGACCGCGACCCGGAGGCCGCCAAGCGGCTGACCGCCGCCCGCGCCGTCGTCGCCGCGCTCGCCGACGAGCACGCGATGCCGTCGGAGAACCTGATCCAGCCCGACTTCGTCCGACGGCTGGCGTGGACGCCGCCGGACGAGCCGTCCGCGTCGGCGATCGGCGCTGCGCTGCGCGGCCTCGGCGCGCGGCGCTGGCAGGTGGAGCTGACGGCGCAGCCGATCGCGCGCGCGTTCCTGCGGCTGGACTTCCCGGCGCAGTGATCCGCCCGACGCGGTGATCCGCCCCCGCGCGTCCCGGCGCGGGGGTTCCGGCGCGGGGGTTCCGGCGCGGGGGTTCCGGCGCGGGGGTTCCGGCGCGGGGGTTCCGGCGCGGGGGTTCCGGCCGGTCAGGCGCGTCCCGCCGGGCCGGGTAAGGCGATCGGGTCTTGCGGGGGCCGCCGCCGAGGCACAGACTGGTTTAGGTTAGCTTTGCCTAAACCATCCGTGTTTCTCGAGGAGGGCAGCGATGCTCCTGGGCAACTTCCTCATCGGAATGCGCGAAGGACTGGAGGCCGCCCTGGTCGTCAGCATCCTCATCGCCTATCTGGTGAAGACCGGCAACCGCCGGGCCCTCGTCCCGGTCTGGACGGGCATCGCGATCGCGGTCGCGCTCGCCGTCGGCTTCGGCATCGCGCTCACCGCCGCGTCCTCGGAGATGCAGTTCAAGACGCAGGAGCTGTTCGGCGGCATCCTGTCGATCGTCGCGGTCGGGCTGGTCACCTGGATGGTCTTCTGGATGCGCAAGACCGCCCGGTTCATGAAGTCGGAGCTGGAGGGAAGGCTCGAGGGCGCGCTGAACGTCGGGCCGCTCGCGCTCGCCGCCGTCGCGCTGCTGTCGGTCGGCCGCGAGGGCATCGAGACCGTGCTGTTCCTGTGGACCAACATCCAGAGCTCCTCCGGCGGCTCCACCCAGCCGATCATCGGCGCGGCCCTCGGCCTGGTCGTCGCGATCGTGCTCGGCTACCTGCTGTACCGCGGCGGCCTCAAGATCAACCTGGGCCGGTTCTTCACCTGGACGGGCGGCGCGCTGATCGTCGTCGCGGCGGGCGTGTTCGGCTACGGCTTCCACGACCTGCAGGAGGCCGACGTGCTGCCCGGCCTGAACTCGGTCGCGCTCGAACCGCACGTGTTCTTCGACAAGCTCGGCACCCCCGGCGACTGGCTGCAGACCGTCCTGCAGGGCGTCCTGAACGTCACCCCGCAGATCACCTGGCTGCAGCTGGTCATGTGGGCGGCGTACCTGGTGCCGGTGATGGCGCTGTTCCTGCGCAAGACCGGGCCGTCCCGGCCGGCGCCCGCCGCGCAGAAGACCGCCGAGCCGGCGCCGAGCTCCTGACCGTCAGAGATCGGGCAGCGGGTCGCGGGGCAGGCTGTCGCGGGCGAAGATCTCGCTGTCGGCCGCGTTGACGACCGGGACGTACTCGTCGTCCACCTCGAACGCGGCGCCGGCGAACTCGAACGACGCGCCGCCGCCCGTCTCCACCGGGCCGATCCGGGTCTCGCGCGGGTAGGCGCCCCAGATGCTCTTCGGCGTGCTGCGGCTCAGCGAACCGGTCGAGATCACCGCGACCTGGTCGTCGGTGACGACGAAGATGTAGCCCGCCCCGCCGCCGTAGGCCGTCGCGGGGAAGATGTAGCGGATCTCTCCGTCGGCACCGAGGAACTCGCGGCAGCGCTCGCGCAGCGGACGTGGCACGGGCATGGCTGTGCGGGCACCTCCCGGGAGGGACGTCGTCGGTGCCCCCATCATGCACCGGCCCGCCCGATCATGGCCAGGGACGTGTCACACCGTGGCCAGCGCGGCCGTCGGCGACAGCCGCGCCGCCCGCATCGCCGGGTAGAGGCCGGCGACCGTCCCGATCAGCAGCGTCGCGCCCAGCGCGCCCGCGGGCGCCCACGCCGGCACCACCGGCGGCCAGCCCTTCGCCGCCGCGAACCCGGCGGTCACCGCCGCGCCGAGCAGCACCCCCACCGCCCCGCCGAACGCCGACAGCAGCAGCGACTCGGCCAGGAACTGGACGCGGACCTGGCCGCGCGTCGCGCCGAGCGAGCGGCGCAGCCCGATCTCGCGGCGCCGCTCCAGCACCGAGATCACCATCGTGTTCGCCACCCCGACGCCGCCGACCAGCAGCGCCACCGCGCCCAGCCCGAGCAGCAGCCCGGTGAACGCGCCGGCCGCCTCCGCCTTCGCCTGCAGCGCGTCCGACGGCCGGCTGACCTCGACCTCCTCGGGGTTCTCCGGGTTCACGGTCCGCGCCAGGACGTCCCGGACGCCGTCCACCGCCGCGTCCGCCGACCGCTCGTAGACCGTCGTCGGATGGCCGTCGAAGCCGAGGTAGCGCTCCGCCGCGTCCCAGCCGACCAGCGCGGACCGGTCGATCTCCGGCGCCAGCTCCGCCGGCCGCAGCACCCCCAGCACGACGAACCACCGGCCGCCGACGTACACCCGGCCGCCCGCCGCGTCCACGCCGAGCCGCCGCGCCGCCTCCGCGCCGAGCACCACGCCCGGATACCGCTCGGTCGCGCCGTTCGGCCACCGGCCGCTCGCGACGCCGGTGCCGAGCGTCGCGAGCAGGTCCGGCGACGCCGCCTGCACCGCGATGCCCTGCGTGACCTCCACCGGGATCCGGTCGGTGCGGCGCACCGTCGCGTCCACCGACCCGGTCGCGCCGACGCCGGTGACCGGTCCGATCCGGCGGACCATCTCCGGCGCCGTCTCCGGCAGTTCCGCCTCGTCGCCGAACAGCGTCTTGCCCGGCTTGGCCGTCAGCAGGTTCGTGCCGAGCCGGTCCAGCCGCCGCAGCAGGTCCTCCTTGCTGGACGACGAGATGCCGATGACCGCGACCATCGTCGCGATCCCGATCGCGATGCCGAGCGCCGACAGCACCACCCGGGCCGGGCGCGCCCGCAGCCCGCCGAGCCCGACCCGCACCACGTCCCGCGGCCCGAGCCGCGCCGGAGCGAGCCCGCTCATCGGCTCGTCGCCCCCGCCCGCTCGTCCGCCACGACCAGCCCGTCCCGGACCCTGATCCGCCGCGGCGCGCGGGCCGCCACGTCGAGGTCGTGCGTGATGACCGTGACGGTGGTGCCGGACCGGTTCAGCTCGTCCAGCAGGGCCAGCACCCCGGCCCCGGCCGCCGTGTCGAGGTTGCCGGTCGGCTCGTCGGCCAGCAGCAGGTCCGGCCCGCCCGCGACCGCGCGCGCCACCGCGACCCGCTGCTGCTCGCCGCCCGACAGCTCGTGGGGCCGGTGCCCGGCCCGGTCCGCGAGCCCCACCCGTTCCAGCGCCTCCCCCGCCTGCCTCCTCCGCTCCTTCAGGGCCCTGCCGCTGTAAAGCAGGCCGTCGGCCACGTTGTCGAGAGCGCTGACGCCCGGCGCGAGATGGAACTGCTGGAAGACGAACCCGATGTGCCGGGCCCGCAGCGCCGACAGCTCCCGGTCGCTCAATCCGGCCACGTCGTGGCCCGCCACCCTCACCCCGCCCGCCGTCGGCCGGTCCAGCGTCCCGATCATGTGCAGCAGCGTCGACTTCCCCGACCCGGACGGCCCGACGATCGCGACCAGCTCCCCCGTCCCGATCACCAGGTCCACGCCCCGCAGGGCCGCGACGCTCGCGTACTCCTTCGTCACCCCGGCCAGCTCGACGATGGCCTGCTCTCCGAGCCTCATTCGGCCGGCACCCCCACCTGGACGCCCTCGCGGACACCATCGCCCTCGACCTCGACCCGCCCGCCGCCGAACGCCCCCGTCCGCACCGGGACGAGCCGCCGCCGCGCCCCGTCCACGACCTCCAGCCCGAAGCCGCCCTCCTTGAGCGCCAGCAGCGCCTCCACCGGCACCGACAACACGTTCCTCCGCCGCTCGCTCTCCAGCTCCACGCTGACCGGCGCCTCGTCCAGCCGGCCCGTGCTCTTGCCGCTCAGCGACACGTCGACGCCCACGGTGGTCTTCTGGTCCTGCCCCGACCCCGTCGTCTCGGCGACACTGCCGACCTTGCTGACCATCCCCTTCACGGTCGTCCCGCCGGGCAGCTCGACCTGCACCTTCTCTCCCTTGCGTGCCATGTCCTGCTTGTCGGCGTCCAGGTCGATGTGCACGACCCGCCGCGTCCCGGCCACGGTCAGCACCGGCTGCCCCTGCACGGCCCGCTTCCCCTCGGGCGCCTTCACGTCCTTCACCCGTACGGCGCCGTCGAGGAACACCACCTGGCCCGGCGAGACCGTCCCGGTCTCTTCGAGCCCCCGGTCGTCCTGCCACTCCTCGACCGCGGTCCCGGTCGCACCCGTGAACTCGTCGTCCACGGTCATCCCGCCGTACCCCAGAGCCCGCAGGTTCTCCTCCAGCTCCCGGACGTCCTTGCCCGAATCACCGTCCCGCAGGACCCGGTACATCGGCACGCCCCCGTACATCAACGTGACCGGATCACCCGCGACCTTCAGCAGGGTCCCGCCCCGCTTCACCGTCGCCCCCTGCTGCGGCGCCCACGTCACGACCCCGGACGCCCCGGCCCACACCTCGCGCTCGTCGTCGTAGGTGAGTTTCCCGTCCACCTTCTCGGTGTCCACGAGATCCCCCCGCGTCACGGCCGCCGTCCCGAGCCGCACCTGGCGCGGCTCCGCGTCCCGCCCGCCGCCCGACGTCCAGGCGAGCACCCCCCCGCCGGCCGCCACCACAACGGCGGCGACCCCGCCCGCCGCCACGGCCCGCCTCACTTCCCGGCCCCCGGCGCGAGCCCCTTGCACGCCTCCCGCGCCTTGTTCACGGTGCCCGGGTCCGCCTTCCCCGCCGGAATCTGAATGGTCCCGTCGGGATCCGGATCCTTCATGTCGATCCCGTGCTCGCGCATGCACTGCGCGAACTTCACGTACTGGTCGCGCACTTTCGGGTCCTTCAGATCGGGCATCTTCCCGCCCGCCTGCAACCACGGCTGGCACTTCTTCAACGCGGCCTGCAACTTCTCCTTCCCGACCCCTTTCTCGATCCGCATCGTCTCCGCGTGCCCGCTCCCGGGGTCCGGCACGTCCACCCCGTTCTGCCGCATGCACTGCGCGAACTTCAGCTGCGCGTCCTCCGCACTCAACGACCGACTCGGCGACGCCGAAGCCGAAGCCTTCGCGCTTCCCCCAACACTCGCCACCCCGTCCCCGCTACTCCCGCCACCACATCCAGCAACCCCAAGAACAACGACCCCAAGAACAACGGCAAAACCCCGCATCGCACACCTCCCTCTCCGCCGCCCCCACGGGCCAGCCACCCCACCAAACCCACCCCAGGGTTAAACCCGCATTAGCCGGAGGTGAGGGGTCGGGCGTAGCTGAGTGTGGGGGGCGGTTCTTCGTTCGGTGATAAAGAGGGAGTGCAGAGCGTGCGTTCGAGGAGCATTACCGAACGAGGTCGGTCGGACATAATCCGCTCGTGCCCAGCAATGCCGCTCCCCCGCTGAACGAGGACTTCCGGCTGGTCGAGGGGCTCCGGGGGCAGCGGCCCGGGGCGGTCGGCCATGTCTACAACGTGTACGGGCCCGAGCTCGTCGAGTACGCGGAGGGGCTGCTCGGCGACCATGGGCGGGCGGTGGAGGCCGTTCGGTCGGCCCTGCTCGCGCTGCGGGTGAAGGGCGTGGAGGTCCCGGACGCGGGAACGTTTCGGGACTGGCTGTACGAGCTGGTGCGGGACGAGTGCCGCGCGCCAGCGCGGCGGGGACGCCGGCGGATCGTGGTGATCGGGGCGGCGGCCGCGGTGGTGCTGGTCGCGGGGATCGCCGCGGTGCTGGAGTCGGGGGGCGGCGGGAAGCCCGAGCCGGCGCCGCCGGTGGCGGTGGCCACGCCGGAGCCGAGCCTTCCCTCGGTGACGGTCTCGCCGGCGCAGAGGGACGAGCAGAAGAAGCGGGACGGGAAGAAGCACGACAAGCCTGCCGTGGCGAAGCCGAAGAAGCACCGTAAGGCCGGGCCTGGGCGGCTGGCGGTGGGCGACGGCGGGTGCCATGGCATCGGCGTGGCGGGGTTGCCGAGGTCGTGCCCGGTGCGGCTGACGGCGGTGGGCGGGACGGTGCACTGGGCGGTGACGTCGGTCCGTTCGCGGGGCGGGCGAGTCAGCGCGTCCGGTGGAGGGACGCTCACGGCCGGGCGGTCGACGACGGTGAACGTGGTGGTGCGGCCCACAGTGCTGTGCTACATCGGCGGGGGCGGCGGCGGGTCGGTGTCCTTCTCGCCCGGCGGGACCGCGACCGTCTCCTATACGTGCTGGCGGCGCTAGACGGCCGGAAAAGGGGGGAACCGGGTCGGGGCGGGCGGACGAGTAGGGGTGAGTTCACTCCCGAAAGGAAGTTCGCCCATGAACGGACGTGGTCGAAGTTGACCGGGCCACCGGACGCGGAGACGGACGCCGAGCTGCTGGCGGAGTCGGTGGGCAGTCCCGAGCGGTTCGCGGTGCTGTTCGACCGGCACGGCGACGAGATCCACCGGTACGTGGCACGGCGGCTCGGTTCCGGGATGGCCGAGGACGTCGTCGCCGAGACGTTCCTGACGGCGTTCCGCAAGCGCGGACGCTACGACGGGACCCGGCCGGACGCGCGGCCGTGGCTGTACGGGATCGCGACGCGGGCGGTCGGCGCGCACCGGCGGGCCGAGGTCCGGCGGAACCGGCTGGCCGCGCGCGCCGCGGAGCGGGGGGACGCGGGCGAGGGGTTCGAGGAGCGCTCCGCCGAGCGGGTGTCCGCCGAACGGCTACAGGCCCCGCTGGCGCTGGGGGTGCCGGTGGGCACCGTCCGCTCGCGGCTGGGGTTCCGGTTCATCGCCGTCCGCGATCACGCCGGTGCGCCGGCGGTGAAGAAGGGCCAGGTCACCGGGTGGGGCAGCCTGGTCGCGGCCGGCCGGGTGAGCGGGCCGGGCGCCCGTTCCTGATCCGGCGCGGAGGCCGGGCCGCCTCGTCCGGTCTCCGCGGCGGGTCAGGACCGCGTCCTCCACGTGCCTGCGCCGCTAGTAGGATCACGCTCCATGTCGCGAGCGATCTCCCGGGACCCCGACCGGCTGGTCCTGTTCACCGACGCGGTCGTGGCGATCGCCGTGACCCTGCTGGTGCTGCCCCTGGTCGACGTGGTCCCGGAGACGGTCCACGCGCACGGGGCGTCCAGCGAGGTCTTCACCGACCACAAGGCGCAGATCTACAGCTTCCTGCTCAGCTTCGCCGTGATCATCCGGTTGTGGCTCGTGCACCACGGGGCGTTCGAGCACGTCCGCGGCTACACGCGCCCGCTGATCCTTTGGAACGCGGGCTGGGTGCTGGCCATCGTCCTGCTGCCGTTCACGACCGAGATGGTCGCCTCCTACTCCTCGCACGACCGCTTCACCATCGCGGTCTACATCGGCAACGTCCTCGCCGCCGCGGTGTGCCAGACGGTGATCACGGTGATCTCCTACCGGGACTCCGACGTCGCGTCCGAGGACGATCCACCGACGATCGGCGCGGTCCGCGGCGGGCTCTCCACCGTGCTGCTGCTGCTCGTGGCGCTCGTGCTGGCCGTGCTGTTCCCCGACGTGTCCTACTACGGGTTCCTGCTGCTGTTCCTGGAGCCGGTGGTGACGAGGGGCTGGCGGCTCATCGGGGTCTGACCTCGTCCTCGGCGACGAGGGAGCGGGCCCAGGCGTAGTCGGGTTTGCCGACGGGGGTGCGGCGCACGGCGTCCACGAACCGGTAGAGGCGCGGCACCTTGTAGCCGGCGAGGCGGGCCCGGCAGTGCGCGGTGAGGGCCTCCTCGTCGGCGGGCGCCCCGTCCGCCCAGGTGAGGACGGCGGCGACGCGGTGGCCGAATCTCGGGTCGGCGGCGCCGACGACGACGGCGTCCGCGACGGCGGGGTGGCCGCGCAGGACCGTCTCGACCTCCTCGGCGAACACCTTCTCGCCGCCGGTGTTGATGACCAGCGAGCCGCGGCCCAGCAGGGTGACGGTGCCGTCGTCCTCGACGCGGGCGTGGTCGCCCTGCAGGGCCCACCGCCGCCCGTCCGGGTCGCGGACGAAGGTCGCGGCCGTCTTCTCCTCGTCGCCCCAGTAGGCGAGGGGGATGTGGCCGGTGCGGGCCACCAGTCCCTCGCCGCCGGGCGGCACCGGGCGCAGGTCCGCGTCGAGGATCGCGAAGTCGGAGGCGAGCCGGAAGCGGCCGTCGCCTTCGCTGACGCCCATCGCGCCGGTCTCGGTGCCGCCGAGGTTGTCGGAGATGTAGACGCCGGGCAGCGCGGCCTCCAGCCGCTCCTTGACGGCGGACGACAGCGGCGCGCCGCCCGACCCGAACCCGAAGATCTCCAGGTCGCGGTGCCGGCCGGTGGCCAGCTCGTCCGCGACCGGACCGGCCATCCCGTTGCCGACCAGCATGAAGACCTGGCTGCGCTCGCGGGCGGCGAGCTCCAGCGCGGAGCGCGCGTCGAAGTGCCGTCCGGTCCACAGGATCGCCGTGCCGCCCGTGGTGAGCGCGATCAGCGTCATCCACTGGCCGCCGCCGTGCATGAGCGGGGCGTGCACCTGGACGCGCATCGGTTCACGTTCGGCGCATCCGGCCAGTTCCTCCGGGGACGCGATGGTCGAGCCGCCGCCGTAGGTGCCGCCGCCGAGGGCCGCGAAGAAGATGTCCTCCGACCTCCACAGGACGCCCTTGGGGAGGCCGGTGGTGCCGCCGGTGTAGAGGAGGTAGGGGTCGTCGGACGAGCGCGGCCCGAAGTCCGGTTCGGGGGACGCGGCGGCCAGCGCCTTCTCGTACTCGGCGTCGGCGGACGGGCCGGAGCCGTCGTCGATGGCGACGACGTGCCGCAGCGCGGGCAGCCGAGCGCGGTCGACATTGCCGAGCAGCGTGCGTTCGGCGACCAGCGCGACGCATCCGGCGTCGCCGAGCAGGTGCGCGAGCTCGCCGGCGACGTACCGGTAGTTGACGTTGACGGGGGCGGCGCGGAGCTTGAAGCAGCCGAGCATCGTCTCGGCCCACTCGGCCCGGTTGTAGGACAGGATCCCGACGCGGTCGCCCGGTTCCACGCCCGCGCCGGCCAGGTGGTGCGCCACCCGGTTCGCGCGCGCGTCGAGTTCCGCGTAGGTCAGCCGCACCGGGCCCGCGACCAGCGCGGTGCGGTCGGGGCAGGCGCCGGCCACCACCTCGAAGAGGTCCGCGAGGTTGAACGAGCGCCGCGTCACGAGCGCGCTCCCCGCACCAGCCGGCCCGGCAGTTCGCCGGTGTGCTCGCCGTCGGCGAAGACCTGCGTGCCGGAGACGAAGGTGGCGAGGTACCCGTCGGCGCGCTGGACGAGGCGCCGCCCGCCCGCGGGCAGGTCGTACAGCATCTCCGGGCGGCGGTTGGCGACGCGGTCGAAGTCGATGAGGTTGAGGTCGGCCTTCATGCCCTCGGCGATGACGCCGCGGTCGGCCAGCCCGTACAGCCGGGCGGTGTCGCGGGTCATCAGCCGCACCACGTGCTCCAGCGGCAGCGTCTCGCCGCGCCGCCGGTCGCGCGCCCAGTGGCTGAGCATGGTGGTGGGCAGGGACGCGTCGCAGATGAAGCCGCAGTGCGCGCCGCCGTCGCCGAGGCCGAGCACGGCCCGCGGATGGGTGAGCATCTCGCGGACGGCGTCGAGGCTGCGCTCGGAGTAGTTCAGCAGCGGCAGCAGCATCAGGTTGCGGCCGTCGTCCTCCAGCAGCAGGTCGTACAGCATTTCCAGCGGGTCGCGTCCGGTGGCGGCGGCGCGGGCGGCCACCGAGTCCTGCGGCGCCGGCTCGTAGTCGGGACGGTCGTCGTCCAGCGGGAACAGCCGGTCCAGGCAGCCGCGGACCATCCCGGCCAGCAGGTTCTCCTCGTCCGGACGCTCGGCGAGGATCCGCGCCCGGACGGCGGGGTCGCGCATCCGGGCCACCCGCTCCGGCAGCGGCAGCAGCGACAGTTCGGACACGTACGTCGGGTGGTCGCCGAACGCGTGCAGCGTCTCCAGCCCGATCAGCATCCCGAACGGGCGGCCCGCGACCTGCGGGTGCAGCCGGGCGTCGGTGCCGGCCGACAGCTCCATCAGCTCGCGCCACAGGTCGGGCGCGGCGTCCACCTGCAGCAGCGCGAAGGACACCGGCCGGTCGATCGCCTCCGACAGCCGCCGCATCCAGCGGACCTCGTCCGGCGGTGAGTCGATGTCCTCGCCGGCGGCGCCGACGGGCGCGATCTCGTAGACCCCGGTGCCGAGTTCGCGCAGCGCCTCGCCGATCCCGAACAGCTCGTCCTCGGCGGCGAACGTGCCGGGCACCGGCTCGCCGTCGATGGCCCGGTGGGCGAGGGTGCGGGAGGTGGAGAAGCCGAGCGCGCCGGCGGCGACGCCCTCCTTGACGATCGCCTTCATCGCGGCGATGTCGTCGGCGGTGGCGGGTTCGTTGCGGGCGCCGCGCTCGCCCATGACGTACGCGCGGACGGCGCCGTGCGGGACCTGCGTGCCGATGTCCATGGTGCGGGTCGTCCGGCCGAGCGCGTCGAGGAACTCGGGGAAGCTCTCCCACTCCCAGGTGATGCCTTCGGCGAGGGCGCTGCCGGGGATGTCCTCGACGCCCTCCATCAGGCCGATCAGCCAGTCGTGCCGGTCGCGCCGGGCCGGGGCGAACCCGACGCCGCAGTTGCCCATGACGACCGTGGTGACGCCGTGCCAGGACGACGGGGCCAGGATCGGGTCCCAGGTGGCCTGCCCGTCGTAGTGGGTGTGGATGTCGACGAAGCCGGGGGTGAGCAGGGCGCCGTCGGCGTCGACCGTGCGGCGGCCGGGGCCCGTGTCGCGGCCGACGGCGGTGATCCGGTCGCCGGTGACGGCGACGTCCGCGTGGTAGGGGGCCGCTCCGGTGCCGTCCACGACCCGGGCGTTCCTGATCACCAGATCATCCATGCGGGGCCACTCCTCCCGGCGCCTGCGCACCGAACCGGCGGAATCCTCTGAGACTTATGCCTAGACGAGCGTCTCAACCCAAACAAGCGATTGGCCGTTTCCTGCCATCGTGACGGCGCCGGGGACCGGCGGCAAGAGGGCCTCCCGTTGGGTTCCGCGGGACATGACCCGATCTTTGCCCGATATGCCCGGTTTCAGGCCAGATGGGCGGGTACGCCGACAAGGACATACGCCACTTCGACCTGGTCAGGGAGGTATCCCCATGACTGGGATGACGGATACTCCGCGCACCCGGATGACCGGAATGCTCAAGGCCCCCCGCAGCCGGGGCATGATCAGCGGACTGCTGCTGGTCCTGCTGGGACTGTGGGGCGGGCTCATCCCGTTCATCGGCCCCTACTTCGACTTCGGGTTCGGGTCGGGCAGCGCCTGGGTCTACAACACCGACCGGCTGGTGCTGTCCATCCTGCCGGCGGTCGCCGTGATCCTCGGCGGGCTCGTCCTGCTGGTCAGCGCCAACCGTCCCGTCGCCCTCATCGGTTCCTGGCTCGCCATCCTGGGCGGCCTGTGGTTCGTCGTGGGCACCACCATCGCACCCCTGTGGAACGCCAGCCTGGGGGCGCCGATGGGCGGGCAGACGCGCCGGATCGCCGAACAGCTCTCGTTCTTCCACGGACTCGGCGCCATCACCATCTTCCTGGCGTCGATGGCCCTCGGCCGCTTCCTGGTGGTCGGCGTGCGCGAGGCACGGCGCGCCGGCCTCGCACGAGCGGAGCGCGACCGCGCCGCGGCGACCGCCGGCGCCGGCACCGCCGGTGCCGCCGGCACCGCACCCGCCGCGCGGGAGCGCGCGGACGGGCGGGAGCGCACGGACCGAGGGTCCACCGCCGCTCCGGAATGGGAGCGCCAGGAGGAGACCCGCCAGGACGGCCGGCGCCATTCGGCGGCGGCCGGGCAGACCTGGCGCGTCGACCCGCCCCGGTAAGCCGATCGGCCGAGGACGACGCTCGCGGCGAGCACGACTGCCGCGGGCGTCGTCCCGTTCACCGGTCCTCGGTGCCCGTCGCGATCCGGCCGACCTCGGGAAGCCGATCGTCACCGGCCGAGGCCGGCGCCAACCGCGTCACGGCACCGGGCATCGGGCCGACGGTGAACACCTGGGTGAACGAGGCGACGGTGACACCGGCGAACGACGCTTCGGACGGCACCTGCTCTGGAAGCGGAACCCCGTGGGATCCCGCGTCGAGCCGGCCGTCGAATACGAGCATCGATGCGCTCTTGGGCTCCGGGGGGACGAACGACGTGCCCCACCACGCCTCCACCGTGACGGGGGCGGAATCGCCGAGCGTGAGCCGGATTAAGCGCTGTGCGGCGTCGTAGACGACTTCGCCGCCGTCGAGGGTTCCGGCCGAGGTGGCGGCCCGCACTTGCGCGGCGATGAGGCCGGGGATGCCGGCGAGCCCCTGGACGAACGTCACGCGCGGGTTGCGTCCGGAGATCCCCTCGCGCAGTTGCTGCTTGGTGTCGGCGGGGACCATGCCTCCGAAGACCAGCACGTCGAGATCGGTGACGTCGTAGTCGTCGAAGACCTGGTCGAACCGGTTCGTCGCGTCCGCGGAGTAGCCCTCGGCGCGCAGGATGTCGACGGCGGCAACGAGCACGCTGGGGCTGCGGCCGACGACGAGGACGCGTCCGGTTTCGCTTCTCGGCGAGGTGTTCACTGTCGGATCTCCCTTGGTCGCGGGTCTGCGATAAGTGTTGGTTCTCCCAACATAACGAGTGTTGGCCTGCCCCACAAGTGGGAGCCGGGTGCGCGCCCGGACGGGCAGGCGGCTTATCGGGGTTTAACCCCGCCTGGGGGATGCTCGGCGCATGCGTGTGCTGATCGTTGAGGATGAGCGGGTGCTCGCGGACACGATCGCCGAGGGGCTGCGTGAAGAGGCCATGGCGGTGGACGTGGTGTACGACGGCGACGACGCGCTGGAACGGGCGTCCTACAACGAGTACGACGTGGTCGTGCTCGACCGCGACCTTCCGACGGTGCACGGCGACGACGTGTGCCGGGAGCTGGCGGGTCGGCGCGGCCCGGCCCGGATCCTGATGCTGACGGCGGCCGGGGACGTCGAGGACCGGGTGGACGGGCTGACCCTCGGCGCCGACGACTACCTGCCCAAGCCGTTCGTGTTCGGCGAGCTGGTGGCGCGGCTGCGGGCCCTCGCGCGGCGGTCGGGGACGCCGGTGCCGCCGGTGCTGGAGAGCCGCGGGATCCGGCTCGACCCGCACCGGCGGCGGGTCGCGCGCGACGGCCGGGAGCTGCGGCTGACGAACAAGGAGTTCGCGGTGCTGGAGGAGCTGCTGCGCGCCGAGGGCGGGGTGGTGAGCGCCGAACGGCTGCTGGAGCGGGCCTGGGACGAGAACATCGACCCGTTCAGCAACATCGTGCGGGTGACGATGGCGACGCTGCGCCGCAAGCTCGGCGAGCCCGCGGTGATCGAGACGGTGACGGGGTCGGGCTACCGCTTGGAGGCGCGATGAACGTGCGGGGAATGCTGGGGACGCCGAGGCTGAGCGTCCGGACGCGGCTGACGCTGGTGTACGGGTCGCTGTTCATGGTGATGTCGGCGGTGCTGGTCTCGGTGACGTACCTGATGACGGTGCACACGATGGACCGGCGGCTGCCGCCGCGGACCACCGTCGACCCGCAGACGGCGACCAAGCTACGGGCGCTGGCAACGACGCAGGATCTCAACCAGATCCTGGCGCTGAAGGCCGAGGCGGACCGGCAGCTGACCCGGCAGAAGCACAGCGTGCTCGAACAGCTGCTGCAGAGCTCGCTGCTGACGATGCTGGTGCTCGGCGTGCTGGCGGTCGTGATCGGTTATCTGGTGGCGGGGCGGATGCTGCGCCCGCTGCACAAGGTGACCGCGACGGCGCGGCGGCTGTCGGAGAGCACCCTGCACGAGCGGATCGCGCTGGACGGCCCGCAGGACGAGATCAAGGACCTGGCCGACACGTTCGACCGGATGCTGGACCGGCTGAACCGGGCGTTCGACGCGCAGCGCCGGTTCGTCGCGAACGCCTCGCACGAGCTGCGCACACCGCTGACCATCAACCGGACCGTGCTGGAGGTGGCACTCGCCAGCCGGAAGAACCCGCCGGAGACCAAGGCGCTCGCGGACGTGCTGCTCGGCAACACCGAGCGGCACGAGCGGCTGATCGACGGGCTGCTGCTGCTCGCCAGGTCCGAGCGGGAGCCGGCCGATCCCGCGCCGACGGCGCTGCCGGACGTCGTGCGCGGCGCGCTCGGCGAGCTGGACGGTCGGACCCGGGCGGTGGACGTGGAGGCTCGGCTGGCACCGGCGGAGGTGGCGGGCGATCCGGTGCTGCTGGAGCGCTGCGCGATGAACCTGCTGGAGAACGCGGTGAAGTACAACGTGCAAGACGGGCGGGTGTGGGTGCGCACCGGGGTCCGGGACGGGGAGGCGTTCCTGCAGGTGGTGAACACGGGGCGGCCCGTCCAGCCGTACGAGGTGGCGGGCATCTTCGAGCCGTTCCGGCGGCTGCGGGCCGACCGGGTGGGCTCGGCGGACGGCGCGGGCCTCGGCCTGTCGATCGTGCGGGCGGTGGTGGGCGCGCACGGCGGGACGATCGAGACGGTCCCGCGGCCGGGCGGCGGGCTGTCGATCACCGTCCGGCTGCCCGCCCTGGCCCGCGACGCCCTCGTCCCGGCGTGACCGCGGGCGGCTAGCCGGCGTTCTCGGCGGGGAGCGGCCAGGGCGGCGGCGTCGGCCAGTCGATGCGTCCCTCGGGGCGCGGCCGGTCGGCGCCGGCGGACAGCCAGCGGTAGACGACCTTGCCGGTGGCGTTGCGGGGCAGCTCGGGGATGAAGTGCACGTCGCGCGGCACCGCGTACCGGGCGACCTGCGCGTGCACGTAGGCGCGGACGGCCTCGGCGTTGAGCCGGGCGCCGGGCCGCAGCACGATGTAGGCGGCCAGCCGCTGGCCCCAGTCGTCGTCCGGGACGCCGATCACCGCGGCCTCGCCGACCTCGGGCAGCCGCAGCAGGGCGTCCTCGACGTCGCCGGGCACGATGTTCTCGCCGCCGGAGACGACCATGCCGTCGGCGCGCCCGTCCACGAACAGCAGGCCGCGGTGGTCGATGTGGCCGAGGTCGCCGGTGGCGAGCAGCCCGTCGCGGACCTGCATCGGCTCGCCGCCGGTGTACCCCTCGAACAGCAGCTCGTTCGCGGCGAAGATCTGCCCGATGGTGGAGCGGCCGGCGCGCCGGCCGTCGGCGCCGACGATGACGAGCGAGGTGTTGCGCGGCGGGCGGCCCGCGGTGCGCGGGTCGGTCCGCAGGTCGCGCGGGGTGGCGATGGACACCCAGGACGCCTCGGTGGAGCCGTAGACGTTGTAGAGCCGGTCGCCGAAGGCGTCCATGAACCGGGTGGCGAGGTCGCCGGGCAGGGCGGCGCCGCTGAGCGCGACGATCCGCAGCGAGGAGGTGTCGTGGCCGTCGCGCACCTGCGGGGCCAGGTCGAGGATGCGCTGGAGCATGACCGGGACGGCGAACACGACCGTGTCGCGGTGGGCGGCGATGGAGCGCAGCGTCCGCTCGGGGTCGAACCTGCGGTGCAGGACGATCGGCGCGCGCAGCGCCCAGGCCATCTGCAGTGCCGCGTAGCCCCAGGTGTGGAACAGCGGCGCCTCGATGATCATGGTCTGCCGGGCGCGCAGCGGGATCCGGGAGGTCATCGAGGCCAGCGGCCACAGGCCGGGGCGGGGCGGCCGGCGGGCCCCCTTGGGGCGGCCGGTGGTGCCGGAGCTGAGCATGATCGTCCGGCTCTGGATCTGCGGCGGGCCCGGCGGGGTCGCGGGCGCGGGCACCGAGCGGATCACCTCGTCGATGCTCGGCCCGGTCTCGGCGGGGCCGGAGTCCGCGGCGCGCGGAGGAGGCGGCGCGGGGGCGGGCGGCGCCGCGACGGGCGCGCCCAGCGGCGGGTCCCCGCCGGGCGGGCCGGGCCGGCGGTCGGCCCACAGCACGGTGCGGCGCAGCGCGATCGGCACGCCGGCCAGCAGCGGCGCGAACTCGGCGTCGGCGACGATCAGGGCGGGGCGCAGCTCGCCGAGCACCGCGCGGATCTGGCCCGTTCCGAAGCCGGTGTTGAGCAGCACGACCTCGGCGCCGCGCTTGCTGCACGCGACGAGCGTCTCGACCATGCCGCGGTGGTTGCGGCACAGCACGCCGACGCGCGGGGCGGGGCCGTGCAGCGGCAGCCCGATGGCGAGGCGGGTGGTCCGGTCGTCGAGCTCGGCGAAGGTGAGGGCGCCCTCGTCGTCGACGAGGGCCGGCCGGGACGGCGAGTGCGCGGTCGCGGCGGCGAGGACCCCGGCGAGGGTGGTGCCCCAGCGGCGCAGCGCGCCGAGCTGGCGCCACACGCGGCGGGGCCCGCCGGACAGCAGCAGCCCCGTGCGCAGCAGGAGGCCGGCGAGGTCTCGGGCGTGCCCGATCCGCCGGCGCAGCCCCGGCCGGTAGACGGGCCTCGCATGGGTCACCGCGCCTCCTCCGGTGATTTCGAGTCACGTTACCCACGAGTCCCGGGCCGAACAAGGGCACCGGCGCGTCAGTGGTTACTGACGAGTAGCCTTTGTGGTTACCAGCCAGTAGCATCACCCTGTCCACCACCGACAGCCCACCCGCAGGGAGGACGACCCGTGCCTCGCACCGCACGCGACGTCGTGTTCGTCGACGGCGTCCGCACGCCGTTCGGCAAGGCCGGCCCCAAGGGCCTGTACGCGCAGACCCGCGCCGACGACCTGGTCGTCCGCGCGATCCGCGAGCTGATGCGCCGCAACCCGTCCCTGCCGCCCGAGCGGGTGGACGAGGTCGCGATCGCCGCCACCACCCAGACCGGCGACCAGGGCCTGACCATCGGACGGTCCGCCGCCGTCCTCGCCGGGCTGCCCAAGAGCGTGCCCGGCTACGCCGTCGACCGGATGTGCGCGGGGGCGATGACCGCCGTCACCACCACCGGCGCCGGCATCTCGTTCGGCTCCTACGACGTCGTCATCGCCGGCGGCGTCGAGCACATGGGCCGGCACCCGATGGGCGAGGGCGTCGACCCGAACCCGCGGTTCCTCGCCGACCGGCTCGTCGACCCGTCCGCGCTGGTGATGGGGACGACCGCGGAGAACCTGCATGACCGGTTCCCGCAGATCACCAAGGAGCGCGCGGACGCCTACGCCGTGCGCAGCCAGCAGAAGGTCGCCGCCGCCTACGCCGCCGGGAAGATCCAGCCCGACCTGGTCCCGACCGCGATCCGCTCCGCCGAGCAGGGCTGGGGCCTCGCGACCGAGGACGAGCCGCCGCGCCCCGGCACCACGCTGGACGACCTCGCCAAGCTCAAGACCCCGTTCCGCGTGCACGGCAACGTCACCGCCGGGAACGCCGCGGGCCTCAACGACGGCGCCACCGCCTGCCTGCTGGCCGCCGAGGACGTCGCCCGCGACCTCGGCCTCGCGCCGAGGATGCGCCTCGTCGACTTCTCGTTCGCCGGCGTCGAGCCCGAGGTGATGGGCGTGGGGCCCGTCCCCGCGACCGAGAAGCTGCTCGCCCGCAACTCCCTGACCATGGACGACATCGGCCTCATCGAGATCAACGAGGCGTTCGCCGTGCAGGTGCTGGCGTTCCTGGAGCACTTCAAGATCGCCGACGACGACGCGCGGGTGAACCCGTGGGGCGGCGCGATCGCGCTCGGCCACCCGCTCGCCTCGTCCGGCGTGCGGCTGATGAACCAGCTGGCCCGCCTCTTCGAGGAGCGCACCGACGTCCGCTACGGGCTGACGACGATGTGCGTCGGCATGGGCATGGGCGGAACCGTCCTGTGGGAGAACGTGAACTGGGAAGGCGCAAAGTGAGCGACGCAGGCGTTCGGGGGATCCGGGGGACCGCCCCCGGGAACAGCACAGTGAGCAGCCTGGGAGAAGTATTCGCCGACGAGGTCGTCACGCACGCGTACGTCAGGGACGTCCAACTCCCCCACGGCGCCGGCACCCTCGCGCTGATCACGCTCGACAACGGCCACGACCACACCAAGCCGAACACCTTCGGCCCCAACGGCCTGGCCGAGCTGGACGCCGCGATCGACCGGATCGCCGCACGCGACGACATCGCCGCGGTCGGCGTCACCGGCAAGCCGTTCATCTTCGCGGTCGGCGCCGACCTCAAGGGCGTCCCGCTGATCTCGAACCACGCGGACGCGCGCGCCATCGGCAAGCTCGGCCACGACGTGTTCCGCCGGCTCGGCGAGCTGGGCGTCCCGTCGTTCGCCTACTACAACGGCGCGGCGATGGGCGGCGGCGTCGAGATCGGGCTCCACTGCAGCTACCGGACGATCTCCGCTAGCGTCCCGGCGTTCGCGCTGCCCGAGGCGTTCCTCGGCCTGGTGCCCGGCTGGGGCGGCACGTACCTGCTGCCGAACCTGATCGGCGCGGAGAAGGCGCTGAAGGTCGTCATCGACAACCCGCTCGCGCAGAACCGGATGCTGAAGGGCCGGCAGGCCTACGAGCTGGGCATCGCCGACGCGATCTTCGACTCGGCGGACTTCCTGGAGGAGTCGCTCGCCTGGACGGCCCGCGTCCTCAACGGCGAGATCACCGTCACCCGGCCCGCCGTCGACAAGGGCAAGGCGTGGGACGACGCCGTCGCGATGGCCCGCTGGAACCTCGAAGGCAAGCTGCACGGCGCGGCGCCGTCCTTCACGCGCGCGCTCGACCTGGTCGCCGCCGCGAAGGACCGGAGCCGCGACGAGGGCTTCGCCGCCGAGGACGAGGCACTGGCCGACCTCATCATGAGCGACGAGCTGCGCGCCGGGCTGTACGCGTTCGACCTCACCCAGAAGCGCGCGAAGCGCCCCGCCGGCGCGCCCGACAAGTCCCTCGCGCGCAAGGTCACCAAGGTCGGCGTCGTCGGCGCCGGCCTGATGGCCTCGCAGCTCGCGCTGCTGTTCGCGCGCCGCCTGGAGGTCCCGGTCGTCATGACCGACCTCGACCAGGAGCGCCTGGACAAGGGCGTCGGCTACGCGCACGGCGAGATCGACAAGCTGCTCGGCAAGGGCCGCCTCTCCCCCGACAAGGCCAACCGGCTGAAGGCGCTCATCACCGGCTCGCTGACCAAGGACGCGTTCGCCGACGCCGACTTCGTCATCGAGGCGGTGTTCGAGGAGATGTCGGTCAAGCAGAAGGTGTTCGCCGAGGTCGAGCAGCACGTCTCCGCCGACTGCGTCCTCGCCACCAACACCTCCTCGCTCTCGGTCACCGAGATGGCCGCGAAGCTGGAGCACCCCGAGCGGGTCGTCGGGTTCCACTTCTTCAACCCCGTCGCGGTGCTGCCGCTGCTGGAGATCGTCCGGGGCGAGCAGACCGGCGACGCCGCGCTCGCCACCGCGTTCGCGACGGGCAGGGCCCTGAAGAAGTCGTGCGTGCTGGTCAAGGACGCCCCGGCGTTCGTGGTCAACCGCGTCCTGCTGCGGCTGCTCGCGGAGATCGTCCAGACGGTCGACGAGGGCACCCCGATCGAGGTCGCCGAGCGCGCCGCCGCGCCGCTCGGCCTGCCGATGCCGCCGTTCGTGCTGATGGGGCTGGTCGGCCCGGCGATCGCGCTGCACGTCAACGAGACCCTGCACGCCGCGTTCCCGGACCGGTTCCCGCTGTCGGACAACCTGGCCAAGCTGGTCGCGTCCGGCAAGAAGGGCGTCTACCTGCCCGACTTCTCCCTCGACCCGGAGGTCGTCGCGATCTTCGGCGGCGGGACGAGCCCGTCCACCGAGCAGCAGGTCCTCGACCGGGCGCTCGCCGCGCTCGCCGACGAGATCCGGATCATGCTGGACGAGGGCGTCGTCGCGGCGCCCGAGGACATCGACCTGTGCATGATCCTCGGCGCGGGCTGGCCGTTCCACCTCGGCGGCATCACCCCGTACCTGGACAGGTCGGGCGTCGCCGAGAAGGCGGCCGGCCGCCGCTTCCTCGCCCCCGGCGTGGCCTCGCTTCCCGCCTGACCAGCGGATCGTCCACCGTCCGGGGGCCACGGGCGGTGGACGATCATAAGCGGCGCGCATCCGGGCATAGGGCTGTCACAACGACGTGACGCCGAGGAGCCGACGATGAACCTGCTGCGCACCAAGTCGGTCGAACAGTCCATCAAGGACACCGAGGAGCCCGGGCACCGGCTGCGCCGCGACCTGTCCGCGCTCGACCTGGTCGTGTTCGGCATCGGGGTCATCGTCGGGACCGGCATCTTCGTCCTCACCGGGCAGGTCGCCAAGGACAAGGCCGGGCCCGCCGTGGCGATCTCGTTCATCCTCGCCGCCGTCGTCTGCGCGCTGGCCGCGCTGTGCTACGCCGAGTTCGCCTCCACCGTCCCGGTCGCCGGGTCGGCCTACACCTTCTCCTACGCCACCCTCGGCGAGTTCCCGGCCTGGATCATCGGCTGGGACCTCATCCTGGAGCTGGCGCTCGGCGCGGCGGTGGTGTCGGTCGGCTGGTCGGGCTACTTCGCCTCGCTGCTGGACAGCGCGGGCCTGCACCTGCCCGCCGCGATCCTCAACCCGCCGGGCAGCAACGGCGGCGTCGTCAACGTCCCCGCGATCGCGCTGGTGCTGGTGGTGACGGGGCTGCTCGTCCTCGGCGTGAAGATCTCCTCGCGGGTGAACGCGGTCGTCGTCGTGGTGAAGGTGGCCGTCGTCCTGCTGGTCATCGTGGCCGGCCTCTTCTTCGTCAAGGGCGAGAACTACCACCCGTTCATCCCGCCCTCGGAGCCCAACACGTCGGTGAAGGGCGCGGCGGCGCCGCTGATGCAGGTGATCTTCGGGATCACCCCGGTCAGCTACGGCTGGCTCGGCATCTTCGCCGCCATCGCCATCGTGTTCTTCGCCTACATCGGCTTCGACATCGTCGCCACCGCCGCCGAGGAGGCCCGCCGGCCGCAGCGCGACCTGCCGATCGGCCTGATCGGCTCCCTCGTCATCACCGCGATCCTCTACGCGGCGGTGTCGACCGTCGTCGCCGGGATGCAGAACTACAAGAAGCTCTCCGACGCCGCGCCGCTCGCGGACGCGTTCAAGGCCGTCGGGCACTCCGCGTTCGCCACGATCATCGACGTCGGCGCCGTCGTCGGCCTCATCGCCGTCGTGCTCATCCTGCTGCTCGGGCAGAGCCGGGTGTTCTTCGCGATGAGCCGGGACGGCCTGCTCCCGCCGTGGCTGTCGGTCATCCACCCGCGGTTCGGCACCCCCTGGCTGTCGACGGTCATCATGGGCGGCGTCGTCGCCGTGCTCGCCGGGTTCATCCCGCTGGCCAAGCTCGCCGAGCTGGTCAACATCGGCACGCTGTTCGCGTTCCTGCTGGTGTCGGTCGGCGTGCTGATCCTGCGCCGCACCCGGCCCGACCTGCCGCGCGCGTTCCGCACCCCGCTCGTCCCGGTGATCCCGGTCCTGTCGGTGCTGGGCTGCCTCTTCGTCATGATCAACCTGCCGCTGGAGACCTGGTACCGGTTCCTGGCCTGGATGGCGATCGGCGCGGTCATCTACGCCCTCTACGGCCGGACGCACAGCCGCGTCGGGCTCGCCGCCGCGACCGTTTCCGGCAAACCCTGACACCGCGCCTGACGGCCGTCATACGATCATGCGGACGCGGACCCCCTCCCGCACGAACGGTGGACAGGCACATGAGCGACACCTCGGCCCCGCCCGCCGGCGGCCCCTCCCCCTCCGACCGGATCGACTCCACCCGGCCGCACTCGGCCCGGGTCTGGGACCACTGGCTCGGCGGCAAGGACAACTACGACGTCGACCGGGCGCTCGGCGACCAGATCGCCGCCACGTTCCCGCACGTGGTCACCATGGTCCGGGCCGACCGGACGTTCATGGCGCGGTCGGTGCGGTTCCTCGCCGAGCAGGGCGTCGACCAGTTCCTCGACATCGGCACCGGGCTGCCGACCGAGCCGAACGTCCACCAGGTCGCGCAGAGCGTCGCCCCGGCCGCGCGCGTGGTGTACGTCGACAACGACCCGGTGGTCCTCGCGCACGCGCGGGCGCTGCTGAACTCCCCATCGGGCGCCACCGCCTACCTGGACGCCGACCTGCGCGAACCCGGCCGGATCCTGGCCGACGCGGCCGCCACCCTGGACCTGGACCGGCCCGTCGCGATCACGCTGATGAGCCTCATGCACTTCGTCGCCGACTTCGGCGACGCCCGGTCCATCCTGTGGCGGCTGCTGGACGCCGTCCCGTCCGGGAGCTGGCTCGCCTTCACCCACGCCACCGCCGAACTCGGCGGGCCGAAGGTGCGGGAGGCGTTCGAGATGTGGAACGCCAACGCCGTGCAGAAGGCGCAGCCCCGCGACCGCGCCGACGTCCTCGCCCTCGTCGACGGCCTGGAGCTGGTGGAACCGGGCGTGGTGTCCCCGACCCGCTGGCGGCCGGGCCCGGACGACGACCCCGCGGCCCCGGAGGTGCCGCTGTGGGCCGGGGTCGCGCGCAAGCCCTGACCGTCCGCGCCGCGGCGGGTGCGGCGGGGCCGCCCGAGTCGATCTCGTGACCGGTGTCACGGTGTCCTTTTGCCGTGCGGGTCGGCACAATACGCGCATGGCTTCTCCTGTGCTCGTCGCGGTGATCGGCTCGGGGCCCGCCGGCATCTACGCCGCCGAGGCCCTCGTGAAGCAGACCGGAGGAGACGTCCGGGTGGACGTGTTCGACCGGCTGCCGACGCCGTACGGGCTGGTCCGCTACGGCGTCGCGCCCGACCACACGTCGATCAAGTCGATCGCCAAGTACCTGCAGCGGGTACTGGAGAACCCGGCCGTCCGCTTCTTCGGCTGCGTCGAACTCGGCCGCGACCTCACCCGCGCCGACCTGCTGGACTGCTACGACGCCGTCATCTACTCGACCGGCGCGATGGTCGACCGGCAGATGCGCATCCCCGGCGAGGACCTGCCCGGCAGCATCGCCGCCACCGACTTCGTCAACTGGTACTGCGGGCACCCCGACGCCGCCGACCACTCCTTCGACCTGTCGGTCGAGGAGGCCGCCGTCATCGGCGTCGGCAACGTCGCCGTCGACGTGGTGCGGATCCTGGCCAAGACCGCGGACGAGCTGCGCTCCACCGACGTCCCCGAGCAGGTCATCGAGGCGCTGTCGAAGAGCCGGGTCAGGCGCGTCCACATGATCGGGCGGCGCGGCCCCGCGCAGGCGAAGTTCACCACCAAGGAGGCCCGCGAGCTCGGCGAGCTGCCGAGCGCCAGCATCCACGTCAGCCCCGAGGACATGGACCTCGACCCCGCCAGCGCCGAACTCGCCGAGAGCGACCGGCACGTACGCGGCAACGTCAAGGTGCTGAACGCCTGGACCGGCGAGCCCGCCCCCGGCCGCGCCCGGCACATCGACGTCCGGTTCTGGCGCGCGCCCGCCGAGATCCTCGGCACCGACCGCGTCGAGGGCCTGCGGCTGGAGAAGACCGCGCTGGACGCGTCGGGCCGCGTCACCGGGACCGGCGAGTTCGAGACCCTGCCGGTCGGCCTGGTGCTGCGCTCGGTCGGGTACCAGAGCGTCCCGCTGGACGGCGTCCCGTTCGACGAGCGGTCCTCCATCGTGCCGAACGAGGGCGGCCGCATCCTCGGCGCGGACGGCTCCCCGGTGCCCCGCGAGTACGTCGCCGGCTGGATCAAGCGCGGCCCGTCCGGCGTCGTCGGCACCAACAAGTCCGACGCCGCCGAGACCGTCCGCAACCTGCTGGCGGACCTGGAGGGCACCGACGCGGCGCCCAAGCGCACCATCGAGGAGGTGCTGGAGTCGCGGGGGCTGCCCGTCGTCAGCTACGACGACTGGCTGAACCTCGACGCCGCCGAGATCGCCCTGGCCCGCAGCCTCGACCGGGGCGAGCGCGTGAAGCTGGCCCGGTGGGAGGCCATGACGTCGGCCTGCCGCGACGCGGTGGCGGGCCGCAAGAAGCCGCCGGGAAACTAGTGACGGATGCGTGCACGGAGCGCTACCGTGCGCGGGTGACCGTCGGTCCAGAACTGTACGGGTTCCCCCCACCCGAGACGGTGCCCGACCTCAGGTGGCTCGGTCCCGACTACGTCTCCGTGCTCGTGCACGACCTGACGCAGGGGCTGCTGCGCCAGGACCCGCGCACGTCCGTCATGGGCGTGCGGTGCGAGGGCGAGCCGCGGCTCGCCCCGTCCGTCGACCCGGCCGGCGTCATCCGCGCCCACGACGCCTGCTTCCCGCTCCAGGTCTACGTCCAGGACGGCGCCGGCAGGCCCTGGCGGCTGCGCGGCCGGTGGACCTACTCCGGCCGCGAGCTCGGCACCCGCGCCGCGTCCATCACGCACTTCTGGCAGCTGCTGTCGGCCGAGGGCATCTGACCCGGGCCCGGCCGGTCAGTCGGACGTGGCGGGCTCGCGGGCGTCCGAGGCGGTGACGCGGGCGACGGCCTCGGTGATGTCGCGGGCCAGGTCCTGCGAGGTCAGGCCGCAGTCGGCGAGGATCAGGTCGCGCTTGGCGTGGTCCAGGAACTCCTGCGGGATGCCGAAGGTGCGGACCGGGGTGTCGACGCCCTCGTCGCGCAGCAGGCGGGCCACGGCGTCGCCGACGGCGCCCACGCGGCCGTTGTCCTCGACCACGGCGACCATGCTGTGCGCGGCGGCCGCGGCCGACAGGGCCGGGTCGAGGGGCTTGACGAAGCGCGGGTCGACGACGGTGGCGCCGATGCCCTGGTCGGCCAGCCGCCCGCCGACCTCGACCGCGGGCGTCGCCATCGCGCCGACCGCGACGATGAGCACGTCGGCGCCGTTGGCGCCCGGGTGGCGGGCCAGCACGTCCATCGAGCCGATGCGGTCGACGGCGTCCAGGTCGGCGGCCACGGCGCCCTTGGGGAAGCGCAGCGCGGTCGGGCCGTCGGAGATCGCCAGGCACTCGCGCAGCAGCTCGGCGACGCGGGCGCCGTCGCGCGGGACCGCGATCCGCATGCCGGGCACGAGCTGGAGCAGCGACAGGTCCCACATGCCGTTGTGGGACGGCCCGTCGTCGCCGGTGACGCCGGCCCGGTCGAGGACGAACGTGACCGCCTGGCCGTGCAGCGCGACGTCCATCAGCACCTGGTCGAACGCCCGGTTCAGGAACGTGGCGTAGACGGCGACGACCGGGTGCAGGCCGCCCAGGGCGAGCCCGGCGGCGGACGTCACCGCGTGCTGCTCGGCGATGCCGACGTCGTAGATCCGGTCCGGGTAGGCGGCGGCGAAGTCGGCGAGGCCGACCGGGTGCAGCATCGCGGCGGTGATCCCCACCACGTCGCGGCGCTCCCGGCCGATCTCGACCATCTCCTCGCTGAACACGTTGGTCCAGATGCGGCCCTTGGGCTTCTGGACGCCGGTCTCGCGGTCGTAGGGGCCCGGCGAGTGGAACTGCTCCTCCTCGTCGTTCTCCGCCGGCGAGTAGCCGTGGCCCTTGCGGGTGATGCAGTGCACGATCACCGGCCCGCCGAACGCGCGCGCCTTGCGCAGCGCGTGCTCGACGGCCTGCTCGTCGTGGCCGTCGATGGGGCCGACGTACTTGAGGCCGAGGTCCTCGAACATGGCCTGCGGCTGCAGGATGTCCTTGAGGCCCTTCTTGATCCCGTGCAGCGCCTCGTAGGCGACGTTCCCGACGACGGGCGCCCTCGGAACGGTCCGCTTGACGAGATCGAGGGCCTGCTCGTAGGTCGGGGTGACGCGCAGGGCGGCCAGATGGCTCGCCAGCCCGCCGATCGTCGGCGAGTAGGAGCGGCCGTTGTCGTTGACGACGATGATGACCTTGCGGTCCTTGCCCTCGGCGATGTTGTTGAGGGCCTCCCAGCACATGCCGCCGGTGAGCGCGCCGTCGCCGACGACGGGCACGACCACCCGGTCGCCCTCGCCGCGCAGTTCGAACGCCTTGGCCAGCCCGTCGGCGTAGGACAGCGCGGTGGAGGCGTGCGAGTTCTCGATCACGTCGTGCTCGGACTCGGCCCGGCTCGGGTAGCCGGAGATGCCGCCGCGCCGCTTGAGCAGGGTGAAGTCGTGCCGGCCGGTGAGCAGCTTGTGCACGTAGGACTGGTGCCCGGTGTCCCAAAGGATCTTGTCGCGGGGCGAGTCGAAGACCCGGTGCAGCGCGATGGTGAGCTCCACCACGCCGAGGTTGGGGCCGAGGTGGCCGCCGGTCTTGGCGACCGCGTCGATCAGGAAGTCGCGGATCTCCGCCGCGAGGCCCGGCAGGTGCGCGGCGTCCAGTCGTTTGAGGTCGTCGGGACCCTTGATCGACTCCAGCAGGCTCACGCGTGTCAACTCCTCCGTCGGGGACCGGTTCCCCTGGCTCGGGCCGTTCCGAGTTTAATCCCGGTTCGCCCGCGACGCGCCGGAGGGGACCTGCCCGCCGGGTGTGAAACGACTGACCCCGGCGGGGCCGATGGGGTAGGAAAAGAGCATGGCCGTCGAAGAGATCGTACTGCTCAACGCGGATGACGAGGCGGTCGGAACCGCCCCCAAGGCCGCGAGCCACCATAGAGACACGCCGTACCACCTGGCCTTTTCCTGCTATGTGGTGGACACGGAGGGTCGCGTTCTGATCACTCGCCGCGCCCTGTCGAAGCGGACCTTCCCCGGTGTCTGGACGGGCAGCTGCTGCGGCCATCCGGGCCCGGGCGAGGGGCTGCGCGACGCCGTGCTGCGGCGATTGCGGGACGAACTCGGCATCTCGGGCGTGTCCCTGACATCCGTCCTCCCGGCGTTCCAGTACCGGGCGGTCGCCGAGGACGGCACCCTCGAGAACGAGCGCTGCCCGGTGGTGCGCGCCGGCGTCCCCGCGGGCACGCCCGTCGCGCGCAACCCCGACGAGGTCGAGGACGCCGAGTGGTGGACGTGGCGGCAGTGCCTCGACCTCGCCGCGCGCCCGGAGGCCTCGCCCTGGTACCGGCTGCAACTGGCCGAGCTGGCCCCGCTGGGCGCGCCGCTCGACTGGCCCGACGCCGGCACCGCGACGCTCCCGCCCGCCCTCACCTGGTAGGGCCTCCGGCCGGCGCGGCGGGCACCGCCGGAAAGCCGTTCGCAAAGGGCCGGGTGCGCGCCCGCGCGCCCGGCCCGGCCCGATAACCGAGAGATCACTTTTCCGTCCCCGGTGTTGACCCGGTCACGTCCCGAACGGACGCTTGCTTACCCCGGGGGTAACCGAAGGGACGGACGATGCTAGGACGTGCTCCCCGGCGTCGCTGGACGGCGTTCGCGGCCGTCGCGATGACCGGTGCTCTCGCCTTGTCGGCGTGCGGCGGTAACAGCGGAGGCAAGGGCAACAACGACAAGTCCCAGGTCGAGGTCTTTTCCTGGTGGACCGGTCCAGGAGAGGCGGACGGGCTCGCCGCGCTGAAGGCCGACTTCGAGAAGAAGAACCCCGGGACCAAGTTCGTCAACGCGGCGATCGCCGGCGGGTCGGGCACGCAGGCGCAGGCGGTGCTGGCCAGCCGGCTGCAGAACCGCAAGCCGCCGGACTCCTTCCAGGGGCACGCGGGCGCGGAACTGCTCGACTACATCAAGGCCGGGCAGATCGAGCCGCTGGACACCTTCTACGACCAGAACAACCTGAAGTCGGTCTACCCGCAGCAGCTCCTCCAGCAGATCAGCTACAAGGGACACATCTACTCGGTCCCCGTCAACATCCACCGGTCGAACATGCTCTGGTACAACCCGGGCATCCTCAAGGACGCCGGAATTGCGGACGCGCCCAAATCGATCCCGGAGTTCATCGCCGACCTGAAGGCGGTGAAGGAGAAGACGAAGAAGGTGCCGCTGTCGCTCGGAGCGCAATGGACGGCGGACCACCTGCTGGAGAACGTCCTGCTCGGCGACCTCGGCACCGACGCCTACAACGCGCTGTGGAAGCCGGGCGCCGACTGGAGCACCCCGGCGGTGACGAAGGCGCTGAACGACTACGCCGAGATCATCAAGTACACGACGGTCGAGGCCGCGTCCACCGACTGGCAGGGCGCCGCGAAGGCCGTGGTGGACGGCAAGGCCGCGTTCAACATCATGGGCGACTGGGCCTACGGCTACTTCGTCAACCCGGCGCCGAACGGCCTGAGCAAGAAGCTCGACACCGACTTCAAGTACGCGCCGACGCCCGGCACCGACGGCACCTACCTGTGGCTGTCTGACAGCTTCACCCTGCCGAAGGGCGCGCCGCACCACGCCGGCGCGGAGGCATGGCTGAAGGAGGTGTCCAGCCGTGAGGGACAGGACCTGTTCAACCCGAAGAAGGGCTCCGTGCCCGCCCGTAAGGACGCCGACAAGAGCCTCTACAGCTCCGGCTACCTGAAGTACGCGTTCGAGCAGTGGAACAACCCGGCCACCAAGCTCGCCGGCTCCTTCTGGCACGGCGTCAACGCCAGCAAGAAGCAGCACACCGACATCGACACGGCGGTCGGCCTGTTCCTGCAGAGCAAGGACGTCGGCAAGCTGCAGTCGCAGCTCGTCGCCGCGGCCAAGAACAGCGGTCAGTGACGGCCGAGACGCCGGCCGCGGGGTCCCCGGCGCGGGGGCCGCGCAGCGGCCGCCGCCCGGCCCTGCGGCGCAGCCGCAAATGGCTGCCGGGGCTGCTGCTGGTCTCCCCGTCCATCGTGGCGATCGGCCTGTTCGTCTACGGGCTGATCTTCTGGAACACGCGGGTGGCGGTGAGCGGCAAGCACGACGAGGTGACGCCGTACGGGTTCGACAAGGGCAAGAACTTCGTCGACCTGTGGCACCAGCCGAGCTGGCCCGGCGCGGTCAAGCACGCGCTGCTGTTCACCGCGGTGTTCGTGCTCGGCGCCCTCGTCCTCGGCGCGTTCCTGGCGTTCCTGATGGACAAGGGGATCCGGGGCGAGGCGTCGTTCCGGGTCATCTACCTGTTCCCGATGGCGGTGTCGTTCATCGCCAGCGGCGTGGTGTGGCGGTGGCTGATGAACCCGGCGCCGGCGCAGCGCGCCGTCGGGTTCAACCAGCTGTTCGACAAGCTCCATCTGAGCGGGCTGGCCAACGACTGGTGGCAGGACCCGAGCTGGGGCATGGCCGCGATGGCGCTCCCCGCGATCTGGCAGATGTCCGGCTACGTCATGGCCCTGTACCTGGCCGGGTTCCGCAGCGTCCCGGAGGAGCTGCGCGAGGCCGCGCGCGTCGACGGCGCGTCCGAATGGAAGGTGTACCGGTACGTGGTCTTCCCGCAGCTGCGCCCGGTGACGCTGTCGGCGCTGATCATCCTCGGGCACATCTCGCTGAAGGTGTTCGACCTGATCATGGCGATCGCCGGCAAGCAGATCATCACCTACGTCCCCGCCATCGCGACGTACGTGGAGATCTTCGACCGGCACGACCCGGCCAACGGCGCCACCATCGCCACCTACCTGCTCCTCGCGGTGGCGCTGCTGGTGATCCCGTACCTGGTGTGGTCGGTGCGGACGGAGCGGAACCGGTGACCGCGGCGAGCACGGCGCGGCGACAGGCGGGCGCCGGCGCGGCGGCCCGCACGCTGCGGATCGTCCGGCCGGCGGTCCTGCTGGCGTTCGTGATCCTGTTCCTCATCCCGGTGTACGTGCTGCTCGTCACCAGCTTCAAGTCGCTGCAGGAGGCCGACCCGAGCAGCGCGTGGAACCTGCCGCACCACTGGTCCACCACCGGCTGGAGCTCGGCGTGGGACGCCCTCAAGCCGGGCCTGGAGAACAGCGTCAAGATCGCGGTGTCCGGCTCGCTGATCTCCGCGGCGCTCGGCTCGCTGAACGGCTACGTGCTGTCGAAGTGGCGCTTCCCCGGTTCCGACGCCGTCTTCACGCTGTTCCTGTTCGGGATGTTCATCCCGTACCAGGCGGTGATGATCCCGCTGGCCGGGCTGCTGACGAACATGGGCCTCGTCGGGACGATCCGGGGGCTGGTCCTCGCGCACGTCGTCTACGGCATCCCGATCTGCACGCTGATCTTCCGGAACTACTACGTGACGGTCCCGGACGAGCTGATCGAGGCGGCCCGGGTCGACGGCGCGGGCATCATCCGCACGTACTGGTCGATCATCGTGCCGGTGTCCGGGCCCGCGTTCGCGGTGACGGTGATCTGGCAGTTCACCTCGATGTGGAACGACTTCCTGTTCGCCGTCTTCCTCGGCGCGCCCGACAGCTGGCCGGTCACGGTGATGCTGAACAACACCGCCGGGTCCGGCGCGACCGCCGTCCAGTACAACCAGCAGATGGCGGAGGCGCTGCTGGCGTCGCTGCCGACCCTGCTGGTCTACCTGCTGCTCGGGCGGTTCTTCATGCGCGGGCTGATGGCGGGGGCCCTGAAGGGCTGACATGGGCCGGCGGGACGGGCGGGCCGGAGCGCCCCGCCCGTCCCGGCCGCCCGTCAACCGCGCACCGGTCTCGCGCGTCACATGGGTGATCAAAGGAGATCCGATGGCCTCGCACGAGCCGCTCGCCTGCCGCATTGGCAATCGGGCGACGATGCGCCTAGCCTCTCGGGCATCATCGCGCGGCATCCCGGCGGCGACCGTCCCGCCCGGCCCGCGCGATCACGCTTCGGGCCGACAGGAGGTGACCGCGTGCAGGCGCTAAGCGTTCAGCAGCCGTGGGCGTTCGCGATCGCGCGTGGCGGGAAGAGCGTCTCGAACGAGAGCGCGCCGACCGCCTACCGCGGCCCGCTCCTCGTGCACGCCTCCATGCGGGTCGACCTCAAGGCGTGCGACTCGCCGCTGATCCAGGCCGCCGGCTGGGACCCGCGCGACCCGCTCGCCACCATCGGCGCCGTCATCGCCGTCGCCGAACTCGACGGCGTCTGCTCGGCCGCCGTGCGGGGCGGCTCGTGCGACTGCGGCCCGTGGGCCGACCCGGGGTCCCACCACTGGCATCTCGGCGGCGTCCGCGCCCTCCCCCGGCCCATCGTGGCCCTCGGCCGCAGCCCGGGCCTGTGGGAGCCGAAGCCGACGCTCGTGAACGAGATCAACTCGATGTTCGCGGCCACCGCCGCACTCGACCACTCGTCCTGAAGCCGTCGGCCGCCTCACCCGGTCGCCGCGGACCTCAGGCGGGCGAACTCGGCGGCGAGGCGGTCGAGCTGCCAGCTCGCGTTGAGGCCGCTCGGGTTGGGCAGGATCCACAGGCGCGCGGGGCCGAAGGCCTCCTCCTGCGGGCCGATCCGCGCGTCGGCGCGGCCGAACGCGGTGCGGTAGGCGGTGACGCCGCAGACGGCGAGGTAGGCGGGGCGGTGCCGCTCGACCAGGGCGGTGAGGCGGCGCCCGCCGTCGCGCAGCTCCTCGCCGGTCAGCTCGTCGGCGCGGGCGGTGGCGCGCGGCGCGAGGTTGGTGATGCCGAGGCCGTAGCCGGGCAGCAGGTCCTGCTCGGACGGGTGGAGCAGCCGGTCGGTGAAGCCGGAGCGGTGCAGCGCGGGCCAGAAGCGGTTGCCCGGGCGGGCGAAGTGGTGGCCGGTGGCGGCGGAGTACAGGCCGGGGTTGATGCCGCTGAACAGCACGCTCAGCGGCTCGCCGTCCGGGGGCAGGACGTCGGGGATCAGGCGGTCGCGGGCGGCCTCCAGGTCGGCCTTGGTGGGGCGCATCAGACCAGGTTACGGACGATCAGGACGGTCGCGGACGCGCCGACGACGATGAGCAGCGCGAGCCGGAGCCGGCCGGCGTCGAGGTAGCGGCGCAGCGGGCCGGCGGCGAGGAACCCGGCGAGGACGAACGGCAGGAGCTCCAGCCCGGCCGTGACCTGCCGGGCGGGCAGCCGCCCGGCGGCGGCGAGGGTGGCCAGGGACAGCAGCGCGCCGGCGATGAAGAAGACCGCCAGGGTCGCGCGGACGCGGGGGCCGCTCTCCCGCTGGTACAGCAGCGCGATCGGCGGGCCGCCGATGCCGGAGGCGGTGCCGGTGGTGCCGGAGATGACGCCGGCGACGGCGAGGGTGCGGCGGTTGCGCGGCACCTCGCGGGCCCACGTCGTCACGGCGAGCGCGGCGAGGACGGTGACGCCGATCGCGACGCCGAGGACGCGGTCCGGGGCGGCGGCCACCAGCCACACGCCGGCCGGGGTCCCGACGAGGCGCCCGCCGAACGCCCAGCCGAGCCCCCGCAGTTCGGCGTGCCGGACCTCCTGGGCGAGCGTCGCGACCGGCAGGGCGAGCGCGGTGACGAGGATCGCGCCCGGCATGAGGTCGGGGAACAGCATCGTCACGATCGGGGTGGCGACCAGGCCGACGCCGAGGCCGACGCTGCCCTGCACGATGGCGCCGAGCAGCGCGGCCAGGCCGCCGATCAGCAGGAAGTCGGGTGGGGGCACGGGATGGAACGGTACATCCCGACTTTTCCGACCTGCGATGGAGTATCAGGCGGAGGCGTCCGTGAGGGCCTTCAGCTGGTCGCCGGTCAGGGCCGTCCGCGCCACCCGCAGCAGCGGCTGGAGCTGCTCCAGCGTGCGGGCGCTCGCGATCGGCGCGGCCACGGTCGGCTGCGCGGCGAGCCAGGCGAGCGCCACCGTCGCGACGGGCGCCCCCTGCTCCTCGGCGACCAGGTCGAGGGCGGCCAGCACCCGGCGCCCGCGCTCGGTCTCCAGGTACTCCCCCGCCCGGCCGGCGCGCGGGCTGTCCACCTCCGACCCCGGGCGGTACTTGCCGGTCAGGAACCCCGACGCCAGGCCGTAGTACGGGACGCAGGCCAGGCCGTACCGCTCGGCGAGGTCGCGGCGCGGCCCCTCGTAGGTGTCGCGGGACACCAGGTTGTAGTGCGGCTGGATCGCCACGTACCGGGCGGTGCCCTCGCGCTCGCTGAACTCCAGCGACGCCTGGAGCCGGTCCGGCTCGATGTTGGACACCGCGATGTGGCGGACCTTGCCCGCGCGCACCAGCTCGTCCAGCGTCCCCATGATCTCCTCGACGGGGACGGACGGGTCGTCGAAGTGGGTGTAGTAGAGGTCGATCCGGTCGGTGCGCAGCCGCCTCAGCGAGTCGTCGGCGGCGGCCCGGATGTTCGCGGGCGCGAGGCCGCGCCGGTCGGGATGCCGCCCGACCTTCGTGGCGACCACGATGTCGTCGCGGTTGCGGCGCTCCGCCATCCAGTCGCCGATGATCGTCTCCGACTCGCCGCCCACGTTGCCCGGCGCCGAGGCCATGTAGGAGTCGGCGGTGTCGACGAAGTTGCCGCCGGCCGCCGCGTAGGCGTCGAGGATCTCGAAGGAGATGTCGCGGTCCGCCGTCCAGCCGAACACGTTGCCGCCGAGCGAGAGCGGGTGGACGGCCAGGTCGCCGATCTTCTTGGTGTCAGCCATGCTCCGATCCAATCAAACGGGTCCGCGGTCTCGGCTCCGGCCCGCGCCCGGCCGCCGGGCGCTAGACCGCCGTTCCGGTGTCGGCGGCCGCGAAGTGGCAGGCGGCCGGGTGGGACGTCCCCGCGCGGACGATCAGCTCCGGCACGTTCTCGGCGCACGTTTCGGCGGCCATGGGGCAGCGGGTGCGGAACCGGCATCCGGTCGGCGGCGACGCCGGCGACGGCACCTCACCCTCCAGGACGATCTCCCGGGCGGCGTCGCCCGGCCGGTCGCGCACCGACGGGACCGCCGACAGCAGCGCCCGCGTGTACGGGTGCCGGGGGTCGCCGAACACCTGGGCGGCGGTGCCCTGCTCGACGACGGTGCCGAGGTACATCACCGCGACCTCGTCCGCGATGTGCCGGACGACGTCCAGGTCGTGGGAGATGAACAGGTACGCCACGCCGAGTTCGGCCTGAAGGTCCGCCAGCAGGTTCAGGATCTGCGCGCGGACCGACACGTCCAGCGCCGACACCGCCTCGTCGCACACGATCAGCCGGGGCCGCAGCGCGAGCGCGCGGGCGATGGCGACGCGCTGGCACTGCCCGCCGGACAGTTCGTGCAGCCGCCGCGCGGCGTGCTCTGGCCGCAGGCCGACCAGATCCAGCAGGCGGGCGACCTCGGCGTCCTCGCGGTCGCGCGGCACGATGCCGGAATGGACCCGCCACCCCTCCGCGATGACCGCGGCGACGGTCATGCGGGGGTTCAGCGAGGTGTAGGGGTCCTGGAACACCATCTGGACGTCGCGGGCCACGCGGCGGCGCCGCCGGGGCGACAGCGACGCGAGGTCCGTCCCCGCGAACTCGATGGTCCCGGCGAACGCGGGGATCAGCCCCACGATCGCGCGCGCGAGCGTGGACTTGCCGCAGCCGGACTCGCCGACGACGCCGAGCGTCCGGCCCGCCCGGACGGTCAGGTCGAGCCCGGCGACGACGGGCACCCGCCGCCGGCCGAACCCGTGCCGGCCGGGCCGCTGGTAGCCGGCCTCCAGGCCGCCGACCCGCAGGACGACCTCGGCGTTCCCGGCCGGTGCCGCGGTGTCGTGCGCGGTCGCCGTCATCGGTCCTCCTCGACACTGGGGGCGGCACTGTGGCCGGCATTGGGAGCGGCGCTGTGGGCGGCGCTCACCTCGTCGGCGTGGTGGCAGGCGACGGACCGGCCGCCGCTTTCGGCGAGCGGCGGGTCCTCGTCCCGGCACACGTCCGTCGCGAACGGGCAGCGGGGATGGAAGGCGCAGCCGCCGGGCGGGCGCCGCGGATCCGGTGGCAGGCCGGGGACGGGCGTCAGCCGGTCGCCGTCCGCCCCGTCCGGGATGGCCTGGAGCAGGCCCAGCGTGTACGGGTGGGCGGGCCGCGTGTAGACGGCGTCCAGCGGGCCCTGCTCCACGATCCGTCCCGCGTACATCACCGCGACCTCGTGGGCCATCCGCGCCACCACGCCGAGGTCGTGCGAGACCAGCAGCGTGGCGAGCCCGGCCTCCTCCTGGCGGCGGGCCAGCAGGCGCAGGATCTGCGCCTGGACGGTCACGTCGAGGGCGGTGGTGGGCTCGTCGGCGAGCAGCACGGACGGGCCGAGCGCCAGCGCCATCGCGATCACGGCGCGCTGCCGCATGCCGCCGGAGAACTCGTGCGGATGGTCGCCGTAGCGCGTCTCGGCGTCGGCGATGCCGACCTCGCGCATCAGCGCGACGGCCCGCTCGCGCGCCTCCCGGCGGCCCAGGCCGAGGCGCCGGCGGAACGGCTCGGCGATCTGGCGGCCGACGGCGAAGCCGGGGTTGAGCGCGGCCATCGGGTCCTGGAAGACCATGGCGATGCGGCTGCCGCGCGCCTCGCGCCACTGCCGCGCGGAGAAGCCGGCGGTGTCGTCGCCGCCGAGGACGACGCTTCCAGCGGTGATCTCGGCGCCGGGCGGCAGGAGCCCGATGAGGGCGAGGGACGTGAGGCTCTTGCCGCTGCCGGACTCGCCGACGAGGGCCAGCACCCGTCCGGGGCGCAGCCGCAGCGTGACGCCCCGGACGACGGGGGTGACGTGCCGGCCGGAACGGAACCCGATGTGGACGTCGCGCATCTCCGCGGCGGCGTCCTCGCCGGGTGGGGTGGGGACGGGGTGGACGGCTGACATGGTCATGGGGTGGTCTCGCCTCTCAGAGCTGGGCCCGGGGGTCCGTCAGGTCGCGGAAGGCGTCGCCGACGAGGCCGACGCCGGTGACCACGGCGGCCAGCGCGATCGCGGGCATGGTGGAGATCCACCAGGCGGAGCCGAGGTAGTCGCGGCCCGCCGAGACGGTGGCGCCCCAGGAGGCCTGGTCGGGCGGGATGCCGAGGCCGAGGAAGCTCAGCGACGCCTCCGCGACCATCACCAGGCCGATCTGGACGGTCGCGGCGACCAGCAGCGGCTGCCAGCACGACGGCAGCACGTGCCGCACGAGGATCCGCAGGTGGCCGGCGCCGAGGACGCGGGCGGAGTCGACGAACTCCAGGTCCCGCGTCGCGAGCGCGGAGGCCCGCACGACCCGGGCGAACACGACCCACCGGGTCACGGCGAGGGTGATGACGACGTTGGTGACGCTCGGGCCGAGGACCCCGGCGATGAGGATCGCCAGCAGGATCGACGGGAACGCCAGCTGGACGTCCCCGACGCGGGACAGGACGGCGTCGACCCAGCCGCCGAAGTAGCCGGACACGAGCCCGGCGACGAGCCCGACGGCGCCGCCGGCGAGCACGGTCGCGGCGCCGACCAGCAGGGACACGCGGCTGCCGGCGAGCAGGCTGGTGAGCATGTCGCGCCCGACCTGGTCGGTGCCGAGCCAGGCGACCGACCCGTCCCCGAGCCGGGATCCGGGCGGCAGGAGCCGGTGCGGCAGGTCGGTCGCGACCGGGTCGTAGGGCATCAGGACCGGTCCGAGGAGCGCGGCCAGGACGAACAGCCCGACGACGGCGAGCCCGATCCACGCCCGCGCCGGCAGCCTGCGCCGGCGGGGCTCGGCGGCGGCCGGCGCGGACGCGGGGGCGGGCGCGGGCGCGGGGGCGATGGCGCTCATGGTGTGCTCCCGTTCATGCGTTCTGCGGGGTGAGGCGCGGGTCGAGGGCGACGCACAGGACGTCGACGACGAGGTTCAGCGCGATGTAGCAGACCGTGATCGTCACGATGGCGGCCTCGACCACGGCGTAGTCGCGGTTGGTGATGGCGTCGACCATCAGCGAGCCGAGGCCGGGCCAGGAGAACACCACCTCGACGATGACGGCGTTGGCGATGAAGTTGCCCATCAGCAGGCCGAGGACGGTCACGACGGGCAGCGCGATGTTGCGGGCGACGTGCACGTACAGCACGGCGCCCTCGCCGGTGCCCTTGGCGCGCGCGGTGCGGACGTAGTCCTTGCCGATCTCCTCCAGGGCGCCGTTGCGGACGAGCCGGGCGAGCCAGCCGACGAACGGCAGCGCGAGCGTCACCGACGGCAGGATCACCGCCTCGGGGCCGCCGCCCGCGGTGCTGGGCAGCCAGTGCAGCTGCCGCGCGAACAGCAGGATCAGCACGATGCCGAGCCAGAACGACGGCAGCGCCTGCCCGACGAGGGACCCGGCGGAGACGAGGGCGTCGAGGATCCGGCCGGGCCGCCGTGCGCACGCCATGCCGAGCGGGAAGCCGACCGCGAGGGTGATGACGAGGGCGAGCGCGGCGAGCGCGAGGGTCGCGGGGAAGCGGTCGAGGGTGGCGCTCATGGCGCTGCCGCCGAGCCGCCACGAGTCACCGAAGTCGCCGTGCAGCACCTCGCCCATGTGCGTGAGGTACTGCCGCCACAGGGGCTTGTCGAGGCCGAAGTCGGCGCGGACGGAGGCGAGCTGGTCGGCGCTCGCGTCCGGACCGAGGATGAGGGTGGCGGGGTCGCCGGGGACGATCCGCACGACCACGAACACCAGCGTGACGGCGCCCCAGGCGACGAGGACGGCCTGGCCGGCGCGGCGGAGCAGGAAGCGGCCCATCAGGACGTCCTCCCGGTCCGGGCGCCGGAGGGCGCGGGCCCCGCGGTCGAGGCGCGGACGACGAGGTCGGCCTCCAGCAGCGTGCGGCTCGGCGCCTCCGCGGGCGGCGCCCCCGCGGGAGGGGCGCCCGCCATCCGCTCCAGCAGCAGGTCGACGGCGGTCGTGCCGACGCGCGCGGCGGGCAGCCGGACGGTGGTCAGCGGCGGCGCGAGGTAGGCGGCGAACGGGTGGTCGCCGTGCCCGGCGACGGCGACGTCCCCGGGGATGGACAGGCCGTGCTCGGTGAACGCCCGGTACAGGCCGAGCGCGAAGTAGTCGTTGCCGGCCAGCACGGCGGAGCCGGGCTCGATCCGGGCGGCGAGCCGGCGGCCGATCGCGTAGGAGTCGATCGGGTCCCAGGGCTGCGAGCTGGCCTCCCGGCGGCGGGTCGGCACCCGCAGGACGTGGTCGTCGCTGACGGTTATGCCGCGCTCGTCCAGCACGGCGCGGAAGCCGCGGATCCGCTCGGCGACCGGGGAGATGTCCAGGTCCTCCTCGACCAGGTACAACTCGCGGGCGCCGCCGTCCACCAGGTGCTCGGTGGCGCGGCGGGCGCTGTCGTAGTAGTCGACGCCGACCAGGTCGGCGTCCAGGCCGGGCAGGTCGCGGTTCAGCAGCAGGACGGGCGTGCCGGACTTGCCGAGCCGCTCCCAGTGGTCGATGCCGTGCTGCACGGGGACGGCGAGGACGCCGTCGACGCCCCAGCGCATCAGCTCCTCGGCGACGCGCCGCTCGTTCTCGGCGCTGTCCTCGGTGACCATGAGCATCAGCGAGTAGCCGTGCACCCGGCCGCGCTCCTCGATCGCGCTGATGAGCCGGGCGTAGAACGGGTTGGAGGGGTTGGTGATGACCAGGCCGATCGTCATGGCGTTCTGGAGCACCAGCGATCGCGCCATCGTGTTCGGCACGTAGCCGAGCCGGTCGGCCTCGGCCCGGACCCGTTCCCGGGTCTCGGCGCTCACCGCGTCCTTGCCGGCGAGGGCGCGGGAGACGGTGTTGACCGACAGGTCGAGCGCGGCGGCGATGTCGCGCAGGGTGGCCCGGCGGCGCGGCGTCATGGCGTCCTCCTCGTGACCGTGGACAGGTCGGGCTGGTTGTTCGCGGCCGGGGTGAACCCGGTGATCCCGGTGCCGAGGCCGTAGGCGGTGGTGAGCGCGGCGGGGAAGATCCCGACGGCGTCGTCCCAGACGATCCGGCACGCGTCGGCGTACAGCCGGGCCCGGTCGTCGGATTCGGCGGCCTGCCCGGCCGCGGCGAGGATCTTGTCGAGGCCGGGGTTCTTGTAGCCCATCCGGTTCGCCTTGGAGGTGTAGAGCCGGCCGAGGGTGAAGGCCGCGTCCCCGGTCGTCACGGTGTTGGTCTGCAGCTCCATGTCCCAGTCGAGGGTGTTGAGGCGCTGCAGCCACTGGGCCTTCTCGATGCTCTGCGGCCGGACGGTCACCCCGACGTCCTTCCACGCCGAGATCATCGACTGGGCGAGTTCGCGGGCGAGCGGGCCGGTGGCGTCGAACCACATCATCGTGGTCTCGAACCCGTCGCCGAGCCCCGCGTCCCGCAGCGCCTTGCGGGCGGCACCGGGGTCGTGGGCGTAGGGCCGCTGCGCGGCGTGGCCGAACACCGTGGACGGGATCGGCGCGTCCATCCGCTGCGCGCCCGCCCCGAACAGGTTCCCGACGATCTCGTCCATGTCGAGGGCCTGCACCATGGCCCGCCGGACGCGCGGGTCGGTGAACGGCTTGCGCCCGCAGTTGAACCAGGTCAGGTAGTACGTCCAGCTCGGCACCGACGCGACCCGCACGCCGTGCTTGCCCTTCACCTCGCCGAGCTGGTCGGACGGGACGGGCCACAGCAGGTCGACGTCGCCGTTGCGCAGCGCCGTGATCGCGCTGGACGTCTCGGCGATGAACGGCATCGAGATGCCCGGGAGCCCGGCGGCCCCCGCCCAGTACCCGTCGAAGCGGGCCAGCTCGACTTCGGTGGACGGGGTGAACCCGGTGACCCGGAACGGCCCGGAGCCGACGGGGCGGCGCTTCTGCGCCGGGTCCGCGACCAGCTTCGCCGGCACGATGAACAGCAGGGTGAGGTTCACCGGCAGCGTCCCCATCGGCCCGTCCGTGACGAACGTGACCGTGGTGTCGTCGTCGGCCCGCGCGGACTTCACGGTCGCCCACAGCGCGCTCTGCGCCGACTTGACCGCCTTGGTCCGTTCGAGGCAGGCGACGACGTCGCGGGCCGTCAGCGGGCTGCCGTCATGGAACCGCACCCCGGACCGCAGCCGGAACACCCAGGTGGTGTCGTTCTCGCGCCGCCACGACGCGGCCAGGCCCGGCACGAGCCGGCCGGCCGCGTCGCGGCGGACGAGGGTGTCGAAGACCAGCCGCTTGACGATCAGCGACGCCTCGTCCACCGCGGTGCCCGCGTTGTACGGGTCGAGGTCGGTGACCGGCTGCCCGAACGCGGCGCGCAGCGACCCGCGCGGCGCGGCCGCGCCCGCGCCCGCGCCGCCGCAGCCGCCGAGCGCCACGGCCGAGGCGCCGAGGCCGGCCAGCGCGAGGAACTCGCGCCTTCGCAGGTCCATGACGGCGCTCCCTCAGCTCTTCAGCGCGAGATAGATCATCACGGTGGCGGCGGGGCCCGTCTCCGGCACGGGGCCGTCCGCCTCGGGCCCGTCGGCCACGACGGTGCCCTTCAGCCGCAGCCAGCCGCCGAAGCCGGCCGACTCCCAGCTGACCAGGTCGCCGGTGATCTCGCGTCCGGCGTCGAGGTCGCACCAGTGCAGGCCGTCGGGCGAGATCTGGGTCGTCACCCGCAGCCGGGTGCCGGCGCCGGTCCGCTTCAGCGTCCGGACGAACCAGCGCGCCTCCGCGGCCCAGGCCGCCTCGTAGGGTTCCGTCGCGAACTCGCCCGCCAAAGTGCGGTTGCGCTCCAGGACGGCCGTGAACGACTCGCGCATGCTGCCGGGGCTCCTCACCAGTCCGCCGAGATCAGTACCGAGTCCAGGTACAGGAAGTTGCGCACGTCGGTGTGCGTCCTGACCGAGACGTAGAAGTTGAGCAGATTCTGCAACGACCCGTACTCCTCGGCGTACGGCGGGACGGGCACGTCGCGCATGTCGTACACGGTGTCGTTGACCTGCAGCTCGATGTTCGAGCGGGTGCTCGTGTCGATCACCCACCGCACGTAGTGCCAGTTGACCTTGGTCGGCACCTCGTTGTAGCAGAGCTCCTGCGGCCCGCCGAACGCCTTCCAGTCGTCCGGGTCGGGGGCGGTGAAGTCCGCGGTCGGCGGCAGCTTCAGCTTGCCCTCGAAGTGCTCGCGCGGCGTCGGCTCGGGCACCGTCGGGTAGACCCACTCGCGGCGCAGGTCGTTGTCCAGGTCGGTGTTCAGGTACCGGGCGACGCAGTGGTAGCGGACGCCGTCGCAGATGTCGGTCGCGATGGTGAACGCGCCGAACTGCTGCTCGGACGGGTGCAGGTTCGCGTCCCACTCCCCCGCGCCCGCCTTGGTCGCCGCCTGGTTCTCCTCCGACGCCGCCTCGGTCTTGAAGGTCAGGTACGCCTCGAACTGCACGCGGCCGCGTCCCGCCATCGTCAGGCGGCGGATCGCGACGCCGGTGTGGCCGGCGACCGGCCGGGTGGCGACCTTCAGCGCGTAGGTCCCCGACATCGCGCCGTGCGTGCCGACGTCGAAGAAGTTGCACGAGCTGAGCTGCGGGGGCCGGAAGTCGCGCATGTGGTCGTCGACGGTGTCGAGGTTCCCGTGCCCGTCGTAGTTGCCGAGCAGCTCGATCCAGCCGTGCGTGCCGGTGTTGAAGTCGTCGTGGACGAGGATCCGGTCCAGCGGGTCGAACCGGGACAGCGCGGGGTCGGCCTTGCGGAGCTCGGCGGCCAGGGAGCGTCCGCTCACGGGGGTGGTCATCGGGCGGGTCCCTCGATCCTCACGGTGGCGTCCACCAGGTTGTGGTCCGAGCGCAGCAGGTCGCGCGCCTCGCCCGCCTGCGCGGTGGTCTGCGGCACGAGCGTCCACTGCCGGACGGGCGTGCCGGCCTTGACGAAGATGTGGTCGATCTTGTCCTCCGACTTCGGCAGCGGGATCTTCCCGCCGTTGAACGAGGCGTACTCGGCGTTGGTGCGCCGGTTCGCCGGGGCGGCCTCGAAGGAGTCCGCGTAGCCGAGGTCGGCGAACGCGTCATAGGCGCTGGCGCCGTCCTCCTTGGACGCGGAGTTCATGTCGCCCGCGAACACGATCGGCAGCCGCCGCGTGGACGGGTTGTCGCGGGTGAGGTACTCGACGGTGCGGGTCGCGTCGGCGTAGCGGACCTGGTCCCAGTTCTTCGTCCAGCCGTTGGGGTCGGTCGCCCCGTTCTTGCGGTACTCCAGGTGCATGTCGACGACGACGAACCGGGTGCCGGTGCGGCGCTCGCGCAGGACGTTCCACGTCATCGTCTTGCCGTAGATCTCGGTGGAGTCCGGCAGCCACAGCAGGTCGTGCGGGAGGGCCTTGCCGCGCTCGTCCTCGGCGGAGAACCGGCGGGCGTCGTAGTAGGTGAACCGGCCGGCGCCCGACTTGAGCGGGTAGCCGTACCAGGGGTTGCGGGTTCCCGCGTAGTCCGCGGGCGCCTCGGCGTAGCCGCGCGCCCGCATCGCCGCGGTCAGCGGCGCGCGGAACGACTCGACGTCCACGCCCGGCTGGGTCGGCGTGGGGTTGTTGCCGATCTCCTGGGTGACGACGACCCCGGCGCGGGCGCGGACGACGTCGTCGGCGACCTTCGCGGCGCGGCCGTCCGCCCAGGGGGCCAGCTTGGTCGCGCAGTCGCGGCCGATGGTGTCGACGCAGGCCTGCTCGGTCGGCAGGCAGCCGTGCCCGCACGTGTTGTAGGTGGCGATCCGCAGGTCGAAGCCGCGGGCGTGCCGGCCCGGCGCGGCGGCCTGCGCGGCGGACGCGGGGACGAGCACCGCGGCCGCGCAGGCCGCCGCGGCGAGCGCCGCGGCCGGGCGGGCGGGGAGACGGGGGGTCCTCATGCTGGAGGGGGCCTTCCGGTGTCGGCTGAGTCACATTAACGTTCACGTGATCGTTCACACACCTTCGATGGCCGAGCCCCGTTCTGTCAAGAGGGGAATCGGGAACGCGGGTCAGCGGCCCCCGCCGCCAAGGCGGGCCGCCGCCTGGTCGGAGAGGGCGCGGGCCAGGTCGGCGGCCTGCGCGTCACCGAGCGGTTCGTGCCCGACGAGGACGCGGTACCACAGCACTCCGTAGACCTGGTCGACCATGAGGGCGAGGTCGGCGCCGTCCGCGATCTCGCCCCGGTCGCGGGCCCGTTCCAGCAGCCCGGACAGGACGCGGCGCCGCGACTCGACGAACGTCCGCATGTGCTCGCGGGCGTGCGGGTCGCGCTGCGCCTCGGCCATCGTGTTGCGCAGCACGGACGCGGTGAGCCGCTGGCCCGCGCCCCGGAACGTCGCGGTCAGGAACGCCTCGAGGTCGCCGCGGAGCGTTCCGGTGTCGGGCACGGGGATGTCGGCGCCCGCGCGCTCGGCCATCGCCTCCAGCAGCACCGCGCCCTTGGACGGCCACCAGCGGTAGATCGTCTGCTTGCCGACGCCGGCGGCGGCGGCGAGCGAGTCGATCGTGACCGGGGCGCCGTCGTCGCGGGCCAGCAGGTCGACGGCGACGTCGAGGATCGCGCGCCGCGCCGCCTCGTTGCGCCGCCGCCCGGTGTGCGGGCGTCGCCTGTCACTCATGGCACCACCCTACCCATTTGACGAGACCGCGAGTCTCGATGAATACTTGTCGAGACACAAGGTCTCGACAATAAGGAGCCGGCCATGTCGCTCACCGGAAAGCGCACGCTCGTGTTCGGCGGCACCTCGGGCATCGGCGCGGCCACCGCCGCGCTGTTCGCCGCGCAGGGCGCCGACGTCGTGATCACCGGCCGGGACGAGGAGCGGCTCGCCAAGGCCGCGGCCGGCGGCCTCACCGCCCGCCGCGTCGACGCCTCCTCGCAGGACGAGGTGACCGCGTTCTTCGCCGAGGACACCCGCTACGACCACCTCGTCCTCGCGCTGAGCGGAGGCTCCGGCGCCGGCCCGTTCGCCACCCTGGACCTGGCCGACCTGCGGCACGGCTTCGAGGCGAAGTTCTGGCTGCACCTGCGGATCGTCCAGGCGGCGCTGCCCCGCCTCGCCGAGGACGGCTCGGTCACCTTCATCACCGCCTCGTCGGCCCGCGCCGCACTGCCCGGAACGTCCGGGCTCGCCGCGATCAACGGCGCCCTGGAGGCGATGGTGCGGCCGCTGGCGACCGAGCTGGCGCCGCGGCGGATCAACGCCGTCTCCCCCGGCGTCATCGAGACGCCGTGGTGGGACGCGATGCCCGCCGAGCAGCGGGACGCGATGTTCGCCGACCACGCCGCCGCGCTGCCGGTCGGTCGCGTCGGGCGTCCCGAGGACGTCGCGCAGGCGATCCTGCTCACCGCGGCCAACGGCTTCGTCACCGGCCAGGTCATCGAGTGCAACGGGGGGCTCAGCCTGCCGACCGGGCGCTGACCGCGTCCCGGACGCCGCGCTGCTCGCCGGTACGTCCCGACCCGCATCCCCGCCGCCTCCGGCGAATGAGAACGGGCCGCCTCCCCGCTCGGGGGAGGCGGCCCGCCTTCACGCCGGTCCTACTTGCGGATCAGGTTCCGCAGGACGTACTGGAGGATGCCGCCGTTGCGGTAGTAGTCCGCCTCACCGGGGGTGTCGATGCGGACGTCGGCCTTGAACTCCTTGCCGTCCGCCTTCACCGTCACCTCGTCCGGGATGCCGCCCTCGTTGAGGGCCGTGACGCCGGTGATGTCGAACGTCTCGGTGCCGGTCAGGCCGAGGGACTCCGCCGAGTCGCCCTCCTTGAACTGCAGCGGGAGGACGCCGAGGCCGATCAGGTTCGAGCGGTGGATGCGCTCGTACGACTGCGCGATGACGGCGCGGACGCCGAGCAGCGCGGTGCCCTTGGCGGCCCAGTCGCGGGACGAGCCGGAGCCGTACTCCTTGCCGGCGAGGACCACCAGCGGGGTGCCCTGCGCGGCGTAGTTCTGCGCGGCGTCGTAGATGAACGACTGCGGCGCGCCGTCCTGGGTGAAGTCGCGGGTGTAGCCGCCCTCCACGTCGTCCAGCAGCTGGTTGCGCAGCCGGATGTTGGCGAACGTGCCGCGGATCATCACCTCGTGGTTGCCGCGGCGCGAGCCGTAGGAGTTGAAGTCCTTCACCGCGACGCCGTTGTCCTGCAGGTACTGCGCGGCGGGCGTGCCGACCTTGATGGACCCGGCGGGCGAGATGTGGTCGGTGGTGACCGAGTCGCCGAGCTTGGCGAGCACCCGCGCGCCGTGGATGTCGGTGACCGGCTCCGGGTCGGCGCCCATGCCGTCGAAGTACGGCGCCTTGCGGACGTAGGTGGACGCCTCGTCCCACTCGAAGATGTCGCCGGTCGGGATCTCCAGGCCGCGCCAGCGCTCGTCGCCCTTGAAGACGTCGGCGTAGTCCTTGGTGAACATCTCCTGGCCGATGGACGACTCGACGATCTCGGCGACCTCCTCCGGCGCGGGCCAGAGGTCGCGCAGGTACACCGGGCCGTCGGTGCCCTCGGCGATCGGGTCGTTGAGGATGTCGATGTCCATCGTGCCGGCCAGCGCGTAGGCGATGACCAGCGGCGGGGACGCCAGGTAGTTCATCTTCACGTCGGGGCTGATGCGGCCCTCGAAGTTGCGGTTGCCGGACAGCACCGCGGTGACCGCCAGGTCGTTGTCGTTGACGGCCTTGGAGATCTCCGGCTGCAGCGGGCCGGTGTTGCCGATGCAGGTGGTGCAGCCGTACCCGACCAGGTTGAAGCCGATCTTGTCGAGGTACGGGGTGAGGCCGGCGCGCTCGTAGTAGTCGGTGACGACCTGGGAGCCCGGCGCCAGCGAGGTCTTCACCCACGGCTTGCGGGTCAGGCCCCGCTCGACGGCGTTCTTGGCCAGCAGCGCCGCGGCGATCATCACGTACGGGTTGGAGGTGTTGGTGCAGGACGTGATGGCGGCGACGGCGACGTGGCCGTGGTCGAGCTCGAAGCTCGTGCCGTCGTCCAGCGTGACCGGCACCCGGTTGTGCGGCCGGCCCGAGCCGTCGGCGTCGACGTGGCGCGGCTTGTCGCCGTTGCCGCCGTGCTCGATGGCCGGGGAGTCGGACGCGGGGAACGACTCGTCGGACGCCTCGTCCGCCGGGCCCAGCACGCTCTTCACGTAGTTCTGCACGTCGCGGCGCCACGTCTGCTTGGCGGCCGACAGCGAGATGCGGTCCTGCGGGCGCTTCGGGCCGGCCAGCGACGGGACGACCGTGCCGAGGTCCAGCTCGAGGTACTCGGAGAAGTCCGGCTCGACCGACGGGTCGAGCCACATGCCCTGCTCCTTGGCGTACGACTCGACGAGCGCGATCTGCTCCTCGCTGCGGCCGGTGAGCCGCAGGTACTTCAGCGTCTCGTCGTCGATCGGGAAGATCGCGCAGGTGGAGCCGAACTCGGGGCTCATGTTGCCGATCGTGGCGCGGTTGGCCAGCGGCAGCGCGTGCACGCCCTCGCCGTAGAACTCCACGAACTTGCCCACCACGCCGTGCTCGCGCAGCATCTCGGTGATGGTCAGCACCAGGTCCGTCGCGGTGGTGCCGGCGGGCAGCTCACCGGTCAGCTTGAAGCCCACCACCCGCGGGATCAGCATGGAGATCGGCTGGCCGAGCATCGCGGCCTCCGCCTCGATGCCGCCGACGCCCCAGCCGAGCACGCCGATGCCGTTCTCCATCGTCGTGTGCGAGTCGGTGCCGACACAGGTGTCCGGGTAGGCGACGCCGTCCCGGTCGAACACCACGCGGGCCAGGTGCTCGATGTTCACCTGGTGCACGATGCCCGTCCCCGGCGGGACGACCTTGAACTCGTCGAACGCCGTCTGCCCCCAGCGCAGGAACTGGTAGCGCTCCTTGTTGCGCTCGTACTCGACCTGCACGTTGCGCTCGAAGGCCTGCGGCGAGCCGAAGTACTCGACGATGACCGAGTGGTCGATGACCATCTCGGCCGGCGCCAGCGGGTTGATCTTCGTCGGGTCGCCGCCCAGGTCCCGCACGGCCTCGCGCATCGTCGCCAGGTCCACCACGCACGGCACGCCGGTGAAGTCCTGCATGATCACCCGGGCCGGGGTGAACTGGATCTCCTTGCTGGGCTGCGCCTTGGCATCCCACTGGGCCAGCGCGCGGATGTGCTCGGCGGTGACGTTCGCGCCGTCCTCGGTGCGCAGCAGGTTCTCCAGCAGCACCTTCAGGCTGTACGGGAGACGGGCCGAGCCCTCGACCGCGTCCAGCCGGTAGATGTCGTACGACTTGCCGCCCACCTGAAGCCTGCTCAGGCTGCCGAAGCTGTTCGCGGACACGGACTCCTCCTCCGTCACACGCCGCGCGTCCGGTCCGGGACATGACCGCGCGGCGCACGCTCATCGTGATCTTCAATGTGCGCCCGCCCGCGCGGCCGGCGCGGGTCGGGCGGCGCGGCGCGCGACGAGGCGGGTGTGCTCGTCTACCTTGATCCTGCCCTAGTCAAGCCCCTGACCGGGAACCGGGTCCGCCTAACTCTCGCAGGATTTTTCTTGATGTCAAGATACATCCAATTTATCTCGACATCGAGCTACTTACCACCCTACGGCAGCCCCGCCCCCGGGCGGGCCGGCGCCTCCGAGGCTCTTCAGGTCCGGTCGGGGCGGACGATGTACCAGGCACCGGCGGGGGTCGTCCAGACGAGGAGGCCGGGCCAGATCTGGTGGAGCGTCCACCCCGGGCTCTGCTTGAGCCGGTGATGCCTCCGGCAGAGCGGCGCGAGGTTGCACCGGCAGGTCGATCCGGGCCGCCACGGGATCGTGTGGTCGAGGTCGCACCTGCGCGAAGACCGGTTGCAGCTCGGGAACGCACACGTGGCATGCCGGGTCTCGATCTCACGCCGCAGAGCCGCCGAGGGCCGGTAACCGGGCCGCCCGTGCTCCTCCCCGTCGCCCCGGCAGACCGCGTCCCGCCGTTCCGCGAGGTCGTCATGGATCCGCTGCGCCGCCTGCCGGACGGCAGCGGGCAGTGCCTCCAGCGATACGTGGGCACGCACCTCAGCAAGCCGCCGCTCGACCATGGCCGCCAACGCGGGAACCGCCACATCCTCTGCCGCTTGCGACTCCGGGGGCTCCTCGACGGCCTCGGCAAGTAATACGCGAACGGAATCCGAGAACTCGGCGCCACCGAGAAGCCGCTTGGCCAGATCGACACGCAGGACACCGAGAGACCGCGCGTCCCCGTCCGCCTTGAGGCCGCGCGCCGCCGCGCTGAGCTTGTTGTAGATGGCGTGGACCTCTTCCGGCGGAAGGTCGCACAGGGCCAGGTTCGCCGTACCGGACGGGTTCTCCCACACCTCCAGCCGCCGCCCCCGCACCGCGTCACGCTTGCGCTCCTCAACCGCTTCGGGAGCGAGCCGACGGGCCATCCGGGTGATGCGACGACGCAACTGCCCCGACGTCTGACCGGACGCCTTCTCCAGGGCCACGGCTTCGAGCCGTCCGGCGACGTCCCCGGAAAGGCTCTCGGTGACATCGCAGATGACCCGGGCCTTTGCGAGATCGATGCGCCCGGCCTCCAGCGCTTGCCGGGTGCCGGGCAGCCCGTCCGCGAGCCGCTCGGCCAGGTGGACGAGTGCGGCGGCGGCGTTACCGGTGACGGCCAGCGCCGCCGCCACCTCGTCGGTGACCGATTCGTGCGCCGACAGAACCCGTGGATCGTCCTCGGAAGCACCATCGGCACGCCGTCCCGCCAACTCGGCGATCGCGGCCAGCTCACGAGCCTGCGCCCACGACGTCTGACGCCGCGCGGCGGCGGCGACCTCCAACAACTCCCCGTCGGTCAGATCCGCCAGCCGCTCTTTGCCACCCGAAAGGCAAACGGCCAATTGCGGGCCCGGCGGAAACCAACTCCGCCCCTCCCACTCACGCACTTCACCCACAACTCCGACAGGCAACCCCACGGCAACTCACCCCCCATCACAACGCTCCCTCAAATTATAATGCCCACCTCAAAACAAGGCGACAGACAATCCAGACAAGCCACATTAAAGCCACAACATTTTTCCAAAACAATTCCGCCCCAACAAAAGATCAGCCCCACCCCCAGTAGACCGTCTTTTTCGCGCAGCGCGAAGCGCTGCGCGTGCAGTAAGCCGCACCCCGCAGCAACCAGAGCGTGAACACCAACCCGAAGCCGACCACCGCAACCCCGGGCCCAGCAACCACCAACTAACAGAAACAAGCAAGCCAACCCGCAGGAGCCACCTCAGCCACGCGACCACCGCAACCACACTTATCCGATAAAAAAAGGCGCGCCACAAACGAAGCCAGAGCGAGGGGCGAGCAGATCCGCACGCTACTCGCAGACCGCGCTCGAAACGGACGATCCACGCAGCGGAGATACGGAACGGCGGCCACCAACACAACCCCCACGTACGCGTGCGCAACCACCCGGTCCCCTGTCCACCGAATGGAAGCCCCCACCGCTGGGCCGGACCGTAGTGATCAACGCGTCCGCGGCCTCGTAGACGCCGTCGCCGTCGCCCATGGCCGGCATCGCGATGAACCACCGGACGACCTGGACCGCGGTCGACGGGTCCGCCCAGCCCATCCCGGTACCAGTTCGCGACGGCGAACATGGCCGGCACATGACCGCCCTTGGCCGCATGGACGTACCACGCCATGCCCTCTTCATCTCGGTCCACCTCGGTGAGCATGTTGCCCCGCAGCGCGCCGACCTCGGAGATCCCGGGTAGCACGGAACCCCTCGTCCGGACGCGAAGAGATGCCCGAACCCCGCAACGTCCCCCGCCGAGCCGCCTCACCAGCACGAACCAGTTCCACAGGCGACGCCCCGGACCCCGAAGCCCCTGACGGCACAGCATCACTCATACCGCCGATCTTGGCCAACCGGCGAGGACCCGCACCGCCCGTTCCGACGGCCTCGCCCCCTTGACGACCAGAATCTGACAGTGCACTATCACTTGCAAGTCCACTGTCACTTTGAGGAGAAGCCATCATGACGAGCCGGGAACCGGACCGCTCCGCCCGCCGGTGGTGGGCGCTGGCGGCGCTCACGCTGAGCGTGCTGATCGTGGGCCTGGACGGGACGATCATCAACGTCGCGCTGCCCACGCTGTCGGACGAGCTGGGCGCGACCAGCGCGCAGCTGCAATGGATCGGCGGCGGCTACCTGCTGGCGCTGTCCGTCGGGATGCTCCCGGCGGGGCTGCTCGGCGACCGGTTCGGCCACCGGCGCCTGCTGCTGGGCGGGATCGCGCTGTTCGGGCTGGCGTCGGCGGCCGGGGCGCTGGCGGGGACGGCCGGGCAGGTGATCGCGGCGCGCGCGGTCCTCGGCCTCGGCGCGGCGATGATCACTCCGCTGTCGATGGCGATCCTGCCGCGCGTGTTCGGCAAGGACGAGCTGCCGCGCGCGATCGGCGTGTGGACGGCGGCGACGGCGGTCGGGATGCCGATCGGCCCCCTCGTCGGCGGATGGCTGCTCGACCACTTCTGGTGGGGTTCGGTGTTCCTGTTCAACGTCCCCGTGACGGTGCTCGCCGCGGCCGCGTGCCTGCGGCTGCTCCCGGCGGACGGCCCGCGCGCCCGCAACACCAAGCGGTTCGACTACCTCGGAACCTTGCTCGGCACGCTCGGCATCACCGTGCTCGTCTACGGGACCATCCAGGTGCCCGGGCACGGCTGGGGCAGCCCGTCCGTGCTGGCACCGCTCGCCGCCGGCACCGTCCTGCTCGTGCTGTTCGTGCGGCGGCAGCGGCGGACGCCCGCGCCGCTGGTCGATCTCGGCCTGTTCGCGGACGGGACGTTCCGCTGGGGGTCGGTGATCACCGTCTTCGTCAATTTCGCGGTGATGGGGCTGCTGTTCGTCGTCCCGCAGTACCTGCAGGCCGTGCTGGGCAACGACGCGTTCGGCAGCGGGCTGCGGCTGCTGCCGCTGATCGGCGGGCTGATGGCGGCGGCGACGCTGGCGGAACCGCTCGTCCCGCGGCTCGGCGCCCGCGTCGTGATCCCGGCGGGACTGCTGCTGCTGGCCGGCGGCGCCCTCCTCGGCGCCACCACGGGCCCCGGCGACGGTTACGCCCTGGCCGCCGGGTGGCTCTCGATGGCGGGCCTCGGGTTCGGGCTGGCGGTCGTCCCGGCGACGAGCATGGTGATCGGGTCGCTTCCGGAGGACGGCCCCGGCACCGGGACGAGCCTGCTGGAGACGATCCAGCAGCTCGGCGGGGTGCTGGGCGTCGCGGCGCTCGGCAGCGTCCTCAACGCCGGCTACCTCGCACGGCTGTCCCTGCCGGGCCTCCCGGACGCGGCGGCGAAGGCGGCGCGCGGCTCGGTGACCGGCGCGGACGCGGTGGCGGAGCGGCTCCACGACCGTGCGCTGCTCGCCTCGGCGCACGGCGCGTTCGTCCACGGGATGGACCTGACCCTGCTGGTCTGCGCCGCGGCGGCCGTCCTCGCCGCCGGTCTCGCGCTCGCCTTCCTGCCCGGCCGCTCGAAGACCGCGCAGCCCGCCTCCCCGAACACCGCACGGCAAGCCCGCACCGCCACCGCGCAACCGGAGACTCCCGCGCGCGCGGGAGAATTGCCGGCATGAGCACCAGGGAGACCCCGGCCAACACGTGCGGGCTGCGCGAGCGCAAGAAGGCGAAGACCCGGGTGGCGATCCGCCAGGCCGCGTACCGGCTGTTCGCCGAGCGGGGCTACGAGGCGACGACCGTCGACCAGATCGCCGAGGCGGCCGAGGTCTCCCCCAGCACGTTCTTCCGCTACTTCCCGGCGAAGGAGGACGTGATCCTCTCGGACGAGTACGACGGGGCGCTCGCCGAGGCGCTCGCGGCGCGGCCGGCGGACGAGCCGGTCGTGCAGGCCGTCCGGCGCTCGATGACCGAGTCGTTCGGCCGGGTGCTGGAGGCCGACCGCGAGGAGCTGTTCACCCGGATCCGGCTCACCTTCACCGATCCCGGCATCCGGGCGCGCGCGATGGACGAGCAGCTGCGCAACCAGGACGCGGTGGCGGCGGCGATCGCCGAGCGGACCGGCCGCGACGCCGCGGACCTGGAGGTGAGGTGCGCGGCGGCGGCGCTCATCGCGGTCTCGATGACGGTGATGCGGCACTGGGTGGACGGCGGCGGCGCCGAAGACCTGATAGCCCTGTACGACCACCACCTGGGCATCCTCTTCGAGGGCCTACGCCTCTGACGAGAGGGCACACCGCCGCGACCCGACACCGAGGACGCCCACCAGCGCTGCCGGATGCCGCTCGCCTCTCCCCCCGCCCTGCCCGGCCCCGCCCGGCCACCTCGCCCTCGCCGCTGCGGCCCGTTGATGATCGCGCCACAGCCACCGCACGCGCCCTGAACCCGCCTCAGCAGCGCCATCTTTTCCACGGCGAGATAGCCCATGTTCATGGTGACCGCCGCGTTCCCCAATACGAGAACCACAACAACCGAAATACCCCCATGCATCCCAAATCCTCCGCAGCCCCCACCCCCGTAGCCGTCATCGCCATGAGCCCGACCATCACCCCCACCACATGCCGGTTCCCCGCATATCCGGACTTCCTCCCGGAAGGGGCTTTACGCGGATGATGGGCTGTTCAATGGCCCAGACGCCGGGAACTCTGGAACGGTTCAGCCCGGGACACGCGGCGCTTCAATAAGTCCATACCTTGGCCAGAGTTTCTTTAGTGCCGGACCGGCCAATCTCACAAAGGTGATCACCGATTCACCCTGGAGCGCGTTCGACCACGATCGCATGCTGGACGCGCTGGCGGCGCGGGAGAACTTTCCCGTCGCGGCCCGGCTGCTGCCCGCGCGGCACCGCGACGACCTGCGGGCCGTCTACGGTTACGCGCGCCTCGTCGACGACATCGGGGACGAGGCGCCGCCCGCGCAGCGCGCGGACCTGCTGGCCCTGGTCGACGACGACCTGGACCGGGTCTACAAGGGCGGGACGCCGAAGCTGCCGCAGCTGCGCCGGCTGGCCGGCACGGTGCACGCGCACCGGATCCCGGCCGAGCCGTTCCGGCGGCTGGTCGAGGCCAACCGGCAGGACCAGGTCGTCCACCGCTACGAGACGTTCGACCAGCTGGTGGAGTACTGCGCGCTGTCGGCCGACCCGGTGGGCCGGATCGTGCTGCACGTGTTCGGCGCCCACGACGCCGGGCTGGAGCGGGCGTCGGACAAGGTCTGCACGGCGCTGCAGATCATCGAGCACTGCCAGGACGTCGCGGAGGACCACCGCGACGGGCGCGTGTACCTGCCGGCCGAGGATCTGCGCCGGTTCGGCTGCGCGGACGGCGACCTGACCCGGGCGGTGACGCCGACGCGGCTGCGCGGGGTGCTGGCGCTGGAGGCCGGGCGCGCCGCCGGCCTGCTGGACGAGGGCGCGGCGGCGCTGATGAAGGGGCTGACCGGCTGGGCCCGGGTCGCCGTGGGCGGCTATGTCGCCGGCGGGCGGGCGGCGCTGGCGGCGCTGGCCGGCGCCGGTTACGACGTGCTCGCGCATCCGCCGCGCCCCCGCCGGGCCGCCGTGCTGGCCGGGTGGGCGCGCGCACTTGGAAGGGGCTGAGCGATGACGGTTTCAGAGGCGTGCGAGCGCACCGACCAGGTCGCCGGGGCGTACCGGCACTGCGAGCGGGTGGTGCGCGAGGAGGCCCGCAACTTCTCCTACGGGATACGGCTGATGCCGCCGCCGAAGCGCCGCGCGATGAGCGCGATCTACGCGTTCGCGCGCGGCATCGACGACATCGGGGACGGGCCGGAGCCGGCGTGCGTGCGGCTGGACCTGCTGGACCGGTCGCGGCAGCGGCTGCTGACCGTCCAGGAGGTGCTGCGGCGGCGCGCCGACGTGCGGACGCTGGAGGGCCATCCGGTGCTGACGGCGCTGGCGGACGCGGCGGGCCGCTTCCCGATCCCGCTCGCCGCGTTCGACGAGCTGATCGACGGCTGCGAGAGCGACGTGCGGGGGGCGCGCTACGAGACGTTCGACGACCTGCTGCGCTACTGCCAGCAGGTCGCGGGCTCGGTGGGCCGGCTGTCGCTCGGGGTGTTCGGGTCGGACGGCCGGCAGCGCGCCGAGGGGCTCGCGGACTCGCTCGGCGTCGCGCTGCAGCTCACCAACATCCTGCGGGACCTGCGGGAGGACCGGGCGGCGGGGCGGGTGTACCTGCCGGCCGAGGATCTGGAGCAGTTCGGCTGCACGCTGGAGCTGGACGAGTCGGGGGTGTTCATCGACCCGCCGTGGCGGCTGCACAAGCTGGTCGTCTTCCAGGCCGAGCGGGCCCGCGCCTGGTACGCCGAGGGGCTGCGGCTGCTGCCGCTGCTGGACCGGCGCAGCGCGGCGTGCACGGCGGCGATGGCGGGGATCTACCGGCGGCTGCTGGAGTGCATCGCGGCGGACCCGGCGGCGGCGCTGAACTCGCGGGTGTCGCTGCCGACGTGGCAGAAGGCCGTGGTGGCGGCGCGGGCGCTGACGGGGGTGGAGCGGTGAGCGTCGTGGTGGTGGGCGGCGGGCTCGCCGGCATCAGCACCGCGATCGCGCTGCAGGAGTCGGGGATCGCGGTCACACTGCTGGAGGCGCGTCCGTGGCTGGGCGGCGCGACGCATTCGTTCCGGCGCGACGAGCTGAGCGTCGACAACGGCCAGCACGTGTATCTGCGGTGCTGCACCGCCTATCAGGGGCTGCTGCGGCGGCTCGGCGCCGAGCACCTGGTGCGGATGCAGGACCGGTTCGACGTCCCGGTGCTGCGGCCGGGCGCGCGGCCGGCGCGGTTGCGCAGGTCGCCGCTGCCGAGCCCGCTGCACATGCTGCCGTCGCTGGCGCGGTACTCGCATCTGCCGGTCGCCGACCGGCTGCGGGCGGTGCGCGCGTCGGCGGCGCTGCAGCGGCTCGACCCCGACGACCCGGCGCTGGACCTGCGGTCGGCGGGCCGGTGGCTGGCCGAGCACGGGCAGCGGCCGTGGGCGCGGGAGGCGCTGTGGGGGCTGTTCATCACCGCGGCGCTGAACGCGGAGGTGGACGACGCGGCGCTCGGCCTGTCGGCGATGGTGTGCCGGCGGGCGCTGTTCGGGCGCCCGGACGCGGCCGACATCGGCGTCCCGATCGTTCCGCTGGAGGAGCTGCACGGCGGCCCGGCGCTGCGCCGGATCGCCGAGATGGGCGGGACGGTCCGGCTGAAGGCGAAGGTCGAGGCGGTGACCACCGACCCGAAGGTGGTGGTGGACGGGATGCCGATCGCGGCGGACGCGGTGGTGCTGGCCGTCCCGCACGAGGCGGCGGCGCGGCTGCTGCCCGCGGAGGCGCTGCCGCGGCCGCTGCGCTGGCACGAGCTGGACGCCAGCCCGATCGTGAACGTGCACGTCGTGTACGACCGGCGGGTGCTGGACGAGCCGTTCGCCGCGGCGGTCGGCTCGCCCGTCCAGTGGATCTTCGACCGGACCGGGGTGGGCGGGCTGCGCGACGGCCAGTACCTGGCGATCTCCCTGTCGGCGGCGGACCGCTGGATCGACCGGCCCACCGCCGCGCTGCGCGAGCGGTTCGTGCCGGAGCTGGCGCGGTTGCTGCCGGGGGCGCGCGGGGCGCACGTCCGGGAGCTGTTCGTGACGCGGGAGCGGCGGGCGACGTTCCGGCAGGCGCCGGGCAGCCGGTCGCCGCGTCCGGGCGCGGCGACCCGGGCCAGGGGCCTGTTCCTGGCGGGCGCGTGGACCGACACGGGGTGGCCGGACACGATGGAGGGCGCGGTGCGCAGCGGCCTGACCGCCGCCCGCCTGGTCCGCCGCCACCTGGAGGGGGTGCGGGACCGGTGACGGCCGCGTCCGCCACCGCCCGCCCGGCCCGGGAGTCCGAGGCGAACCATTCGGAGAGGTGTGATCGATGACGGCCGTACCGGTCTCGATGACCGATGTCCGCGGGCTGGTCGACGGGGCGCTGCGCGCCGCGGTGGGCCGGCTCGATCCGCGTACCTACCGGGTCGCGGCCTACCATCTCGGCTGGGCCGACGAGGAGGGCCGCCCGCTGACGGCGCCCGCCGGGAAGGCGCTGCGCCCGGCGCTGGCGCTGCTGTCGGCGCGGGCGGCGGGGGCGCCGCCGGAGAGCGCGCTGCCCGGCGCGGTCGCGGTGGAGCTGACGCACGCGTTCTCGCTGCTGCACGACGACATCATGGACGGCGACCGGACCCGCCGGCACCGGCCGGCGGCGTGGACGGTGTTCGGGGAGCCCGCCGCGATCCTGGCGGGCGACGCGCTGCTCGCCCTCGCGCTGGAGGTGCTGCTGGAGGCGCCCGGGCAGGGGTCGGCGCGGGCGGCGCGCTCGCTGACGGTCGCGACGCGGCGGCTGATCGCGGGCCAGTCGCTGGACCTGGAGTTCGAGACCCGCCGGCAGGTCGGGCTGGAGGAGTGCGCCTCGATGGCGGCGGACAAGACCGCCGCGCTGCTGGCCTGCTCCTGCGCGATCGGGGCGGTGCTGGACGGCGCGCCGGAGCCGCTGTCGGCCGCGCTGGAGGCGTTCGGGGAGGACCTCGGGCTGGCGTTCCAGCTGGTGGACGACCTGCTCGGCATCTGGGGCGACCCGGCGACGACCGGCAAGCCGGCGCTGTCGGACCTGCGGTCCCGGAAGATGTCGCTGCCGGTGGTGGCCGCGCTGAACTCCGGCACGCCGGAGGGCGCGCGGCTCGCCGAGCTGTACGCGGTGCCGCCGGACCCCGAGGGGCCGGACGAGGAAGAGTCGGCCGAGGCGGCCGCGCTGGTCGAGGCGGCGGGCGGCCGGGCGTGGGCGGAGGACGAGGCGGACCGGCGCATCGCGAGCGCGACCGCGCAGCTGGCGTCCGCCGGGCTGCCCGAGCCGGTCCGCGCCGAGTTCCTGCACATCGCCGACTTCGTCACCCGCCGGGACCACTGATGACAGCGACCGAACCCGCCGCCGGGCCCACCGCCGGGCCCGCCACCGGAACCACCGCGACCCGCACGCCCGCCGAGGCGATGGCGGCCGCCCGCGACCACCTGCTCGCCCTGCAGGCGCCGGAGGGCTGGTGGAAGGGCGAGCTCCAGACCAACGTGACGATGGACGCCGAGGACCTGCTGCTGCGCGAGTTCCTCGGCATCCGCACCGACGCCGACACCCGCGAGGCGGCCCGCTGGATCCGCTCGCAGCAGGCGCCGGACGGCACCTGGGCCAACTTCCACGACGGGCCGCCGGACCTGTCCACGACCGTCGAGGCGTACGTGGCGCTGCGGCTGGCGGGCGACGAGCCGGACGCCCCGCACATGCGCCGCGCCGCCGCGTTCGTCCGGGGCGAGGGCGGCATCCCGGCCACCCGCGTCTTCACCCGGTTCTGGCTGGCGATGTTCGGGCAGTGGCCGTGGGACGACCTACCGGTGGTGCCGCCGGAGATGGTGTTCCTGCCGCGCTGGTTCCCGCTGAACGTCTACGACTTCGCGTGCTGGGCGCGGCAGACGATCGTCCCGCTGACGGTGGTCGCGGCGAAGCGCCCCGTCCGGCCGCTGCCGTTCGAGCTGGAGGAGCTGCGGTCGGGGCGGGCCGTGCGGCGCGGGCGGCGGGTGGTCCCGGGCTGGGACGAGGCGTTCGGCGCGCTCGACCGGGTGCTGCACGCCTACGAGCGGCGGCCGCTGCGCGGGCTGCGGAAGGCGGCGCTGCGCCGCGCCGGCGAGTGGATCATCGCGCGGCAGGAGCCGGACGGGTCGTGGGGCGGCATCCAGCCGCCGTGGGTGTACTCGCTGCTCGCGCTGCACCTGCTCGGCCACGGCCTGGACCATCCGGTGGTGCGGCGCGGCCTCGAAGGGCTGGAGCGCTTCACCGTCCGGGACGCGAAGGGGCGCCGGCTGGAGGCCTGCCAGTCCCCCGTCTGGGACACCGTCCTGGCGATGAACGCGCTGGTCGACGCGGGCCTGCCCGCGGACCACCAGGCCCTGGAGGCGGCGGCCGAGTGGGTGGTCGGCGAGGAGGTGCAGGGGCCGGGCGACTGGTCGGTGCGCCGCCCCGACCTGCCGCCGGGCGGCTGGTCGTTCGAGTTCGACAACGACTACTACCCCGACACCGACGACACCGCGGAGGCCGTCCTCGCGCTGAGCCGCGTCGCCCATCCGAGGGCCGAGCCGGCGATCGAGCGCGGCGTGCGGTGGATGGCCGGGATGGTGTCCAGGGACGGCGGGTTCGGCGCGTTCGACGCCGACAACACCCGCGCGCTGTGCCGCCGGCTGCCGTTCTGCGACTTCGGCGAGGTCATCGACCCGCCGTCCGCCGACGTCACCGCGCACGTCGTGGAGGCGCTCAGCCATCGCGGCATGGCCGACTCGACCCTGGTGAAGCGGGCCGTCGTGTGGCTGCTGAAGGCGCAGGAGGACGACGGGTCCTGGTTCGGCCGGTGGGGCGCCAACCACGTCTACGGGACGGGCAGCGTGGTGCCCGCGCTGATCGCGGCGGGCGTCCGGCCGGACGGGCCCGCGATCCGGCGGGCCGTCACGTGGCTGGAGCGCCACCAGCGCGACGACGGCGGCTGGGGCGAGGACCTGCGCTCCTACCGCGACCCGGAATGGATCGGGCACGGCGTCTCCACCGCGTCGCAGACCGCGTGGGCGCTGCTGGCGCTGCTGGCGGCCGGGGAGCGCGGCCCGGCCGTGGAACGGGGCGTGCGGTGGCTCGTCGAGCACCAGCGCCCGGACGGGACGTGGGACGAGGACCACTTCACCGGCACCGGGTTCCCCGGCGACTTCTACATCAACTACCACCTGTACCGCCTGGTGTTCCCGCTGTCGGCGCTGGGCCGCTATGTGAAGGAGACGGGATCCTGAATGGCCATGCCACTGCGCCAGAGCCTGCGCGTCGGCGGGTACGTCCTGCGGAACAAGCTGGCGGGGCGGAAGAAGTTCCCGCTGATCGTCGAGCTCGAGCCGCTGTTCGCCTGCAACCTGGCGTGCGCCGGGTGCGGGAAGATCCAGCATCCGGCGAGCGTCCTCAAGCAGCGCATGCCGGTCGAGCAGGCCGTCGCCGCGATCCGCGAGTGCGGGGCGCCGATGGTGTCGATCGCGGGCGGCGAGCCGCTGATGCACCCGCAGATCGGCGAGCTGGTCCGCGAGCTGGTCCGGATGAAGCGGTACGTGTTCCTGTGCACGAACGCCGCGCTGATCCCGAAGAAGATCGACGACTTCGAGCCGTCGCGGTACTTCGCGTGGGCGGTGCACGTCGACGGGCTGCGTGAGCGGCACGACGCGTCCGTGTGCAAGGAGGGCGTGTTCGACGAGGCGGTCGCGGCGATCCGGATGTGCAAGGAGCGCGGGTTCCGGGTCACCACGAACACCACCGTGTTCAACACCGACACTCCGCAGACCGTCATCGACGTGCTCGACTACCTCAACGACGACCTGCGCGTGGACCAGATGATGATCTCCCCCGCGTACGCCTACGAGAAGGCGCCCGACCAGGACCACTTCCTGGGCGTGCAGGAGACGCGGGCGCTGTTCCAGAAGGCGTTCGCGGGCAACCGCAAGCGCTGGCGGTTCAACCACTCGCCGCTGTTCCTGGACTTCCTCGAAGGCAAGGCGGACTTCCCGTGCACGGCGTGGGCGATCCCGTCCTACTCGCTGAAGGGCTGGCAGCGCCCCTGCTACCTGATGGACGACGGCTACGCCGAGTCCTACAAGGAGCTGCTGGAGGAGACCGACTGGGACTCCTACGGCCGGGGGCGCGACGACCGCTGCGCCAACTGCATGGCGCACTGCGGCTACGAGCCCACCGCCGTGTTCGCCACGATGGGCTCGCTGAAGGAGTCGCTCCGCGCCGTGCGGAGCGTGTGATCACCGGCGTGTGACCACCGGCGTGTGATCACCGGCGTGTGATCACTCGTCCCGCAGTTCGCGGACGACGTCGCGGACGGCGCCGGCCAGCGCGTCGGCGTCGTCCACCAGCCCGGTGTCCGCGCAGATCCCGAAGCACAGCTCGCGGTCGACGCCGAGCGCGGCGACCGCGAGCGGCGCCCCGGGCGCGAGCGGGACGACCGGGTACACCCCGGTCACCGGGACACCCGTCAGCAGCAGCCGCTCGCCGCTGGCCGGCAGGCTCGACACGATCCCCTGCAGGAACCGGCCGCCGTAGACGGCCCGCGCGAACCGGGCGTGCAGCGGCGCGGGCATGAGCCGCCCGACCTGCCGCATCACGAACCACGCCGCCAGCGCGCGGGTGCCGGACCGCAGGACGCGGCTGCGCCGGGCGATCTCGGCGAGCCGCTCGGTCTCCGGCATCGCGCCGATCGGCAGGTCGACCATGACGGCGGTGGTGTGGTTGCCCTCCATGCCCTGGCCGGGCGCCCGCATCATCAGCGGCACCGCGACGCGGCACTCCCGCGGCGCCGCGCCCGCCTCCGGACGGTGGACGGTCCGCGCGAGGCCGCCGGCGACCGCGCACATCACCACGTCGGAGACCCGGGTGCCGTGCCGCCTGGCGATCCGCCGCGGGTCGTCCAGCGGGATCCGCAGGGTGCCGAAGCGGCGCTCGGCCGTCCCGGCGGCGGGCAGCCGCGCGGGTGGCGCCGCGCCGACCCCGCTGTCCGCGGCGAGCTGCGCCAGCCCGACGGCGCCGGCGAGCGCCTCCCGGACGCGGCGGCGCGGCGGCGCCGTCGCCCCGCCGCCGGACGCGGCGGGCGCGGCCGGCTCCATCAGCGAGATGGCCTGCGCGACCACGCCGACGCCGTCCGCGACGACATGGTGCATCAGGAACACCAGCGTGGTGCGGCCGGGCGCGGCCCCGTTGACCAGGATCATCCGCCACAGCGGCCGGTCGCGGGGCAGCGGCTCGGCCTGGATCTCGGCGATCATCGCGCGCAGGCCGCCCATGCCGTCCACGTCGCGCTCGGTGACGTGCCAGGACCAGTCGACGGCGGGGTGGTCGAGCCAGACCGGGCGGCGCCACCGGCCCCGGTCGGCGAGCCGCTGCCGGAACCGCGGCAGCCGGTCGAGCCGGTCGCCGATCAGCCGGACCAGGTCGTAGCGGCCGAGCGCGCGGCGCGAGGTGTCGAGCATGATGACGCCGCCCGTGTGCTGCGGGGCGGCGCCGGTCTCCACCGCCAGGAAGAACGCGTCCTGCGCCGGGACGCGTTCGGCCGCGGGCGGCCGGGCCGCCAGCCGTTCGGCGGTGAGCACCGACAGCGCCACCAGCGGGACCGCCGCGACCGCGTCCAGGACGTAGTGGTTGGCCGTGGCGACGATGACGTACGCGGTCACCGCGATGTGCGCGCCGTTCAGGGCCCGGACCCAGCGCAGCGCCTGCACGCGGGCCAGCTCGACGCCGGCCCACAGCGTCCAGGCCATGTGCAGGGACGGGACGGCCGCGAGCCGGTCCGCGCGGTCGATCAGCGGCGACCCCCACGACCCCCAGGTCCGGCCGCCCCGGACCGTGTCGACGAAGCCGGGATCGCCCAGCAGCCGGGGCGGCATGACCGGGAACAGCGCGAAGCACGCGATCGCGACGACGTTGAGGATGACGAACGCGTTGCGCGCCGTCCGGTACCGCTCGGGATGCCGCACGTACAGCCAGACCAGCAGCGCGAGCGTCGCCACGGCGTAGGTGGTGGCGTACTCGTAGTCGGCGAGCAGCCGCCAGACGGGCCGTCCGGCCAGCCAGCCGTTGAGCGCCGGTTCCACGTCGGCGCGCAGGGCGCGCTCCAGGCCGTACACCAGCTCGCCGTGCCGGCGGGCCGCGTGCTCCCTGACCTGCTCCGGCAGCATCGCCACCAGGGAGTACAGCCCGAACAGCGCCAGCCCGAGCAGAACCTCGCCGCTCGCCCGCCCGCGCGTCCCGGAGCCGTCCCGGGCGAGGACGGCGTCCTGCGCGGTCACCGCTTCCTGAGTCCCCATGGTCCCCCCGCACGGCTGTTTACCCAGCATTTCCGCCGGTCAGACGGCCATGACCGGAATAAAGGATCTTGTCCGGGATGTCGGCGCGGGCCGCGGCCGGTCCGGGAACCATCTGGCGCTCCGACCCGTCTTCGATATATCGTTGTCGTATCGCGAAGGATCAAAGAGAGATCTCAGAAGGAAGGTGCAGAACATGGGAACGGCACACGCGCACGGCGGACCCGACTGGCGCTGGGCGTTCGCGGCGGCGGCGCTCGGGGCGAAGGCCGCGCACGCGGCGTCCCGGCACCACGGCCCCGGACACCACGGCCCCGGGCCCCGCGGCGAGTTCCCCGGCTTCGGCCCGATGTTCGGCGGCGGGCCCGGCGCCCCCTTCGGGCCGCCCGGCGGGTTCGGCCCCGGCCGGGCGCCCTGGGCGCGCGGGCGCGGCCCGTGGGGCCGGGGACCGAAGGCCCGCAAGGGCAACGTCCGCGCGGCGATCCTCGTCCTGCTCGCCGAGGAGCCCCGCAACGGCTACCAGATCATCCAGGAGATCAACGAGCGCAGCGAAGGCGCCTGGAAGCCGAGCCCCGGCGCGGTCTACCCGGCGCTGCAGCAGCTCGCCGACGAGGGCCTGATCGCGGGCGAGGAGGGCGGCGGCCGCCGCACCTTCCACCTCACCGACGAGGGCCGCGCCCACGTCGAGGAGAACGCCGAGCGGCTCGCCGAGCCGTGGGCGGAGATGACGCCCGAGTTCGGCGAGGGCGTCCCCGAGCTGTTCAAGCAGGCCGCGCAGACGGGGGCCGCGGTGATGCAGATCGTCCACTCCGGCACGCCCGAGCAGGTCGGCCGGGCCACGGACGTCCTGTCGGAGGCCCGCCGGAACCTGTACCGCATCCTGGCCGACGACGCGCCCGGCGCCGACGCGGGCCCGACCGCCACCGACGACGAGGAGTAGACCGATGACTCGCCCGGACGACATCCGCGTCGGCGACGCCGAGCGGGACGCCGTGATGGTCGCCCTGCACGACCACTTCGCGGCGGGGCGGCTCGACCGCGGTGAACTCGACGAGCGCCTGGACGCCGCGCTGTCCGCCAGGACGCACGGCGACCTGCGCACCCTCGTCCGCGACCTGCCCGCGCCGACCGGCCTGCCCGAACCGGAACGGCCCGCGGCGGCCTTCGCCGAGGTCCCCTGGGACCTCGGCCCCGCGCTCATGTTCGGCGGCCCGGGACATCCGATGCGGCGGCACCACCGGCACATGGCTCACCGGCACGGTCCGCACTTCAAGGTGTTCCCGCTGTTGATCGCCGTGTTCTTCGTGGTCACGTTCAGCGTGGGCGTGGGCACGGCGGCGCTGGCGGTCCTGCACGTCGCGCTGGTGATCTGGCTGGTCCGCGCGGCCATGCTGCTCACCGGCGCCCGCCGCGCCCGCCGCCACCTCACCCCGGGCGCCTGACCCCGCCGCCTGACCACGGGCGGGGACCGCCGGGCGGGGTCAGGCGTCGAGGGTCAGTTCGTAGTGCAGCGTCCTGTAGTGCTTCATCCGGTGAAGCAGCGGCACCGCGATGCCCTGCTGGAGGCGGTGCTTGCGCGCCAGCATCCGGCGGATCGGCTTCGCCTCCTCCTCGGTGAGCAGCCGCACGCGGCCGTGCACCGCGGGGCCGGTGACCTTGCCGCTGTAGGTGCTCGGGGCGACCTCGACCTCGGGGTTGCGGGCCAGCCGCTTGGCCTTGTACGCCTTGTCGTAGGTACGGAAGTAGGCGTGGTCGCCGCGGACGACGATGTTCACCGGCGTCCCGACCGGCGTGCCGTCCTTGCGGTAGGTGGTCAGCAGGACGGTGCGCTGCCCGGCCAGGCCGTCCAGGATCTCGCGGATCTTCGCGCTCTGCATTGCGGGCCTCCCTTGTTCTTGCTCCTGCCCAGGAGACGGGAGGGAGACCCGCGGATGTGACATCAGCTCCGGCGCAGGCCCGCGGCCTCGGCGGCGAGGGCGCGGACGCGGTCCCAGTCGCCGGCGCCGACGGCGTCGGACGGGGTGAGCCAGGTGCCGCCGACGCAGCCGACGTTCGGCAGCGCGAGGTAGTCGGCGGCGGTGCCGGGCCGGATCCCGCCGGTGGGGCAGAACCGGATCTGCGGCAGCGGCCCGCCGAGCGCCTTCAGGTAGGGGACGCCGCCCGCCGCCTCGGCGGGGAAGAACTTCATCGCGGTGACGCCCTCCTCCAGCAGCGCGATCGCCTCGGACGCGCTGGAGACGCCCGGCAGGAACGGCAGGCCCGTGTCCGCCATCGCGGCGCGCAGCCGGGGCGTGCAGCCGGGGCTGACGAGGAACCGCGCGCCCGCCTTCAGCGACCGCTCGGCGTCCTGCGCGGTGACGACCGTCCCGGCGCCGACGACGGCGCCGGGCACCTCGGCGGCGATCCGCTCGATCGACTCGACGGCGGCGGGCGTGCGCAGCGTCACCTCGATGGCGGGCAGCCCGCCCTCGACCAGGGCGCGGGCCAGTGGCACCGCGGCGCCGGCGTCCTCCAGGACGACGACCGGGACGACGGGCGCCAGCCCGAGCAGCTCTTCGGTGTTCATGAGGTCTCCAGCATCTCCGGGACGGCGGGGTTCTGCGCCAGCCGGGCGGCCGCGCCGGCGAGCGCCGGGCGGGGGTGGACGATCAGCGCGGTCGGGATGGGCCGCATGTAGTCCTCGACGGGCGGCTTCGCCTCGAACCGGGCGCGGAAGTCGCTGGCCGCGAGGGCGCCGGCGATGCGCGGGAGGATACCGCCGCCGAGGTAGACGCCGCCGCGCGCGCCGAGCGTCAGGGCGACGTTCCCGGCGAGGGAGCCGAGGAGCGCGCAGAACATCCCGAGGGTCTCCGCGCAGCGCGGGTCGCCGTCGTGCGCGCAGATCCGCGCGGGGTCGAGGGGCTCGGCCCGCACGCCGTCGAGGAGCGCCAGGTAGCGGTGGATCGCGGCGAGACCGCTGCCCGACAGCAGCGACTCGGCGCGGGACGCGCCGTACTCGGCGCGCAGCAGCCGGACGACCTCCAATTCCCGGTCGGTCGCGGCGGGTACGTCGACCTGGCCGCCCTCGCCGGGCAGCGGCACCCAGCCGGCGGGCGTCGGGACGAGCCCGGCGACGCCGAGCCCGGTCCCCGGGCCGACCACGGCGAGCGGGGCCGCCTCCGTGCGCGGCGACGCCGGGCCGATGGGGACCACGTCGTCCGGGCCGAGGCGCGGCAGCGCCAGCGCGAGCGCCTCGAAGTCGTTGATGATCTCCAGGTGCGGGATGCCGAGGCGGTCCCCCACCTCCCGCGGGGTGCCCTTCGGCCAGCCGGCGTTGGTCAGGTGGTAGGTCCCGTTCGCGACGGGACCCGCCACGGCCAGGCACGCCGCCGACGGGCGGACGCCAGGGGCGTACCGGTCGAGGTAGGCGGCCGCCGCCTCCGCCAGCCCGGCGTGCTCGCGGGTCGGCAGCGACTCGACCCGGTAGGGGGCGCCGTCGGGGCCGTCCACCAGGGCGAAGCGGGCGTTGGTGCCGCCGACGTCCGCGACCAGCCACACCCCGCTCACGCGTGCCTCGTGTGAGGGGGCGACCCCCCACGCCCCCCGGTTCGCTCCGCTCATGCGAACACTCCGGCGCCCAGCTCGGCGGCGCCGACGGAGCGGCGGAACGTGTTGAACAGCTCGCGTCCGGTGCCCGTCCACTCCTCAGCGGACGGCGCCGCCCCGGCCGGGATGCGCGCGTCGAACTCCTCGTCCGGGACGAGCACTTCGAGCAGTCCCTTGTCGGCGTCCAGCCGGACGATGTCGCCGTCGCGGACGCGGGCGAGCGGCCCGCCCGCCGCCGCCTCCGGCGACACGTGGATCGCGGCGGGCACCGCCCCCGAGGCGCCCGACATGCGTCCGTCGGTGACCAGCGCGACGCGGAACCCGCGGTCCTGGAGCACCGACAGCGGCGGGGTGAGGCGGTGCAGCTCCGGCATGCCGTTGGCGCGCGGGCCCTGGTGCCGGACGACCGCGACGACGTCCCGGTCCAGCTCGCCGGCGGCGAACGCCTCCTGCATCGCCTCCTGCGACTCGAACACCCGGGCGGGCGCCTCGACGGTGCGGTGCTCGGGCCGCACCGCCGACACCTTGATCACCGCGCGGCCGAGGTTGCCGGACACGGTGTGCAGGCCGCCGTGGGTGTCGAACGGCTCGGCCGCGGGGCGCAGGACGCCGGTGTCCCCGGACTCGGCGGGCGCGTCGCGCCACACCACCTTGCCGCCTTCCAACTGCGGCGTCCTGCGGTACGCGGCGAGGGTGGCGCCGCCGACGGTCCGGGCGTCCTCGTGCAGCAGCCCGGCGTCGATCAGCTCGCCGATCAGGAACGCGGTGCCGCCCGCCGCGTGGAAGTGGTTCACATCGGCGGTCCCGTTCGGGTAGAGCCGGGTGAGCAGCGGCGTCACCTTGGACAGCTCGTCGAAGTCGTCCCAGGTCAGCTCGATGCCCGCGGCGGCGGCCATCGCGACCAGGTGCAGCGTGTGGTTGGTGGAGCCGCCGGTCGCCAGCAGCGCGACGATCGCGTTGGCGAACGCCCGCTCGTCCAGCAGCTCGCCGATCGGGGTGTACTCGTCGGCGAGGTCGGTGATCTTCAGGACCCGGCGCCCGGCCGCCTCGGTCAGGCCGTCGCGCAGCGGGGTGCCCGGCGGGATGAAGCTGGCGCCCGGCAGGTGCAGGCCCATGACCTCCATCAGCAGCTGGTTGGAGTTGGCCGTCCCGTAGAAGGTGCAGGTGCCGGGCGAGTGGTAGGACGCGGACTCGGCGGCGAGCAGCTCGTCCCGCCCGATCTCGCCCGCCGCGTACCGCTTGCGGACCTTCGCCTTCTGCGCGTTCGGCAGCCCGGACGCCATCGGCCCGGCCGGCACGAGGATCACCGGCAGGTGCCCGAACGCCAGCGCACCGATCACCAGCCCGGGGACGATCTTGTCGCACACCCCGAGCAGCAGCGCGCCGTCGAACATGTCGTGCGACAGCGCCACCGCCGTCGCCATCGCCACCACGTCCCGGCTGAACAGCGACAGCTCCATGCCGGCACGGCCCTGCGTGATGCCGTCGCACATCGCCGGGACGCCGCCCGCGAACTGCGCGGTGCCGCCGGCCTGGCGGATCGCGGCCTTCAGGATGTCCGGGTAGTCCTTCAACGGCTGGTGCGCGGAGAGCATGTCGTTGTAGGCGGAAACGATCGCGATGTTCGGTGTCACGTTCCCGCGCAGCCACAGCTTGTCCTGGACGCCGCAGGCCGCGAACCCGTGCGCGAGGTTCGCGCACCCCATGCCGCCGCGCGCCGGGCCCTGCGTGCGGGCGGCGGCGATGCGGTCGAGGTAGGCGGTGCGCCGGGCGGCGCTCCGCTCGGCGATGCGCTGGGTGACGCGTTCCAGCGCGGGGTGCAACACGGGTCGGCGGGCGGGTTGCAGGGCCATCGCAAGCTCCAGACCAGGGGGATCAGTTGATCGACAAACTATCGAGACATAGGTCACGCATACAAGCCGACTTATGAACTTCAACTGACAAAAGCCCGTCTGTTCGTCTAACTGGACGTACCGAACAGGCGCGTGCTTGACTGACCGGATGCCGCGTCCCGCCACTCGCCCGTCCACGAGCGGCGACGTGCTGCGCCTCATCCGCGAGGACGGCGTCGCCACCCGCGCCGAGCTGGGCCGCGTCACCGGCCTGTCCCGCCCCGCCGTGGCGTCCCGGGTCGCCGACCTGGTCGGCCGCGGCCTGGTCGTCGAGCGCGCCGACGGGCCGTCCACCGGCGGGCGGCCCCCGGCCCGGCTGGAGTTCAACGCCGCCGGCGGCGCCGTGCTGGTCGCCAACCTCGGCCAGTCCCGCGGCCAGCTCGCCGTCTGCGACCTCGGCGGCCGCATCCTCGCCCAGGTCGACGCGCCGCCCGCCGACACCACCGCGGGCAAGACCCTGCCCCGCCTCCTCGACCACTGGGCCGACCTGCTCGCCGGGTCCGGCGTCGACCCGGCCGCGGTGCGCGGCGTCGGCCTCGGCGTCCCCGACGCCGTCGAGCACCTTCCCGGACGCTGGGACGGCGTCGAGGTCGGCCCCCCGGTCCGGGACCGCTTCGGCGTCCCCGCCTACCTCGACAACGAGGTCAACACCGCCGCGCTCGGCGAGCACCAGGCCCACCCCGGCGTCCGCGACCTGCTGTTCGTCAAGGTGTCCACCGGGATCGGCGCGGGCGTGATCGCGGGCGGCGCCATCCAGCGCGGCGCGCTCGGCGCCGCGGGCGAGATCGGCCACGTGCCCGTCCCGTCCGGCGCCGGCGCGCCGTGCCGCTGCGGCAACACCGGCTGCGTCGAGGCCGTCGCGGGCGGCACCGCCCTGCTCGCCCGCTCCGCCGCGGCCGACCTGCCCGCCCTGGCCGCCCTCGCCCGCTCCGGCGACCCCGCCACCGTCGCGCTGCTGCGCGAGGCGGGCCGCCGCATCGGCGAGGTCGTCGCCACCGCCGTCAACCTGCTGAACCCCGCCGTCGTCGTCCTCGGCGGCGACCTCGTCGGCGCCGACGAGCCCCTCATCGCCGGCCTGCGCGAGGCCGTCTACCAGCGCTCGACCGTCCTCGCGACCCGCAGCCTGCGGATCGAGCCGAGCCGCCTCGGTGAGACCGCCGGTCTCACCGGCTGCGCCGCCATGGTCCTGGCCAACATCCTGTCCCCCGACGCCGTCGACGCCCTCTGACCGTCCTCAGCGGCCGGTCGGGGCGAGGTCCTCGGCGACGCGGCCGTCCGCGACGGTGAGGCGGCGGGTGGTGCGGACGGCCTGGAGCATCCGGCGGTCGTGCGTGACCAGCAGCAGCGTGCCGGTGTAGCCGTCCAGCGCGGATTCGAGCTGCTCGATGGCCGGGAGATCGAGGTGGTTGGTCGGCTCGTCCAGCACCAGCAGGTTGACGCCCCTGCCCTGGAGCAGGGCGAGGGCGGCGCGGGTCCGCTCGCCGGGCGACAGGGTGCCCGCCGGGCGCAGGACGTGGCCGGCGCGCAGGCCGAACTTCGCCAGCAGGGTCCGGGCCGGTTCCGGATCGAGGCCGGACGCGGCGGCGAACGCCTCCAGCAGCGGCTCGTCCCCGAGGAACAGGCCGCGCGCCTGGTCGACCTCGCCCACCACGACGCCCGGCCCGAGCGCGGCGTCGCCCTCGTCCGGGACGATCCGGCCGAGCAGCGCGCCCAGCAGCGTCGACTTGCCCGCGCCGTTCGCGCCGGTGATCGCGACCCGGTCGGCCCAGCCGATCTCCAGGTCCACCGGCCCCAGCGTGAACGCGCCGCGCCGCACCACCGCGCCCCGCAGCGTCGCCACGATCGCGCCGGACCGGGGCGCCGCGGCGATCTCCATCCGCAGCTCCCACTCCTTGCGCGGCTCCTCGACGGTGTCGAGGCGCTCGATGGCCCGCTCGGTCTGCCGCGCCTTCGCCGCCTGCTTCTCGCTGGCCTCCGAGCGGAACTTGCGGCCGATCTTGTCGTTGTCGGTGGCCTTGCGGCGCGCGTTGCGGACGCCCTTGTCCATCCAGGAACGCTGCATCTGGCCGCGCTCGCGCAGCGCCGACAGCTTGCCCGCGTACTCCTCGTACTCCGCCCGCGCGTGCCGCCGCGCGACCTCGCGCTCGGCCAGGTAGGCGTCGTATCCGCCGCCGTACAGGTTCACCTGGCGCTGGGCGAGGTCCAGTTCGAGGACGGCGGTCGCCGTCCGGGCGAGGAACTCGCGGTCGTGGCTGACGACGACCGTCCCCGCCCGCAGCCCCGTGACGAACCGCTCCAGCCGATCGAGGCCGTCCAGGTCCAGGTCGTTCGTGGGCTCGTCCAGCAGGAACACGTCGTACCGGCTGAGCAGCAGCGACGCCAGGCCCGCCCGCGCCGCCTGCCCGCCCGACAGCGCGGTCATCGGCCGGTCGAGCCCGACCCCGAGGCCCAGCTCGTCCGCGACCTCCCCGGCCCGGTCCTCGAGATCGGCGCCGCCGAGGGCGAGCCAGCGCTCCAGCGCCACCGCGTAGGCGTCGTCGGCGCCCGCGCGCCCTTCCACCAGGCCCTCGGTCGCCGCGTCCAGGTCGGCCTGCGCCGTCGCCACGCCCGTCCGGCGCGCGAGGAACCCCGCCACGGACTCCCCCGGCCGCCGCTCCGGCTCCTGCGGCAGGTACCCGACGGCCGCCGACGCGGGGCTCAACTGGACGGCGCCCTGCTCCGGCGTCCCGATCCCGGCCAGCAGCCGCAGCAGCGTCGACTTGCCCGCACCGTTGCCGCCGACGAGCCCGATGACGTCCCCCGGGGCGATGACCAGGTCGAGGCCGTCGAACAGCGCACGGTCCCCATGCCCGGCCGCGAGATCTTTGACAACGAGAGTGGCGCTCATAGGCCCTCAACGCTATCCGCCCCCGGCCCCCGGCCGGACGGGGCGAGCCCCATCGTTGATCGCCAGGAGTCATCCGGTCCGTCCCGGACGTTGGGGTGGACATGAACCCGCTTTACCTGCAGACCGAAAGGGCTTGGCCCCCCGATGGCGCCGCCGGTCCCCCCGCGCCGGCGGGGATCCGCCCCTTTACCGAGAACGACCGAACGGAACTGCTCGCCCTGTTCGGCCGCGCCCGCGAGGGCTCCCCGTCCGGGTCCCTCTGGGGCCACGAGGAGTCCGAGGCGTCCATCTACCTCACCCCCTACATGGACCTGGAACCGGAGTCGCTCTTCGTCGCCGAGTCCGGGGGACGGCTCGTCGGCTGCCTGACCGGATGCCGCGACTCGTCCCGCCTCCCGAGCGAGGAGGCCCGCACGCTGGAGGCCATCCGGAGGCACCGCCTCATGCTGCGCCCCCGTCTCGCGGCCTTCTTCGCGCGCAGCACCGGGGACCTGCTGTGGGCCGCCGCCCGCCGCCGCCCCAGGGCAGGGGCCTTCGAGGACCCCCGATGGCCCGCCCACCTGCACATCAACCTCGTCCCCGAGGCACGCGGGACCGGAGCCGCCGAGAACCTCATGACCGCCTGGTTCGACCGGCTCAGGTCCACCGGCTCCCCCGGCTGCCACCTGCAGACCCTGTGCGAGAACACCCGCGCCCTCTCGTTCTTCCGCCGCATGGGCTTCACCGAGCACGGCCCGGCCCGCCTCGTCCCCGGCGTCCGGTACCGCGGGCAGCGCCTCCACCAGCGAACAATGATCTGGACCCCGTAGCCCACCGGGCCACATCCGGCCGCCGTACGCTCCCCCGCTCCCCTGTGGACGGCCGGCTCTTACGCTCTGACCCGACACAGTTCCGGCCGGATCGAGGAGCCATGACGGAACCGGAGATCAACCAGGACGTCCCGCATTCCGCCCGCGTCTGGAACTACCTGCTCGGCGGGAAGGACAACTACCCCTCCGACCAGGCGGCGGGCGACCAGGCCCTGGACGTGCTGCCCGAGGTGGCGCGGCTAGCCCGCGAATCCCGCCAGTACCTCAACCGCGCGGTGTCCTACCTGGTGGAAGAGGCCGGCGTGCGGCAGTTCCTCGACATCGGCACCGGCCTGCCCACGGCCGACAACACGCACGAGGTCGCCCAGCGGTCGGCGCCCGACGCCCGGATCGTCTACGTCGACAACGACCCCCTCGTGCTGGTCCACGCCCGGGCCCTGCTGGCGAGCAGCCCCGAGGGCGCCTGCGAGTACCTCCACACCGACCTGCGCGACCCCGACACCATCCTGAAAGAGGCCGCCCGGACGCTGGACTTCGGCCGGCCGGTCGCGCTGATGCTCATGGGCATCACCGAGTTCATCCCCGACCACGACCAGCTGTTCGGCATCGTCGACCAGCTGGTGGCGGCGCTGCCGTCCGGGTCGTACCTGGCGCTGTACGCCACGACGAACGTCGTGCACGGCGAGCGGACCGACCAGGCGATCGAGACGTGGAACCAGGCCGACGGAACGACCCCCATGACGGCCCGCTCGGTGGACCAGGTCGCCCGCCTGTTCCGCGGCCTCGACCTCGTCGACCCGGGCCTGGTCGAGATCACCCAGTGGCGCCCCGTCCACCCGGACCTGACTGGAGCCCCCGTAGACGGCTACGCCGGCGTAGCCCGCAAACCCTGACCCCCCACGCCACCGCATCTCACAAAGAGGGAGCGACTTCCAGGTGCTCCCAAAGCACCTCGATCGGGAAGGGATCGGACGCGGTCACCGCCACAGGCCCCATGTCACGATGGGTCGTCCCGATGTACGCATACCGCCCAGGGCCACCCGCCAGCGCATAGCGCTCGATGGACAGCGCCCCCACCTTGTCGAAGGAAACCAGCCAGTAGTGCGGTATGCCCGCGTCGGCGTAATCGGCCATCTTGTGAACCCGGTCGCGCCGCTCCGACCAGGGCGAGCGCACCTCCACGGCGATCAGGACGTGCTCAGCCGCCAACTGCTCGAAGTCCGGTATGCAGCGATGCAGCACCGCATCCGGCTTTCGACCGGTCGGGGGCGCTTCCCACAGCAGGACGTCCACCTCGGTGTTCGTCTCATAGCGCTCCGCGCGTCCGCTGCGCCGGATCTGCTGCACGGCCGCCTGTTCCAGCGCGAGGGACAGACGGGTGGCCACCTTCTGATGCTCACGTCCGCGCTGCTCCCGCGGCACCACATAACCGTCGACGATCTCCAGGTCACGCCTGATGCCCTCATCGAACTCAAGGAACATCTCCCAGGTGATCGGCTCGTGTTGCTGTCGGTGCCACACGGGCATGTTCGGCGCTCCAGGTTGGCGTACAGCGACACAGATCCTACGGGCCGTGACGTGCCCTCACCGCATGCGAGCGGTTGGACGAACCCGCTCGTCACCCACTCGAACCGAAATCAGCCGTCAGGAAACGCGCTGGTCGAGGTTCAACTCCCCGCGCCTGATGCGCGCCAGCAACCCGCCGAAGTCGTCGGCACTGAACCCGAGGCGCGGCCCCCCAGGGGCCTTGGAGTCCCGCACCCCGATACGTCCGCCGAGGTCAGCCACCTCGACGCACGCATCATCGTTACCGCTGCCCGTGTAGGAACTCTTCCGCCACTTGATCATTCGTACGCCTCAACGTCTCTTCGATCAGATCCAGCGGAGCGTCCCGAGACAGGGCGAGCGCCCCGATTTGACCAAACCTTGTCCCCAGGCCGACGGTCTCGTCACCGGCCTCGATCAACCGACGCCCGCCGATCTGAGCCCCGGCGTAGGCGACGTCACCGTCAGCTTCGGGTCGTCTCCGATGTCGAGAAGGCGCCGCACTGCACGGCCGCCTGTTCCAGCGCGAGCGACAGGCAGGCGGCCACCTTCTGATGCTCGCGCCCGCACTCAGGTACATGGGCTTTCAGGTAGCGCGCCGGTCGAGGTCCATCTCTCCGCGCCTGATGCGCGCCAGCAACCCGCCGAAGTCGTCGGCACTGAACCCGAGGCGTGGCCCGTCAGGGTCCTTGGAGTCCCGCACCCCGATACGTCCGCCGAGGTCAGCCACCTCGACGCACGCATTGTCGTTGACGCCGCCACTCCGGGAGCTCTTCCACCACTTGATCATTCGTACGCCCTCAACGTCCGTTCGATCAGATCCAGCGAGGGCGCAAGACAGGGCAAGCGGCCCCGAATTGATCAAACTTTATCCCCAGACCGGCGGTCTCGTCACCAGCCTCGATCAAGCGCCCGCCGATCTGAGCCCCGGCGTAGGGACGTCACCGTCAGCTGCGGGTCGTCGCCACCTTCTGATGTCTGCGCCCGCACTCGGGTACTTGGCCTTCAGGTAGCGCTCCGGTCGAGGTCCATCTCCCCGCGCCTGATGCGCGCCAGCAACCCGCCGAAGTCGTCGGCACTGAACCCGAGGCGCGGCCCCTCAGGGTTCTTGGAGTCCCGCACCGCAATACGTCCACCCAGGTCAGTCACCTCGACGCAGGCTTCGTCATTGACGCCACCGCTGTGCGAACTCTTGCGCCATTCCGTCAAGACAACTCCTCCAGCCTCCGCTCAATGAGAGCGACCGAACTCGACCGAGACAGCGCCTCGGCCCCGATCTCGTCGAACCGTACCCTGAGGACGTTGACCTCGTCACCGCCCTCGATCAAGCGACCGCCGATCTGCGCTCCGGCATACGCGATGTCACGGCCGCCTACCGTGAGTACTTGGAATGGGCCGTCAAGCCCAGGATGAGCACCCGCAGAGAAAGGGACTACCCGGCAGACGACGTTGGGGGACTCCCTCAACTCGAGCAGCCTGCGCATCTGGTCACGCATAACATCCCGACCGCCGACCATCTGATTCAGTACCGCCTCATCGAATAGGATCCACAGCCTCGGTGGCGCCGCACGCCTGAGCGTCTCCTGCCGTTTTATCCGCACCTCGAGCGCCCCTTCAATGTCCTCTGCACCGGCGCCACGAGAAAGCAGCGACCGCGCATACTCGGTGGTCTGCACCGGAACGGGAAGAGACTGACCGTGGTAAACCTTGATCACGTCCGCGGCCGATTCGTACTGAATGTACTGCTTGAACCAGTCAGGATCATGTCCGGTGCAGGCGTAGTACAGCAGCCTCTGGAAATGCCCGCCGGTGTCCCAGGCATCATCGAGTCGCTTCATGTGATCATTTTTTGGCCGGCGACGCCCCGCCTCCCAGTTGGATACAGTGCCGCGCGCGGCCTTAACGATCAAGCCGACCTGAGCCAGGGACAACCCTCTCTGAGTCCGATAGAACCACAGGTCAAAGGCCAACCAGGCCCACAGCGAAGATTTCGGCTCGACGGTCTCACGGACACTCACGTCGCCCTCCGATGTATCCAATGGTTCCTGATGCAAAGCACGATAACTCTCGAACACCGATCCTGTGAGCACGTTTCAGAGAACAGGACGGAAGTCATGAGTGATCAGGTTCCGACGTTTAAAATGCCCAAATCGGATGAAATCCGGATGACCCTGCTCGCTGTGGGGTCTTCGGTCGCGCTCGCTCGCGAACTCGTCCGCTACGCGCTCACCCATTGGGGCCACGAGCGGTCGCTGGTCGACGACTCGATCCTCGTCATGAGCGAGATCACGACGAACGCGGTCAACGCGGCGCCCGGCCGCCACATCCGGATCCGCATCACCACGTTCAACGGTGCGCCGCTGCTGGAGTGCTGGGATCCGGCGCCCGGAACTCCCCTCCCCCGCAAGGCCGGCCTGGACGCCCTGAACGGGCGCGGCCTGGCGATCGTCGCCGCCTATGCCAAGGGCACCGGCGTCCGTCCGTCCGCGAACGGCGTCGGCAAAATCATCTGGGCCCTCATGCCCGCCGCGGAGACCTCTCCGCCACCCTGACCACCGGACGAGCCTGAGCCTTACCTGGAAGCAAGAGGGCTGTAACTGCGCGTTCGAGCGAGTCCGAGGATCGTGGCAGCACAGGTGACCGGCGGCGGGCGACCGGGAACCCGCTGTCTAACTCGTCCATTAAAAGCAACTCTTGTCACTTTTGAGGTGTGGTGCGAGAGTTTCAGCGCGATGCCGTCGACGGGAAGCGAGTGCCTCATGACGAGACCGTGGGAAGCGGACCACGCAGCGGAGTTCCGGCGCAGGCTCGGCAAGACCGCCGCCGAGGTGGGCGACAGCCGCACCACGCAGGACTGCCCTGAAATCTGGGAGCTGGACAACGGCGATATCGCCGTCATCGGCCGCGACGCCACGACCGCTTATGCCGACCGGCTCCCGCCGGGCGTGAGCATGGGCGCCGACGAGCGCCTCGTGATCATCTCCGGGCGCCTGCTCTCGGCCGCCAAGCCCGACATCCGGGACGCCTGAGAGGCCGGCGCGGTCGACCCGCAGGCGGCACTGCTTATTAGCAGCCACTTAACGCAATTCGGACTAAACCTGCGTGCGGCGAATATCTGTCGGCGGTGGGAGCGTCCCGGTTCTCTCAAATCCGGGATCGTCGCTTGGGGCTGAACCTATGCTTCCCCCATGCCCCCCAGCCGCGTTAAGCGGACCGGGTCGAGTGCGCTTCCCCTCGTCCTTGGTTCGCTCCTCGCCGTGCTCACGTTCAGCATGGTGATCGTCCTTCAAAAGGATTCCGTACGGACAAGTGGTCCCTACGTCCTGGCCACGATGGCGGTGCTCGCCGTCGTCGCGCTGATCGGAATTGTGACCGCGTTGATGTTTCAGGCGCGGGATACGAAGATCGCGCGGGAGGAGGCTCGGCGGGTCGCGATTGCCGAGCTGCTCAAGGTGGCGATGGACGATCCGGCTCTGGACGAGGCGTGGGGGCCGGTTCCCGAAGGGGGAGACCGCAAGGCGCGGCGGCAGCTCATGTACATCAACATGATCGTCTCTGAGTGGCAGATGTCGTACGAGACCAAGGCCCTGCCCGAGGTGCGTCTCCGGGCCGTCTCGCGGGAGATGTTCAGCGGCCGGCCCGGGCGGGCGTACTGGCGGGAGGCGCGGCAGGTCCGGCTGAGCACGTCGGGGAGCAAGCGGGCGCGCCGCTTCCACGAGATCCTGGACGAGGAGTATCGCCGCGCTCCCGCGCCGCCGGCCGAGCGCACGCCGGTCCAGTGGCGCCCGTGGGCGGTCGCCGCTGCGGCGGCCGCCGGGGTTGTGGCGCTGACGCCCTTCGTGGGGCGGGGCCGCGGACGCTGACGGTCAGCTTCTCAGTTCGTTTCGCTGGGCTCTGGTCAGGCGGGCCACCACCAGGTCGTAGGAGTGGTCGATCAGCTCATCGAGTTCGTCGTCGGGGACGGAGCCGTCCAGGGCGACGGTGTTCCAGTGGCGTTTGTTGAGGTGGTAGCCGGCGGTGATGGCCGGATGGCGGGCGCGGAGGTCGAGGGCCAGGCCGGGGTCGCATTTGAGGCTGACGGATCCCGGCGGCGGTCCGAGGGACACGAGGGCGAACATCCGTCCGCAGACCTTGAAGACGGCCACCTGGTCGCCGAACGGGTAGTCCTCCACCGAGCCGGGCTTGGCGGTGCACTCGTCGATGACCCGGTCGCGCAGCGGGGGGCCGGCCATCGGAGCTCCGTTCTCCCGGGGGCGGTGCGTCTCCAGAGTCCCACGCGTCGTCGGCGAGGCGCTCGCGGGGGCGGTTCACCGTCCGGCCGGCCCGCACTGGGCGGCGGGCCGGCCGGCGCGGGTTTCAGGTGTTGCGGTGGGCGCCCTGGGCGGCGTTCTGCGCGCCGGGGATCAGGGACGCGTAGACGATGATGTTGTCGTCGTAGTGGCCCCGCTTGCGGTCGAAGGCGCCGCCGCAGGTGATGAGGCGCAGTTCCGGGCCCCCTTCCTGCCCGTAGACCTTGTCCGTCGGGAACCTGTCCTTGGCGACGCGCTGGACGCGGTCGATGCGGAAGGCCGGCGCGGTGCCGTCCTTGCGGACGACCTCGATCCGGCGGCCCGGGCGGAGCGCGCCGAGCCTGTAGAAGACGCCCGGCTCGGTCTTGGAGTCGACGTGGCCGACGAGGACGCTGCGGCCGTTCTCCCCCGGGGTCGGGCCGTCCTCGTACCAGCCGACCTCGTCCACCCTGCTCAGCGGCGGTACCCCGAGTTCGCCGTCCCGGCGGGTGGCGACCGGGACGACCGGCGCGTCGACCTTGATGGACGGGACCCTGATCCGTCGCGGCAAGGACGGGGAGAGCGCCTGCTCCGGGTTCGGGGCGGCGTTCTCGGGTGCCTTCCCCACCAGGTCGGCCGAGGGCGGTTGCGGTGGCGCGTCGGGGCCGCCGAGCCTGAATCCGACGACGCACAGGGCGGTTCCTGTCGCGATGAGGACGGCGGCCAGCCAATACCACGGGTGTATCGGCCGGCCGCTGCGCCTTGCTCTGCTCATAGGCTCAGGAGAGGCCCTTCGCCCGGCGGCGGAGTGCCGCGATCGCGACGCCGCCGCCCAGCGCGATGACGCCGAGGCCGGCCCCGGCCAGCAGCGGGTCGCGCGAGGTGGTGGCGGAGGTGCCGCCGCCACCGGCCATCACGCCGCTCCGGGGCGTGATCGGCTTGAGGTAGGCCCGGAAGACCCACTTGCCGACCTGGTTCGCCGGCACGCTCTGCCGCAGCCGGACCCAGCCGTTCGTGGCGGTGCAGTCGGCGCCGATGTGCTTGCGGTACGGCAGCGGCGGCGGCACCAGGCGGCCGTTCGGCGTTTCACGGACGTTCAGCCCGCTCCGCGCGTTGACCTCGTAGCGGCAGACCCCGCCGGTCACGATCGGCTTCAGGTACGTCCTGGAGACCCACTTGCCGACCTGGTTCGCCGGCACGCTCTGGCGCAGCCGGGTCCAGCCGTGGGTCGACGTGCAGTCGGCGCCGATGTGCTTGCCGAACGCCAGCGGAGGCGGCACCTTCCGGAACTGGGTGCCAGGACCCGTGCGGACGTTCAGGCCGCTCCGCGCGATCACCTCGTACCGGCAGATCTTGGCCGCGGCCGCCTTGTGCGGCGTGGCGGGCGCCGCCGCCTGGGCGGCGGTCCCGCCGGTCAGCAGCGTCAGGCCGCTCGCCGCCCCGGCCACCGCGAGCAGCGTGCCTGTGCGCGCGCTTGTCCTCATTCTTCCCCCAACTAATGATCTTGTTGATGCCGGAGGTGTCCGACATCGTCGTTGATCAAGCTGCCCCCTCCGCATTCGGCACATGCCGTCGTTGTCGCAAACGTTGGGGATAGCGTTGTGTCGGCACCTCGAAAATCTCATTGTTCAACGGCCAAGCGACGTTCTATATCCGGCGACAAGGTCACCATTATCGACAATGCGTTCATCGACCGACAAGGACGGCGAATATCACCCGTTCCGGGAAATGAACTCCGCCGCGCGGCGGACGAACGGGCGACGTGCCCCGGGCGGTCCCCGGGGCGGGGAACGGCGGCCGGCCGGCACCCGCTGGTGCACTGGCCGGCCGCCGCGCCCCGCTCGGCGCCCAGGGTCAGGAAAGGCCCTTCACCTGGCGGCGCCGCACCGCGATCGCGATGCCGGCGCCCAGCGCGATGGTGCCCGCACCGGCCCCCGCCAGCAGCGGGTTCGCCGTCGCGGAGGTGCCGCCACCACCGGCGGAGACGCCGCCGCTGGGCTTGATCGGCTTCAGGTACTTGCGGAAGACCCAGCCGTGCAGCTGGTCCTTCGGCACGCCCTGGTGCAGCTCGACCCAGCCGCCGTGGCTCGTCTTGCAGTCCGCCCCGATGTGCAGGCCGAACTTCAGCGGCGGCGGGATGAGCTTGCCCTGCGGGGTCTGGTGGACGTTCAGGCCGCTCCGCGCGATGACCTCGTACCGGCAGATGTCGCCGGCGCCGACGGGCCCGCCGTGCGGCGCGGTGGCCGCCAGGGCGGCGCCGCCGCCCAGCAGCGTCAGGCCGCTCGCCGCGCCGGCCACCGCGAGCATCATGCCGGTTCGCGCGCTTGTCATCATACTTCTCCCCGAACTCGTGATCTTGTTCTTTGCCGGAGGTGTCCGACATCGTTTCGTTGATCACAGTTCCCGGGAGATTTCGCCTGATGTCGCGCTGATCGCAAACATTGGGAACAGCGAGGGAAGGAGATCGTGAAGTCCGCGTCGGCCGCTTCCCAAGCGACGATTCTCCGTCACCGGCAGAAGCCCAGATAATGGACATGCTGATCATGTACGACAAAAACGATAAGCAATGCGAGTCGCGGCGAACAGGTCGTCCGGCCGGGAGCGCGGCCCCGGACGGGCGCCGGCGTGGCAGGGTGGGCGCATGCTGCCGACGCACACGAGCACGGAGGAACGGGACGTCCGCGTGGCGCTGCTGCCCGTCGGGAGTTTCGAGCAGCACGGGCCGTTCCTGCCGCTGGCCACGGACACGGTGGTCGCCTGCACGGTCGCGGCGGAGATCGCGGAGGCGCATCCGGTGCGGCTGCTGCCGCCGGTGACGATCTCCTGCTCGCACGAGCACGCGGAATGGCCCGGGACGGTCAGCATCTCGGCGGCGACCCTGCACGCGGTGGTCCGGGACGTGGCGGACTCGCTGCGGAGGGCGGGCGTGCCGAAGCTGGTGCTGGTCAACGGGCACGGAGGCAACTACGTGCTCGGCAACGTCGTCCAGGAGGCCGGCGGGGACATGGCGCTGTTCCCCGGAATGGACGAGTGGGAGGAGGCGCGGGCGGCGGCGGGAATGCAGACGTCCGGAATCAGCGACATGCACGCCGGTGAGCTGGAGACGTCCATCCTGCTGCACGCGCATCCGGAACTGGTGCGGCCCGGATACGAGCGCGCCGACCACCTGGCCGACGACCGGCGGCACCTGCTGACCGCCGGGATGGCGCGCTACACCGCGTCGGGGGTCATCGGGCGGCCGTCACTGGCCTCCGCCGGCAAGGGCCGGGACGCGCTCGCGAGCCTCGCCGGGGCGTTCGGGCACTGCCTCGCGGTGCTCGACCAGCAGGGTCAGGGCGCCCGGCAGGGCGGAGACGAGCGTCAGGACGCCGTAGACGACGGAGATGGTGAGGCCCTCGGCGGAGCCTAGGCCGGCGGCGCCGAACGCCAGCGCGGTCACCGCCTCCCGGGGGCCCCAGCCGCCGACGTTGATCGGCAGGCCCATGACCAGCAGCGCCAGCAGGAGCAGCGGCAGCAGTTCGGCGAGCGGGGCGTGCGAGCCGGCGGCGCGGGCGGCGACGACGAACAGCGCGAGGTGGCCGGCGAGGGCCGCGGCGGACAGCGCGGTGATGCCGGGCCAGGCCGCCAGGGCGCCGCGGGCCTCGGCGAGCGCGGCGGCGACGGCGCGGTGGCGCCAGCGGGCCAGGGCGGCGAGCAGGCTCAGCAGCAGCACGGCGGGGATCAGAGCGGGCTTCAGCGACGCCAGCAGCGACGGGCGGGCCGGCAGGACGGCCAGGCAGGCGAGCACCAGGACGATCTGCCCGGCGGCGCGCTCCAGCACGACGGCGCGGACGCCCCGGCCGAGGTCGCCGGACCGCTGGCCGTGGCTGACGGCGCGGTGCACGTCGCCGAGGACGCCCGCGGGCAGCACCGCGTTCAGGAACATCGCCCGGTAGTAGGCGGCGACCGCGCCGCGCAGCGGCAGCGGCAGGCCGAGCCCGCGGGCGATCAGCCGCCAGCGGGCGGCCGCGCAGACCGTGCTGAACAGGCCGATGAGCAGGGCGGCGGCGACGGACGGCCCGTCGACGGCCTTCAGCGCGGCCACGAACGCGGCCGTGCTGTGCCACCACAGCAGGCCGGCGAGGATCGCCAGGGCGGCGAGCACGCGCAGCCAGGGCCAGAACTTCACGATGCGCTCCCGGGGAGTGCGAGCAGGTCGAGGTGGTGGATCTCGGCGGTGAGGCGCCCGGCGTCGCATTCGCCGAGCCGGCGGCGCAGGTACTCGGCGGCGGGTTCGGCGAGGTCGGGGCGCTGCTCGACGGCGGCGCCGACCCAGCCGCGCAGCCATTCGCGGGTGAGCGCGGCCTGCGCGGGCCCGAGCCGCCACGGGCTGGGCCGCGTCGCGACGGTCGCGCCGCGGCGGCGGAACGCGGTGGCGGCGGCGGCCGGGGCGTCCGGTCCGAGCAGCCCGTCCCGGCGCTGGTGGGCGTCGAAGGCGGCGCCGATCGCGGCGTCCAGCGGGTCGGACGGGAAGAGCCGGACGCGTCCGGCGACCGACAGGGTCAGCAGCGCGGGGCAGCACGCGGCGGCGGCGATGCCGTCGACCTGCTCGGCGGTGAGGACGTCCAGCAGCGCGGACGCGGTGACCAGGGACGCGCCGACGAGGTCGGCGGCGTGCAGCCCGGTGAGGTCGCCCTCGCGGGTCTCGAGGGTGGCGGGCGTGCCGTCGGCGGTGCGGTAGGCGTTGGCGCGGGCCTCCTCCAGCAGGCCGGGGTCGCTGTCGTACAGGATCCAGTGCTGGGGTCCGGGCAGCCGGGGGGCGAGCCAGCGGCCGAGCGCGCCGGTGCCGCAGCCGAGGTCCCAGATGACCAGCGGCCGGCCGGGCGGCGGCAGGTGCGCGCGCAGCGGGCCGAGCAGCTCGCCGGCGCGGGCGGCGGCGTCGGCCTCCTCGCGCAGCGCCAGCCAGGTCGGGGCATAGGCGGTCATGTCGTCTCCTTCCCGAGTCCGTCCAGCACGGCGGCCATCCGGCGGGACGTCGCGTCCCAGCCGTGCAGCGTGCCGCGGCGCCGCCGGGCGGCGGACCGGAGGCCGTCGCGCAGCCCGGGGTCCAGCAGCCAGCGGCGCAGGGCCGCGGCGAGCGCGGCCGGGTCGTCCGGGGGGACGAGGAGACCGGGGACCGTGCCGCCCGGGGCGTGCCCGAGCGTGCCGGGGACGCCGTCGGCGTCGCTGGTCAGGACGGGGATCCCGCGCGCGAGGGCCTCGGTGACGACCATGCCGTAGGTCTCCGAGCGGGTGGGCAGGACGGCGAGGTCGGCGGCACTGTAGACGGCGTCGAGGCGGAGCCCGGTGAGGGGTCCGGCGAGGTGCACGCGGTCGCCGAGGCCGTGCCGGCCGATCGACTCGCGCACCCGCGCGACGTGGGCGGGGTCGCGGTCCAGGGACCCGGCGCAGGCGCACTTCCACGGCAGGTCCGCGACGGCGGCGAGCGCTTCGACGAGGACGTCGTGCCCCTTGCGTGGGGTCACGGACGCGACGCACAGCAGCCGGGACGCCCCGTCGGTGCCGGTGGCGATCGGTGCGGGGTCGACGCCGGGGGCGACGGCGTGGACCCGGGCGGGGTCGAGGTCGTGCCGCCCGATCAGGCGTTTCATCGCCCACGGGCTGGTCGCGACGACCGCGCCGGCGGCGTGCAGGGTGGCGCGTTCGAGCGCGTCGAGGTCGGCGCCGCCCTCGTCGGCGAGCGGCAGGTGGACGAGGACGGCGAGGCGCAGCCGGGACGCGTGCGGGACGACGACGTCCGGGACTCCGCACGCGACCAGGCCGTCCATCAGGACGACGGCGCCGTCCGGCAGCGCGGCGAGGGACCGGCCGAGGCCCGCGCGGGCGGCGGCGTCCGGGCGCGGCCAGGCGCCCGGCGCGGGGATCTCCCGGACGGCCCGTCCCGCCGCGGCGAGCTCCTGGCAGAGCCGCCGGTCGTAGACGTTGCCGCCGCTCGGCACGTCCGGGTCGTCGATGTCACCGGGGACGACGAAGCAGGCTTCCGCGGTCATAGCGGGCGCTCGTAACTCGCCCGCGCGACGTGCGACTCGTGCAGCGTCACCGCGATCTCCGCCAGGCCGCGCGCGCTCTCCCCCATCGACCCGGCGTGGACCCGGGCGGCGAGCCGGTCGGCGACGACCTTCGCCAGGTACTCCGTCGTCGTGTTGACCCCCGCGAACTCGGGTTCGTCGTCGAGGTTGCGGTAGTTCAGCTCCCGCAGCACCTCGCCGAGCTCGCGGGTGGCGAGCCCGATGTCGACGACGATGTTGTCGGCGTCGAGTTCCGCGCGGCGGAACGTCGCGTCCACGACGAAGGTGGCGCCGTGCAGCCGCCGCGCCGGGCCGAAGACCTCGCCGCGGAAGCTGTGCGCGACCATGAAGTGGTCGCGGACGGTGATGCCGAACAAGGGCCCTCCCTGTTTCCTGTGCCGGCTTTCCTGGGTGTGACTAGGCCTGCGGGTAGTCGATCCGGTGGCAGAGCGCGGGGAGCTCCCCGCTCGCCAAGCGGGCCATGGCCTGGGGAATCTCCTCGAACGGGCTGTTCCCCGTGATCAGTGCGTCGAACGCCGGGGCGGCCAGCAGGCGCAGGGCCAGCGCGAGCCGGTCGGCGGGCGAGCGCCGGGACCGGCGGGCGGGGGCGACCATGCCGACCTGGCTGGCGCGGACGGCGAGCCGGCGCGAGTGGAAGGACTCGCCGAGCGGGACGCGCACCGTCCGGTCGCCGTACCAGCTCAGCTCGATCACCTCCCCCTCGGGCGCGAGCAGCTCCAGCGACCGGACGAGCCCGGCCTCCGTCGCGCTGGCGTGGAAGACCAGGTCGCGGCCGCCCTCGGCGTCGGCGGGCAGGGCGAACCGGACGCCGAGCGCCCGCGCCGTCGCCGCCCGCGCCGGGTCGACGTCGACCAGCTGGACGTCGCATCCCGGCAGCCCGGCGAGGACCCCGGCGACCGAGCAGCCGACCATGCCGGCCCCGACGACCGCGATCCGGTCGCCGACCAGCGGCGCCGCGTCCCAGCAGGCGTTCACGGCGGTCTCGACGGTCCCGGCGAGGACGGCGCGTCCGGGCGGCACGCCGTCCGGCAGCGGGACGACCGCGCTCGCCGGCACCACGTAGCGGGTCTGGTGCGGATAGAGGCAGAACACGTGCCGCCCGACCAGCTCGGACGGGCCGTGCTCGACCATGCCGACGTTCAGGTACCCGTACTTCACCGGCCCGGGGAACGCGCCGTCCTGGAACGGCGCCCGCATCAGCGCGTGCTGGTTCTCCGGGACTCCGCCGCGGAACACCAGCGCCTCCGTCCCCCGGCTGACGCCGGAGAACACCGTCCGGACGAGGACCTCCCCCGGCCCCGGCTCCCGCAGCTCGACCGGGCGGATCTCCCCCTCACCTGGCGACCGGATCCAGAACGCGCGCGCGCCGAGTTCCATGAACACCCCTCCCCCGCCGAGCCCCGTGGTGCCGCACGGCCAGCCACAGCACGTCCCGTCCGAACGACCACGCCAGCAGGGCCAGCGCCGCCGCGACGACCACCCGCGCGTACGGGACGGCGCCGGACGCGACGGCCGCCAGCACGACGCCCTGCACGACCGCGACCGCCTTGCGCGCGAAGCTCGGCCGCAGCGGCGACCGCAGCCACGGCGCCGCCCACGACGCCGCGACGAACGCGTACCGCATCGTCCCGATCGCCAGCGCCCACATCCCGGCCGCCATCGCGGCCTGCACGCTCAGCACCAGGATCAGCAGCGCGTCGGCCTCCATGTCGAACCGGGCGCCGAGGTCCGAGGACGTCCCGGTGCGCCGCGCGACCCAGCCGTCCGCCCCGTCCAGGACGAGCGCCGCCGACGCGAGCGCGACCAGCACCGCGACCGGCCCGCCATGGACCAGATGCCCCGCGACGAGCGCCGCGACGCATCCCACGAGGACGACCCGCGCCAGCGTGACGTGGTCGGCGGGCCCGAGCGCCCGCCGCCCCCGGAAGGCGAACCCGAGGACGCCCCACGACGCGAGCGCGAACCCGGCGCCGACGGCGAGCCCGGCCGCGCCCGGCCGCAGCGCCGCCACGGCCCCCGTCTGGACGCACGCGGCGCCCGCCAGCTCCCACGCCCGCCACGCGACGGGCCCGCGCCGCACCGGCCGGAACACCGGCCGCGAGACGGTCACCGGCCGCGCCATCAGCGGGCCTCGCCGGCGTCCACCCGGGCGCCCTGCGGCGCGACGGCGTCCAGTTGCGGCAGGTCGTGGCCGAGGCGGTCGCGCTTGGCGGTCAGGTAGCGGATGTTGTCGTCGTTGACCGGCGCGAGGAGGGGGACGCGGGCCGTGACGCCGATGCCGTAGGACTCCAGGGCGCTGACCTTCGCCGGGTTGTTGGACAGCAGCCGCACCGACCCGACGCCGAGGTGGCGCAGGACGCGGGCGGCGGGGCCGTAGTCGCGGGTGTCGACCGGCAGCCCGATCGCGGTCGCGGAGTCGACGGTGTCGAGGCCCTGGTCCTGGAGGACGTGCGTGCGCACCTTCGCGACCAGCCCGATCCCCCGGCCCTCGTGCCCGCGCAGGTAGACCAGGACACCGCTGCCCTCCCGGACGACCGCGTCCATGGACGCGCGCAGCTGGTCGCCGCACTCGCAGCGGGTGGCGCCGAAGATGTCGCCGGTCATGCATTCGGAGTGCATCCGGACGAGCACGCCGGCCCGGCCCGCCACCTCGCCCCGGACGAGCGCCATGTGCTCGTTCCCGTCGACCGGGTCGCGGAACGCCACGGCGCGGAACGTCCCGCGCCGCGTCCGCAGGTCCGCCTCCGCGACGTCCCCGATCTCCTCGCGGCCGATGCCCTGGTCGTGCATCTTCCCCTCCTCGGCTCGTTGATCACCGTGCTCCGCAGCGACTGGTACGCAGCGGCCACGGCCCGTGGTCGCGTCCCACCAACGAATCTCCCCGCGAATCATTCAGAGTCCGAATGTTTTCCGCGGGTCGCTACACCGAATGGCACGGCGGAGGGGGGCCCTGAGGTTCAGCCGAGCCGCGCGCGGACCACCGGTTCGTGCAGCGCGCGCCGCGCCGACGGCTGCTCGGGGAGGGCGCTGCGCCCGCGCTCCTCCTCCGGCCGGGACGTGAGCGCGGCGACGTCCGCCTGCAAGGCCTCCGGTGACGGCGCGTCCGGCGGGAGCGGCCCGTGCTCGGCGGCGCGCTTGGCCTCGACCAGTTCCGGCAGGTAGGAGGGACCGTATCCGGTCAGCCGGCGGCCAGGGCGTCGAGCATTCCCGCGGGGAGGGTCACGGGGCCACGCTCCTGCGGCGGACGGAGATCAGCAGGTTCTCGATGCGGTCGCGGTCGGGTTCGGCGGGCAGCGGGCTGCGGTGGAGGGCATCGTCCAGGCCGGCGGCGAGGGACGCGCGCCAGCGCTCGATCTCGTCCCAGCCGGTCTCGCCGCGCCGGACGGCGAGGAGCCGGTCGCGCAGGTCGCCGACGTCCACCAGCGGCTCCCCCGTCCGGACGAGGTGCTCGCCGCTGACGAGCAGCCGCAGCAGGTGCATGACGTGCTTCCACTTCGGCTCGCCGCGGTTGCGCAAGTCGCCTTGCAGCTTGCGGAACTGCGCGTCGGCGTAGCGGAGGAAGGTGCGGTGCGCGTGCCGGGACAGGAACGCCTCCCGGGCCTCCAGCAGCTCCTCGCCGACCGGCGTGACCTTCTCGACGATCGGCGACCAGAGGCATTCCAGGACGGTCGGGTTGGCCGCCAGCGCCAGCTCGCAGAAGCGCTCGAACTCCCACGAGAACTGCTCGGGCAGCGGGCCGTCCAGATGGGTGGGCGGTTTGGTGAAACGCCAGAACAGCGGTGCCGGCGCGGCGAAGACGCCGCGCCGGTCCACGTCGCTGTCGCCGGTCGCCAGCCCGTACGCGCGCGAGCCCGTCACGACCGACAGGACGGTGTGGTCGCGCACGAGCCGGAGGTCTTCGGAGGTCACGGACGGCAGCCTCGCGCAGACGGCTGCCCGGACGCCACCCGGTTTCCCTCCGGTGCGTAAGGCGTTACGGGTTCGGCACAGACTTGCAGAAAATTTCTGCAAGCTATTTACGGAGCTGCAACCCCTTGCTAGCGTCCCGGTCCAGCCACCCCAATCCCGGACCCTGCGGGGCGGCCGTCCGGCCCGTCCCGCGAAGGAGGACCCCATGCGGCGCATCCCCCCGATCGGCGCCCTGAGAACCCCTGGCCCCCTCATTGCAGGTACCGCCGTCTGCGCGGTCCTCGCGCTCTCCCTCTCCGCCTGCGGCGGGGACGACGGCGGCTCCAAGGACGCGGCGGGCGCGGCGAGCCTCACCGGCCGCGGGCCCATCACCTTCGTCACCGGCAAGGACCGCTCCGGCTACCTGCAGAAGCAGATCGACGGCTGGAACACCGACCACCCGAAGGAGAAGGCCCGGGTCATCGAGCTGCCGGACGAGCCGAACGACCAGCGCCAGCAGATGATCCAGAACGCGACGACGAAGTCCGACGCGTACACCGTGCTGAACCTCGACGTCGTGTGGACCGCGGAGTTCGCCGCCAACCGCTGGCTGACGCCGCTGCCCAAGGACCGGGTCGACCTGTCGAAGATGCTGCCCGCGACCGTCACGACCGGCCAGTACCGCGGCAACCTGTACGCGGTGCCGTCCACGTCCGACGCCGGGATGCTGTACTACCGCAAGGACCTGCTCGACAAGGCCGGGATCTCCGCGCCGCCGAAGACCTACGCCGAGATGTGGTCCGACTGCGACAAGGTGAAGAAGCTGCCCGAGGGCAAGGGCGTCGACTGCTACTTCACCGAGGTCAACAAGACCGAGAGCATCACCATCAGCGCGGTCGAGGCGATCGGCGGCGCGGGCGGGTCGATCGTGGGGCCGGACGGCAAGCCCACGCTGAACACCCCGCAGGCCAAGCAGGGCCTGGAGTTCCTGGTCGACGCCAAGAAGGACGGCCGGATGCCGAAGGAGGCCGTCACCCTCGACACCGAGGGCGGCCGCCGCTACTTCCAGTCCGGCAGGCTGCTGTTCCAGCGCCAGTGGCCCTACCAGTACGCGCTCGCGAACGCCGGCGACGGCTCGTCGAAGGTGGCGGGCAAGTTCGCGGTCGCGCAGCTGCCCGGCCCGAACGGGCCCGGCGTCGCCAACCTCGGCGGCCACAACCTCGCGATCTCCTCGTTCGCCAAGAACAAGGCGACCGCGCTCGACTTCGTCCGCTACCTGACCGGTGAGCAGTCGCAGCGCGCGAACCTGCTGGCCACCTCGCAGGCGCCGACGGTCGCCTCGCTCTACGACGACCCGGAGATGGCGAAGAAGTTCCCGTACCTGCCGGTGCTCAAGCAGGCCATCGCCGGCGCCACGCCGCGCCCGGTCGCGATCAAGTACGGCGACGTGACCGCCGCGATCCAGGGCCAGGTGTACGACGCGGTGACCGGCAGGAAGCCCGTCGACCAGGCGCTGGCCGACCTGCAGGCCGCGCTCGGCCCGCTGACCGCGCAGTGAGCGGCATGACCACCACGTACGACGGCACGCCGCCCGCCGCGGGCACCGCCGCGGCGGGCGGGCCGCGCTCCCGCGGGCGCGACGTGCAGGGGACGAAGCGGCTCGCGGCGCTGCTGCTGTCGCCGACCCTGCTGGTGCTCGCGCTGGTCATCGGCTACCCGGTGCTCGCCGGCTTCCGCGAGTCGCTGTACGCGCGCGGCGAGGGGCTGGACGCCGACGGCTTCGTCGTCCAGGGCGACCGGTTCGCCGGCCTGGACAACTACACGGCGATCTTCCACGGCGACCGCGCCGGCGCGTTCTGGAACGCCTTCGGCAACACGACGTTCTTCACCGTCACGACCGTGGTGCTGGAGACGGTGATCGGCGTCGGCATGGCGCTGATCATGCAGCAGGCGTTCCGCGGCCGGGCGTTCGTGCGGGCCAGCATCCTCGTCCCGTGGGCGATCCCGACCGCGATCTCCGGCCTGCTGTGGCGGTGGATCTTCCAGGCGGACGGCGCCGCGAACGCGGTGCTGCGCCACCAGATCCTGTGGACCGCCGACGGGTTCCCCGCCAAGCTGGCCGTCGTCATCGCCGAGGTGTGGAAGACCTCCCCGTTCATCGGGCTGCTCGTCCTCGCCGGCCTGCAGATGATCCCCCGGGACGTCTACGAGGCCGCCCAGGTCGACGGCGCCGGCCCGCTCCAGCGGTTCTGGCGGATCACGCTGCCGCTGGTCCGGCCCGCCCTGCTGGTCGCGGTGCTGTTCCGGATGCTGGACGTGCTGCGGATGTTCGACCTGCCCGCCGTGCTGATCGGCGTCAACCAGAGGTCGGTGGAGACCCTGACGATGATCGCCTGGTTCGAGGCGTCCAACCTGCGGTACGGGTCGGCGGCGGCGTACGCGACCATCCTCTTCCTGTACATCGCGCTGATCGCGTACCTGTTCGTCCGGCTCCTCGGCGCCGACATCATCGGCGAGGCCCGGCAGCAGACGAAGCGGACCCGCGGGAGCCGTCCGGTGAGGGGCCGCCGCCGGAAGAAGGTGACCGCATGACGGGCTCACTGCCGAAGCGGCTGCTCTCCTACCTCGGCCTCGCGGTCGTCGCCGGCTACTGCCTGGCGCCCTTCTACTGGATGGCCGTGTCGGCGTTCCGACGGCCGCAGGACCAGTTCGACAACTCGATCGTCCCCACGCAGTGGTCGTGGGAGAACTTCCACGCGGTGTTCTCCGGTGACAACGGCTTCGGCCGGGCCCTGCTGAACAGCGTCGTCGTGGCGGGCTGCACCACCGCGCTGACCCTGCTCATCGGCACGTTCACCGCCTACGCGCTGGCCCGGCTGGACTTCCGGTTCAAGAACGCGGTGCTCGGGCTGATCGTCGCGACCACGATGTTCCCGGGAATCTCCCAGCTGGTGCCCTTGCTGAAGCTCTTCACGGACATCAAGTGGATCAACACGTACCAGGCGATGATCGTGCCCAGCCTGGGGTTCGCGCTGCCGCTGTCGGTGTGGCTGCTCACCGCCTTCTTCCGGCAGCTGCCGCGCGAGCTGGAGCAGGCCGCGATGGTGGACGGCTGCACCCGCGGCCAGGCGTTCCGCAAGATCATCGTGCCGCTGGCGGCGCCCGGGGTGTTCACCACGGCGATCCTGACGTTCATCGCCGCGTGGAACGAGTTCCTCATCGCGCTGTCCATGGTCAACAAGAAGGAGATGCAGACCGCCACCGTGGCGATCTCGAAGTTCACCGGCGTGTCGGGCTTCGACCAGCCGTTCGGCACCCAGATGGCGGCGGGGGTCGTGGTGACCGTCCCGCTGATCGCCGTGGTGCTGGTCTTCCAGCGCCGGATCGTCGCCGGCCTCACCGCCGGCGGCGTGAAGTGACCCTGCCGGCCCTGCGGCAGAGTGAGATGTCAGGCACCCGACCCGAAGGACGTACATGACGCAGGACACCCTCGCCGCCCCCGCCGCCCGTGCCCGGGGCACCGCCCGCTGGTGGCGCGACGCCGTCATCTACCAGGTGTACGTGCGCAGCTTCGCCGACTCGGACGGGGACGGCGTCGGCGACCTGCCGGGCATCCGGTCCCGGCTGCCGTACCTGGCCTCCCTCGGCGTGGACGCGCTGTGGCTGACCCCGTTCTACGTCTCGCCGATGGCCGACTTCGGCTACGACGTCGCCGACTACCGCGACGTCGACCCGCTGTTCGGCACGCTCGCCGACGCCCGCGGCCTGATCGGCGACGCGCACCGGCACGGTCTGCGGATCATCGTCGACGTCGTCCCGAACCACACCTCCGACCGGCACCCCTGGTTCCAGGCGGCGCTGGCCGCCGCGCCCGGCTCGCCGGAGCGGGCCCGCTACGTCTTCCGCGACGGCCGCGGCCCGGACGGCGCCGAGCCGCCCAACGACTGGGAGTCGGTGTTCGGCGGCCCCGCCTGGACGCGGCTGCCGGACGGGCAGTGGTACCTGCACCTGTTCGCCGCCGAGCAGCCCGACCTGGACTGGGAGAACCCCGAGGTCCGCGCCGAGTTCGCCGGCATCCTGAAGTTCTGGCTCGACCTCGGCGTGGACGGCTTCCGCGTCGACGTCGCGCACGGCATGGCCAAGGCGCCGGGCCTGCCGGACGTCGGGCACGCGAACCAGGTGGAGATGCTCGGTACCGCCGTGCTGCCCTACTTCGACCAGGATCCGGTGCACGACATCCACCGCGAGTGGCGCCGCATCCTGGACGGCTACGCCGGGGAGCGGATCGCCGTCGCCGAGGCGTGGGCGCCGACGCCCGAGCGGCTCGCCGCCTACACCCGCCCGGACGAGTCGCACCAGGCGTTCAACTTCCACTACCTGACCGCGCCGTGGGAGGCGCCCGCGATGCGCGCGGTGATCGAGGAGTCGCTGCGCACCGCCGGGGCGGTCGGCGCGCCCGCGACGTGGGTGCTGTCGAACCACGACGTCAAGCGGCACGTCACCCGCTACGGCGGCGGCGGCACGGGCCTGCGGCGGGCTCGCGCGGCGGCGCTGCTGACGCTCGCGCTGCCCGGCTCGTCGTACGTCTACCAGGGCGAGGAGCTGGGTCTTCCCGAGGTGCTCGACCTGCCGGAGGAGTTCCAGCAGGACCCGCAGCGGCTGCGCGGCGAGGGCCAGGGACGCGACGGCTGCCGGGTGCCGATGCCGTGGGAGGGCGAGGAGCCGCCGTTCGGCTTCGGCGCCGGCGCCTCGTCGTGGCTGCCGATCCCGACGTCCTGGCGCGACCTGACCGTCGCGGCGCAGAGCGACGACCCCGGCTCGATGCTCGCCCTCTACCGGGCGGCGCTGCGCGCCCGCCGCGACCATCCGGCGCTCGGCGACGGCCCCCTCCGCTGGCTGGACGGCCCGCCCGGCACGCTGTCGTTCGCCCGCGAGGACCCGGCGACGGGCCGCGCCTGCGTCTGCGTCGTGAACATGGGCGACCGCGCGGTCCGCGTCCCCGTCCCCGGAACCCCGCTGCTCGCCAGCGGACCGGTCCACACCGCCGGCGGCACCGCCGAGCTCGCGCCCGACACCGCGCTGTGGCGGGACGTTAATGAGGGATAACTTGAGACCTATGACGACACGGCTGGCGGACATCGCCGTGCACGCCGGGGTGAGCGAGGCGACCGTGAGCCGGGTCCTCAACGGCAAACCGGGCGTGTCGCCGAGCACCCGGCAGGCGGTGCTGACCGCGCTGGACGTGCTCGGCTACGAGCGGCCGGCCCGGCTGCGCCAGCGGCGGGCCGGCCTGATCGGGCTGATCATCCCGGAGCTGACCAACCCGATCTTCCCGGCGTTCGCCGAGGTCATCGAGAGCGCGCTGGCCCGGCACGGGTACATGGCGGTGCTGTGCTCGCAGGCACCGGGCGGCGTCGCGGAGGACGACTACATCGAGATGCTGCTGGAGCGCGGCGTCGCCGGGATCATCTTCGTCAACGGGCTGCACGCCAACGCGCGCTCCGACCGGGCCCGGTACGCGCGGCTGACCGAGCAGGCGCTGCCGATCGTGCTGGTGAACGGGTACCGGCCCGACATCGACGCGCCGTTCGTCTCCAACGACGACGTCGCGTCGCTGGAGGCGATCGTCGGGCATCTGGCCGCAATGGGCCACCGGCGGATCGGCCTGGCGATCGGGCAGGACGTGTACGTGCCGACGCGCCGCAAGACCGAGGGGTTCCGGCGGGCGATGGCGGCGCACACCGGGCTGCCTGCGGCCGAGGTCGAAGAGCTGGTCGTGAACACGATGTACACGGTCGAGGGCGGGCAGGCGGCGGCGGCGAAGCTGCTGGACGCGGGCTGCACCGCGATCTGCGGCGGCAACGACATCATGGCGCTCGGCGCGATCCGGGCGGCCCGCGCGCGTGGCCTGCGGGTACCCGAGGACGTGTCGGTGACCGGCATGGACGACTCGCTGCTGACCGCCTACCTCGACCCGCCGCTCACCACGATCCGGCAGGCCGTGCGGGAGATGTCGATGGCGGCGGTGAGCACGGTGCTGGACGAGATCCGCGGGGCCCGCTCCCCCCGCACCGAGCTGCTGTTCCGTCCGGAACTGGTGGTCCGGCGGTCCTCGGCGCCGGTCCCGGCGGCCCCGCCCCCGGCCGGCCGGCGGCTGTCCACCGTACCGGAGGCCTGAGCCCGGGTTCGCCGGGGGCCTCGGGCGATCCGTTCGAGTTGTAACGAATGTGTTGCGGCGGATTGACAGTGAGGCCCGTCACGGTCTTTCATCCGTGGGAGCGCTCCCACGCAATGGAAGACACAACCTGAGAGGGGTCCGCCATGAGGGCCATCATGCGGCGCGGACTGGGCACGGCGATGGCGGTGGTGCTCGCGGGCGGTCTCGCGGCCGCCTGCGGCGGCGACGACGGCGACAAGAAGAAGGACGCGGACTCGGGGCCGGTGACGCTCACCGTCGACGTGTTCGGCGAGGTGGGCTACGACCAGCTCTACAAGCAGTACGAGCAGTCCCACCCCGGCGTCACCATCAAGCAGCGCAAGGTCTCGTCGCTGGACGAGTACAAGCCCCGCATCCAGCAGTGGATGGCCACGGGCAGCGGCGCCGGCGACGTGGTGATGCTCGAGGAGGGCATCCTGCCGCTCTACATGCAGCAGCGGTCCAAGTTCGTCAACCTGCTCGACTACGGCGGCAAGGCGCTGCAGGACAAGTTCCTGCCGTGGAAGTGGCAGATGGGCCTCAGCCCCGACGGCAAGCAGCTCGTCGGGCTCGGCACCGACGTCGGCCCGCTCGCCATGTGCTACCGCAAGGACCTGTTCCAGAAGGCGGGCCTGCCCACCGACCGCGACGAGGTCGGCAAGCTCTGGCCGACGTGGGACGCGTTCCTGCAGACCGGGCAGAAGTTCCAGCAGAAGGTGTCCGGCACCAAGTGGCTCGACGGCCCGACCGCGGTCTTCCGCGCCACCGTCCTGCAGAACGCCGGCGCCGGCCCCGGCTACAGCTTCTTCGACAAGAACGACAACCTCGTCTTCGACAGCAACCCGGCGGTGAAGCAGGCGTTCGACACCTCGCTCAAGTTCGAGCAGAGCAAGCTCACCTCCGACATGTCGGTGTTCACCCCGCCGTGGCAGACCGGGCTCAAGCGCGACACGTTCGCCACCGTGCCCTGCCCGTCGTGGATGCTCGGCGGCATCGAGCAGTTCTCCGGCGCCTCCGGCAAGGGCAAGTGGGACGTGGCGACGACGCCCGGCGGCTCGGGCTACTGGGGCGGCTCGTGGCTCGCCGTCCCCAAGCAGACCAAGCACGCCAAGCAGGCCGCCGCGCTGGCCGAGTTCCTGACCTCCCCGCAGGGGCAGGCCGGGGCCTTCAAGTCGGCCAACACCTTCCCCTCGTCGCCGCAGGCCGAGCAGGACCCGACGGTCTCCGGCGCGAAGAGCGCCTACTTCAACGACGCGCCCATCGGCACGATCTTCGGCAGCCTGGTGGCCTCGGTGAAGCCGGTGCACCTCGGCCCGAAGAACGAGGACGTGCGGGCGGCCGTGGAGAACGTGCTGATCTCGGTCGGGCAGGGCAAGGTCAAGCCGGATGAGGCCTGGTCCAAGGCCGTCGAGGAGGCCAAGAAGGCCGCCAGGTAGCCGCCTCCCGCCACGGCGGCGGCGCCGTGCCCACCTCCCCGCGCGGCGCCGCCGCCGTTCCTTCTCCCGCTCAGCCCCGTCCTCGGAAAGGAGGCGCATGGCCATGGCCACCGATCTGCGCCCCAGCCGGAACGGTCCCCAGCATCCACCGGCGCAGGCCCCACCGGCCGGGCGCCGCTCCCTGCGGACCCGCCTGACCCGGCTCGACGTGAAGGCGTCGCCCTACGCCTTCATCTCGCCGTTCTACCTCGTGTTCGCGATCTTCGGCGCGTTCCCGCTGGTCTACACGCTCTGGGTGTCCCTGCACGACTGGGAGCTCGCCTCGGGCACCCGCAAGTGGGTCGGCCTGGACAACTACAAGTACCTGTGGAGCGACGCCGACTTCTGGCACGCGACGGTCAACACCATCGGCATCTTCGTCCTGTCGACCGTGCCGCAGCTGATGATCGCGCTGTTCGTCGCCAACGCGCTGAACCGGCGGATGCGCGTGCCGACGCTGTTCCGGATCGGCATGGTGGCGCCGCTGGTCACCTCCACCGCCGCCGTCGCGATCGTGTTCACCCAGATGTTCGACCACGACTGGGGCATGATCAACTGGGCGATCGGGCTGGTGGGGATCGACCCGATCGACTGGACGAGCAGCCGCGGCTGGTCCTGGGTGGCGATCGCCACCATGGTCGACTGGCGCTGGACCGGCTACAACGCGCTGATCTACCTCGCCGCGATGCAGGCGATCCCGAAGGACCTGTACGAGGCCGCCTCGATCGACGGCGCGTCCCGGATCCGGCAGTTCTGGCAGATCACCGTGCCGATGCTGCGCCCGACGATCATCTTCACGACGATCATCGCGACCATCGGCGGGCTGCAGCTGTTCACCGAGCCGGTGCTGTTCAGCGTGGGCACCCCCAACAAGATGGACGGCGGCCCGCTGCACCAGTTCCAGACGCTGACGATGTACATGTACGACAACGCCTTCGGCCATGACCGGTACGGCTACGGCGCCACGGTCGCGTGGGCCCTGTTCCTGATGATCATCCTGTTCTCCCTGATCAACTTCCTTTTCGTGCGGCGCACGGGAGGCACCAAGTGACCACGCTCCTGGCCGGTCCCGGCGACGCCCGGCACGCCCGCGGCGGCCGGCCCGGCCGGTTCCGCAACCTGTGGAACGCCAGCCCGCTGACCTATCTCACGCTGATCGTCGCGCTCGCCCTGTCGGTCTTCCCGATCTACTGGATGATCGCGGTGGCGACCCGCACCAACGACGTGGTCGCCGACGTCCCGCCGCCGATGCTGCCCGGCGGGCACGGCGGGGACAACGTGCGCCGGCTGTTCGACAACCCCGACGCCTACTTCGCCAAGGGCCTGGTGAACTCGGCGATCGCCTCGGCGTGCGTGACGGTCTCCACCGTCTTCTTCGCCTCGCTGGCCGGCTTCGCCTTCGCCAAGCTGCGCTTCCGCGGCAAGAACGTGCTGCTGGTGTCGATCGTCGCGACCATGATGATCCCGGTGCAGATGGGCATCATCCCGCTCTACATGATCATGGTGAAGCTGGGCTGGCAGAGCCATCTGCAGGCGGTGATCGTGCCGTTCCTGGTCACCGGGTTCGGCGTGTTCATGATGCGGCAGTACGCCGACCAGGCCGTCCCGGACGAGCTGATCGAGGCCGCCCGGGTCGACGGGTGCACCACGTTCGGCATCTACTGGCGCGTCGTGCTGCCCGCGCTGCGGCCCGCCGCCGGCGTGCTCGGCCTGTTCACGTTCATGCAGACCTGGAACGACTTCATGTGGCCGCTCGCGGTGCTCACGCCGGAGAACCCCACGGTCCAGATCTCGATCAACAACCTGGCGAACGCGTACTTCAAGGACTACACGCTCATGTTCGCCGGTACCACCGTGGCGATCCTGCCGCTGCTCGTGGTGTTCGTCGTTTTCGGCCGCCAGATCATCGGCGGAATCATGGAAGGTGCAGTGAAGGCGTGACCTCTCTGGAATCGAGCGCCGTACAGGGCCCGACCGAAGAGCCTGCCGGCGCCCGCGGGACCGGACCGCGGTTCCCCACCGGGTTCCGCTGGGGCGCGGCCACGGCCGCCTACCAGATCGAGGGCGCCGCCGCCGAGGACGGCCGCGGACCGTCGGTCTGGGACACCTTCGCCCGCACGCCCGGCAAGGTCCTCGGCGGCGACACGGGGGACGTCGCCGTGGACCACTACCACCGGTACCCCGAGGACGTCGCGCTGATGCGCGAGCTCGGCCTCACCTCCTACCGGTTCTCCATCTCCTGGCCCCGGGTGCAGCCGTCCGGGGCCGGGGCCGTCAACGAGCCGGGGCTCGACTTCTACCGGCGCCTCGTCGACGCGCTGCTGGAGGCGGGGGTCGAGCCCTGGCCGACGCTGTACCACTGGGACCTGCCGCAGCCGCTGGAGGACGCGGGCGGCTGGCCGCGGCGCGAGACGGCGCACCGGTTCGCCGACTACGCCGCCGCCGTGCACGAGGCGCTCGGCGACCGGGTGAAGCACTGGACGACGGTGAACGAGCCGTGGTGCGCGGCGTTCCTCGGCTACGCGTCCGGCGACCACGCGCCCGGGCGGCTCGACCCGTCCGGCGCCCTGCTCGCGGCCCATCACCTGATGCTGGGGCACGGGCTGGCGGTGCAGTCGATGCGGGCCCGCCACCCGGGCAACCACTTCGGCGCGGCCGTCAACCTGTACGCGGTCTCCCCCGCGACCGACGACCCCGCCGACGTGGACGCCGCGCGCCGCATCGACGGCATGCAGAACCGGCTGTTCCTCGACCCGCTGCTGCTCGGCCGCTACCCCGACGACGTGCTGGCCGACACCGCCCGGCACGGGTTCGACCCCGACGCCGCGGACCTGGCCGTCATCAACCAGCCGATCGACCAGCTCGGCATCAACTACTACACGCGGCACACGGTCGCGGGGACGCCCGGGGAGGCCGCGCAGACGGCGTCGGGGCCGTTCGCGACGCACTCGCCGTGGGTGGGCAGCGAGCACGTCCGGTTCGTCCCGGCGGGGCGGCCGACCACCGGGATGGGCTGGGAGATCGACGAGGGCGGGCTGCACGAGGTGCTCACCCGGGTGCACCGCGAGTACCCGGCCGTCCCGCTGTACATCACCGAGAACGGCGCCGGCTACGACGAGGCCCCGGACGGCGATGGCACGGTCCACGACGCGGGGCGCATCGCCTACATCGACGCGCACCTGCGCGCGTGCCACGACGCCATCGCCGACGGCGTACCGCTTGCGGGCTATTTCACATGGTCGCTGCTGGATAATTTCGAGTGGGCTTGGGGCTACTCCAAGCGCTTCGGGCTGGTCCACGTGGACTACGCGACGCAGCGCCGGACGCCCAAGGACAGCGCGCGCTGGTACTCGGACGTGATCCGGCGGGGCGGCCTGCCCGGGCGCGGCTGAGGATCGCCGGATCGGCACCGCCCGGGGGCCGGCCCCGCCGCCCGGCCGGGCCGGCGCCCCGGCGGCCGCCGGCCCGGCGGAGCGGCGGCGACGCCACAGGAAGGACGGAGGGGCCTGATGACGCAGAGGGGGACGCGCCCGACCCTGGAAGAGGTCGCGGCGCGCGCCGGGGTCGGCCGCGGCACGGTGTCCCGGGTGGTCAACGGGTCGCCGCGGGTCAGCGAGCGGGCCCGGCAGGCCGTGCTGAAGGCGATCGACGAGCTCGGGTACGTGCCCAACCGGGCGGCCCGCACGCTCGTCACCCGGCGCACCGACACGGTGGCGCTGGTGATCGCCGAGTCCGACCAGCGGCTGTTCGGCGAGCCGTACTTCGCCGGGATCATCCGGGGCATCAGCAACGGCCTCGGCGACACGGGGCTGCAGCTGCTGCTCGCGCTCGCCCGCTCCCCCGAGGAGTACGCGCGCCTGGAGCACTACCTGACCACCCAGCACGTGGACGGGGTGCTGCTGACCTCGCTGCACGCCGAGGACCCGCTGCCCGCCAAGCTGGAGGCCAACGGGGTGCCGACGGTGCTCGGCGGCCGCCCGCCGGGACTGTCGCCGGTCAGCTACGTCGACGTCGACAACCGGCTCGGCGCCCGCGAGGCCGTCGGGCACCTCATCGCCGGGGGGCGGCGCCGCATCGCGACGATCGCCGGCCCGCAGGACATGGGGGTGGGCATCGACCGGCTCGCCGGGTACCGGGAGGCGCTCGGCGAGGCGGGGCTGCCGGAGTACGTCGCGTTCGGCGACTTCGGCGAGGCCACCGGCATCAGCGCCGCCGAGCGGCTGCTGGCCGGCGAGCCCGCGATGGACGCGGTGTTCGCCGCGAGCGACCCGATGGCGCTCGGCACGCTGCGGGTGCTGCGCCGGCTCGGCCGCCGCGTCCCCGACGACGTCGCGGTGATCGGCTTCGACGACTCCGCGTCCGCGCCGCTGGCCGACCCGCCGCTCAGCAGCGTGCACCAGTCGCCGGAGGAGATGGGCGTGGCGATGGCGCGGCTGCTGGTGTCCCGGATCCGCGGCGAGGCCGTCGCCGACCCGGTGGTCATCATGCGCCCGCACCTGGTGCTGCGCGAGTCGGCGTAACGGCGTCCTCCACTGTCATGAGCCCGGCCTATGATCGCTCATGACTTCGCCGAACCGAGAGGAGCCCGCCGTGGCCTACACGCCGACCGACGAGGAGATGGCGCACCTGCGGCGCGCCGTCGAGCTGGCCGCCGAGGCGCTGGCGGACGGCGACGAGCCGTTCGGCACCGTGCTGGTCGCGGCGTCCGGGAAGGTGCTGTTCGAGGACCGCAACCGCACCGCCGGCGGCGACCAGACCCGGCATCCGGAGTTCGAGGCGGCGCGCTGGGCCGCCGGCAACGTGGCGCCGGACGAGCGCGCCGCCGCGACCGTGTTCACCTCCGGGGAGCACTGCCCGATGTGCTCGGCCGCGCACGGCTGGGTCGGCCTCGGCCGCATCGTCTACGTGCACTCGTCCCGGCAGGTCGCCGAGTGGCGGGCGGCGCTGGGCGTGCCGCCGTCGCCGGTCAACGCGATCCCGATCCAGGACGTGGTGCCAGGCATCCGGGTGGACGGCCCGGTCCCCGCCCTGGAGGCCGAGGTCCGCGACCTGCACACCCGCGCCTGCTCCTGAGTCCCGCCGACCGGGACCGCGCCGCCGGCCCGCCGCCGCGGGGGCTTCAATGAGCGGACGCTCCGCCTCTGGAGGCCGCGCATGCCCGACGCCCTTCCGGCCGACCAGGCCGTCCGGAACCTGATCTTCGCCTACGCCGAGGCGGTCGACCGCGGCGACTTCGCGGCGGTCGCCCGGCTGTTCGCGGACGCCGACTTCGTGAGCGGCGGCGCCACGCTGACCGGCGACGCGGTGGCGCGGATGTTCGAGAAGACGATCATCCTGTACGACGACGGCACGCCGCGCACCAAGCACGTCACCACCAACGTCGCGGTCGAGCCGGACGGCCCGGCGGCCACGGCCGCGTCGTACTTCACCGTGCTCCAGGCCACGCCGGACCTGCCCTTCCAGCCGATCTGCGCCGGCCGCTACGACGACCGGTTCGCGTTGCGCGACGGCCGGTGGCGCTTCGCCGAGCGCCGCATCACCCTGGAGCTCGTCGGGAACGTCGCCCACCACCTGCGCCGCCCCGACAGGCTCCCCGCCGCCCTGCGCCCCTGACCGGCGGCGGCGGTCAGGCCTCGGACGACGGGGAGCCGGGGGCCATCCTCCGGAAGGCCTCGTCGAGTGCGTCGACGAGGCGTCCGAAGGTCTCGTCGAGCGACTCCGGCAGCCCGAACGCCGTCTCGCCCTCCAGCGACGCGAACCCGTGGCAGGCGATCCGCCACATGCGGATCGCGTGGACGAGATCGCCGCCTTCGAGCCGGTACCCCTTGAACGCGGACGCGACGACGGCGACCGCCTGCTCGGCGACCGCCGCGTGCTCCCCGTCGCCGGGAGCCGGTGCCCGGACGCTCGCGGCGTAGCGTCCGGGACGGGCGGCGGCGTAGGCCCGGTAGGCGGCCGACAGTTCCGCGAGCGCGTCCCGTCCGGTGACCCCGGAGGTCGCCGCCGCGAGCCGCGCCGTCATCTCCCCGACGGCCAGGATCGCGATGCCGCGCTTGACGGCGTCCAGCCCTTCCACGTGCTTGTACAGCCCCGGCAGCGACACCCCGCACCGCTTCGCGACCGCCGCCAGCGTGAGCCGTTCGAGGCCCGCCTCGTCGGCGACGGCCGCGGCCTCGGCGATGACCCGCTCCGGGGTGAGTCCCGCGCGCGGCATCCCCTACCTGCCCGTCCGGCCGAGCGCGATGCCGGAGCCGGCGACGAAGAGGATCAGCAGCGGAAGCGACACGTACGCCAGCGTAGCGACGCCGGTGAGGAGCAGCGCGTAGCCGATGCCCGAGCCCGCGATGGCGACGGACAGGGCGAATCCGACGTGGCGGAGCCGGCGGGGAAGCGTCCCCGAGAGGGCTCCCGCGGCCCCGACGGCGGCGAGAAGGAGCATCTTGACGCCGTCCGCGCGGTTGAGCGCCTCCAGCAGTCCGTGCGCCGTGCCCGGTGAGGACGCGGCGACCAGCCCCAGCCCGATCGCGAACTGCGCCAGGGAGATCGCCGCGGCCACCAGCCCGGCGCCCGCGGCGATCCGTCCGGCCCTCGACCAGCGCGCCGCCCGTCCCAGCGCGAGCGGAACCAGCGCGAGCCCCGCCGCCGGCAATCCCTCGGTGAGCAGGAACTGCACGGTCAGCGCGCCCCCGTGCCCCGCGTAGTCCCGGACGATCTCGCTCCCGGACGCGCCGAACCCGGCCGCGGGCACCGGAACCGACAGCCCGGCGGCCCACGAGAGCGCGTATCCGATCCCGGCCACGGCCGGAACGCTCAGCAGCCCCCCGCGCGGCGCGGTGGCGATGCTCGCCATGTCACCCTCCCTTGGTGGTTAATAGGATTAACTTCAAGTTAGTGCCATTAACCACGGCGCGCAAGCCCCCGCACCGAAGAAGGAAGGGTGCCGGTCACCAGGGGTAGGTGCCTCCGTTCTCGTTGAGGAAGGCGCCGGTCTCGGGGCGTTCCAGCTGGCGGGCGAGGTGGGCTCCGCCCTCCTCGGCGGTCAGGACGCCGGTATGGCCGTTGAGGTCGGTGGCGCAGAAGCCCGGCGAGAGCGCGTTGACCCTGATGCCCTCGTCGCGCAGCGCGTTGGCGTAGATGAGCGTGACCGCGTTCAGCGCCGCCTTGGAGGAGTTGTAGCCGAGCAGGTTCGCATAGCGCGCGAGTCCCTCGTCCGGCTCCTGGAGGAAGGCGAACGTGCCGAGGCCGCTGGAGACGTTGCCGATGCAGCCGGCCGGCGACCTGCGCAGCAGCGGCAGCATGGCGTTGGTCACCGCGACGACGCCGAGCACGTTGGTCTCGTAGACCTCGCGCAGGTCGGCGACCGGCAGCTCCGCCGGCGGACGCGACCGGTCGCGGGTGACGGCGGCGTTGTTGACCAGGACGTCCAGCCGGCCGTGGTCGGCGTCGATCAGCGCGGCGGCGGCCGCGATCGTCGCGGGATCGGTCACGTCGAGCGGGACGAAGCGGACGTCCAGCCCCTCGCCGGCCAGGGCCGCGGCGGCCGCCTCGCCGCGGCCGGGGTCGCGGGCCCCGAGCAGGACGGTGTGGCCCGCCCGTGCCAGCGCGCCCGCCGTCGCGAATCCGATGCCCTTGTTGGCGCCCGTGATCAAGGCGATCTTCTCTGTCGTCATGGGTCCCACCGTGGCCGCGGTCCGCCCGGTCCGGGAGAGGACCGTTGAGACTGGTACCGGCGGTCCCATGGTCGCCGCGCGCCGGGGCGGCCACACTTGGGGGGTGGAGCACGGAGACCGGGCGGAGCTGGCCGCCTTCCTGCGGCGGTGGCGCGCACGGGTGCAGCCGTCCGACGTCGGGCTGCGTCCGGGACGCCGGCGCACGCCCGGGCTGCGGCGGCAGGAGGTCGCGCAGCTGGCGGGGATGTCGGTGGACTACTACGTCCGGCTCGAACAGGGACGCGGGCCGCGTCCGTCGCGGCAGGTGCTGACCTCGCTCGGGCGGGCGCTGCGGTTGTCGGACGCCGAGCGGGCCCACCTGCACTACCTGGCGGGCGAGGTGCCCGCGCCGCCGCCGACGCCGGTCCGGGAGGTGCGGCCGAGCGTCCTTCGCCTGCTGGAGGGGCTCGACGACACGCCCGCGCTGGTGTGCGACGCCAAGTTCGATGTCCTGGCGTGGAATCCGATGGCGTGCGCGCTGCTCGGGGATTTCGCCGCCATGCCGGAGCGCGAGCGCAACATCGTATGGCGGTTCTTCGCCCGGCCGCGGGCGCAAAGGCGGGTGGACGCGGCCGACGCGCCCCGGTTCGCGCGCGAGGCGGTGGCCGACCTGCGGGCGGCCGCCGCCCGGTATCCGCGCGACCACGGCGTCCGCGACCTGGTCGAGCGGCTCCTGGCCGCGAGCGCCGAGTTCCGGAGCCTGTGGGAGGAGCAGGACGTCCGGGTCGAGCGGTCCGTCCGCAAGCGCATCCACCACCCGGTGGCCGGCCTGCTCGATCTGGAGTGCGAGGCCTTGCACGACCCGGACCGCGACCAGTGGACCGTCTTCTACACCGCGCCGCCGGGGTCGGCGTCCCGCGACGCGCTGCTGTCGCTCAGGCCGGCGACCCCGCCCCGACCAAGCCGGAACAGAGCCGTCGACGTCACCGGCTGAGGCGACAATGCACTGCTCACTTAGAGTGCCGATCAGATCACAGAGAACATCAAGGGGGGCTAGATTACACTGGTGCCCAAACCGATGAAGCTGGCCGACCTTGAGCGTGCGTTGAGAAGACAGGGCTGCGACAAGCGGACGCCCGACAGGGGTCCGCATACGAAATGGGTCTGTCCGTGCGGGGAGCACAGGGCGATCATTCCCGGCACCGGGAGATCTCCGCGCTCGTCGTGAGCAACACGATCAAAGGCCTGGTCTGCCTCGAGGAGGGATGGCTCCAGTGAGCGACGGGCGGGATGTGTACCGGGTGCGGGCCCGCAGATGGGAGCACGGCTGGGAGCTGGACATCGAATCGGTGGGCGCGACTCAGTCGCACAGCCTGAAGGACGCCGAGATGATGGCGCGCGACTACATCTCGCTCGCGCTGGACGTCCCGATGGACTCTTTCGACCTGGAACTCGTTCCCGATATCGGGGAAGGGCTCGCCGAGCAGGCCCGCCAGGCGAGGGCGGAGACCCGGGCCGCTGAGAAGGCGCGCGACGACGCGGCGCTGAAGCTGCGGAGGGTGGCGCGCATGCTTCACGACGAGGGGCTCACGGGCAAGGAGATCGGGATCATTCTGGGCGTCTCGACCCAGCGGGTTTCGCAGTTGCTGAAGGCGGAGGCAAGGGCCCGCGGCGGGGAGCATCGGACCTCGGCGTGAGGGGCCCGGCTCGCCGCTGGAGGGCGGCGAGCCGGGATCTTCTCAGCGGAGGGTGAGGGCGGACAGGCGGGCCTCGCCGTTGAAGACGAGGTAGAGGTCGTGGCGGCCGGTGGCGTGCAGGGCGGCCGTCACGTCCTTGTAGGTGTACTTGCCGCCGGTGGACGGGACGGTCAGCGTCGCGGCCACGGGGCCGGTCGGGCTGTCGAGGCGGACCTGGACGGTGGAGTTCCCGGCGGTCTCCTTGGCCGCGCGGACGGTGAGGGTTCCGTTCTCGAGCGCCGCGTCCTTGAAGGCCAGCCAGGAGCCTTCGGTGCCGGCGACCGCGTCGCCCTTGGCCTTGGACTCGTCGACGAGCTGGACGGCGTTCTGGTCGTCGAAGTCGGCGGCGCGGGTCGGCCGCGTGAGGTCGCGGGCGGGGACGCGCTCGCCGTGGACGTCGACCGCGGCGCGCTGCCGGATGTCGGTGGACGAGGAGCCGACGAGGACGTCCTGCCTGGAGGTCTCGAGGGTCCACTTGTTGCGGGTGACGTCCCAGGTCGCCAGGTCGGACGCCTTCACCTGGAGGGTCACCGAGGCGGTCTTGCCGGGTGCGAGGTGGACCTTCTGGAAGGCGCGGAGCTGCTCGACGGGCTGCTTCACGCGGGACGTCCGCTGGTGGGTGTAGAGCTGGACGACCTCGTCCGCCGCCCGCCTGCCGGTGTTGGTGACCGGGACGGTGACGGTCAGGGTCTTGCCGCCTGACAGCGAGTGGCTGCTGAGCTTCGGCTTGCCGTACCGGAAGGTGGTGTAGGTGAGGCCGTAGCCGAACGGGTAGAGCGGCTTGCCCTTGTAGTACAGGTAGGTGCGGTCGGACTTGATGATGTCGTAGTCGAGGATGTCGGGCAGGTCGCTCTCGGAGCGGTACCAGGTCTGCGGCAGCTTGCCCGACGGGCTCTCGTCGCCGAACAGGACGGACGCGAGGGCGTTGCCGGTCTCGGCGCCGGCGTGGCTCGTCCACAGGATCGCCGGGACGTTCGCCTGTTCCCAGGTGAGGGTCGTCGGGTAGCTGTTCTCCACGACGACGACCGTGTTCGGGTTGGCCTTGCGGACGGCCTTGATGAGCTCTTCCTGGCCTTCGGCGAGCGCCATGGTGGTGCGGTCGTGGTCCTCGCGGCCGTTGATGAACGGCATGCTGCCGACCACGACGACGGCGGTGTCCGCGCTGGTGGCGGCCTTGACGGCGGAGTCGACGCCGCTGCCGACGACGTCCTTGGCGAACGCGGTGGCGTCGTCCTTGGTGGTGAGGACGAGCGTGCCGTCGTCCTGCGCCTTCACGTAGATCTTGGTCGGGTCGGCCCAGTCGTAGGCCTTCTCGTAGCCCGCGTAGCGCATGAGGTAAGAGCCGTCGCCCTGCTTCTCCAGCTTGAACATCTGCTGGACGAACCAGCCGTTCGGCTGGTCCTGGTCGTTGGCGAAGGTGTTGCCGGAGTGGATGCCGACGGTCTTGCCGTTGGCGGCGGAGCGCAGGGTGACGATGCCCTGGCCCCAGTCGAAGACGTCGAACTGGGCGGAGGCGTCGGCGGTCGTCGGGCCCGTCTTGAGGACGGCCCCGGCGGCGGTGGTCCCGCCCGCCACGTACTTGCCGGTCTTCACGTCCTTGAGGGCGATGCGGTCGACCCCCTCGCTGGACGCGACGTTCCCGGCGCCGACCTTGTTCTTGATGCCGTCCAGCGGAGTGACCTTGTACGGGAGCGAACCCGAGTACCAGTCGGTGTAGAGCGTGTTCGAGAGGGGGCCGACGACGGCGACCTTCTTGCCGGACGACAGCGGCAGCGCGTTGTTCTGATTCTTCAGCAGCACCATCTGCTCTGTCGCGGCCTTGCGTTCGAGGGCGCGGTGGGCGGGGCTGTCGACGGCGTCCTTGGTGATCTTCCCGTACTTGCCGCCGCCCGGGTCGAACTCGCCGAGCCGGACGCGGACGCTGAGGATGTTCCCGACCGCGCGGTCGAGGTCGGCCTCGCTGAGCAGGCCCTTCGACAGGGCCGTCTTGACCGCGTTCGTGGTGATGGACGAGTTCGTGTCGTCGGTGGTGAAACTGTCGACGCCCGCCTTGATGGTGGCGGCGTCGCCGGCGGGCAGGTCCGGGTAGTACTGCTCGGAGCCGACGAGGTTGTTGGGCGCGCCCGCGTCGGTGACGTTCAGCAGGGTCTTCCCGCTCCACCGTCTGGCGTCGTTCACCAGCGGCGACGCCGTCGCCGGGCGTCCGTTGACCAGGTTGTAGGAGGTCATCAGGCCGGTCGCCGCGTCCTGCGTCAGCGGCAGCTTGAACGGCACCTCGTCGTACTCCTTGAGCACGCGGGGCCGCACGCTGGAGGACGTCTGGTCGCGGCGGATCTCGTTGTTGTAGGCCAGGTAGTGCTTGAGGACGGGCGCGGCCTTGAGCCGGTCCGGGTCGTCGCCCTGCATGCCCTTGCCGTAGGCGGTGGCGAGGAGCCCGGTGAGCAGCGGGTCCTCGGAGTAGCCCTCCTCGTTGCGCCCCCAGCGGGGGTCGCGCAGCAGGTTGACGACGGGCGCCCACAGCTGCAGGCCCCACACGTCGGGGTTCTCGCTGTTGTAGCCGCGGGCCTCGTCGCCGACCGCGGACCCGATCTGCTTCATCAGCGCCGGGTCCCAGGTGGCGCCGAGGCCGACCGACTGCGGGAACACCGTGCCCTGCGCGGTCCGGACGGCGCCGGAGGCGTCGATGTCGGTGGACCAGGCGACGCCGTGCAGCGCCTCGGTCCCGGTCTTGAACCGCTTGATCCCGAGGCGCGGGATCGCGGGCTCGTACTGGTGGAGCAGCGAGACCTTCTCGTCGGTCGTGAGCCGTCCCAGCAGGTCCTTGACGCGGGCGTCGACCGGCAGGTGGGGGTCGCGGAACGGGAAGGTCTCGACGGCCGAGGCCGGGGCGGCCGTCCACGCGGCCGGGGCCGCCAGCACGGCGGCCACGGCGAGGGCGACGGCCCGGCGGCGCCGGGCGGGGAAAGGGGGGGTGGGGGGGGTGGTGTGCACCTGTTCCTCCTCTTGGACTCGTCCCCCGAGCAACAAGTGTCGAAGCGCTTCGACAACCGGGCCGCGCGGGCCCGGACGCATGCCTCCTTCGGTCCGGCGGGGCGGGACGGTGAGCGGGTGGTGAGAGCGGGATGTGTGGTGGGCGGGACGGGCGGGGTCGTCAGCGCGGCGCCGGGGCGGTGCTCGCGCGCGGGGTCAGGGTCGGCGGGAGCAGGGTCGCGGCCGGGACGGTCCCGCCGTCGAGCTTGCCCATCAGCAGCTCGACGGCGCGCCCGCCCACCTCCTGCGCCGGGATCGCGACGCACGACAGCGGCGGTTCGGCGTGCTCGGCCATCTCGTCCGGGCAGATCGCCACGACCGACACGTCCTGCGGGACGGCGCGCCCGTTCGCCCGCAGCGCCCGCACGACCGTGTCCACGACCGGCTCGTTGTGGACGAGGATCCCGGTCAGCCCCGGGCGTTCGGCGAGCAGCCGGGCGACCAGCGCGCGGGCCGCCTCCGGGGTCGCCTCGCACGGGTGGACGCCGCCGGCCAGGCCGTGCTCGCGGACCGCCGCGCCGAACCCGTCCGCGACCCGCTGCGCGAACCCGGTCTGCCGGGCGTACACCTCGGGCGGCGAGCCGACCAGCGCGACCTCCCGGTGCCCGAGCCCGGCCAGATGCTCCACGCAGACCGCGCCGGCCGCGTGGAAGTCCAGGTCGATGCAGGTCAGGTCGCCGGCGTCGGCCGGGAACCCGATGAGCACGCTGGGCCGGTCGAGCGAGCGCAGCAGCGGCAGCCGGGGGTCCTCCATCTGCACGTCCATCACGATGAGGGCGTCCACGAGCGCGCTGTCGGCGACGCGGCGCAGGCCGTCCTCGCCCTCCTCCTGGGTCAGCAGCAGGACGTCGTGGTCGTGCCGGCGGGCGGCGGTCACCACCGACATCGCGAACTGCATGACGACGGGGACCGCGATGCCCGAGCGCAGCGGGATCATCAGCGCCAGCACGTTGGAGCGGCTGCTGGCGAGGGCGCGGGCCCCGGCGTGCGGGCGGTAGCCGAGCTCGCGGATGCTGTCGCGGACGCGCCGCCGGGTCTCCTCGGAGATCGTGCGCTTGCCGCTCAGCACGTAGGACACCGTGCTCGGCGACACCCCGGCGTGCCGCGCCACATCGGTGATCTTGACCACGGAGCGTCCCGTCGTCGAGCGGTTCACTTGGCGTCCGATGCCGGCGACGCGGAAATGGCGTCGCGGTACCAGAACGCACTGTCTTTCCAGGTGCGTTCGCCCGTGCCGTAATCGACGTGGATCAGCCCGAAGCGCCGGTCGTAGCCGTAGGCCCATTCGAAGTTGTCGAGCAGCGACCAGGCGAAGTACCCGCGCAGGTCGACGCCCGCGTCGCAGGCGCGCTCCGCGGCGGCGATGTGGTCGCGCAGGTAGGCGATGCGGCGGTCGTCGCGGATCCGGCCGTCCACCACCTCGTCGTCGAACGCGGCGCCGTTCTCAGTGATCATCAACGGGGTGTCGGGGTACTCGCGGTGCAGCCGCAGCAGCAGCTCCTCCAGCCCGGACGCGTCGATCGGCCAGCCCATCGCCGTGTACGGGCCCGGCTGCCTCACGAACTCCAGGCCCTCGCAGCCGACGAACGGGGTCGCGGCGCCCCGCTTGTGGCCGTCGTCGTTCTCGCGCGGCGTCACCCCGTCCCACACGCGGACGAGCGTCGGCGAGTAGTAGTTGACGCCGAGGACGTCGATCGGCGCGGCGATGACGTCGGTGTCGCCGTCGCGGACGAACGCCCAGTCGGTGATCCCCGCGGTGTCGGCGAGCAGGTCGGCGGGGTAGCCGCGGCCGAGCACCGGGTCGAGGAAGATCCGGTTGGCGACGGCGTCGGCCCGCCGGACGGCCTCCGCGTCGCCGCGCAAATGGTGCAGGTTCAGGGTGACCGAGTGCCGCGCGGACGGCGGCACGACGCCGCGCAGCGCCCGCACCGCCAGGCCGTGCGCGAGGTTGAGGTGGTGGGCGGCGGCGAGCGCGTCCGCCGGGTCGGTGCGTCCCGGCGCGTGGACGCCCGCCGCGTAGCCGAGGAACGCCGAGCACCACGGCTCGTTCAGCGTCGTCCAGGTCTCGACGCGGTCGCCGAGCACCCGGCCGACGCGTTCGGCGTAGTCGGCGAAGCGGCGCGCGGTGTCGCGCACCGGCCAGCCGCCCGCGTTCTCCAGCTCCTGCGGGAGGTCCCAGTGGTAGAGCGTGGCGACGGGCGCGATGCCGTTCTCGAGCAGTTCGTCGACGAGCCGCGAGTAGAAGTCGAGGCCCTTCTGGTTGGGCTTCCCCTCCGGCAGGACGCGCGACCACGAGATCGAGAACCGGTAGCCGCCGACCCCCAGCCGCGCCATGGACGCGACGTCCTCCCGCCAGCGGTGGTAATGGTCGGTGGCGACGTCACCGGTGTCGCCGTTCAGCACCTTTCCCGGCGTGCGGCTGAAGGTGTCCCAGATGGACGGCGTGCGGCCGTCCTCCGCGGCGGCGCCCTCGATCTGGTAGGACGCCGTCGCCGTTCCCCACAGGAATCCGTCCGGGAATCCCATCAGTTCTCCTCTTCCAGAGTGATGACGAGTTCGCCACCGGCCGCCTTGACCAGAACCCCTTGCGGATGATGGGACGCGTCGCCCCCCTCGACGGTGGACACCCGCGCGTTGACCAGCAGAACGTTCCAAGCCCCTTCGCCCGTCACGCGGACGGTCGCGCCGCTTCGCGCGGTGGTGAACGTCGTCTCGTCCACCTGGGTCACGACGTGCATCCCGTCGGACGGCTCGTACACCCGCAACGTCACGCCGTCGGCGTGGTCGTAGTCGGGCCGGTCGTCCACCGAGCCCTCGGGGATGACCGCGCCGGGACGGGCCAGCAATGGGACGCTGCCGAACCCGTGCCGCTCCTTCACCCAACGTCCGCCGTGCACGCGTTCGCCCGTGAGGTAATGGGTCCACACGCCGTCCGGGACGTAATAGGAGACGTCGCCTTCCGCGGAGAACACGGGCGCCACCAGCAGATCGTCGCCGAGCATGTACTGGCGTTCGAGATGCGTGCAGGCCGGGTCGTCCGGGAATTGCAGGACCATCGCCCGCATCATCGGCACGCCCTCGCCGCAGGCCTGCCGCGCCGCCTCAGAGAGGTAGGGCATCAGCCGCATCTTCAGTTTGGTGAAGTCGCGGAGGACGTCCACCGACTCCTCGTCGAACAGCCACGGCACCCGGTAGGAATGGCTTCCGTGCAGCCGGCTGTGCGAGGACAGCATCCCGAACGCGATCCACCGCTTGAACAGCGCCGGATCGGGCGTCCCCTCGAAGCCGCCGATGTCGTGGCTCCAGTAGCCGAACCCCGACACGCCGAGGGAAAGGCCCCCGCGAAGACTCTCCCCCATGGCCTCGAACGTCGACTCGCAGTCGCCGCCCCAGTGCACCGGGAAACGCTGCCCTCCGGTCGTCGCCGACCGGGCGAACACCACCGCCTCGCCCTCGCCACGCTTCTTGCGCAGCAGCTCGAAAACGGTCTGGTTGTAGAGATAGGTGTAATAGTTGTGCGCCCGCTCGGGGTCGGAGCCGTCGTGGTACACGACGTCGGTGGGGATGCGCTCGCCGAAGTCGGTCTTGAAGCAGTCGACGCCCATGTCCAGCAGCGCCTCCAGCTTCGCCGAATACCACTCCCGCGCCTCGGGATTGGTGAAGTCGACCACCGCCAGGCCGGGCTGCCACTTGTCCCACTGCCAGACGTCCCCGTTCGGCCGCGTCAGCAGGTAGCCGCGCGCCCTGCCCTCCTCGAACAGCGGTGAGCGCTGCCCGATGTAGGGGTTGACCCACAGGCAGATCTTCAGGCCGCGCTCCTTGAGCCGGCGCAGCATTCCGGCCGGGTCCGGGAACACCCGCGGATCCCATTCGAAGTCGCACCACTGGAACTCGCGCATCCAGAAGCAGTCGAAGTGGAACACGCTGAGCGGCAGGTCCCGCTCCGCCATCCCGTCGATGAACGAGGAGACGGTCGCCTCGTCGTAGTCGGTGGTGAACGAGGTGGACAGCCACAGCCCGAACGACCAGTCCGGCAGCCGCGCGGGCCGCCCGGTCAGCGCGGTGTACTTGCGCAGGATCTCCCGCGGCGACGGCCCGTAGATGACGAAGTACCGCATCGACTGGCCCTCGACGCTGAACTGCGTCCGCGCGACGGCCTCGGAGGCGACCTCGAACGAGACGTGCCCGGGATGGTCGACGAAGACGCCGTAGCCGGCGTTCGTCAGGAAGAACGGCACGTTCTTGTAGGCCTGCTCGCTGGCGGTGCCGCCGTCGGCGTTCCAGATGTCGACGGACTGGCCGTTCTTCACCAGCGGCCCGAACCGTTCGCCGAGCCCGTACACGAAATGGTCGACGCCCAGATCGAGCTGCTCGCGCACGTAGTGCCTGCCGTCGTCGGTGTCGATGACCGCCGTCGCCTTCGGCGCCGTCCCGGTCAGCCGCCGGCCGTCCGCCAGGAAGTCGACGCCCCATTCCCCGCCGCGCCGGACCCTGACGGTCAGCGCGCCGGACGTCAGTTCCGCCGCGTCGCCGTCCACCCGGACGTCGCCGGCCGGATCGGCGGCCAGCTCGAATTCCGGCCCGCGCCGCTTCGTGCCCGCGAAATGGGTGATCGTGACGCCGATGACGTCCGGCATGGGCGACGCGCAGTCGATCGTCACCACCGGCCCCTTGAGCAGGTCGCCCCGGTGCCGGATCCGCTGCCCGGGCGCCTGGACCGAGAACGATCCGGGCCCTTCCGCGACGTCGAGGACCTCCACCGGATGAACGGCGTGCACACCCTCGCGCATCATCCAGTAGCCGTCACTGAACTTCATTACTTAATGGCTCCTGCGGTGAGTCCGCGCGACAGGGTGCGCTGGAAGATGAGGAAGAACACGACGGTCGGGAGGAGGCCGAGGAGCGCGGCGGCGCTGGACATGGTGGCGTCCATGAGGCGCTGCCCCTGCAGCACGCCGAGCGCGACGGAGACCGTCTGGTTCTCGTTGGAGATGAGGAAGACCATGGGGATGAGGAACTCGTTCCACGTCCACACGAAGAAGAAGACGAGCAGCACGCTCAGCGTCGGCCGCACGACCGGGACGACCACCCGCCACAGGATCTGCCAGCGGTTCGCGCCGTCGATGCGGGCCGCCTCCAGCAGCGGGCGCGGGAACGCCGACATCACCGACGACAGCAGGTAGGTGCCGAAGGCGCTCTGCACCACCGTGAACACGATGATCACGCTGAGCCGGGTGTCGTAGATCCCGAACTGCTTGGCCAGGTAGTACAGCGGGTAGACCAGCGCCTCCTGCGGCAGCGTGTTGGCGAGCAGCAGCAGCGCGAGCAGCCAGATGCGGCCCTTGATGCGGCCGATGCCGAGCGCGTAGGCGTTGAACACCGACAGCAGGACGGCCAGCACCGCGACCGAGCCGCTGACGAGCACGCTGTTCCACAGGACGTGCCCGAAGTCGACCCGCTCCCAGAAGTCGCGGATCGCGTCGAGGTTGAACCCGGACGGCGGCGCGAGCGGCCCCTTGGAGGTGTACTCCTGCGGCGTCTTCAGCGCGTTGGACACCACGACCAGGAACGGGATCAGCATGACCCCGGCCAGCGCGATCAGTGCGACGAGCACCGCGTAGGCCGACGGGCCGCGGCGGCGGCGCCGGCGCGGAGCGTCCCGCCGGTCCCGCGCCGGGGCGCCGGGCTTGGTCATCGTCACGGTCATCGCCCCTCCTCCCCCAGGTCACGTCCCTGCAGCCGCAGGAAGACGACGGTGAGCGCGACGATGACGAGCGTCAGCACGGTCGCGATCGCCGATCCGTAGCCGACGTCGGACTTCTCGAAGAAGTTGACGTAGGAGTAGTACGACGGGACGTTCGTGGCGCCGCCCGGCCCGCCCTTGGTCAGCACGAAGATCTGCGGGAAGGCCTTGAGCGCCGCGATCGTCGTCCACAGCAGCACGACGAAGATCTCCGGGCGGATCTGCGGGATCGTGATGTGCCAGAACCGCCGCGCCCACGTCGCGCCGTCGATCTCGGCCGCCTCGTACAGCGACGGGTCGACGCGCTGGAGCCCCGACATGAACACCACGAGCGGGAACCCGATCTGCATCCACACCATGACGCCGAGGACGGACCACAGCGCGGTGGACGGGTCGCCGAGCCAGTCGTGCGCCAGCGAGCCGAGCCCGACGTCGTCGAGCAGCGTGTTCACCGCGCCGTTGTCGGGCGACAGCAGCCAGCTCCACACCACGCCGCCGATGACGATCGGCAGGACCTGCGGCAGGTACAGGCAGGCGCGCAGGACGGCCGCGACGCGCGACCCGAAGTGCCGGTCGATCAGGTCGGTGAGGGCGGCGGCCAGCACCAGCCCGATCGCGGTCGGGACGATCGCCATCCCGATGATGACCAGGACGTTGTGCCGGAACGAGGCCCAGAACTCGCCGTCCTTCACCAGCTCCCGGTAGTTGTCGAGGCCGATCCAGGACGGGCTGCCGACGCCGGACCACTCGGTGAAGCTCGTCCCGATGTTCATCAGGAACGGCACGCCGATGACGGCGGTGAACAGCAGCAGCCCGGGGAGCAGGTAGGGCAGGTACCCGAGCTGCTCGCGCGCCCGCGCGCGTCCCGCCGGGCGGGTCGCGGCGCCGGTGGCGGCGCCGCGTCCCTTCCCGGCCTCGTGGTGCGTCGTCACTTGGGCAGGCCGTCTTCGTAGGTCTTCTGCAGCGCGCCCAGCGCCTCGCCGGGCGCGGTCCCGTTCATGATCTTCTGGACCTGGGCGACCCAGGCGTCGTAGAAGCCGGAGACCGGCCAGTCCGGGTAGTAGGCGAGCCGGTTGTTCTGCGCCAGGGCCGTGAAGTCGTCGGTGAGCTTCTTGACCTTGGGGTCGGTGATCGCCGAGGAGTCGGCCGCGACCGGGATGCCGCCGAGGTTGCCGAGCATGTTCTGGACCTTCTTCTTCATCGTGATGTCGATGAAGTCGTAGGCCAGCTCCTTGTTCTTCGCGCCCTTGGGGACGACCCACAGGTTGCCGCTGGAGCCGAGGGTCATGTTCGCGCCCGGCCAGACCGCGGTCTCCCAGTCGAACTTGGCCTCCTTGGCGACCCGGCCGAACCACCAGCTGCCGGAGAACATCATCGGGAACTTGCCGCTCATGAAGGCGACGCCCGCGTCCTCGGCCTTCTTGCTCACCGAGTCCTTGGCGACGTACTTCTTCTTCACCCAGTCGGAGAAGGTGGTGGCGCCGTAGGTCCAGGCGGCGTCCTTGAAGTCCGGCTTGGCGGTGTAGCGCTGGTAGGCGTCCACCCAGGAGCGGTCGGGCGCCTTGTCGAGGGCGAGCTGGTAGACGAACTGGTGCGCCATGTACTCGGCGCCGGCGTTGGTCAGCGGGGTGACGCCCTTGGCGACGAACGCGTCCATCGCGGCGGTGAGCTCGGCGAACGTCGTCGGGATCTTGACGCCGTTCTTCTTGAACAGGTCCTTGTTGTAGTAGACCTGCAGGTACTCGCCGTAGTTGGGGACGCCGAACCACTTGTCGCCGCCCATGGTGCCCTTGGCGTCGTACTTGGCGGTGACCTGGACGCCGGGGCTGACCAGCTTGTCCCAGCCGCGCTTGGTGACCTCGGGGGTGAGGTCCTGGAGGAGGCCCTGCTTGGACAGGGTGCCGGCGGTCGCGTTGCCCTTGTTGTACTCCAGGACGTCGGGGGCGTCCTTGGAGTTGAGGACCATCGGCGCGGTCTTCTGGATCTGCTCGAAGCCCTTCTCCTCGAACTTCACCTTGACGCCCGGGTGGGCGGCCTGGAACTCCTTGATCGCCTCGTTCCACGCCTGGCCCATGGCGCTGTCGGGGGCCTCGTAGTGCCAGAGCTTGAGCACCTTGCCGTCGGAGCCGCCGCCGTCGCCGCCACAGGCGGAGAGCGACAGGGCCGCGGTGGCGAGGGCGGCGAGCAGCGCCGCACCCCTGCCTGCCTTGAACATGGGGGGATCCTTCACGGGGGTGGGACCGGGTGGGGTCGTGTCCGTCGAACGGTGTCGAAGCGCTTCGATTGACCGGGATGCTAAGCCCTCGGCGATCCGCCGCACAATAGGACAATCAGGATTGACCGCAGAAAATGGCCGGTGAGCTGCGGGAACTTTCTGGGAGCGCTCCCATGAACGGGCCGGCTAGCGGCACTCCACGCCGTTCAGGGCGAACCGCGTCGGGCGCCCGTTGCCGCCGTCCCAGCGTCCGAGGAAGCCGAACTCGACCGTCCCGCGCGGCGGGATCGACGCGTTCCAGCCGGCCGCGGTGACCGTCACCGACGCGCCGCGCTGCTCCTGCCCGGCGTTCCACACCTGCGTGATCGACTGGCCGTCCGGGAAGTCGAACGCCAGCCGCCAGCCGTCGACCCGGGCCTTTCCGAGGTTGGTGATCCGCACCGTGGCCTGGAAGCCCTGCGGCCACGACCCGTCGATCCGGTACGCCACCGAGCACGCGGTCGCCGCCGCGGTCGCGGTGCTCTCGGACGGTGCGGGCCCCTTCGGTGGGCCGCCCGTCTTCGGCGAGGAGTCCGGCGTGAGCACGCCGATCAGCAGCGCCGCCAGGCCGAGCGCGCCGACCGCCGCGCCCGCGATGACCAGCGGCCGGCGCGACGGCACAGGGCCGCCCGGCGGCGGCTCGCCCGGGGCGGGCGCGAGCTCGGGCACGGGCTCGGGCGCGGGCTCGCTCGATGCGGGCGCGTCGGACGGCTCCGGGAGCGGCTCGTCCAGCACGCGCGTCGGAGGGTGCTCGCCGTCGCCGGCCACCGCCGCGGCCCCGGCGTGCTGCGGGAACGCGGCGAGCTGGACGCCGGCGGCGCCGGCCAGGACGCGGGCCGCCTCCGCCGCGGTCGGGCGGGCGGCCGGGTCCTCGTCCCGGCAGCGCCGGCCCAGGGCGGCGACCTCGGCGGGGACGTCCGGCGGCGGGTCGGCGACCGGCGACGGCGCGCCCCCGGCGAGCGCCTGGCCGAGGACGACGCCCAGCGAGAAGACGTCCGCCGCGGGCGCCGGCGGCGTCCCGGTGAGCAGCTCGGGCGCGACGTAGGCCGGGGTGCCCAGCATGGGCCCGCCGGACCCGGCGGACTTCGGGGGGCCGGTGAACGCGATGCCGAAGTCGAGGACCTTCACGCCGAGCGGGGTCAGGAACACGTTCGCGGGCTTGACGTCGCGGTGCACGATCCCGGCGGCGTGCGCGGCGGCCAGCGCGTCGGCGATCCGGGCGCAGATCCCGGCCGCCTCCCGCCACGGCAGCGGTCCCCGCGCCAGCCGCGCCGACAGCGTCTCGCCGTCCAGCAGCTCCATGACCACGTACGGGACGCGCCGCCGCTGGGCGAACCGGCCCGTGCGCGGGGTGATCTCGTCCTCGCCGTAGTCGTAGACGCCGGTGATGCTCGGGTGGGCGAGGCCGGCGGCGGCCTTGGCCTCCTGGCGGAGCCGGCGGGTGAACTCCTCCGGCCAGCCGTCCGCCGGCACCTTCACCGCGACGGCGCGGTCCAGGACGAGGTCGGTGGCGCGCCAGACGGTGGCCATCCCGCCGGCGCCCAGCGGCGCCTCCAGCAGGTAGCGCTCCCCGAGCCGGTCGCCCGGGGCGACGATCTCGGGCATGGGGGCAGCCTATGCCGGACTCAGGGCACGAGGTACCGGGTGTCGCGGGCGTCGGTGATCGCCATGTGGCCCGGCGCGTGGCCGATCGCCAGCTTGGGGCGGGACGCCATGACCGCGGCCTGCGGCGTCACCCCGCACGCCCAGAACACCGGGATCTCGTCGACCCGGACCTCGACCGGGTCGCCGAAGTCGGGCGCGTCCAGGTCGTCGATGCCGAGCTCCACCGGGTCGCCGACGTGCACGGGCGCGCCGTGCACGGACGGGTACCGCGCGGTGACCCGGACGGCGTCGGCGACCTGCGCGGCCGGGACGGGCCGCATCGAGACGACCAGCGGGCCGCCGAACCCGCCCGCGCGGCGGCACATCCGGTTCGTCCGGTACATCGGGACGTTGGTGTTCTGCTCGATGTGCCGGACGGGGACGCCGGCCTCGCGGAGCGCGTCCTCGAAGGTGAAGCTGCACCCGATGAGGAAGCAGACGAGGTCGTCGCGCCAGTGGTCGGTGACGGCGGGCACCTCGGCGACCGGTTCGCCGTCCTCGTACACGATGTAGCCGGGCAGGTCGGTGCGCAGGTCGCCGGCGAACAGCGGCGCCGACACCGCGCCCGGCTCGGTGACGTCCAGCACGGGGCACGGCTTCGGGTTGCGCTGCGCGAACAGCAGCAGGTCGTAGGCCTGGTCGCGGGGCACGGCGATGAGGTTGGCCTGCGTCCAGCCGGAGCACCACCCGGCCGTGGGGACGCGCAGCCCGGCGCGGAACAGCGCCCTGGCCTGGTCCGGGGACAGCGAGCCGGGGTCGATGGGGTTCGTCACGTTCGCTCCTGTCGGGAGTGCGGTCCTGCGAGGGCGGGGGCCGGCTGCGGGCGGAACCGCAGCCGCTGCCCGGGACGCGCCTGCGCGGCGCGCCCGATGTCGGCGGAGGCCAGCACGGCGATCACCGGGTAGCCGCCGGTCACCGGGTGGTCGGCCAGGAACAGCACGGGGAGCCCGGACGGCGGGACCTGGAGCGCGCCGGTCACGGTCCCCTCGCTGGGCAGCTCGCCGCGCCCGGCGTGCTCCAGGCGCGGGCCGTCCAGCCGCATGCCGACCCGGTCGATCTCGCTGGTCACCTCGTAGGGCGCGCCGAACAGCACGTCCAGGGCGCCGGGGACCAGCCAGTCGGCGCGCGGGCCGGGGATCGCGCGCAGCTCGATGGCGGACGCGGGCGGCGGCGCGACGGGGAGCACGTCCAGCAGCGGGTTCCCGCGCGGCGGCGGGCCGACCGGCAGCACGTCGCCGGGCTTGAGCGGCGCCGGGCCGAGCCCGGACAGCGTGTCGGTGGAGCGGGAGCCGAGGACGGGCGGGACCGCGATGCCGCCGCGCACGGCCAGGTAGCTGCGCAGGCCGGCGGCGGGCGTGCCCATGCGCAGCTCGGCGCCGTCGGGCACGTGGAAGACCGAGTAGGGCGCGGCGGCCCGGCCGTCGACGGTCAGGGGCGCGGGTGCTCCGGTCACGGCCGCGAGCACTCCCCCGCGGGATCGGACGCGCAGCCCGCCGAGGGTGACCTCGATGGCGGCGGCGTCCTCGGGATTGCCGACCGCGCGGTTCGCGAGGCGGAACGAATCCGGGTCCGCGGCGCCCGCCACCCCCACGCCGAGCGCCGCGTGACCCGGACGTCCCAGATCCTGAACGGTCGCCAGGAGTCCTGACTGGAGAACGTCCAGGCCGCGCTTCATGGTTCCCTCCGGACGAAACGAACTTTTACCCCCGGCCTGAGCAGGGCGGGCGGGTCGCGGTCCAGGTCCCATAGGACGGCCTCCGTTCGCCCTATGAGCTGCCATCCTCCCGGCGACTCGACCGGGTAGACGCCGCTGAACCTGCCCGCGAGCCCGACCGCGCCGGCCGGGACCCGGACGCGCGGCGTTCCGCGGCGCGGGACGTCCAGCCGCGGGTCCCCGCCCTCCAGGTAGCCGAACCCGGGGGCGAACCCGGTGAACGCGACCCGCCACGGCGTGCCGGTGTGGGCGGCGACGACCGCGTCGGGGGCGAGCCCGGTGAGCGCGGCGACCGCGCCGAGGTCCGGGCCGTCGTAGACGACGGGGACCTCGACGGTCTCCGCGGACCCGGCCGCCGCGCCGGGCCGCGCGCCGCGCACGGCGGCGGCGACCTCGGCGGGGTCGGCGGACGGGTCGAGCAGCAGGGTGAGGGTGCGGGCCGCCGGGACGACGTCGGCGACGCCGCGCGGCGGGGCGGCGGTGAGCGCCGCGTACAGGCCGAGCATCGCCTCCGGGCCGGGCAGTTCGACGAGGAGGGCCCGGTCGCCGGCCGGCAGGATCCGCATCCCCTCCCCCCTCTCAGTTCCAGAGGTGCTTGATGCCGGTCAGGGAGTTCCATCCCAGGTAGAGCGAGAGCAGCCAGGCGGCGACGCCGAGCAGCAGCAGCCAGGCCGGGTAGCGGTAGCCGCCGAGCAGGTCGCGGCGGCGGGCCGCGACCCACAGCAGCACGGCCAGCCCGAACGGCAGGATGAGCCCGTTGAGGGCGCCGGCGAGGATCAGCAGCTTGGCGGGGGTGGTGCCCATCGCCAGGTAGATCGCGGTGGAGACCACGATGAACGCGACGACGAGCCGGTTGCGGTTGCGCTCGATCCAGCCGGAGAACGACACCAGGAACGACACCGAGGTGTAGGACGCGCCGATCACCGAGGTGATCGCGGCGGACCACATGATCAGGCCGAACACGCGCAGCCCGGTCTCGCCGGCGGCGTGCTGGAAGGCCGACGGGGCGGGGTTGTCCTTGGCGAGGGTGACGCCGCCGGCGACGACGCCGAGCACGGCGAGGAACAGCAGCACCCGCATCACGGCGGTGACGAGGATGCCGGTGACGGCGCTGCGGTTGATCTCGCGGACGTTGCCCGGCCCGGTCAGCCCGGAGTCGATCATGCGGTGCGCGCCGGCGTAGGTGATGTAGCCGCCGACGGTGCCGCCGATGAGCGTGGTGATGACCAGGAAGTCGACCTGGTCGGGCGCGACGGTCTGGCGGAGCGCGTCGCCGATCGGCGGGCCCGACTTCACCGCGACGTACAGCGTCATCACGATCATGACGGCGCCGAGCACCACCACGATCCGGTCCATCGCGACGCCGGCCCGCCGGATCAGGAAGACCGCGATCGCGACCAGCGCGGACAGCGCGCCGCCGATCTTGACGTCCAGGCCGAGCAGCGCGTTCAGCCCGAGCGCGCAGCCGGCGACGTTGCCGATGTTGAACACCAGGCCGCCGAAGACGTCCAGGGCGGCCAGCGCGTAGCCGCCGCCGGGCACCACGGAGTTGCCGAGGTCCTGGGCGCGCCGTCCGGAGACGCCGACGATCCGCCACACGTTCAGCTGGATCGCGATGTCCACCAGCACCGATACCAGGATCGCGAACGCCATCGCGGCGCCGAGCTTGGCGGTGAACGAGGTGGTCTGGGTGATGAACCCGGGGCCGATGGCGCTGGTGGCCATCAGGAACATGGCGCCGAGCAGGGCGCCGCGGCGGGAGGCGGGGGCGGGCGGGGCCGGGGGCTGGTCGAGGGCGGTGTCCGTCATGGCTGCCCCTTCCGGGGTGTCGGGCTTTCCGACAGCGTAAGGATTGTTCAACAATCCAGCAATCCCCTTGTTGATGATTTCTGCCGGGAAGGGGATACGGTGGTGCCCGTAGGAGTTCCGCGCGCGGGCCGGCGGCGCCGCGCGCACGGTGGGAGGACGGGCCGATGCCGGCGCAGGGGTCGTGGCTGGACACCATCGCGGCGGCCCGCGACGACATCGGCCGGCACAGCACCGCCGACCGCGTCGCCCACCTGCTGCGCGAGCAGATCACCGACGGGCGCCTCGTGCCCGGCCAGCGGATCCCCGAGGAGGACCTCGGCCGCGCCGCGAAGGTGTCCCGCAACACCATCCGCGAGGCGTTCCGGCTGCTCATCAACGAGCGGCTGCTCGTGCACGAGTTCAACCGCGGGGTGTTCGTCCGCCGCGTCACCGCCGACGGGCTCGCCGACCTGTACCGGGTCCGCCGGATCCTGGAGTGCGAGGGCGTGCGGTGCGCGCCGTCCGCCCCGTCCGAGGCGCTCGCCCGGGTGGAGGCCGCCGTGGTCGACGGCGAGCGCGCCGCCGAGGACGACGTCTGGGAGCAGGTCGGCACCGCCGACATCCGCTTCCACCAGGCGCTCGCCGCGCTGGTCGGCAGCCCCCGGGTCGATGAGATGACGCGGCACCTGCTGGCCGAGATGCGCCTGGTCTTCCATGAGATGGGCTCGCCGCGCGAGTTCCACGAACCGTACCTCGCCCGCAACCGGCGGCTGTACGACCTGCTGGAACGCGGCGACCTGGACGCCGCCGAGGCCGAGCTGCGCTCCTACCTCGACGACGCGGAGGCGCAGCTCACCAAGGCGTACCGCGAGCAGGAGTGACCCGCGCGGGCACCGCCCGGGCGGCTCACGGCGCGGCGTCCTCCGGCGCCTGCGGCGCGTAGTTCATGACGTGGTCGTGCAGCAGCTGCGGCGCCCGCGGGTCGCGGCGCCGGAACGCCTCGATCAGCTCGGCGTGCTCGGCCGACTTGGAGTAGATCTCGGTGTGGTGCAGCCGCAGCGAGAGCGTCGTCCACAGCTCGATGCCGAGGCCCTCCCACACCGAGAACAGCAGCCGGTTGCCGGCCGCCTCGACGATCTCGCGGTGGAAGTCGATGCTGAGCCGCATCTGCTCGTGCAGGTCGCCCTCGCGCGCCGCCTCGCTCAGCTGCCGGTTGCGCCGCTCCAGCGCGTCCAGGCAGCCCGCGATGCGCGCCATTCCGAGCTCGGCGGCGGTGCGCTCCAGCCCGGCGCGGACGGGGAAGATCTCGGCGAGGTCCTGCTCGGTGAACTCCCGGACGCGGGCGCCCCGGTTCGGCAGCGACTCGATCAGCCGCTGCGCCTCCAGCTGCCGCAGCGCCTCGCGCACCGGCCCCTGGCTGACGCCGAGCTCGGTGGCGATGCGGCGCTCGACGATGCGCTCGCCCGGCTCCCAGCGCCCCGAGCTGATGCCCTCCACGATGAACTCGCGGATCTGGTCGGCGAGCCCGGTGCGCAGCAGCTGGGCGGGGACGGGCGTGTTCACGGGAGCCAATATTAGACGGGGCGACGGTAAGTGGGTCTTGACGCCCGACCCGGTAGACTCGAATATGATCGATCATTGATCAATGATGATCGGTGAGCGTCGTGGCGATCCTACGGCGTTCCCCCGGACTAAGGAAGGTCGCCGATGGCTGAGACCACACGGTCGGCTACCAAGGCCGCTCCGGCTCGCACGCCCCGGAGAGCGCGCGGCACCGAGGCCTCCGGGCCGACGGCCGCGTCGGCGAAGAGCGGTGCCGCGCGCACGGTGAACGGCGCCGCGGCCGGCGCCCCGGCGGAGAGCGCCGAGACGCTGGTCGGCTACTACCGGCAGATGCTGCTGATCCGGCGCTTCGAGGAGCGGGCCGCCCGCGCCTACACCGAGGCGAAGATCGGCGGCTACTGCCACCTGAACCTCGGCGAGGAGGCGACCGTCGTCGGCCTGATGGCCGCGCTGCGCCCGAGCGACTACCTGTTCACCAACTACCGCGAGCACGGCTACGCGCTGGCCAAGGGCATCTCCGCCGAGCGCGTGATGGCCGAGCTGTACGGGCGCTCCACCGGCGTCTCCAAGGGCTGGGGCGGGTCCATGCACCTGTTCGACGCCGAGGCGCGGCTGCTCGGCGGCTACGGCATCGTCGGCGGCCAGGTCCCGCTGGCGGCCGGCGCCGCCCTCGCCGTCTCCTACAAGGGCGGCGACGAGGTCGTCATGTGCCACATGGGCGACGGCACCACCGCGATCGGCGCCTTCCACGAGTCGCTGAACATCGCCGGCCTCTGGGACCTCCCGGTCGTCTTCGTAGTGATCAACAACGGGCTGGGCATGGGCACCACCGTGGAGCACTCCGCCGCCGAGCCCGAGCTGTACCGGCGCGGCGCCGCCTACCGGATGGAGAGCGTCCGGGTGGACGGCACCGACGCGGTGGCCGTCCGGGACGCCGCGCGCGTCGCCGTCGAGCGCGCCCGCGCCGAGAGCAAGCCGTACCTGCTGGAGACCACGAGCCCCCGGCTCAAGGGGCACTCCGTCGTCGACCCGGCCCGCTACCGGTCCAAGGAGGAGAAGGAGGCCCTGAAGGCCGCCGACCCCCTCGCCCGGATGGCGCTGGAGCTGCAGGAGGCGGGCATCCTGTCGCACGACGAGCGCGACCGCCTCGACGCGGAGGTCACCGCCGAGATCGACGCCGCCGCCGCGTTCGCCGACCGGAGCCCGGCGCCCGAGGTCTCCACGCTGTTCGACTACACCTACGCCACCCCGGTCCCGGGCGAGCTCCGCCGCCTGCCCGCCGACCCGGTATTCAGTTCCTGAGGAGCAGTTCCATGGCACCCGTCACTTACCGCCAGGCGCTCCGGGACACGCTGCGCGCGGAGATGCTCCGCGACGAGAACGTCTTCCTGATGGGCGAGGAGATCGGGCTCTTCGAGGGCTCCTACAAGATCACCGAGGGGCTGCTGAAGGAGTTCGGGCCGAAACGGGTCCGGGACACCCCGATCGCCGAGGAGGGCTTCGTCGGCGCCGCGATCGGCGCCGCGATGCTCGGCCTGCGCCCCGTCGTGGAGATCATGACGATCAACTTCTCGCTGCTCGCGCTGGACCAGATCGTCAACCACGCCGCCAAGATCTACGGCATGTTCGGCGGGCAGGCCAGCGTGCCGATGGTGATCCGCACCCCGGGCGGCGGCGGGCAGCAGCTCGGCGCCACCCACTCGCAGAACGTCGAGCTGTTCTACTCCTTCATCCCCGGCCTGAAGGTCGTCGCGCCGAGCACGCCCGCCGAGGCGTCGGCGATGCTGAAGGCCGCGATCCGCGACGACGACCCGGTGCTGTTCCTGGAGAACCTCGCCCTCTACAACACCAAGGGCGAGCTGCCGGCCCCGGTGGAGGAGATCGAGCCCGCCGAGATCGGCCGCGCCGGCGTCACCCGCCCCGGCACCGACATCACGATCATCGGCTACTCGCGGATGGCGCGGGTCGCCGCCGAGGTCGCCGAGACCCTCGCCGCCCAGGGCGTGTCCGCCGAGGTCGTCGACCTGCGCAGCCTGCGGCCGCTGGACCGCGCCACGATCGTCGAGTCGGTCCGCAAGACCGGCTGCGCCGTCGTCGCCGAGGACGACTGGCTCACCTACGGCATCGGCGCGGAGATCGCCGCGACGATCCAGGAGGGCGCCTTCGACTGGCTGGACGCGCCGGTCCGCCGCGTCGCGATGGCCGAGGTGCCGCTGCCCTACGCCAAGTCCCTGGAGTCGGCGGCGCTGCCGTCCGCCGACTCCCTGCTCACCGCCGTCCGCGACACGCTCCGCGCGACCGGCCGTCCCGTGCTGGAGCCCGCCCGATGACCGAGATCCTCATGCCGCGCCTCTCCGACACCATGGAGGAGGGCGTCATCAGCTCCTGGCAGAAGCAGCCGGGCGACGAGGTGGCGGTCGGCGACGTCCTGGTGGACATCGAGACCGACAAGGCGGTCATGGAGTACGAGGCCTACGAGGCCGGCGTGCTGGAGAAGATCCTCGTCGGCGAGGGCGAGACCGCCGCGATCGGCGCCCCGATCGCCGTGGTCGTCCCGGCCGGCGGCGCCCGTCCCGAGGCGCCCGCCGCCGAGCAGGCCCCGGCCGCGGAGCCGGCGCAGCCCGCCGCCGCGCCGGAACCCGAGCCCGCGCCCGCGCCCGCGCCGGCCGCCGCACCCGCCGCCGCGCACCCGGCCCCCGCGCCGGACGGGCGCCGGGCCGACGCGTCCCGCCCGCCGTCGTCGCCGCTGGCCCGCCGGCTGGCCCGCGACCACGGCATCGACCTGGCGACGCTGACCGGCTCCGGGCCGGGCGGGCGGATCGTCCGCGCCGACATCGAGGCCGCGATCCGCAACGGCGCCCCGGCCGCGCCCGCCGCCGCCCCGGCGCCCGCCGCGGCGGCACCGGCCCAGGCGCCCGCGCCCGCCGCCGCGAAGCCGCAGGCCGCCGAGGACCCCGACGTCGAGGCCGTCCCGCTGAACCGGTTCCGCAAGGTCGCCGCGCGGCGGCTCACCGAGAGCAAGCAGAAGGCGCCGCACTTCTACCTCAACCGGGAGGTGGACGCCGAGGCGCTGCTGGCCTTCCGCGCCACCCTCAACGAGGCGCTCGCCCCGGCCAAGGTCAGCGTGAACGACCTGGTCGTCAAGGCGGTGGCCACCGCGCTGCGCGAGCACCCGGAGGTCAACGTCTCCTACACCGAGGAGAACCTGCTCTTCCACAAGCGGGTGAACGTGGGCGTCGCGGTCGCGGTCGCGGACGGCCTGGTCGTCCCGGTCGTGAAGGACGCCGACCGCAAGAGCGTCTCGCAGATCGGCCAGGAGACGCGCGAGCTGGCCGGCCGGGCGCGCGACGGCAAGCTGTCCGCTCAGGAGATGAGCGGCGGCACGTTCAGCGTCAGCAACCTCGGCATGTTCGGCGTCGACTCGTTCTCCGCCGTGATCAACCCGCCGGAGGCCGCGATCCTCGCGGTCGGCGCCGTCCGCGACGAGCCGGTGGTGCGCGACGGGCAGGTCGTCCCGGGCAAGCGGATGGCGGTGACCCTCTCGGTCGACCACCGCGCCTGCGACGGCGCGACCGGCGCGAAGTTCCTCGCCCGCCTCGCCGAGCTGCTGCAGAACCCGCTGCTGATCGTGGCGTGAGCCGCCCGGTCTGAGCGGCCTGGTCCGAGCGGCCTGGTCTGAGCGGCCTGGTGCGAGCACGTGGTCCCGGTGATCGTGGAGGTCACCGGGGCCGCGGGCGTTCGTCGTCCTTCTGGCGACATGTGATCATTGCCGGATGGCGGTGAACGTTCCGCTGGGTCCCCTGCTGGATCCGGCGTTCCATCTCGGGTCGGTGCCCACCACGTGGGCGGAGCTGCTCGGCTTCGCCACCGGCGCGGTGAACGTCTGGCTCGTCGTCCGGCAGAACATCCTGAACTGGCCGATCGGGATCGCCAACGTCGTCCTGCTGGGGCTGGTGTTCCTGGACGGCGGGCTGTACGCCGACGCCGGGCTCCAGGTGGTCTACGTCGTGCTCCAGCTGTACGGCTGGTGGGTGTGGCTCTACGCCGGCGACGGGCGCGACGAGCTGCCCGTCCGGCGCACCGGCCGGACCGAGTGGGCGGCGCTCGCCGTCGCCGGCGCGGCCGGGACGGCGCTGCTGACCTGGATGCTGTCGGCCTGGACGGACTCGACCGTCCCGTTCTGGGACGCGCTGACCACCGCGCTGTCGCTCGCGGCGACCTACGGGCAGTCGCGCAAGCTGCTGGAGTCGTGGTGGCTGTGGATCACCGCCGACCTGATCTACATCCCGCTGTACCTCCACAAGGAGCTGAAGCTGACCGGCGCGCTGTACGTGCTGTTCCTGGCGCTCTGCGTCGCGGGCCTGGTCGCCTGGCGCCGCGACTTCCGGCGGGCGGCGGCCGCGGTGGCGGCATGACCTACGAGCACGGGCTCGTCATCGGCAAGTTCTATCCGCCGCACGCGGGGCACCGCCATCTGATCGACACGGCCGCCGCGGCGTGCGCACGGGTGACGGTGGTGGTCGCGGCGTCCACCGTGGAGAGCATCCCGCTGGCGCTGCGCACCGCCTGGCTGCGGGAGGCGCATCAGCAGCCGCACGTGGAGATCGTGCCGGTGGTGGACGACGCGGAGATCGACTACGGGTCGGACGAGATCTGGTCGGTGCACGTCGCGGCGTTCCGGGCGGGCCTGGCGCTGCGGTCGGGCCTCGGTGTGACGGTGCCGCCGGTGGACGCGGTGTTCAGCTCCGAGCCGTACGGAGCCGAGCTGGCGGCCCGGTTCTCCGCCGTCCACGTGCCGGTGGACCCGCCGCGCGAGCGGTTCCCGGTGAGCGGCACGGCCGTCCGCGCCGACCCGGTCGGGAACTGGGAGTGGCTGTCGCCGGCCGTCCGCGCGTACCTGGCGCGCCGCGTCGTGGTGACCGGCGCCGAGTCGACCGGCACGACGACGCTGGCGCGCGCGCTCGCCGCGCACTACGCCGGGCGCGGCGGGGTGTGGGCGGCGACCCGGTGGGTGCCGGAGTACGGGCGCACCTTCACCGAGGAGAAGCTGGCCGCCGCGCGGCGCGCGTCCGGCGATCCGTCGCTGTGGCTGGACGACCTGCTCTGGGAGTCCGCCGAGTTCACCGCCATCGCCGAACGGCACGCCGCGCTGGAGGACGCCGCCGCGCGCACCGGGTCGCCGCTGCTGGTCTGCGACACCGACGCGTTCGCCACCGCGCTCTGGCACGAGCGGTACCTCGGGAAGCCCGCGCCGGACGCGGAGGCCGTCCACGAGCGCGTCCCGCACCACCTGTGGATCCTCACCTCGCCGGACGGCGTGCCGTTCGAGCAGGACGGCTGGCGCGACGGCGAGTCGATCCGGCTGTGGATGTCGGGCCGTTTCCAGGAGGAGCTGGACAAGCGGGGCCTCCCGCACCTCGTCGTGACCGGCCCGCACGAGGAGCGGCTCGCCGCCGCGGTCGAGGCCGTGGACGCGCTGCTGACGCGCGGCTGGTCGTTCAGCGCTCCGCTGGTTCCGTAGCGCCGCGCGCCGGGCCGACCCGGAACAGGTCCTCGTCGACGCGGTCGAGGGCCAGCCGGACGGCGCCGAGCCCGATCGCCTCGTCGCCCAGCCGGGACGCCTCGATGCGGACGGGGCTCAGGCACAGCGGCGGGACGTGCCGGCGCAGCGCGTCCACCAGCGCCGCGCCCGCCCCGGCCAGCGGGCCGCCGATGACGATCATCTCCGGGTCCAGGGCGAGGGCGATGGCGGCGACGCCGCGGGCCATCCGGGCGGCGAGCCGGTCGACGGCGTCCAGCGCGGCCGGGTCGCCGCGGCCCGCCGCGGCGAGCACGCGTCCGGCGTCGTCCAGCGCGGGACCGGCGGAGGCGAGGCCGGCGAGGGAGGCCCCGGATCCCGGGCCCGCGCCGGTCACCAGGACGGCGGTGGTGTCGAGCAGCCCGAGCTCGGGCAGCATGCCGATCTCGCCTGCGGCGCCCCAGCGGCCGCGGTGCAGGCGGCCGCCGATGAGCGCGCCGGCGCCGGTGTGCAGCCCGGCGAGGACGCAGACGACGTCGTCGGCCGCGCGGGCGGCGCCGCGCCAGCGTTCGGCCATCGCGGCGAGGTTGGCGTCGTTCTCCACCAGGACGGGGCACGGGAACGAGCGGCCGAGGTCGCGGGCGAGGTCGACGCCCTCCCAGCCCGGCATGACGGCGCAGCGGGTGACGACGCCGTCGGGGCCGACGACGCCGGGGGTTCCGGCGGCGACGGCGCGCAGCGACCGGCGGCCGATCCCGGCGGCGGCCAGGCACTCCTTGACGGCGGCGCGGACGGCGGCGATCCGGCCGGCGGGGCGGCCGTGCCGGTCCAGCGGGGCGCGGTGGCCGCCGACGACCTCGCCGGTGAGGTCGGCGACGAGCAGCCGGACCCGGTCCGCCTCGATGTCGATGCCGAGGGCGTGGCCGGCCTCGGCGCGGAACCGGTAGCGGCGGGCGGGCCGGCCGAGGCCGGCGCCGGGGCGCGGCGCGACCTCGGCGACCAGGCCGCGGCCGATCAGCTCGCCGAGCACGCCCTCGGTGGTGGGGCGCGACAGCCCGACGCGGCCCGCCAGCCCTGACAGCGTGGACTCGCCGCCGTCGCGCAGCTCCCGCAGGGTGGCGGCGGCGTTCAGGCGGCGCAGCACCGAGGGGTCGTTCCCGTGCAGCGAGCGTTCGGTCACGCCGCCCCTCCGGCCCGCCCGCGGCAGGACGACCGGTACTCCGGCCGCGTCGGCCCGGCGGCGCGTCCCGTGTGCATGCCCAGAACCTCCGGATGGTCGGCGAGCGGCCCCTGCCGCATTCGCGCGGCGGCCCGCGGAGTGGACCGCTCCGGGGCATGCGGGTCCCGGCCCGGTCCACTGGAGAAGATAATGCCGCTTCATGGCGTCATCAGCTTCATGGCGTCATCGGCGCGGACGGGACCGGCGCCGCCCCGCCCTTGGAGGCCGTCGGCGAAGGAGGCGCCCGGTCAGCCGCGGTAGGTGAGGCCGTAGCCGAACGGGAACAGCGGCTTCTTGCCGTCGCCGACGTTGATCGGTTCCTGGTCGCCGTCGCGCGGCCAGGTCACCGGGAGCCGGCCGGCGGGACGGGCGTCGCCGAACAGGACGTCGGCGACGCCCTCGCCCTCGGTGCCGGGCAGCCAGGACGCGACGAGGGCGTTCCAGCCGCCGAGGCGGGAGGCGACGTCCAGCGGACGGCCCGAGACCAGCACGACGGCGACGGGCACGCCCGACGCCCGCAGCCGGTCGATGGTCTTCAGATCCTCGTCGTCGAGGGCGAGGCCGTCAGGGCGGTCGCCGTGGTACTCGGCGTACGGCTTCTCCCCGACGACGGCGACGGCGGCGTCATACGACTTGTCGACGCCCTTGCCGTCCCGGTCGTAGGCGACCTTGGAGCTCTTGCCTGCGGCCTGCCTGATGCCCTGCAGGATCGTCGTGCCGGGGGTGGTCCTGCCCGGCGAGCCCTGCCAGGTGACCGTCCAGCCGCCGGACTGCATGCCGATGTCGTCGGCGCCGCGCCCGGCCACGAAGACTCTTCCGCCGCGGCGCAGCGGCAGGACGCCGTCGTTCTTCAGCAGCACCTGCGACTCGGCGACCGCCCGGCGAGCGAGGGCGCGGTGCGCGGCGTTCCCGACCGTCCGCAGGCCGCTCCGGTCGGCGAGCGGCCGCTCGAACAGCCCGAGCTGCACCTTCTTGGTCAGGATGCGACGGTTCGCGTCGTCGATCCGCGCCATCGGGACGGTCCCGTCCTTCACCTCGGCGCGCAGGTCGGCGATGAACTCCTTCCATTTCCGCGGCACCATCACCATGTCGATTCCGGCGTTGATCGCCTGGGCGACCTCCTCCTTGGTCATGTCCGGCTTCCCGCCGATCCGGCCGACGCCCTCGTAGTCGGACACGACGAAGCCCGTGAACCCGAGTTCGCCCTTCAGCACATCGGTGATCAGGTGCCGGTTCGCGTGCATCTTCACGCCGTTCCACGAGCTGTAGGAGACCATCACCGAGCCGACCCCGCGCCGGACGGCCTCCTGGAACGGCGGCAGGTGCACCGCCCGCAACTCCTCCTCGGAGATCTTCGTGTCGCCGCGGTCGCGTCCGCCCTCGGTGCCGCCGTCCCCCACGAAATGCTTCGCCGTCGCCAGGACGGAGGACGGCCCGCCCAGCTTTCCGCCCTGGAGGCCGTCGATGAGGGTCGTCATGGCGGACGGCAGTTCCGGGACCTCGCCGAACGACTCGTAGGTCCGGCCCCACCGGTCGTCGCGGGCCACGCAAACGCACGGGGCGAAATCCCAATCGACGCCGGTGGCGGTCATCTCCTCAGCGGTCGCGGCGCCGATATCGCGGACGAGCGCCGGATCGCGGGTCGCGCCCAGGCCGATGTTGTGCGGGAAAATGGTCGCGCCGACCACGTTGTTGTCGCCGTGCACCGCGTCCACCCCGTACATCATCGGGATGCGCAACGGCGCGGACAGCGCGCCCTTCTGGAACGCGTCGTACATGTCCGCCCAGCCCGCGGGCGTGTTCGGCGTCGGCGCCGAGCCCCCGGCCGACAGAATCGACCCGATCCGGTACCTTCCGGCCTCGGCCGGGGTGACGTAGCGGCGTTCCGCCTGCGTCATCTGGCCGAGCTTGTCGTCCAGGCTCATCCGCGAGAGCAGGTCGTCCACGCGGGCGGCGACGGGCACCGCGGGGTCGAGGTAGGGGACGGCGGACGCGCCGGCCGGCGTCCCGGCGCCGCCGGCGCCGAGCGCGAGCACGGCGGGCGGGCCGAGGACGAGGAACGCCGGCAGGCCGAGGGCGAGCAGCCGGAACCGGGCCGCCTTCGCGGAGAAGCTGTGCATGAGGAGGTTTTTTCCGGCGGCGGCCAATTCCGGCGCAAGCGGACGCCAGCGGCCGGCAATATCTGCCGGCCACCGGCGCAACAATCACCGCATTTTCCTACAAAAGGGCGACCGCCCGGGATCGAACCGAGGACCTCCAGGACCACAACCTGGCGTGCAGACCACCACACCACGGACGCCGTGTCTCCGGCAAGAATCGAACTTGCGACCTCCGGGTCCGCAACCCGGCGCGCTCTCCTCTGCGCCACGGAGACTCGAGTTTTCAGTTGTCGTGCGTACCGGGCGCGGGAATCGAACCCACCTGATGCGGCTTATGAGACCGCCGGATGCACCAGCATCCCTGCCCGGCTCGGCGGAGGGTGCGAGATTCGAACTCGCGCAGGGTGACCCCCGACCACGGCTTAGCGGGCCGCTGCCTTTCCGCTCGGCCAACCCTCCGGGAAAAGCTCTCGGAAAACAAAAAGACCGCCCGTTCTGCTCGGGCGGTCGGCGTCAGGACGCTATGGTCACGTCCTGCTGCGGCTCCCGAGGCCGGAGTGGCTGCTGCGGTGCATTCGGTGATGGCGCATCTTTCCCTCTCCTTCCGGCCTCGTTCCGTTCGACGCCCATATTGCCGAACCGGTTCCGCCGCCGCAACGCATTTATTCGGGACGGCCCGCCGCGCGGCGGGCCGTCCCGATCCCCTACTCGTCGAAATCGGTGCTGCGGGTCAGGGGCTCCCAGGCCGCGAACTCCTTCCGCAGGCCGTCGAGGCTGGCGGCGACCGCCTCCGCGGCGTCGCTGCCGAGCGGCAGCCGCAGCGGCGTGTCGTCGGCGTCCAGCGCGGTCAGGATGGCCGCCGCGGCCTTCGCCGGGTCGCCGGGCTGCTTGCCGTCGCTGTCCGGCAGACCGGTGCGCACCCGGCCGACGGTGTCGGCGTACTCCGGCATCTCGGCGGCCATCTGCAGCGCGCCGCCGCCGGCGAAGGACGTCCGGAACGCGCCCGGCTCCACGATCATCACCTTGATGCCGAACGGCGCGACCTCCCCGGCGAGCGCCTCCGACAGGCCCTCCAGCGCGAACTTGGTCGCCGAGTAGCCGCCGACGCCGGGGAACGACAGCCGGCCGCCCTGGCTCGTCATCTGCACGATCGCCCCCGACTTCCGGGCGCGCATGTGCGGCAGCACCGCCCGCGTCAGCGCGGCGGGGCCGAAGAAGTGCAGGTCCATCAGGTCGCGCAGCTCGCGGTCGGTGGTCTCCTCCACCGCGCCGACCAGGCCGCGCCCGGCGTTGTTCACCAGGACGTCGATCCGGCCGTGCCACAGCAGCACGTCGGCGACCACGTCCGCGATGCCCGGCTGGTCGGTGACGTCCAGCGCGACCGCGTTGACGCGGCCGGGGTACCGCTCGGCCAGGTCGGCGAGCGCCTGCGGGCGGCGCGCCGCCGCGACCACCGTGTCACCCGCCGCGAGCGCCGCCTCCGCGATCGCCCGCCCGAAGCCCGAGGTCGCCCCGGTGATCAGCCAGACCCGTCCGTCCGTGTTCACAGTCTCGTTCGTCATGCCCCGTTTATCGCAGCCGCCCGCGTCCGGCGTCCAAGACAGAGATCAACATGTCCGATAAAGAACCTTTATCATCGCAGCATGGAGCTGCGGCAGCTGCGGTACCTGGTCGCGATCGCGGACGCCGGCAACCTCGGCCGGGCCGCCGAGTCGCTGTTCGTCAGCCAGCCGGCGCTCTCCTACGCGCTGCGGCGGCTGGAGTCCGAACTCGGCGTCCGGCTGTTCGACCGGCACGCGGGCGGCGTCACCGCCACCGCCGCCGGTCTCGAGATCGTCGCCGAGGCCCGCCGGACCGTCCGCCAGGCCGAGCGGGTCACGGCGGCGGCGGAACGGCACCGGCGCGGCCAGACCGGGGTGCTGCGCGTCGGGTTCGAGGCGAGCGGCGCCGGGGAGCTGACCACGCGGGCGCGCGCCGAGTTCGCCCGCGCCCACCCCGGCGTCCGGGTCGAGCCCAAGCGGTTCGACTGGGGCGGCGAGGCGGACGCGCTGCGTTCCGCCGAGGTCGACGTGGCGTTCGTGTGGCTGCCGGCCGACCTGACCGGCCTGCACGCCGAGGTCGTGCACACCGAGCCGCGGATCGTCGGGCTGCCGGCCGGCCACCCGCTCGCCGGCCGCGAGGCCGTCGGCATCCTCGACGTCAAGGACGAGCCGCTCCTGTGGACGGAACGGGCGCCGCGCGAGTGGGTGGACTGGTGGGCGGTCAACCCGCGCCCGGACGGGTCCGAGCCGCGCTGGGGGCCGACCAACGACAACGTCGAGGAGATGCTCGAACAGGTCGCCGAGGGCACCGCGATCTGCTTCGCGCCGTCCAGCATGGCCCGCTACTACACGCGGCCCGGCCTGGTGTGGGTGCCACTCACCGGCGTCGAGCCGCTGCGCGTCGCCCTCGCCTGGGCCGACGGCGCGGACGGCGCGCTGGTCAGCTCGTTCGCGGCGGTCGTCCGGGGCCTGGTCAGCGGGTGACGGGCGGGCCCAGGGTCGCGTGCAGGGCGCGCAGCGCCCGGTAGACCCGGACCTTCACCACGTCGACCGGCACGCCCAGCAGGGCGGCGGCCTCGTTGACCGAGCGCTCGCGGAAGACCGTCTCGGTGAGGATCTCGCGGTGCGCCGGCGGCAGTGCCTGGAAGGCCCTGGCGACCGCCGCGTCGGGCGTCCGCTCCCCCGGACCGCCGGGGGCGAACGAACCGGTGTGCTTGCCCATTCGCAGTGCCACGCAACGAACTTCGCACCGGACCGCCCCCCCAGGCACCCCCCTTATGCCGTCTTTAAGGAAGAGCTAACGGTGGAGTGAGGGGCGGGGGTCTTGGTGGGGTGTGGCGGGGGCTTCCAGGGGGGTGGGCTCGTTCAGCGAGCGGGCGAGTAGCCACGCTACGGCCGGGAGGGCGATGAGCGGGAGCAGCGCGACGCGCGGGGACGCGGCGTCGGCGAGCGCGCCCACGGCGGGGCTGACGACGCCGCCGGCGCTGACGGCCAGGCCGAGCGTGACGCCGCTGGCGGTGCCGACGCGGCGCGGCAGGTAGTCCTGGCCGAGCGTCACCTGGAGCGAGAACGGGGTGTACAGCGCGATCGCGGTCAGCGCGACGAACGCGTAGATCGTGTACGAGGGGGCGAGCGCGACGCCCGCGACCGACGGGACCGCCAGCACGTAGGCGGCGCGCAGCGACCGCACGCGCCCCCACCGCGCGGCGAGGCGGCCGCCGAGGACCGTCCCGACCGCGCCCCCGGCGAACAGGACGAACAGCGCGACCGCACCCGCGTCGGCGCCGCCGCCGGTGCGCTGCCGAGCGACGACGGCGAGCAGGGTGCCGAGGCCGAAGAAGACGATCGAGCGGCACAGCGCGACCAGGGCCAGCCGGACGAACATCGGCCAGTCGTCGCGGCCGTGAACCGGGCCCCTCCTGTCCGCGGCGCCGGACGTGGCGCGGCGCATCGCGGTGAGGCTGAGCACCGTCCCGAGGACGGCCGGGACCGCCAGCCACGGTGTGGCGTGCAGGCCGCCCGCCGCGAGGACGGGCGTGACCAGCAGCGGGGACGCGGCGAACCCGAGGTTGCCGCCGAGCGAGAACCAGCTCATCCCGGCGTGGTCGCCGCCCGTCACCGCCCGCGCGATCCGCGCCGACTCGGGGTGGTAGGCGGCGACGCCGAGCCCGGACAGCGCGATCGCCGCCCAGGTCAAGGGGTAGGCGTCGGACACGCCCGACAGCGCGACGCCGAGCCCCGCCGCGCCCGTCGCGGCGGGGACGAGCCACGGCATCGCCCACCGGTCGGTGAGCATCCCGAACGCGGGCTGGACGACCGAGGACAGCAGCGTGGCGGCCAGCACGATGCCGGACGCGGCGACGTAGCTGTAGTGCCGGCCGGTGACGAGGAACGGGACGATCGCGGGCACGGCGCCCTGGTAGACGTCCACGCAGGCGTGTCCGGCCGACAGCAGCACGACGGGGGCTCGGCGGTTCATACCGGCCAGCCTCGTCCCGGCCGTCCGTGTCGCGCTTCCGATATTTCGCCACATCATGTCGGTGAACCGCCATGTCGGTGGGCGTGCGTACCCTGAACCGATGAGCCGCCACACCCCGCGCGCCGACACGGGCCTGCGGCCGCTGCCGCCCGGCGGCGAGATCGACGCGCACCGGCACGACGACCACCAGCTCGCCTACGCGGGCTCCGGCGTGCTGTCGGCCACCACCGACGCCGGGATCTGGCTGGCCTCCCCGGCGCGGGCGCTGTGGATCCCGGCCGGGACCGTCCACCAGTACCGCGCGTTCGGCGGCGCCGACCTGCGGCTCGTCGGCGTCCCGGCGGCCCGCGACCCGCTCGGCCTCGCCCGCCCGGCCGTCCTCGGGGTGGACGCGCTGCTCCGCGAGCTCATCGTGGCCTGCACGGACGTCCCCGCCGACGACCGGGACGGCGCCGAATGGGTGCGGCTGCGGAACGTCCTGCTCGACCGCGTCGCCCGCGCGCCCCGGTACGCCGACTACGTTCCGTCCGCGCGGGACCCGCGGCTCGCGACGGTGTGCCGGATGCTGTGCGACGACCCCGCCGACGACCGCACGCTCGCGGAGCTGGGCGCGCGCGCAGGAGCCGGCGAGCGCACCCTCACCCGGCTGTTCCGCGCCGAGCTCGGCATGACGTTCCCGCAGTGGCGGGCGCAGTTGCGCCTGCACCACGCCATGGTGCTGCTCGCCGAGGGCCTGCCGGTGACGACCGTCGCGCACCGGTCCGGCTGGGCGTCGGCGAGCGCGTTCATCGACGCGTTCCGCCGCACGTTCGGCCACACGCCCGGCACGCACCGCGCCCGCGTGGACGGACGCCTCCTGCTGCACTGAGCCCGGCTGCCGCAAGGACGCCCCGCGTTCGCCGCGCCAGCGCCTAGGATGAAGGCCGGGGAGGTGGTGGACGTGGGCAAGCACACCAAGCCGGCGACCCGCGCCTGCCCCGGCTGCGAAGGCACCGGGACGAGCACCGCCACCGGCGAGACGTGCAACGTGTGCCGCGGGACGGGCCGGATATGACGTTCCCGCCCGGCGGCTGCCGCTACGAGGTCCACTACACGCTGGGCCGCCGCGGCGCGGGCTTGGAGGCGTTCCCCGACGAGTTCGAGCTCGGCCGGTGGTTCACCGCGATGACCGCCGAGGGGATGTTCGTCCCCGAGGGCTTCGCCGTCCCCGACGAGGACGGCCGCAACGGCTTCCAGATCCTCTGCGTCTCCGGGACCGGCCGCGTTCCCATCAGCTACTTCCATCCGCGCCTCGTCCGGGGCCGCATCGAGGGCGCCCGCGACGCCGCCGTCCGCGACGCCGCCCGCGACGCCGTCCCGAATCCCTGACCGGTCCCCCGCGGCACCGGGGCCGGATGCCGCAGGGCGGTCCCCGCCAGCACGGCGAGGCAGCAGAACGTGCCGGCGAGGACCCCGTATCCGGCCGCCGACATCACGACCGTGGACAGCAGGCCGGACGCGGCGGCGATCGTCCACACGGCGGCGTCCACCGTGCCCTCGATGTCGGCCCGCTCGGACGCGGGCAGCTCGCGGGCCAGCTGCCCGCTGCCGCCGACGAAGCACAGGTTCCAGGCGTAGCCGAGCAGGAACAGCGCCGCGGTGCGCGTCCACGCGCCGCCTCCGGTCGCCGCGAGCCCTGTCGAGCCGGCCAGCGCCGCCACCCCGGCGATCATCACCGGCCGCGCCCCGCAGCGGTCGACCAGCCGTCCCGTCACCGGGGACAGCGCGAACATCCCCAGCGTGTGCGCCGACAGCGTCATCCCCACCATGCCGAGGCCGTCCCCGTCCATCCGCATCGCCAGCGGCGCCGCCGTCATCACCGCGACCATGACGACCTGCGCGGTGACCATCACCACCAGCGCCGGCCGCGTCACCGGTCCCCGGAGCAGGCTCCGCACCGAGACCCCGGGCCCGGGGGCCGGAGGGTCGGCGCCCGGGGCCGCACCAGCGGTGGCGGTCGCGGCAGCGGCGGCGGCGGTGGTCAGGAACGCCAGCAGGAAGGGTCCCACCAGCGGCGGCAGGCCCAGTGCGCGGGCCACCCCGCCGGACGGGTCGAGCAGCAGCGGACCGCCGACGGCGCCGACGGCCGCGGCCCACACGACCAGGCCGATCGCGGAGCCCCGCCGGCCGGCTGGGTACAGGTCGGCGGCGGCGTAGCGGGAGAGCTGCGCGCCGGCGTTGCCGAGGCCGAGCATCAGCATGCCGGCGCAGAGGGCGACCAGGTCACCGCGTGCGACGCCGGCGGCTGCCAGGCAGGAGCCGGCCGCGGCGGCGAGGTAGCCGCCGGCCGGCCCCCGGCGCCGGCCCAGGCGGCGCGCCGACCGGGTCAGCGCGAGCGCGCCGGCGCCCGTCCCGACGATCCCGGCGGTGGCGGGGACCCCGCCCCAGCCGGCGCCCAGCCGGTCGGCGGCGGCGAGCGTGCCCGCCGCGCTCGCCATCGACATGGCCGCGTTCATGAGGGCGGTCCCCGCGCACAGCGCCGCCATCGGACGCACCCGTGAGGCGCGCCCGTCCAGGGTCGGATTCATGCCCTTGACGCTAGAAAGGTCCGGCGGCGCGATGAAGGGACGATCTATGGCGTTCGCGGGGTCTCGCTTCTAGGTTGGAAGCACCTTCCGGGAAGGAACCTTGCGAATGGATCGGGAGCTCGATCGGACGGACTGGCGCATCATCGCCGAACTCCAGCGGGACGGGCGGCTGTCGTTCAACCGGCTCGCGGCGCGCGTCAACCTGTCGGCGCCGGCGGTGGCCGAGCGGGTCCGGCGGCTGGAGGAGTCCGGGGTGATCACCGGCTACCAGGCGCGGATCGACCCGGCCCGGGTCGGGCAGCCGCTGACCGCGTTCGTGCAGATGCGCTGCGCCCTCGGCCGCTGCCTGCTGAAGACGACCGCCGCCGAGGACCTGCCCGAGGTCACCGAGGTCCACAAGCTCAGCGGGAACTGGTGCTCGATGCTCAAGGTGCGGGTCGCGTCCCTGCCGCATCTCGAGGGGCTCCTCGAACGGCTCGGCGAGCACGGCGAGATGAACTCCCACATCGTCCTGTCCACCGCGTACGAGGCCCGCGCCGTCGAACCGCCCGCCCTCGGGACCCGCACGGTGACCCCCTCGCAGGGCTGGACCCGCTGACCTGAGCGGGCCCCCCGGCCAGCCTCAGCGGTGGGGCGCCGGCGACGGGGCCCTGTGCTCCGCGCGGCCGAGGGTGATGGTGCCGCCGCGTTCGACGTGGCGGAGCCGGGCGGCCATGCCGCGCCGGCCGACCTCCTTGTCGAAGTCCGAGAGCGGCGACTTCATCACCGTGTAGTCGTCGTAGTGGACCGGGACGGCGGTGGCGCAGCCGCTGGTCTCCAGCCATTGCGCGCCCTGCCGACCGTCCATGGTGACGGTGAGCAGGCCGAGCAGCCGGGTGCCGCCGAGGTGCACGACGCCCGCGTCGATGTCGGGGTAGCGGCGGCCGATCTCGGCGATCTCGTCGTACATCAGCGTGTCGCCGCTGATGTACAGCCGGAAGCGCGGTTCGCCGCCGACCGGGCCGAACTCCAGCAGGGAGCCCATGACGGGCGGCAGGACGTGGCGGAGCAGGCCGGGCGCGTGCCGGCCCGGCAGCGCAGTGATCCGGATCCGGTGGTCGCCCTTGGCGATCTCCTCGGTCTGCCAGGTGCGCAGCCCCGCGGCCTCGCCGAACCCGCGGTCGCGCAGCGCGCGTGCGGCGGCGCCGGTGGTGAGGATCGGCAGCCGGCGGTCCAGGTGCCGCTCCGCGACCGGGTCCCAGTGGTCGCCGTGCAGGTGGGAGAGGACGACGCCGTCGAGCTCGGGCAGCTCGTCCACGCTGATCGCCGGGTCCTTCACCCGCTTGCTGCTGAGGCCGTGGCCGAGGTCGGCGCGCTCGCCCCGGCGCAGGAAGTTCGGGTCGGTCAGCAGCGTGACGCCGCCGTACCGGATGATCGTCGTCGCGTTCCCGACGAAGGTCAGCGCGGCCGTGTCTTCAGGCATCGTTCCCCCTCTCCGCTTCCGGTCGATGGCCCCTACCCCGGGCGCGCCGGCCCATGCGGCGGCCGAGGGCCAGGGAACCGGGGGGCCTCCGACCAGTTCCGGGATCGCGGGAGGCATGGTTGAATTCTCGAATATGTGGCCCTCGTCACAAAGATCACTCCCGTGGCGGCGGAGCTATCAGCCGGGGGTCCCCTCCGAGGTCGGGATCCCGGACGTCCCCGTCACGCGGCTGCTCGACGACGCCGCGGAGCGGCACCCGCGGCGGACCGCGCTGGTCTTCTTCGGCCGGCGGATCGACTACCGCGAGCTGCGGGACGCCGCGGACCGGTTCGCCGACGGGCTGCACCGGCTCGGCGTGCAGCCGGGCGACCGGGTGGCGCTGATCCTGCCGAACTGCCCGCAGCTGGTGATCGCCTTCTTCGGGGTGCTGCGGCGGGGGGCGATCGCCGTCCAGCACAACCCGCTGTACACCGAGGAGGAGATGCTGCACCAGCTCGCGGACTGCGACGCCCGCGTCGCCGTGGTCCTGGATCGTTCCTACGCGACGGTGCGGGCGGTGCGCGGCGGGCTGCGGCTGGAGCACATCGTCGTCACGTCGCTGGTCGACTACCTGCCGCCGGTCCGGCGCGCCCTGCTGCGGCTCCCGCTGGTGCAGGCGCAGCGGCGCCGCGCGGCCATCACCGCGGACGTGCCGGACGATGCCGGGGTCGTCCCGTTCCGTGAGCTGCAGAAGGCCCCGCAGCGGCAGGTGCGGCAGCTTCCGGTGGACCCGTCGCGGGACCTGGCGGCGATCCAGTACACGGGCGGGACGGAGGGCCGGCCCAAGGGCGCCATGCTCACGCACCGGAACCTCATTGCCAACGCCTGCCAGCAGCACGCCTGGGACACGGGCGGGCAGGAGGGCCAGGACGTCACGCTCGGGGTCCTGCCGCTGTTCCATTCGTTCGGCCTGATGAGCTGCCTCATCGCGCCCGCGATGACGGCGGGCGCGGTGGTGCTCCTGCCGCGCTTCGACAGCGACCGGGTGCTGCGCGCGATCCGCAAGTACCGTCCGACGGTCTTCCCCGGCGTGCCAACGCTGTACGAGCAGGTGCTGGACAGCCCGCGGTTCCGCGCGTCGGACCTGCGGTCGCTGCGCGTGTACATCTGCGGCGCGATGGCGCTCGGGCAGCGGACCATCGACCGCTTCGAGGAGCTGGGGGCGCGCGGGCTGATCCAGTGCTACGGGCTCACGGAGGCGTCCCCGGCGGTCACGGGCAACCCGCTGGGCGGCGGCGCCCGGAACCTGACGGTCGGGCTGCCGCTGCCGATGACCGACGCCGTCATCGTGGACGTCGAGGAGCCGACGCGGGACCTGCCGCCCGGCGAGCCCGGCGAGCTGGTCGTGCGCGGCCCGCAGGTGTTCGCGGGCTACTGGAACGCGCCGCTCGCCACCGCGCAGACCCTGTCGAAGGGATGGCTCCGGACGGGTGACATCGCGGTGATGGACGAGGACGGTTTCATCACCATCCTGGAACGCCAGCGGGACATGATCAAGGTGAGCGGCTTCAGCGTCTTCCCGTCCGAGGTGGAGAAGGTCCTGCGGCGCCATCCCGCCGTCCACGACTGCGCGGTGGTCGGCGGGCCGGACGCGCGGCGCGGCGAACGCGTCATCGCCCACGTGGTGGAGCATCCCGCCTACCCGTTCTCGGCGGACGAGCTGCGGCGGCATTGCGAGCGCTACCTGTCGCACTACAAGGTGCCCGCCGAGTTCCGGCCGCGCACCGACCTGCCCCGCAACGTCCTGGGGAAGGTCGTCCGGCGCAAGCTGCGCGACGAGTCGGTGAACTCCCCCGCGTAGGCGGCGCCCGCCGGGTGGTTGACTGGTCCCGTGGAGACCGAGACCGCCCCGCCGGAGCTCTTCGACCGGCTCGTCGAGATCGGGCGCGACTCGTCCCGCGTCGCCGCGCGCGCTTCGGACGCGCCCCTCGAACCGGAGACGCTGTATGACCGTCACGGCGTCCTGGTGGTGCGGCTGGACGACGTCGTGGTGAAGGCGCATCAGCCCGGTCGCGAGTACGGGGAGCCGTTCCTTCAACGCATCAAGGTGGCGGCCTCCCTACCGGACCTCCTGCTGGGGCCGCTCGGATCGCCATCGAACGTGGACGGCCGTACGGTGACGCTCTCCCTGTACGGAGAACCGGTGGATCCGCATGAGGAGCTTCCCTGGGAGGACGCCGGGCGGCTTCTGGCCTCGCTCCATGCCACGCCCATGCCGACGGACGCACCGCCCTGGGGACGCCCCACGCGCGTGGCCACGCAGGTAGCGCGGCTGGGTGACGGCCCAGCCGAAGACGAGGTGCGGCGCGCGTTCACCACGCTGCCCGCCTGGATCCGCGGTGAAGGGGCGGGGGAAGCCCGCCCCGAACGCGCGGAGTGCCTCATCCACGGCGACTGGCACCTCGGCCAGATGGTGCGCGCGCGGGACGGGCGCTGGCGGCTGATCGACATCGAGGACCTCGGCAAGGGCGACCCCGCATGGGACCTGGCCCGTCCGGCCGCGCTGTACCTGTCGGGCGTCCTGCACCCCGACGAATGGCTGAGCTTCCTCGACGCCTACGTCGCGGCCGGCGGGCCCGCCGTCCCCGATGGCGACGATCCCTGGGCGACCTTGGACATTCCCGCACGAACTCTGGCGATCCAGATCGCGGCCACATGCGTCATATCCGCGAGGAGGGACGATCGGCCACTCGACGGACCGGAGCAGGCGATGGTCGACGCCTGCGGCAGAATCTCCGCGGCGGGGAACGCGGCATGACCGCCCGCATGACCCGCCCGCCCGGCGGCGCGCATGACGGCGCGCATGACGTGGCGCGGAACCTGCCCTACATTTAGCCTCTACCTGGGGATCCATAGCGGAAGGATGACAAGGCGATGCACTGCCCTAAGTGTCATGGATTGATGCGGACTTACAACCGCAGCGGCGTCCACATCGAACAGTGTGACAACTGCCGTGGCATCTTCCTCGACTACGGCGAGCTCGAGGCCCTCGGCCAGATGGAGTCCCGCTACCGCGCCGCGCCGCCCACGCCCGGCTGGGGCGCCCCCGCGCCCTCCGTGCACCACCATCACCACGGCCACCATGCGCCGCACCATGGCGGCGTCTTCCACATGCTCTTCTCGACCTGACGGCCCGCGGCCCGCCCCCTGGGAGGCGGGCCGCAGTCATATCCGGGCCGTCGCACGCCGTCCGCAGCCACGCCGTCCGCAGCGGCTCAGAGGCGCGGGTCGACCGGTTCGGACTCCAGCGCCAGGACGGCGAAGACGGCCTGATGGACGCGCCAGAGCGGCTCCCCTCCGGCGAGCCGGTCGAGGGCCTCGATCCCCAGGGCGTGCTCGCGCATCGCCAGGGAGCGCTTGCGGCCGAGCGACCTGCCGCGGAGCCGGTCGAGGTTGTCCGGCTCGGTGTAGTCCGGCCCGTAGATGATCCGCAGGTACTCGCGGCCCCGGCACTTCACGCCCGGCTGGATCTTCGCGTCCTCCGGGAGGGGCCCGAGCGGCTTGACGACCATGCCCTCCCCGCCCGATGCGGTGAGCTTCTCCCACCATTCGGTCACGGCGGCCTCGGACTCCGGTGAGGCGAGGTCCACGGTCACCGACTCCGTCCGCTGGAGGAGCCCGGTGGGGTCGGCCTCCGCGAGCGCGGCGGCCACGCTCATGTGCCAGTCGTGGTCGCGTGCGACGGCGAGCGAGCGGCCTTCCGCGGCGAGCACCTGGAACGGCGCCAGCCGGACGCCCTTGAGCCCGTCGACGGGCCAGCAGTAGCGCGCGTAGGCGTCGCGGAAGCGCGCCGCGTTGGCCTTGCGCCGGTCGATGTGCTCAAGGAGCCCGCCGACGTCGAGGCCGCGCTCGTGTGCGCGCGCGAGGACGTCGGACGCCATCGGCAGTGCCGCACGGGCCGCCGCGCCGGTCGCGGCGTACTGGGTGCGGATGAGGTCCATGGCCTTGGCCGACCACGGCAGCAGCTCGCAGTCCAGCACGACCCATCCGGTGTCCAGCTCGTCCCACAGCCCGGCGGCGCCGATCGCGGAGCGGACGCGGTCGAGCACCTCCTCGGTGGCGGACGCGTCGCGGAAGAAGGACCGCCCCGTGCGGGTGTAGAGCGCGCCGGTCGTCCCGTCGTCCACACCGAACCGGGCCTGCGCCACGGACGCGTCGCGGCAGACGACCGCCACGGCGCGCGAGCCCATGTGCTTCTCCTCGCAGATCGCCCGCACCAGGCCCTTGTCCCGGTAGGCGGCGAGCGCCTCGGCCGGGTGCTCCAGATGGGCGGGCAGGGGCGAGGTGGCCGCGGGCGCCATCGTGGGCGGCAGGTAGACGAGCCATCGCGGATCGACCGCGAACCGGCTCATCACCTCCAGCGCGGCCAGCGCGTTCTCCTCGCGGACGGTGACGCGTCCCATCATCCGGGTCTCGACGCCCTGGTTGCCGAGGACGTCGTCGATCTTCAGGACGTCGCTCTCGCGGTGCCCGCCCGGCGCGGCGGCCGACGCCGGTCCCAGCGGGCGCGCCGGCTCGTACCAGACCTGGTGCGCGGGGACGGAGACCAGTTCGCGCTCCGGGTAGCGCAGCGCGGTCAGCTTGCCGCCGAACACCGCGCCGGTGTCCAGGCAGATGGTGTTGTTGATCCATTCGGCGTCCGGGACGGGAGTGTGCCCGTACACCACCATCGCCTTGCCGCGGTAGTCGCGCGCCCACGGGTACCGGACGGGCAGCCCGTACTCGTCGGTCTCGCCCGTGGTGTCGCCGTACAGCGCGAACGAGCGGACACGGCCCGACGCGCGCCCGTGGTAGTCCTCCTTGAGCCCGGCGTGGGCGACGACAAGACGGCCTCCGTCGAGGACGTAGTGGCTGATGAGCCCGTCCATGAAGCGCAGCGCGCCGTCGCGGAACTCCTCGGGCTCGGCGCCGAACTGCTCCATCGACTCGGCGAGCCCGTGCGACAGCCGCACCTGGCGGCCCCGCAGGGCCCGGACCAGTTTCGCCTCATGGTTTCCGGACACGCACAGCGCGTTCCCGGCCTCCACCATCCCCTTGACGAGCCGGACCACGCCCGGCGAGTCCGGGCCGCGGTCGACCAGGTCCCCGACGAAGACGGCGGTGCGCCCGCCCGGGTGGTTCGCGTCCACGGCCAGGCCCTGCGCGTCCCGCTCGATCCCGTAGCCGAGGTCGCCGAGCAGCTCCTCCAGTTCGGCGCGGCATCCGTGCACGTCGCCGACGATGTCGAAGGGGCCGGTCAGCTCCCGCCTGTCGTTCCACGCCTTCTCGCGGACGATCGTCGCCGCGTCGATCTCCTCGGGCCCGGACAGCACGTAGGAGCGCCGGAACTCGCGGCTCAGCGTCCGCAGCCCGCGGCTCAGCTCGCGCCGCTGGCGCGGGATGACGTGCGGGGGCATGTCCCGGTCGGGTCGGACGGCGTTCCGTTCGGCAGCGAGCCGCTCAGGGACGTCCAGGACGATCGCCACCGACAGCACGTCGTGCTCCTTGGCGAGCCGCAGCAGCGACTGGCGCGCCTTGCTCTGCACGTTGGTCGCGTCCACGACGGTGAGCAGCCCGCGGCGCAGCCGCTTGCCCACGATGTAGTGCAGCAGGTCGAACGCGTCGCCGGTGGCGGACTGGTCGTTCTCGTCGTCGGACACCATGGCGCGGCAGTGGTCGGACGACACCACCTGCGTCGGCTCGAAGTGCTTGCGCGCGAAATGCGACTTGCCGGACCCGGTCACGCCGACCAGCACGACGAGGCCCATCTCCGGCACCCGGATCTCGGTCATCGGGTGAACACTCCCATCTGCGTCGGCGCGCCGACCTCGGGGTCGTCGTCGCCGACCGGCACGTGGCGGACGCGGTAGCCGTAGGCGGCGGCGACGCGGTCCGTCCATGCGCGGAACTCCGCGCGGGTCCATTCGAAACGGTGGTCGGGGTGGCGCATGGCGCCGGGCGCCAGCCCCTCGTAGCGGACGTTGTGCTCGGCGTTGGGCGTCGTCACGACGACGACGCGGGGCGCCGCGTGGCCGAACACGACCTGCTCCATGGCGCCGAGGCGCGGCGGGTCGATGTGCTCGACGACCTCCATCAGCACGGCCGCCTCGTAACCGCGGAAGCGTTCGTCCGTGTAGGTGAGGGCGCTCTGGAAGACGTCCTGCACGCGCTTGTTGGGGCGGTGCTGCGGCTTGTCCAGCCGCAGGCGGCGTACCGCTCCCTCCAGCGCGCGATAGGAGACGTCCGTACCGGAGATCTCGCTGAAGAAGTCGTCTCGGACGAGGCGCGCCAGGAGCTTTCCCGATCCGCAGCCCAGGTCGATGACGCGGCCTGCGTCCTCTTCGTGCAGCGCCTGCACGACCGCCTGGATCCGCCGCTCCGCAAGGGTGACCGGGGCCTCTTCGTCCGCCGGCGTGCCGTCGTCCGCGCGCGCGGGCTCCTCCTCCACCTCCACCGGGTCGAGCGCGTCCTCGGGTGCGTCCTCGGCGTCGGCCAGGCGTCCGAGCGCGGCCCGCACCAGCGCACGCCTGTTCGCGAGATAGCGGCGGGTGATGGCCGCTCTGTCCGGATGGGTCGCGAGCCACCCCTCCCCCGCCCGGATGAGCTTGTCGACCTCGTCCGGCGCCATCCAGTAGTGCTTGGCGTCGTCCAGTACGGGCAGCAGCACGTAGAGCTGGTTGAGCGCGTCGGCGAGGCGCATCCGGCCGGTGAGCGTCAGCGTGACGTACCGGGAGTCGCCCCATTCGGGGAACTGCGGATCGAGCGGCACGGGCTCGGCGGTCACGTCCCAGCCCAGCGGCGCGAAGAACCGCTCGGCCTGGCCCGGGCCGCCGCGGCACGGCAGCGCCGGCAGCACGATCTCGAGCGGGATCGCGGTCTCCGCCAGCTCCGGCCGCAGGTCGCACCGGCCGCGCATGGCGGTGCGGAAGACGCCAGCCATCGCGGACGCCAGCAGGGAGGACGCCGCGTACGGACGGTCGTTCACGTACTGGCCGAGCGAGAAGTCAGGCGTGCCCCTGCCTCGTGTGCGCACGAGCTTGACGGGGTCGACGTCCAGCAGCAGCGCCGCCGTGCAACGCGTGTCGTCCGCGTCGGGGTAGAAGACGTGCGCGGTGCCGAAGGACTGCCCGAAGCTCTGGGCCCGCCCGGGGTGCTTGTGCAGGAGGAAGCCCAGATCGGTCGCCTGGTCCAGGGTCGTACTGATCGTCAGAAGCACGCCACGAGTCTGGCGGAACCGGGCGAGGTGCCCCTAATTCATTTTCCGCGGACGGACGGCCCGGTCAGGAAGCGGCCGTGCGCGTCGTAGGGCCACGGGTTGATCCGGCAGCCCTTCAGCCCGTAGATCTGCTGCATCATCACCGGGGCCGGACGGCCGCGCCCGGGGCAGGTCATGTGGCCGAAGCCCAGCCGGTGGCCGACCTCGTGGTTGATGGTCAGCGCGTGGTACTGGTCGGCCTTGCCCTGGTAGTACTTGGTCAGCAGCAGCCACCGCTTCAGGTTCACGACGACCTGCTTGCCGCCGCTGCAGTTGACCGTGCCGTTCGTCGTCATGCCGTACGAGCCGCAGATCTTGTCGACGGTCTTCGGCGAGGCGAGCTGGACCACGAAGTCGTACTGGCCGGAGGTGACGCGCTGGAACCCCCATTTCCCGCTGGCCGCCCATCCGCGCGGATCGGCGAGGATCTTGTCGACGCTGCGCGCGAACGCGGTGGGGTTCTGCCGCAGGCCGCCCTCCACCTCGACCATGTAGCGCATGATCTTGCCGTGCCCGAACACGCGGCTCCCGGAGGCGGGCAGGAGGAACTTCCCGGTGCCCTTCGCGGGGATGTAGAGGGAGTGCTCGGGCTTGACGACGGGCTCGTCGGACGGTTCCGCCTCGACCCGGGCATCGCTCTGGGCCGTGCTGGTCTGCGGCTGCGGCGCGGGCCCGCCCGTGGGCTTGGACCCGCCGCCGAAGGTCAGGTAGGCCATCGCGCCGAGGCCGGCCAGCGCGACCAGCACCAGGGCGGTCACGCAGACGACGACGCCGCGCAGCCGGGTCCGCCGGGCGCCCTCGAACTCGCGATCGAGGTCGTCGCCGAGCCAGTCGCCCGAGCCCGCGCCGCTCCCGCCGTACCCGCCGGGTCTGCCGCGCCGGCCGCGTCCGCCGCGTCCGCCTCTTCCACCGCGTCCGCCGCCCTCGTTCCGCCTGCGGCCGCCGCCGCGTCCGCCGCCGCCCGGTGCGGGAGGAGGCGGCGGGTACGCGTTCTCCGGCGGGAGCGGCGGCCCCGGCTGGGCGTACGGCATGGGCGGAGGGGCCGGGGGCGCGCCCCGGCGGTGGGACGACGCCCGGCGCCGGTCCTGTCGCGATCGTGGAGGTTGCATTGGAGGCTGCATTGCGCAGCCAGCATGCCAGAAAGTAGTCGAAATATGATCTTTTCCCACAAATCCCCAGGTAGAGGGACCTATAGCAGCATCTCTGGCATCTCTTCGCAGCCACGAAGCGTGATGGCATGGCCGCGAAAAGGGTTTGCGGTGCGCCGCCCCGGACCACCACAATCCGGAGCGACATGAGCAGACATCCCCGCCGGATGGTCGCGCAGGAGACCGTGGCCATCCTCGAACGCGGCGACTACCATGCCCCGGCCGGGCACACCGTCTCCATCGCCGAGAGCCTCGCGCGCTGCGTGCGCGACACCGTCCTGTACCGCCCGGACGAACTGGACGCCCTCCTCCGCCGGCTCCCCGCCCCCGCGCCCGGCGCCGGTCCCGAGGACGGCGGGAAGACCCGCATCGAGGTGACCGATGAGACCACCCTGGCGGCGGCGCGGCGCCTGCGCGCGCCCGGCAAGGTCCCGATGGCGCTCAACTTCGCCTCCGCCAAGAACCCCGGCGGCGGGTTCCTGAACGGCGCGCACGCGCAGGAGGAGGGCCTGGCGCGCTCGTCGGGCCTCTACCCGTCGCTGCGCGCCGCGCCGGAGTACTACGAGTTCCACCGCGCGCAGGGCGACCTGCTCTACAGCGACCACATGATCTACTCCCCGGACGTGCCGGTGATCCGCACCGACGCGGGGCGGCTGCTGGACGAGCCGTACGAGGTCGCGTTCCTGACCTCGCCGGCCCCCAACCGGGGCGCGATCCGCGATGCGGCCACGGCGGAGCGGATCCCCGAGGTGCTGGGTGTGCGCGCGCGCAAGGTCCTCGCGGTGGCGCTGGCCCGCGGGCACGGCCGGCTGGTCCTGGGCGCCTGGGGCTGCGGCGTGTTCCGCAACGACCCCGCCGAGGTGGCGGAGGCGTTCGCCGGGCCGCTCGGGCCTGGCGGCGAGTTCGAGAACCGGTTCGAGCAGGTCGTCTTCGCCGTGTGGGAGTCCGCCAAGGACACCCCCAGGCGCAACGCGTTCAACCGCGTCTTCGGCTGACGCCCGTCCCGGGCCGGCCTACTTCCGGCCGCCGTCCTCGATGTAGGAGGCGATGCCGCGCAGCAGGACGTCCAGGCCGAACTCGAAGCGCTCGGCGCCGCCCTGGTCGGTGAGGTCGTCCACCAGCGCGACGAGGTGGGGGTACCGGTCGGTCGGCAGGGCCTTGAGGTAGTCGCGAATCTGGTCGACGTACTTCTGGAAGTGCTCCCACGGGTCGACGTCGGCCGGGAGCGTCGCGGTGTAGAAGGTGTCCTCGATGGCGTCGGCGTCGATGTACATGCCCAGCGTGTCGACGGCGAGGCCGGCGACCTTCGGCGGGACGCCGCCCGCGAGCATGAGGCCGAGCTGGGCCTCGGCGATGGCGAGCAGGTTCGGGCCCGTCGGGATCAGCCCCATGGAGACCTTCGCGATGTCGCGGTGCGAGGTGTAGACGCGGCGGATCTCCATCGCGACCTCCTTCAGCTGCTCGCGCCACCGGGCCGGATCGGGCTCCGCGGGCAGCCTGATCTCGGCGGCGACGCGGTCGAGCATCAGCTCGCGCAGCTCCTGCTTGTCCGCGACGTGCGCGTAGAGGGACGCCGGTCCGGTGCCGAGCTCCTGCGCGACGCGGCGCATGGTGACGGCCTCCAGCCCCTCCGCGTCCAGGACGCCGATCGCCGTCTCCACGACGAGGTCCTGCGAGAGCGGCTGCCGGGTCGGCGCGGGCCTGCGGGGCCGGCGGCCCGGCGGCGTCGGCATCTCCGGACGTGCGCTGGCCACCTCGGGACCTCCCCATTTCGCGATACATCTTGACTTTCCGGAAACGCGATATATCTTCTCTACCTGAGAGACAAATCCACGTCACGAACATCGTACTTGACACGAACGCCGTTCCCATCGTAGAACAGTGTTCGTAGTTAACGAACGGTGTTCCCCCGATGGAGACGACCATGACCGAGACACTGCAGTCCCCCGCCGGGGCGACCGGCACGGCGGGCTACCGCTGGCGCTGGGCCGCCCTGTTCGTGATCCTCGCCGGCGAGGTCATGGACATGCTGGACGCCCTGATCACCAACATCGCCTCCCCCACCATCCGCGCCGAACTCGGCGGCTCCGCCGCCACCATCCAGTGGCTCGCGGCCGGCTACACCCTCGCCATGGCGGTCGGGGTGATCACCGGCGGCCGGCTCGGCGACCTGTACGGCCGCAAGCAGATGTTCATCGTCGGCGCGGCCGGCTTCACCGCGGGCTCGCTGCTGTGCGGCGTGGCCGTCTCGCCCGGCATGCTGATCGGCGCCCGGCTGGCGCAGGGCCTGTTCGGCGCGCTGATGCTGCCGCAGGGCATCGGGATGATCAAGCAGATGTTCAGCGAGAAGGAGATGGGCGCCGCGTTCGGCGCGTTCGGCCCGGTCATGGGGCTGTCGTCGGTCGGCGGCCCGGTGCTGGCCGGCTGGCTGATCGACGCCGACCTGTGGGGCACCGGTTGGCGGATGATCTTCCTGATCAACCTGCCGCTCGGCCTGGCCGCCGTGCTCGCCGGCCTGCGCTTCCTGCCCTCCGGACGGTCCCCGCACGCCTCCCGGCTCGACCTCACCGGTGCCGCGCTGGCCTCCCTCGGCGCCGGGCTGCTGATCTACCCGCTGGTGCAGGGCCGCGAGCTGGACTGGCCCGCCTGGACGTTCGCGATGATCGCCGCGTCCCTGCTCGTCTGGGCGGCCTTCGCCTGGTACGAGACGCGCAAGCAGCGCGCCGGCGGCGACCCGCTCATCATCCCGAGCCTGTTCCGCAAGCGCGGCTTCACCGGCGGGCTCGTCGTCGGCATCGTGTTCTTCACCGCCATGGCGGGCATCGGGCTGGTGCTCTCGCTGTTCTTCCAGCTCGGCCTCGGCTTCTCCCCACTGAAGGCGGGCCTGTCGCAGATCCCGTGGTCGGCCGGCATCGTCCTCGGCTTCGGCGCGGCCCAGGCCGTCCAGCGGTTCGGCCGCACGGTCATCCAGGGCGGCTCCCTCGTCATGGCCGGCGGCATCGCCGGGATGTACGCCACGCTGCAACTCGCGGGCACCGGCGTCACCCCTTGGCAGCTCCTCCCGTCCCTGCTCGTCGTCGGGCTCGGCATGGGGCTGCTGATGGCGCCGTTCTTCGACACCGCCCTGGCGGGCGTCGAGCCCGCCGAGGCCGGCTCCGCGGGCGGCACCCTCACCGCGATCCAGCAGCTCGGCAGCTCGCTCGGCGCCGCCGTCCTCGGCACGGTCTTCTTCGGGCTGCTCGGCGGCCACGTCGCCACCGCGGCCGACGACGGGTCGGCCGGGCTGCGCCGGCAGCTCGCCGCGGTGTCCGTCCCGGCCGCGCAGCAGGACCGCATCGTGGCGGGGCTGCGCGAGTGCGGCCGCGACCGCGCCACCGCCAAGGACGCCGAGGCCGTGCCGGCCTCTTGCGCGCGCATGCAGGACGGCGTCAAGGCGGCGATCGCGGCCGCGCCCGCCTCCGCCCCCGCGATCCAGAAGGCGGTCGCGGCGGACGCGGAGCACGCGGCCGAGGCCGGCTTCACCGGCGCCATGAAGATCACGCTGTGGATCGTGATCGGCATGCTCGGCCTGACCTTCCTGGCCGTGTTCCTGCTGCCGAAGCACGCCCGCCCGCAGGACGCCGACGGCGGCGGCACGCAGCTCGCGGCCGCCTGACGGCCCCGGCCTCCGGCGGCCCCACGGCTCCGGCGGCTCCCGGCCCGGCATCCCCCGGCCCGACGGCCCGCGGCCCCGCGATCCCGGCCCGGCAACCCCGGAGAACGGCCCGCGGCGAGGACGAGCGCCCCTCCATGGAGCGCACGCCCCGCCGCGGGCCGTCCGCCGTGTCCGCCGGGGACGCCGGGGACGCCGGGGACGTCGGGGACGTCGCCGTCCGCCGGACCGCGTCAGAGCTTGGCGAGCACCTCCGACGCCAGCAGCTCCAGGTGCTCCAGGTCGCTCAGGTCGAGGACCTGCAGGTAGAGCCGCTCGGCGCCCAGCTCCCCGAACTGCCCGATCTTCTCCACGATCTCGGCCGGGGTGCCCGCCAGGCCGTTCTGCCGCAGCTCGCCGGCCTCGCGGCCGATGGCCTCGGCGCGGCGCGCGATCTCCGCCTCGTCCCTGCCGCAGCACACGACCTGGGCGGCGGAGTACACCATCGGCTTCGTCCGCCCGGCCTCCCGGCAGGCGGCCCGGACCCGGTCGAACGCGCCGCCGGTGTCCTTGAGCTGGTGGAACGGCACGTTGAACTCGTCGGCGTAGGCGGCGGCCAGGCGCGGCGTCCGCTTCGGCCCGGCACCGCCGAGGATCACCGGCGGGCCGCCCGCCTGCGCCGGCTTCGGCAGCGCCGGCGAGTCGGTCAGCGTGTAGTGCTTCCCGGCGAAGGAGAACGTCTCCCCCGTCGGCGTGCTCCACAGCCCCGTGACGACCTGGAGCTGCTCCTCCAGCCGCTCGAACCGCTCGTTCAGGCTGGGGAACGGAATGCCGTAGTGGGCGTGCTCCTCCTCGAACCAGCCCGTACCGATGCCGAAGTCGACGCGGCCGCCGCTCATCTGGTCGACCTGCGCCACCGAGATCGCCAGCGGGCCCGGGTAGCGGAACGTGCCGGCGGTGACCAGCGTGCCGAGCCTGATCCGGCTCGTCTCGCGGGCCAGCGCGCCCAGCGTGACCCAGGAGTCGGTCGGGCCCGGCTCGCCCGAAACGTCGCCCATCTTGGTGTAGTGGTCGGACCGGAAGAAGGCGTCGAACCCGAGGTCCTCCGCCGCCTTGGCGACCGACAGCAGTGTTTCGTAGCTGGCCCCCTGCTGGGGCTCGGTGAAGATCCGTAGACGCATGGGCCCATTTTCGTACGCCCGCGTCCCTGCCCGCGCCACCGGACCTACCCGTCCGTCCCCCGCTTCGGCTGGGGGCTCTTCGCGTGCGCCTTCTTCGACGGCTTGCTCTCCGCCTTCGTGGACGGACCCTTCTTCGAGGGGGCCTTCGCGGCCGTGAGCCTGGTGCGCATCGACGCGGCGTTGTTGCGCGGGTTGAGGTCCATGGTCGACGAGGTCACCCGCGACCGGTACCTCAGGACCTTCCCGGCCCGGACGTTCCCGGCCGGCATCACCTTGAACCGCAGCGTCCGCGTCTCGCCGGGCCGCAGCGCGCCGACCCCGCAGACGAACCCGGTGTCCTCGGGGATGCACGCGGCGTTCCCGGTGAACAGCCGCACCGGCCCGCTCGCGCGGACGAACACGTTCTCGGCGGTGGCCGGGCCCCGGTTGCGGATCTTCAGCTCGTACGGGATCGCCGTGCCGGTCCGGGCGGTCGCCGGGGCCGTCCTCGACATGACGAGGTCGGCCGTCCGGGCGACGCGCGCCACGGGGAAGTCCGCGGCGGCGCGCTTCGTGCGCCAGGTGACCGTCGCGGGCATCCGCAGCGTCTCGTCCGGCCTGGCGCTCCTGGAGACCTTCGCCCGGATCATCCCGGCGACCGTCTCCCCCGCCCGGACCGGACCGAGGTCGCACTCGACCGTCCATCCGCTCGCCGCGCAGTCGCGCCGTCCGGACACGAACTCCAGCGACTTCGGCAGCGTCGCGCGGAACACCGCCCGGCCCGCCTTGCCCGGCCCCTTCGCCGTCACCGCGAACGGCCAGTCGTACGTGCGCCCCGGGACGACGGTCTTTCCGGGGCCGCTGGTGTGCAGCCGCACCGACCGCGCCGGCTTCTTCTGCTTGACCGGCCGCTTGTGCGGCTTGGCGTGCGCCTGCCCTTTGCCCTGGCCGCTCTTGTGGCCGTGATGGCCCTTGCCGCCGGACGGCCCCGGGCCGTCGGCGTGCGCGGCCGGCGGCGCCACCCCCAGCAGCGGGGCGGCGGCCAGCACCGCGAACCCCCGGGCGCCGACGCGCCCCGTCATCTTCCGGATCACCGTGGAACCCCCTGTGGCCTGTGCCTTCTTGCGGACAGGGTCCGTTGTAGCGAGCGCGCGGGGATTCCGCTAGCGCCACGTCGGCGTGTCGTCACGGACAGTCACATCGGGCGGAACGGTCTCTTCCGGGCGATCAACCTCGCGAATCTCCTGCGGCGAAAAGGGCACAAGCTGTTGAATCGGCGATGACCTGGATCCGAACCATGGAGTTGACATGGCTGTCTTCGGCGTCGACTACGCGTGGGGACGCCCCGGCGCGGCCGCGCTGAAACGCGCCGGGGTGAAGTTCGCGTGCCGGTACCTCTCGCACGACACCACCGGCAAGAACCTGACCCGCGCGGAGGCGGACGAGCTGTCGGACGCCGGCCTGTGGCTGGTGGTGGTGTGGGAGACCACCGCGAACCGGGCGCTGGACGGCAGGGCCGCCGGGAAGGCGGACGCCGAGGACGCCGCGAGCCAGGCCGCGGCCTGCGGCATGCCGGACGACCGGCCCGTCTACTTCGCCGTCGACTGGGACGCCTCCGCCGCGCAGCAGGACGAGATCAACGCCTACCTCGACGGCGCCGCGTCCGTCCTCGGCCGCGACCGGGTCGGGCTGTACGCCGGGTACGGCCCGGTCAACCGGGCGTTCGACGCCGGGAAGATCACCTACGGCTGGCAGACCTACGCCTGGTCGGGCGGCCGCTGGGACGCGCGCGCCCAGCTCCAGCAGTACTCCAACGACCACACGATCAACGGCGTCGGCCTCGACTACGACCGCGCCGTGAAGGACGACTATGGGCAGTGGCGCGTCGGCGTCTCGCCCGAGGAGGACGACGAAATGCCGAGCTACGTGTCCGTCGGCACGAACAAGGAGCAGCAGCTGCCCGCCGGCCAGTGGACCAACGTGAGCTGGCAGCACGACTACGCCGACTCCGAGCACCAGCACAGCGACGCGGGCGGCCCGAGCGTCCTGTGGGGCTCGGCCTACTACTCCCTGACCGCCGCGGTGACCGTCACCGGCGTGCCGGCGGGCACGCTGATCCAGGCCCGCGCGGTCGAGGTCGACGCCGAGGACGACAGCAAGGTCACCGGCGGGCCCGTCCAGGACTACGTGTCGGCCGGCGACCAGACCCACATCGTGTACTCGCTCGGCGCCGACACCATCGGCGAAGGCTACCGGCTGCGCTTCCAGGTCGCCCAGCACGGCAAGGCGGCGGCCAAGGTCGCGAGCGGCGGCGGCGCCAAGGTGTTCTTCTGGCGGTAGCCGCCTCGGTCGCCGCACCGGCGCGCCCCCCGCCGGTGCGGCGACCGGCCTCGCGCTGCCGTACCGGCGGCCGGGCTCAGACCGCCCAGGCCCGCTGGTACGCGGGATGGTCCGCGTACGGCGCCGCCAGCAGCCGCACCGTCGTGCACCCCTCCGCAGCGGCAGGCTCACCGCATCCCGCGCAGGCACCGCGGCCGTCCGGCCGGTGCAGGTCGAGCAGCAGCCGCTTGGCGCGGACCTCCGCCACCACCCGGGCCGGCGAGTGCCGGGCGATGTGCAGCGCGGTGCCCTCCTTGACGAACGGCACGTCCAGCACGTGGTGCGGCCCGAATCCCGGACGGCTCTGCCACGGGTAGGTGTTGACGCTCCGCATCGAGACGGGCCTCTGGATGTGGTCCATGGGCCGCCGGCCCAGCCTGAGCCGCGCCCCGCTGCCCGGGTCCACCCACTGCCAGCGCTCGTCCCCCGACAGGTCCGGGCCGCCGTTCGGGCGGGTCCGGTAGTCGGCCGCCCAGCGCGCCGTGCTCTCGTCCTCGGCGAGCCGTGCCCGCACGAACTCCACCAGATCGCTCAACGCCGTCCCCATCACGCGCAACCGCCATGGACCCGGGACGATCCTGCCACGACCGGGCTCCAGCGCGCTCCCGCGAGGGATCAGAAGTCGTCGTTGGTGTAGGGGGCCAGCGGGACGGCGAGCGCGGCGTCCAGGCGCGCGGCGGCGCCGGGCGTGTGCTCGGTGGCGGCGCCGATGCGGACGAGCGTCGACAGCCGGTTCCCGCCCAGGTAGACCGCGCCGAGGTCGGCGGCGCTCAGGGACAGGTCCGGGGCGTCGGCGGTGGGCTCGCAGGCGGGCGCGGTGCCGGTCGCCAGCCGCCACCGGCCGTGGTTGGCGGGGATCCTGGCGTCCGCCAGGTCCAGCACGAACGTGCCCGCGGACGCCCACGACCGGGCCCGCAGCGCGGCCGGGACGTCAATCAGGCGCAGCCACAGCGCGCCGTACGCGCCGGTCACCTTGACCTGGTCGGGGTCGGCGGCCATGTGCGGCAGCAGATCGTCCACCGGGCGGCTCGGCGCCTTGATCCGCGAGGTGAGGTCGATGTCGGCGAGGTACTGCCAGAGCGCGGCCTCGACCCGTGCGTCCGTGGCGACGAGGTCCTCCAGCCGGACGGCCCCCTGCCCCGTCCGGTAGATCGCGTAGCCCTCGGGATGCACCACGACGCGCGGTGCGGTCAGCCGCTCGTCGCTCAGCTCCTCTTCGGGCAGGACGTTGCGGCTCCACCATTCGCCGTCGCGCACCAGCCCGCCCGGGCGGCCCGACAGCGCGGCCTCGTGGAGCGGGCCGAGGACGGCGGGGGCGTCGGCGGGGGCCACCAGCCGCAGCGGGCGCGGGTCGGGCTCGGTGCGCAGGGCCAGCGGGCGGGAGGTGTCGACCTCCAGCTCGACGGCCCGGTCGGCGAGGCCGAAGCCGTAGCGGCCGTAGATCGCGCCCTCGGACGCCCACAGCGCGGCGACCGGCCGGCCGGCGGCGGACGCGTCGGCGTGCATCCGCTCGATCATGGCGGACAGCACGCCGCGGCGGCGGTGCGTCGGCAGCACGCCGACCGCGGTGACCGCCGAGCAGGCGACGGTCCCGCCCGGGACGGCCAGCCGCATCGGCAGCGCGGCGAGCTGCCCCGCCCGCACGTCGCCGACGCGGGCGCCGATGCGCTCGGCGCGCCGCATCATCCAGCGCCAGCGGTCGTAGTCGCGGTCGCGGATGCGCTGGTGGAACACCAGGCCGGAGAAGTCGATCATTTGGTCCAGGTCGTCTTCGGGGACGTCCCTGATCTCCAGATCGGTCATTCACCCAGCGTAGGCACCGCCGCAACAGGTTTTCCGGCCGCGCCCCGCCCGCTCCGGCCGCCCGCTCCGGTGGGCCGGGCTCAGCCCCTGACGAGGGTGGCCAGGCACTCCACGTGCTGGGTCATCGGAAAGGCGTCGAAGGCCCGCAGGGTCTCCAGCGTCCAGCCGAGCTCGCTGAAGTAGCCGAGGTCGCGGGCGAGCGTGGCGGGGTCGCAGGACACGTAGGCGATCTTGCGGCCGGCGATCCGGGTGATCTGCCCGACCACGTCGCGGCCGGCCCCGGCGCGCGGCGGGTCGAGGACGACCACGTCGGCGCGGCGGACGCGGGCGCCGCCCTGGTGGCCGCCGCCGCGCTTGTTCTGCGCCTTCCCCGCGCCGGCCGCGCGGCCGAACTCCAGGTCGGCGACGACCTCCTCGACGGGGCCGCGCTCGATCGAGACGTTGGTCAGGTCCCGCAGGTTGAACCGGGCGTCGCGGACGGCCTGCCCGTCGGACTCGACGCCGACGACGAGGCCGCCGGGGCCGATCCGGTCGGCGAGCACGCCGGTGAACAGGCCGACACCGCAGTACAGGTCGAGGGCGATGTCGCCGGGCTTGGGCTCCAGCGCGTCGAGCACGGCGTCGGCGAGCAGCTGCGCCGCGCCCGGGTGGACCTGCCAGAACCCGCTGCCGCTGACCTGGAACAGCCGCCCGGACACGCTCTCGCGGACGTACGGCAGGTTCGCGCCGGGCTCGGGCTTGCCGCGCACCAGCCGGACCGGGACGTCCAGCCGGGGCACCCGGATCTTGCGGCGGTCCCGGCCGCGCAGCACGACGAGGCGGTCGCCGGTGGTGGCCGACACGATGCCCTCGACGCCGGACGCGCCGGGCCAGCGCTTGCGCTCGATGCCCATCAGCTCGACGCCGGGGTGCGCGATCAGGCACTCGTCGACCGGCTCGATGTCGTGCGAGCGGTGCCGGCGCAGGCCGACCGCGCCGCCGTCGACCGCGAACTGGACGCGGGTCCGCCAGCCGAGGCCCGGCGGCGGCGTCACCTCGCCGTCCACCGGGTACGGGACCTCCTCGACGACGACCGTGCGGGTGATCCCGGCGAGCCGGCTCAGCTGCTCCTCGACCACGGCGGCCTTGAGGGCGCGCTGCGCGGGCAGCGAGGCGTGCTGCCAGTCGCAGCCGCCGCAGCGGCCCGGCCCGGCGAAGGGGCAGGGCGGCTCGACCCGGTCGGGGGACGCCTCGAGGATCTCCACGGCGTCGGCGCGCAGGAAGTTCTTGGTGCGGTCGGTGACCCGGGCCCGCACCCGCTCGCCCGGCAGCGCGTGCCGCACGAACACCACGCGGCCCTCGTGCCGGGCGACGCAGAACCCGCCGTTGGCGACGTTGCCGACCTCGAGTTCGAGCATGTCCGGTTCACTGTCGGCGCCCGCGGCGGAGGAACGTCCCTCCGCGCCCGGCGCGACTTCGTCGCGTTCAGTCACGGTCGGCAACACTACCGCCGGGCGGGCGCGCTTCGACCCGCGGCGGGCGCCGGGACGAGCCGGGCCCGGGCGGCTCCAGCCGGCCCTTCAGCCGGTCGGAGGAGTGCAGCTGCCAGGCGACGCTGGTGACCATGACGCCGGGCTGGAACAGCAGCCGCCCCTTCAGCCGCAGCGCGCTCTGGTTGTGCAGCAGCTGCTCCCACCAGTGGCCGACGACGTACTCGGGGATGAAGACGGTGACGACGTCGCGGGGGCTGCGCCGCCGGACGCTCTTCACGTAGGCCAGCACGGGCCGGGTGATCTCCCGGTACGGGGAGTCGAGGATCTTCAGCGGGACCGGCATGTCCAGGGCGTCCCACTCCTGCTGGAGCCGCTGCGACTCCTCGGCGTCCACCGCGACCGTGACGGCCTCCAGCGAGGACGGGCGGGTCGCGCGGGCGTAGGCCAGCGCCCGCAGCGTCGGCTTGTGGATCTTGGAGACCAGGACGATCGCGTGGTTGCGGGCCGGCAGCGCCACGTCCTCGCCGGAGGGCACGAGCTCCTCGGCGACCCGGTCGTAGTGCCGCCGGATCGCCCGCATCAGCAGGAACAGCAGCGGCATCGCGATGCACACGATGTAGGCGCCCAGCAGGAACTTGGTGAGCAGCACGACGACGAGGACGATGCCGGTGAGGGTGGCGCCGAAGGCGTTGATGGCGCGGGAGGTGCGCATCCGCCGACGCTGCGCCGCGTCGGTCTCGGCGGCCAGCAGCCTGTTCCAGTGCCGGACCATGCCGACCTGGCTGACGGTGAAGGAGACGAAGACGCCGACGGTGTACAGCGGGATCAGCCGGCTCACCGACGCGTCGTAGGCGTAGATCAGCAGCCCGGCCATGGTGGCCAGGATGATGATGCCGTTGCTGAAGGCCAGCCGGTCGCCGCGGGTGTGCAGCTGGCGCGGCAGGTAGCGGTTCTGCGCGAGCACCGACGCCAGCACGGGGAACCCGTTGAACGCGGTGTTGGCGGCGAGGAACAGGATCAGCGCGGTCATCACGGTGACCAGCCCGAACCCGACCTCGAAGTTGCTGAACACCGAGTGCGCGACCTGGGCGATCACCGGGTCGGCGTCGGTGACCTCCTTGCCGGTGGCCGGGTTGACCAGATGGCTGCCCTGGTCGGGCGCGGCGAACTTGGCGTGCGTGATGTAGGCGAACGCGGTCACCCCGCCGAACATCGTCATCGCGACGACGCCGAGCGCCAGCAGGGTCTTGGCGGCGTTCTCGCCCTTGGGCTTGCGGAACGCGGGCACGCCGTTGCTGATCGCCTCGACGCCGGTGAGCGCGGCACAGCCGGAGGAGAAGGCCCTCAGCAGCAGGAACACCAGGGCGAACCCGGCGACGCCCGTCTCGTCCCCGTGGATCTCGTAGTGCGCGGTCTCGGCGTCGAGGTTCGTGCCCAGCACCAGCCGGGCGATGCCCCACAGCAGCATGGCGACGATCGAGAACATGAACAGGTAGGTCGGGACCGCGAAGGCGACGCCGGCCTCCTTGAGGCCGCGCAGGTTGCCGATGGTGAGCAGCACGACGATGCCGATGGCGACGGCCACCTCGTGCGGCTGCATGAACTTCAGCAGCGCGCCGAGGTTCTCCACCCCGGACGACACCGAGACCGCGACGGTCATGACGTAGTCGACGAGCAGGGCGCTGGCGACGACCACGCCCCAGTTCCCGCCGAGGTTGGTGGTGGCGACCTCGAAGTCGCCGCCGCCGCTCTGGTAGGCCCGGACGTTCTGCCGGTACGACGCCACGACCGTGAGCAGGATCACCACGACGGCCGCGGCGACCCAGGGGGTGTAGTGGTAGGTGGCGAGTCCGGCGGCGGCGAGCGCGAGCAGGATCTCCTGGGGGGCGTACGCCACCGACGACAGGGCGTCGCTGGCGAAGATCGGCAACGCGACCCTCTTCTTCAGCAGCTGCTCGTTCTGCTGAGCGCTGCTGAGGGCGCGGCCGAGGATGAGCCGCTTCGCAAGGTCCGGAACCTTTGACACGGAAGGAGAGCCTAGCCCGTCCGCCCGGTATGCTCCCCCGCCCCCGGCCTCTGGCCGGGCGGGTAGTGCTCGCCTGGGCGGATGTGTAGTTTTGCAGCCCGGCAGGGATCATTCAGGGAAGCGATCCTCGGGTGCAGCACGGCGCCGGCGGACCGGCGGCGGATGCCGTGCACGGCGCGGGGGGTACAGGGGGGACGTCCCCCCTGGACGGAAGAGGGAACGGCCGTGCATATCGTGATCATGGGGTGCGGGCGGGTCGGGTCGACGCTCGCCCACATCCTCGAGGACAAGGGCCATACCGTGGCCATCATCGACCAGAGCCCGGAGGCGTTCCGCCGGCTGCGCAGCGGCTTCAAGGGCCGCCGCATCACCGGGTTCGGCTTCGACCGCGACGTGATCGTGGAGGCGGGGATCGAGAACGCGGACGCGTTCGTCGCCGTCAGCAGCGGCGACAACTCCAACATCATCTCGGCCCGGGTGGCCCGCGAGACGTTCGGCGTCGACAACGTGGTGGCCCGGATCTACGACCCCCGGCGCGCCGAGGTGTACCAGCGGCTCGGCATCCCCACGGTGGCGACCGTCCGCTGGACGGCCGACCAGATCCTGCGCCGGCTGCTGCCCGAGGGCGCCGAACCGCTGTGGCGCGACCCGACCGGCGCGGTGCTGCTCGCCGAGCTCGACTCCGGGCACCTGTGGGTCGGCGAGAAGGTGGGCGCGCTGGAGGAGCACGCGAACTGCCGGGTGGCGTTCCTGTCCCGGATGGGCGAGGCGCTCGTGCCGGAGCGCAACACGGTGATCCAGGACGGCGACATCGTGCACATCATCGCGCGCGCCGACGAGGTCGAGCGGATCAACGCCGCGGTCGCGGCGCGGAACGAGGAGGGCTCCTGATGCGGGTCGCGATCGCCGGGGCCGGGGCCGTGGGGCGCTCCATCGCCCAGGAGCTGCTGGAGAACGGCCACGAGGTGCTCCTGATCGACAAGAGCCCGAAGGCCATCAAGGTCGAGATGGTGCCGCGCGCGGAGTGGCTGCTGGCCGACGCGTGCGAGATCTCCGCGCTGGACGACGCGGCGCTGGAGCGCTGCCAGGTGGTGGTCGCCTCCTCCGGCGACGACAAGGTCAACCTGGTGGTGTCGCTGCTCGCCAAGACCGAGTACGGGGTGCCGCGGGTGGTGGCGCGGATCAACCACCCGAACAACGAGTGGTTGTTCAACGAGTCGTGGGGGGTGGACGTCGCGGTGTCCACGCCGCGGCTGCTGTCGGCCCTGGTGGAGGAGGCCGTCAGCGTCGGCGACCTGGTCCGGCTGATGACGTTCCGGCAGGGCGAGGCGAACCTCGTCGAGCTGACGCTGCCGGAGAACGCGCCGCTCGGCGGCGAGCGGGTCGGGTCGGTGAGCTGGCCGCGCGACACCGCGCTGGTGGCGATCCTGCGCGAGGGGCGGGTGCTGGTGCCGACGCCCGACGACACGCTGGAGCCCGGCGACGAGCTGATGTTCGTGGCCGTCCAGGACGTGGAGGACGAGCTGGCGGAGCTGCTCGGCGGGCGGTGAGGCGCGGAGGGGGCGGCGGGCCCGTCCCCTCACCGCCGGCGGCGGGGCCGGCCGGGCCGGCGGCGGGTCGCGCGGGCCGGCGGCGGGTCAGGCGGCCTCGGGCTCGTCGGGGCCCGCGCCGGCGGGGAGCGGGGTGCGGCCGCGGGCGAGCAGCCACACCATGGAGGCGAGTGCGGCGACCTGCAGCGGCCAGCCCATCACGATCTTCGCGGGGCCGAGCAGCCCGCTCTGGTCGCCGGCGGCGAGGTAGATCGGGTACTGCACGGCGACCCGGAGCGCGCACGGCAGCACCAGCAGCCAGGTCAGCCGGGAGCACAGCTTCACGATGCCGGGGTCGGACCGCCAGGCGGTCGGGTCGCCGGTGACGGAGCCGATGATGAAGCCGACGATGGGCCAGCGCACCACGATCGAGAGGATCATCGCGGCGGCGTAGCCGGCGTTCAGCATGATGCCGGGCAGGAACGCGTCCTCGGCCTTGCCGGTGCGCAGCGCGAAGAACGCGGCGATCGCGATGCCGACGAGGCTGTTGAGCACGAACTGGACGCTGGTGCGCTGCACGAGGCGGAGCACCAGCAGCACCACCGCGGCGCCGGCCCCGACGCCGACGGCGAGCTTGATGTCCTTGGCGGCGACGTAGGTCGCGGTGAAGCCGATGGTGGGCACGGCGGCCTCGATCATGCCGCGGAGGCCGCCGAGCGCCTTGCTGAGCTGGGCGCGCACCGCCGCCTCGACCGTGTCGTGCGCGCTGTCCCCGCCGGGCGCCGCCGCGGGGCCGGCCGCGTGCGCGCCGGCCGCCGCCTGTGTCGCTTCCCGTTCGCTCACATCGCACTCCAGGCCGTGTCGCCGCGGAGGACGGCCCCCGGTACCGCAGGGTGCGGCCGGATCAGGAACCGCCGCGCAGCTCGTATCGCGGATTGAACATGACCTTGCGGCCGTCCTGCACGCTGACCAGCCCCTCGGCGCGCAGCCGGCGGCCCGGGTCGATGCCGGCGATCCGCCGCCGGCCGAGCCAGACCAGGTTGATCACGTCGGTGCCGTCGTAGAGCTCGGCCTCCAGCGCGGGGGCACCGCCCCGCGGCCGGAGGGTCACCGTACGCAGCGTACCCGCCACGCAGTGCCGCTTGCGCGCCGAACATGCGGTGATGGGGGTCGCGCCCTCGTCACCGGTCGTCTTCTGCAGTTCCTCGGCTTCGAGCTCGGCCTTGCTCGCCCCCATGCGCCGCAGGAAGCGCCGCAGCCCGCCCTTGCCCCGGTCCGGCGGGGCCGGGCCGGTCTCCGGCGGTGTGCGGGCCGAAACGTCGTCCATAAGTGGAAGCGTATGGCATCACGGTGCGAATCGGACCGGTGGACCTGCCGCTGAAAACTCCCGTCTCAGCCGGCGGCGAAACGGACGGCGGAAACCACGATGACGGCGGCGGCCGCGACGCCGTAGGCGGCGGTGGCGAGCGCGACGGTCCGGACGCGGCGTCCCTCGGTGAGGCCGGTGAAGGTCAGCAGCCAGGCCAGCGCCGGCAGCACCAGGATGGCGTGCATCGTCACGAAATGCGCGGGCTTGAGCGCGCCGGCGACGTGGTAGGCGGCCTGCTGGTGGCCGCCCTGCGCCTCGGCCACCCCCCGGGCGATCATCGCGGCGCCGGACGCCAGCGCGAGCATGAGGGCGGCGAACCCGGCGCGCAGCGCGAGCCGCATGCTGGGCGCGGTGCCGGGGTTCGCGCGGAACGCGGCGACGGTCAGCCAGACGAGCGTGATCACCAGGATGGCGCCGCCCGCGGCGAGCAGGCGCGTGACGAGCGTGTCGAACCCGGTCTCCATGTTGAAGTGGGACGGGACCCTCCGCCAGGCCTGCGTCGTGATCAGCGCGACCTCGGCGACGCAGTCGGCCGCGAAGACCCCGAGCAGCACCCGCCGGGTGCGCTCCCCGAGCCGGACGAACGAGCCCACCCAGGCGATGGTGATCAGCGTCAGCCCGAACGAGAGGCCGAACGTGACGGGCTTGCGCCAGGAGACGGGGCCGGTCCAGGGGCCGCCGTCCACGGCGAACACCAGCAGATGGAACAGCCCGCCGAGCATCAGCAGCCCGCCGGCCGCGTAGCAGGCGCGCTCGATCCCCCGTCCGCCCGTCCAGAGGCCCGGGACCGCTCGCGCGGCGTCCGCAAGCGGAAGCCCGCCGCGCACCGCGCCGGCCGCTCCGTCCATGTCCCCTCCAAATGAGTGAGTGCTCACCCAGCATAACCCCATCCATCGACCAGCGGCGAGTCGCCGTCACGGGGAAGGCCCATGACGACGACTCGCCGCTGGTGAACGGGTCCGGTCAGGCGGTGACGGCCTCCACGGCCGGAGTGCGGAGGGTGCGGCGGGCGGAGCCGAGGGCCGTGACGCCGGTCAGCGCCGCGGCCAGGGCGACGACCCCGACGTAGATCCACACGCTGCCGTCCGGGACGGCCGAGCCCCGGCGGGCGACGCCGAACGGGACGATCGTGAAGACCGAGGCGACCGTCCCGCACACCACGCCGATGACGGTCAGCGCCGCCGACTCCAGCGCCACCGTGCCGAGCACCTGGGCCGGGGTGGCGCCCGCCAGCCGGGCCTGGCCGAACTCGCGGCGCCGGTGCGCGGTCGCCGCGATCAGCGTGTTCACCAGCATGATCGCGGCGAACAGCACCACCATGCCGATGACCACCAGGTTCAGCGTCGCGATGTCCTTCTGCTCCGCGGTCGCGGCCAGGCCCGACTCCTCGGTCGCGGCGTTCTCGGTGGCCTGCAGGAACAGCGTCCCGACGGCGATGCCGGTGAACAGGATGACCGGGGTCACCGCGGACGCCATCGCGCCCGTCCGGCGCCGCAGGTTGGTCACCGCGAGGTCCCCGGCGACGCCGAACGCCCGCAGCGGGCCGGCCAGCAGCGCCGTCGCCCGCCGGACGATCAGCGGGGCGAGCAGCGCCAGCCCGATCGCGGCCAGGATGTCGGCCTGCCCGGACGTCGCCATCGCGTCGCTGCCCTTGCCGCGCATCATCGTCATCGTCACGACGGCCTCGTCCACCGCGAGGAAGAAGAACAGCCCGGCGAACACGGCGCGCTTCTTGCTCAGCCGCCCCTTGTCGACGGCCGCCGCCATCAGCGACTCGGTGACGCGGACGCGGCCCGCACGGCGCGCGGTGATCAGTGCGGCGATCGCGGCGGACGCCAGCGTGACGCCGACGCCGGTGCCGAGCGCGACCGTCCCGAAGGAGTAGGACACGTTGTCGGGGACCTGGTCGGTGCCGTGCAGCAGCCCGAGCAGCGCGCGCCCGGCCAGCGCCCCCGGGATGACGCCGAGCAGCGCCGCCGCCACCGCCAGGCCCGCCGCCTCGCCGACGATCATGCGGGTGAGCTGCGCCGGCGTCGCGCCGACGCTCTTCAGCAGCGCCATCTCCGCCGCCCGCTGCCGCACCGACAGGCTCAGCGTGGAGGTGACCGCGAAGACCACCAGCAGCAGTCCCCAGCCGCCGACCACCGTCGCCATCGTGGTGAGGGTGGACCGGGTCTGCCCGGTCGCCCCGCTCGCCTCGGCCGTGTCGAACATCGAGGCGAACGCCATGATGATCGCCGAGCCGAGGAACATGGACAGGAAACTCGCCGTGAACGCGCTCGCGCGCTTGCGCAGGGAGCGCAGTGCCAGACCGAACATGTCACACCCCCGCCTGGGTGCGCGCGGACATCCGCTGCCGCTCGACCTCGTCGGCCAGGTGCGTCATCCGCTCGGCGACGGCCTCGGCGGTCGGCGCGGCCTGGTGGCCGACGATCCGCCCGTCCGCCAGGTACAGCACCGCGTCGGCGTGCGCCGCGGCGACCGGGTCGTGCGTCACCATCACCACCGTCCGCCCGTAGACCCGGACGGCCTCCTGCAGGAGCCCGAGCACCTCGCGGGCGCTGCGGGTGTCGAGCGCACCGGTCGGCTCGTCCCCGAACAGGATCCGCGGCTCGGTCACCAGCGCCCGCGCGATCGCGACGCGCTGCTGCTGGCCGCCCGACAGCTCCGCAGGCAGGTGCCCGAGCCGGTCGCCCAGCCCGACGCGCCCGAGGACCTCCCGCGCCCGGTCCCGGTCGACGCGGCGGCCCGCCAGCTTCAGCGGCAGCGTCACGTTCTGCATGACGGTCAGGGTGGGCAGCAGGTTGAACTGCTGGAAGACGAACCCGATCCGCTGCCGCCGGAACTTCGTCAGCGCCGCCTCGCCGTCGCCGGACAGCTCGGCGCCGTCCACCACGACCCGGCCGGCGCTCGGCCGGTCCAGCCCCGCCGCGCACTGCAGCAGCGTGCTCTTGCCCGACCCGGACGGGCCCATCACCGCGGTGAACGACCCGGACGGCAGCGACAGCGACACCCCGTCCAGGGCGACCACCCGGTTGCCCTCCGCGCCGTAGACCTTCCGCACGTCCTCCAGCCGAAGCGCCTCACCCGGGGACGGGACCGCCCCCACCGGGTGCGCCTTGCGTCCGAACATCGCCTTCACCTCTTCGCCCGGCGCCCCCTCGTGGAGCGCTTCTGGAGATGAAGTTACGGACGGCGGAGGCCGCGGAGGATGGGTCCAGCACGCCGGTCGGGGTAGGCAAAACCCCACCCCCGGGCGGCGCTATCTCCGGCGCAGTGCGGCGTGACCTGCGGCGGTCCCCTTCAGCGCCAGGACGCCTGTCAGGACGGCCCCGATCCCGGCCGACGCGGAGGCCGCGAGCTGCGACGGGACCGCCAGCGCGACCACGCCCGCGACCGCGAGGACGATTCCCGCGCCGAGCATCCACGGGCGGGCGGCCCGGTGCACGGTCAGCCACGACTCGTCGTCGCTCATGCTCTGCCGGGTGCGGATGCCGGCGAAGTGGTTGCGCCCGATCCGGCCGCCGGCGGTCAGCTCGCCCACCACCGCGAGCAGCGCGCCCGCCGCGATCAGCAGGACCCCCAGATAGATGTCCAACCCCGCCCCCTCGATGTTCCGTGACCATCATGCTCCCGCACCGTTGATCTGCTCCAACGGGGCGGTATAGCGGGACTTGAGGTCGGGTCGGGCGCGCCCGGCGGCGTGCCGGAGCGCCGGGACCGCCGCCGCGCCGATGCGGACGAGCCCGTCCCCGGCGGCCCGCCGGACATGCGGGTTCGGGTGCAGGAGCAGGCCGACCAGCCCGGGGATCGCGGGCTCCCAGGCCGCGTGGCTCAGCGTCCGGATGGCCGAACGGACGACCTCGGGGACGGGATCGTCCAGCAGGCGGACGGTCTGGTCCAGGTACGCCGCCCGGCTCAGCACCCGGCGCGACACCCGGTGCGCGTGCAGCCTGACCTTCGTCTCGCGGTGCCCGATCAGCTCGGCGAGCAGCTCCTCCAGCCCGTCCTCGCGGCGCTCGGCGAGGCGCGCGAGCGCGCGCCGCACCTCCCTCGCGCCGCCGCCCGCCGCCTGCCGGAACAGCAGCGCCCGCGACGGTTCCCCCGCCGCGGCCGGCTCGTGCCGCCGCATCGCCGCCAGCGTGGCCGCGTCCTCCTCGGCGGCTCCGGGGGGCCGGAGCGAGCCGTCGGTCAGGACGAGCCGGTCCGCCAGGTCGTCGCGTCCGTCGGCGCGGAGGCGCCTGAGCGCCCGGTCGAGCGCCGGTGTGCGGGCCGCCTTCCGGCCGGCGATCAGGTCGAGCAGCCCCCACGCACCGTCCGCGAGCCGCTCGGCGATCGCACCGGCGATGGCGTCGGTGGACGCCTGCCGCAGCACCTCGCGGGCCCTGGCGTCTCCCTGCTCCCAGCGCGACACCAGGGCAGGGACGAACCGGTCGAGATCCGCTCCGTAGAGATACGCCGCCAGGCGGACGAAGCGGTCACCGTCGAGGATCTCGGGCTCGTCCAGGAGGACGTGCGCAAGCTCGCGCGAGGGCGGCACGCCGTCCCGTCCGTCCAGGAACGCCCGGAGGACCGCGCGCCCGCCCTCGGGCTCCGGCCAGTCGAGCAGCGCGCGGGCCGCCTGCGCCCGCTGGTCGGCCGGGCCGTCGTTCAGCATCGCCGTCAGGCGCCGCCATTGCGCTGCGGACGGCGGCTGGTCGAGACCGTCGGGCCGGGGCGCCGTCGTGCCGGTCTCTTCGCAAGTCTCCGGCGGTGTGCGGGGCTCGGTGCCGAGCGGCCGTAGCGCTTCCATCCAGTCGAGCAGGGCCGGCCGCGCATCGCGAGGAGCGTCCGGGAAGGCCCCGACCAGCGCGTCCAGGAGGTTCGGGACGGGCCCGTCCGCGCGGTCGCGGAGCCGCCGCAGCGCTTCGGGATCACGGACCGCGTGCCTGATCGCCTCGCGTGCGGCGTCCGTCCCTTCCAGTGCCTCCTGTGTGAAGGCGGCGCGCAGGACGGCCTCCTCCTCCGCCGCCGGATCGGTGCCGTGCCGCGCCGCCGCGAGCGACCGATCGAGGTCGTCCCTCGTCACGACCGCCTTGCACAGCCCGAGCACGACGATCGACGCGGTGCTCGGCGGCAGCGCCCGCACCCGCTGGGTGATCCGGTACCTCTCCCCCGCCCCGAGCCGCGGCACCACCGCCGTCACCAGCTCCCGAAGCCGCCTTCCGTTCGGGAACGCGCCGTCGCCTCCGCGAGGCGCCGCGTCGACGACCATGGCCTCGACGAGGAGCGCGGCGGAACGCGCGAAGATCTCCAGCTCCGTCGCCGTCCACGGTGGGCTGCAGATGTCCACGACGAGTCGCAGCGCACGCGGGTCCGACGCGGCGAGGTCGAGCCAGTGGGGCAGCAGCGGACGCGATCCGGCGAGGGGCACCTTGCCAGGCGCCCACGCGTCGAGGACGCGGCGAGCGATCGCGGCGTCCCACCCGTGCTCCACGAGAGCCCGAACATCGGCGGCGGTCCGCTCCTCTTCAGTGCGCCGTGCGTCCGGGGCGAGGGCGGGCAGGGCGGCGTGCAGGAGGGTGCGGGTGCGGTCGACGTCGGCCTGGTCCGCCGCCGCGAGGACGACGGCGGCGGCCGCGTCGCCGAGCACGGCCCGCAGCGCCTCCGTGAGGTGGTCGCGCAGGCCGGGGTTGTCGTGGCGGCCCAGCCAGAACAGCGCCTTCGGGACGGCCGCCGGGCCGCCCGCCACCGCGAGGGCCTCCGCCGCCGTCTTCTTGACGCTCATGTCGGGATGGTCGAGGCAGCCGGCGATCGCGGCGGCGGCCCAGGTCGCGCGCGCCTCGGCCAGGGCGCGCAACGCCTGCCGGACGGTCGGCGGATCGTCCCCCGAGACCAGCCTGACCAGGCTCGCCGACAGCACCCGGGCGCCCGCGGCGTCGGTGGAGAACAGCGCGATCGCATGGCCGCGGACGCGCCCGTCGCGGTGCCGGAGCAGCGGGTGGACGCGCGCCCTGGTCCGCCGGTACGGGGCATCGCGCAGGACGCCGAGCAGGATCGCCTGCTCGGCGGTGGCGAGCCCCGGCCGGTCGAGGAGGTCGAGGACCGTGCTCGCCAGCAGGGCGTTCCCGGCGGCGGCCGGCTCGTCGGCGTCCAGCAGGCAGCGCGGCCGCAGGGCGCCGCGCCGGAAGAGCCGTTCGCCGAGGCCGCGGACGGCGGTCGCGACGTCGTCCGGGACGGCGGGCTCGGGGCCCGGGTCGCCCGGCGTCCACGAGGCGGCCAGACCGGACACGACGCGCAGCAGCAGGTCGGCGACGGCGGGCAGGGTGGTCGCGTCGCCGTTGCGGGCGAGCCGGCGCAGCGCCCCGGCGGGGTCGCCGGGATCGGGCGCGGCGCGGAGCACGGCCAGTTCGCGGGGGTCCGGCCCGCCGAGGTCGTCGGCGACGCGGCGCGGCAGGTCGCGGGGATCGAGCCGGTCCAGCAGGGCGCGGCGCCGGCCGGGATCGCGGTTCAGGTGCCACAGCAGTTCCAGGGCGCGGTGCCGGAACGGGGACAGGTGCGGGGCGATGTCGCCGCCGTCCAGGCCGAGCCCGGTCCAGAGCGCGCCGGCCGTCCGGGGGCCGCCGACGGCTTCGAGCGCGTCGAGGGCCTCGCGGGGCGCGGCGGGCAGCAGCGCGAGGACGGTCTCCTCCGCCGCCGGGTCCCGCAGTTCGCGGAGCGCCCGCAGGAACGGGCGGGGGTCGGAGACGTCCCGCGCCTGCCGCGCGACGGCGTCCGCCACGCCGAGTCCCGGCGCGCCCTGCGCGTCGAGCGCGACGAGCAGGTCGAGCCGGCGGTCCCAGGACCCGCCGCCCGCCGCGGTCAGCTCCCGCAACGCGTCGCCTCGGCGGGGGAACAGGACCGCGGCGACGTCGGCGGCGGGGACGCGCCGGTCGGCGAGGGCCAGCGCGATGATCGCGGGGACGTGGCGTCCGGCGGGGAAGTGGCCGCGCCGGTGCAGGCCCTGCAGGCAGGTGACGGCGGGTCCGGCGAGCAGCGGCGGGTCCTGGACGGCGGTCGCGAGCAGGGCGTCGACGTCGTCGCGGCCCGCGAGGTCGCCGAGCATCTCCAGCGCCCTGCGGCGCGGCAGCGGGGGCCGGGACGGGTCGGCGGCGGTGTCGCGGAGCAGGTCCCGGTGCCCGTGCCGGGCCGCGACGTCGATCACGACGTCCACCGGTCCGGTCTCGAGGTACCGGCGGACCCGCTCGTGCGGCAGCGGGTCGAGCGCCGCCCAGCGTTCGGCCAGCTCGCGCAGCGCGTCCGGGACGTCCGCGGCGAGCCCCGCCAGGATCTCCCGGACCGTGCGGGGCGGCAGCAGGGCCGCGTGCAGGGCGTCCCGGACGAGGCGGGCGGCCTCGGCGCGCAGGACGGCGTCGGGCCGCGCGGCGAGATCCCGGACGAGGGACCCGGGATCGGCGGCGTCGGCCGCGCGGAGCGCGCGCACCGCCTGGTAGAGCGGTTCGCCGGCCGGCTCGTCGCGGACGTTCGCGCGGCCCGCGGCGAGCTCGGCGCTCAGCCAGGCGATCCGGACCGCGGCGGGCAGGCCGGCGGACCGCCAGTCCGGCCAGGACCGGGCGCGGCCCCGCAGGTGCAGGCGCGCCAGCGCCAGCGCGGCCTCGGGCGGCCCGTCCAGGGCGGGCGGCGGCGCGCCGGCCGGTCCGGCCGGGTCCGCCGCGATCCCGGCGTCGGCGAGGCCGGCGAGGCGCACGGATTCCGGCACGGAGGTCATGCCGGTGATCCTAGGAGGCCGCCCGGTCCGCCAGGATGGGGTCATGGAACCGGTACCCGAGGACTGGGACAGGGCGCTGGCGATCGTCGCGCACCCCGACGACCTGGAGTACGGCGGCTCGACGGCGGTCGCGAAGTGGACGTCGCAGGGCAAGACCGTGACGGAGGTGCTGGCGACCCGGGGCGAGGCGGGCATCGACGGCATGGACCCCGACGAGGTGCGCCGCGTCCGCACCCTGGAGCAGATCGAGGCGGCCCGGCGGGTCGGCGTCGAGAACGTCGAGTTCCTCGACTTGCAGGACGGCGTGCTGGAGTACGGGCTGCCGCTGCGGCGCGTCCTCGCGGCGGCGATCCGGCGGCACCGGCCCGAGGTCGTGCTGTCGGTGAACTTCCGGGAGACCTTCCCCGGCGGCGGGTTCAACATGGCCGACCACCGGGTGCTCGGCCTCGCGGTCGCGGACGCGATCCGGGACGCCGCGAACCGCTGGGTGTTCCGCGACCTCGGCCTGGAGCCGTGGCAGGGCGTGCGGTTCGCGCTGTTCGGCGGGTCGCCGCAGGCCACGCACTACGTGGACGTGACCGGCCATCTCCAGGACGGCATCGACTCGCTGCTGGCGCACGAGGTGTACTTCGGCAACCTCGGCGCGGGGTTCGACGCCGCCGCGTTCCTCACCGGCGTCGTCGAGCCGGCCGGGCGCGCGGCCGGCGTCCGGCACGCCATGCCCTTCGAGATGATCGAGACCTGATCAGTGCCGGGCGTTGGGGCGCTTGCCCTTGTTGTGCTTATTGCGCTTGCGGGCCCGGCGTTTCCGCGTCTTCTTCGACATGCCCCGATTGACCACCCGTCGGGCGCAGGGCGCAAGGGAGCGGATGCCCGCCGAACGCACAAACCCGCCGGGCCGTGCGTCCGAAAAGCGGCGCACGGCCGGGCGGGCGGGGTGGCCCGGTAGGGCGGCGGGCCGGGGTCAGCGGACCTCGGTGATCTCGGGGCCGCGCTCGAACGGGTTGAAGTTCTGCTCGCCGCCCTCCTCGCCGTCCTCCCCGGCCTCGCTGAACTCCTTGGGGATCTTCAGCTCGAGCAGGTCGCGGGGCGGCATCGGCGCGTCGCCGCGGACGACGACGACGCCGCGCAGCACGTCCTCCAGGACCTGCCACTGCTCCTCGTCCTCGATCGCGGCGCCCTGCACCACGGCCTGGAGGAACCAGCGGGGGCCGTCCACGCCGAGGAAGCGGATGATCTGCGGCGCCCAGCCCTGCTCGACGAACTCCTGCGGGATCTGCTCGCGGACCTCCGGCGGCATCTCCGCGAGGACCTCCTCGGTCAGCGCGGCGGGGATCATCGCCAGCAGCTCGGGGCCGAACGGGCCCTCGCCCTCCTGGGTCTGCCCCTGCGCCTCCTCCTGGATGTCCTTGGCGGTCTCGCGCCGCACGTCCTCCCAGATGCCGCTGCGCTTGGGCGCGGCGAACACCTGGAGCTGCATGGCGCTCTCCTCGTACTGCACCAGCACCGCGACCGGCCGGCCGTCGAGGGGGTTGCCCTCCTCGTCGACCTGGGTGGCCTCGAAGTTCACCTGGAACCCGAGGCCGGGCGCGATCGGGACCTGCATGGAGCCGAAGTCCAGGCGCTGCAGTTCGGGGAAGGAGTCCTCGGAGTCCCACGGCCCGCCCTCGGCCTGGCCCGCCGCGGCGGAGTCCTCCTCGGCGTCCTCGGCGGCGGCCTCCGCCGACTCCTCGGTCACCTCGGTCTCCTCCGCGGGCTCCTCGGCCTGCCGGCGACGTCCAAAAGCCACGACTCACGCTCCTTCTCGACTGTGCTCATTATCGACGAACCCGCCCGTGGAACCGAATCCGCCGGCTCCGCGTGCCGATCCGGGAAGGTCGGCGACCTCGTGGAACACAGCCTGCTCCACCCGCTGCACGACCATCTGCGCGATGCGGTCGCCGCGCCGCAACCGCACCGCGGCGCGGCGGTCGGTGTTCAGCAGGGTCACCTTGATCTCACCCCGATAGCCGGCGTCGACCGTACCGGGTGCGTTGACTATGGTCACCCCCAACCTAGCGCCCAAACCGGACCGGGGGTGAATGAAAGCGGCGTAGCCGTCGGGCAGCGCGATCGCCATGCCCGTGGGCACCACGGCGCGCTCCCCCGGCGCCAGCTCGACGTCCTCGGCGGCGACCAGGTCGGCGCCGGCGTCGCCCGGGTGCGCGTACTGCGGCAGGGGCAGCTCCGGATCGAGCCGCTTGATCAGTACGTCGACCTTGCCCAACGGTCCCACCTCGCCTTCGGGAGCATTCCGGCGGTCCCGCCGAGAAGCCACCCGACAATACCGGGACGTGCGCGCCGGCCCGTCCCTGAAACGCCGCCGCGCCCGCCATCTTCACGGCGGCCCGCGCCGGACGATGCGGACGGGTGAGAGACTGGGGACGTCCGTGACGTCAGGAAGGTCCGTTCCATGGTCTGGTCGCTGGTGATCGCCGCGCTGTTGCGGGTGCTCGCCGTGGCCGAATGGGCCGTGGCGGCGCCGGGACAGCCGGCGCTGCTGACGCTGGCGGCGTTCACCGTGGCGGGACTTCTGATGCTGGCGGCGCTGCGGGTCCACGTGGCGCGCCGCGGGCATCGGGCGACGTTGGCGCGGGTGCGGACGACCCTGCGGGAACGGACGCTGCGGACGGCCTTCCTGCCGCAGCGCGACCCGGACGCGGCGGGGCGCCCCCGTCCGCGAGCACCGGGAGCGGAGATCGCGGCCGCCTGAGCGCGGCCGGCACGCCGTCGATCTCCTCTTACCGGAAGGCCGTCATGTTCCTGCTCGATGCTCCTGTTCCGATCGCGTACGCCCTCGTCACGGGCCTGGCCGGCGGCGTTCACCCGGTCGCCGGGCCGATGGCCGCGGCCATGGCGATCATCGTGTTCACGCTCCTGGTGCGGCTGGCGATGCTGCCGCTCGCCGTCGCGGCCGCCGAGGGCGAGCGGACGCGGGCGCGGCTGCTGCCCAAGGTCCGCGACCTGCAGCAGCGCCACAAGAAGGACCCCGAGCGGCTCAAGCGGGAGACGGCCGCGCTCTACGAGGCCGAGGGGGCGACACCGCTGGCGGGGTGCCTGCCCATGTTCGCGCAGATCCCGTTCTTCATGGTGATGTACCGGCTGTTCCGGTCGGCGACGGTGGCCGGGCACCAGAACGCGCTGCTCGCGCACACGTTGCTGGGGGCGCCGCTGGGGCAGAACTGGATCGGGCTGGTCGGCGGCGGGCTGTTCGCGCCGCCGTCGCTGGTGTTCCTCGGGCTGCTCGCGCTGCTGATGGCGCTGGCGGTGTGGTCGTCGCGGCGGGCCGCGGGGACGGCCCCGGCGGGGGCGGCGGGCGTCCTGGCACGGGTCGCGCCGTTCGGGACGGTGGTGTTCGCGGTGTTCATGCCGCTGGCGGCCGGGCTGTACCTGCTGGCGTCCGGCACGTGGACGGCCGTGGAGCGCGCGGTCCTGCACCGGAGGATCGTGGCGCCGGCGGCCTGAATTGCCCGGGTCGCCTTGACGACGCACGGGGAACGTCGCTTCGATAGAAACCGAACCAGATTCTGGCCACGGCGCCGAAGGCGGTGAGCGGTTGTGACGACCGCGGCACGGGACACGATCGACGGCAACCTGTCCACGCTGGAGTTCTGGGCGGAACCCCAGGACCGGCGGCTGGCGGCCTTCGCCCGCCTGCGGGAGCTGGACCATCCGGCGTTCTTCCCGGAGTTGAAGCTGCCGTTCGTCAGGTCGGGCGCCGGCTTCTACGCGCTGGCCAGGCACGCCGACGTGGTCGAGGCCAGCCGGTCGCCGCAGATCTTCAGCAGCGAGCCGTGCTCCAACAGCATCGCCGACCTGCCGCGCTTCCTGGCCCGCTACTTCGGCTCGATGATCAACATGGACGACCCGCGGCACGCCAAGATCCGCCGGATCGTGTCGCGGGCGTTCACCCCGCGCGTCCTGGAGAAGATGGAGGACGACCTCCAGCGGAGCGCCACCCGGATCGTGGACGAGCTGGTCGCCAAGGGGTCCGCCGACTTCGTCACCGACGTCGCCGCGCGGCTCCCGCTCCAGGTCATCTGCGACATGATGGGCATCCCCGAGCACGTCCGCCCGACGGTGTACGACCGGACGAACCTCATCCTCGGCCTCGGCGACCCCGAGTACACCGGCGGCAGGGACTTCACCCGCGACGGCATCACCCGGATGGGCGCGCTGTACGGGCTGCTCAAGGTGCTGGCGGCCGGGTACGAGCTGAACCACCTGGCGATGAAGCTGGCCCGGCAGCGCCGCCGGAATCCCGGCGACGACCTGGTGTCGGCGCTGATCGCGGCGAACGTGGACGGCGAGTCGCTGACCGACCAGGAGATCGGCTCGTTCTTCATCCTGCTGGTGGTGGCGGGCAACGAGACGACCCGCAACGCCATGTCGCACGGGCTGAAGCTGCTCACCGACAACCCCGAGCAGCGCGCCCTGCTGCTGGAGGACTTCGACGCGCACATCCCGGGCGCGGTCGAGGAGATCGTCCGGATGGCGACGCCGGTCATCCAGTTCCGCCGGACGCTGACCCGCGACCACGTGATGAACGGCCACGAGTACAAGGCGGGCGACAAGGTCCTGCTCTTCTACAACTCCGCCAACCGGGACGGGACGGTCTTCGAGAACCCCGACGCGTTCGACATCACCCGCTCGCCGAACCCGCACGTCGGGTTCGGCGGGCCCGGGCCGCACTTCTGCCTCGGCGCGAACCTCGCCCGCCGCGAGATCACGGTGATGTACCGGGAGCTGTTCACCCGCGTGCCGCAGATCCGCGCGACGGGCGAGCCGGACCGGCTGTTCTCCAGCTTCATCAACGGGATCAAGCATCTGCCCTGCGCGCTGTGAGTCCCGGCGGCAGGCGGGAAGGGTGCGGCGGGCCCGGCCGGCGTGGCGCGGATTTACGGCGTCCGGGCCCGCCGCGGCTCACGTCCCCGGCCGTCCCGCGTAGCCCGCGGCGCGCGCCGCCGGGGAGACCGCCAGGTAGTCGAGGGCGCGCTGGGTGGAGCATTCGGCGGACGGGTGGTAGTCGCGGCGCAGGTAGGCGCGCGCGGCCGCGACCATGAACCGGTTGCTGGGGAACAGCCCGCGCCGCACCGCCCGCCGGTAGTCGCGGATCCGCGGCCGGACGCCCTTCAGCGCCGGGTCGGCGCGGCACAGGTACGCGGCGCCCACGTAGACCATCAGCGGCATCGCCAGCACGCCGATGAAGAACGCGATGAACCGCAGCCAGTACCGTCCGGCGACGTGCTGGTACACGTCGAACGCCACGGACCGGTGCTCGACCTCCTCGGCGCCGTGCCAGCGCAGCAGGTCCATCATCGTCGGGTCGGCGCCGGCGTCGTCCAGCGCGCGGGCGTCGAGGATCCACTGGCCGAGCGCGGCCGTGTAGTGCTCGATCGCGGCGATGATCCCGATCCGGAAGACCAGCCAGCGGCGCCGGGGCACCAGCGGCACCGGGCAGCGGTCGCCGAGGATCCGCTTGAACATCCACTCGATCCGGCCGGTCAGCGGGCGCGGGTCGAGGCCCTGCGCGAGCATCTGCCGGTCCAGGACGCCCTGGTGGGAGTAGGCGTGCACCGCCTCCTGGCCCATAAAGCCCTTGACCTCCCGGTAGAGGCGCTCGTCGTCCTCCACCAGGGGCAGCGTCTGCTTGTAGACGTGGACGAACCACCGTTCGCCGGCGGGCAGGAGCAGGTGCAGCACGTTGATGAAGTGGGTGGCGACCGGCTCGCCGGGGATCCAGTGCAGCGGCGTGTCCGCCCAGTCGAACCGCACCCGGCGCGGGGTGATGGCGGGGTGCCGCTCGTCGATCTCGCCGATCTCGCTCATGCCGTCATTCCCCCGCCGCCACGACCTCGCCCTGGACGGGCACCTGCGCGTCCCGCAGCCCGGCCGTCTCGGGACCGCCCTCGGTGTGCCGGGCGAACTCGGCGATCCAGGCCGCGACCTGCGCGGGCTCCTTGCGGACGGCGCCCCAGTGACCGGCCGGGATCTCCCGCCGCCAGAGCCGGTCGACGTAGCGGGTGAGGTCCTCGGACTGGTGCGGCGAGACGAACGCGTCCCGTGTCGCCGCGATGACCTGCACCGGGACGTCCGTCGTCGCCATGGAACCGGGGCGCAGGAAGCGGACCGCGTTGGCGCGGTAGAGCTTCATCCCGTACAGCGCGTCCTTCTGGAAGGTGTCGCCGTGCCAGCCCTCGACGCCCTCCATCCGCTCGATCACGACCGGGAAGATCCTGGCGCCCCCGAGACGCCAGGCGAGTTGCGAAACCCCGGGGATCGCGCCGAACACCAGGTACCAGGAGCGGGCGAACTGCCCGGCCAGTTGCAGGACGTTGCGGGGCGTCGGGCGCCGCAGCCGGTCGCGCACCCACTGCCCGAAGTGCTCGACGCACGGCCCGGAGATCGAGGTGAACGAGGCGACGCGTCCCGCGACGGCGTCGCCGGTGACCGCGCCCCAGCCCTGCACCGAGCCCCAGTCGTGGCCGACCAGGTGGACGGGGCGGCCGGGCGACACCGCGTCGATCACCGCGCGCAGGTCGGCGGCGAGGTTCTCCATGGCGTAGGCCCTGGTCCGGCGCGGCCGGGACGAGCCTCCGGCGCCGCGCACGTCGTAGCTCACGACATGGAAGTCCTCGGCGAGAAGATCCGCGATCGGCTCCCAGACCACCGCGCTGTCGGGGTAGCCGTGCACCAGCACGACCGTCGGGGCCGTCCGCGGCCCCCGTTCGCGGACGGCGAGCTTCACCCCGTCCGCCTTCACGCGCCGGTGCTTCACCTGCACCTGCGCGGTTCTCGCGGCGGCCTCGCCGCGCGGCATCACGTCCATCGCCACCACCCAATTAGACTCGGGGTCTAATATGATGACGGGGTCGAACGAAAGTCAAGAGGGGGCCGGGGCGGCCAACGGGCCCGATCGGCTGCCTACGCCGCGGGGCTCAGCCGGCGGGCGCCAGCGTCACGTCCACCGTCAGCCCGGCGGGCGCGCTCTCCAGCGTCAGCTCGGCGATCCGGCCGGCGGCGGCCAGATCCGGCCGCGCGATCCGGCCCGCCTCCGCGCCGCGCACCACCGCGCGGGACACGTCCGCGCGCATCGACGCCCGCGCCTCCGACTTGGCCTTGCGGACCTGCCGCAGCGCCTCGCCGGTCGCGGCGAGCACCGCCGGGTCGCCGCCCGCGGGCAGCTCGGCCGGCAGCGGCCAGGACGCGGCGTGCACCGAGCCCCTCCGCCACCACGACCAGACCTCCTCGGTCACGAACGGCAGCACCGGCGCGAACAGCCGCAGCAGCACCGACAGCGCCGCCCGCAGCGCCGCCCGCGCCGACTGCGCCTCCGGGCCGTCCCCGTACGCGCGGGCCTTGACCAGCTCCAGGTAGTCGTCGCAGAACTCCCAGAAGAACCGCTCCGTGCGCTCCAGGGCGCGCGTGTAGTCGTAGCCCTCGAACGCCTCCGTGGCGTCCTCGACGACCTTGGACAGCGCGGCCAGCATCGCCCGGTCCAGCGGCTCGGTCACCGCCGCGTCCGCGTCGACCTCGCCGAGCCCCAGCACGAACTTCGACGCGTTGAGGATCTTGATGGCCAGCCGCCGGCCGACCTTGATCTGGCCGGTGTCGAACGCGGTGTCGGTGCCCGGCCGGCCGCTCGCCGCCCAGTACCGGACGGCGTCCGAGCCGTACTCGCGCAGCAGGTCGATCGGGGTGACCACGTTGCCCTTGGACTTCGACATCTTCTTGCGGTCCGGGTCGAGGATCCAACCGGACAGCGCGGTGTCGGTCCACGGCAGCGACCCGTGCTCCAGGTGCGCCCGGACGACCGTCGAGAACAGCCACGTCCGGATGATGTCGTGCGCCTGCGGCCGCAGGTCGTAGGGGAACACCCGCGAGAACAGGTCGGCGTCGCGCTCCCAGCCGCCCGCGATCTGCGGCGTCAGCGACGACGTGGCCCAGGTGTCCATGACGTCCGGGTCGCCGATGAAGCCGTCCGGCTTGCCGCGCCGCTCCTCGGTGTAGCCGGGCGGGACGTCCGAGGACGGGTCGACGGGCAGCGCGTCCTCCGGCGGGACGATCGGCTCGTCGTAGCGCGGCTCGCCGGAGCCGTCCAGCGGGTACCAGACCGGGATCGGCACGCCGAAGAACCGCTGCCGGGAGATCAGCCAGTCGCCGTTGAGGCCCTCGACCCAGTTCTCGTAGCGGGCCCTCATGTAGGGCGGGTGCCAGTTCAGCTCGGCGCCGCGCGCGAGCAGCTCGGCGCGGATCGCGGCGTCGCGGCCGCCGTTGCGGATGTACCACTGCCGGGTCGTGACGATCTCGAGCGGCTTGCTGCCCTTCTCGTAGAACTTCACCGGCCGGCTGATCTTGCGGGGCTCGCCGTCCAGGTCGCCGGACTCGCGCAGCATCTCGACGACGCGCTCCTTGGCGGAGAACACCGTCTTGCCGGCCAGCTCCGCGTACGGCTCCGCCGGAACGCCCGCCGGCGGCTCGGCGGCGAGCCGGCCGTCCCAGCCGATCACCGCGCGGGTCGGCAGGTCCAGCTCGCGCCACCAGGTGACGTCCGTGACGTCGCCGAACGTGCAGATCATCGCGATGCCCGACCCCTTGTCGGGCTCGGCGAGCCGGTGCGCCAGCACCGGGACCTCGACGCCGAACAGCGGCGTGCGGACGGTCGTGCCGAACAGCTCGCGGTACCGCTCGTCGTCGGGGTGCGCGACCAGCGCGACGCACGCGGGCAGCAGTTCCGGACGCGTCGTCTCGATGTAGACGGGCCGCTCGCCGCCGTGGAACCGGATCCGGTGGAACGCGCCCGGCTGCTCGCGGTCCTCCAGCTCGGCCTGCGCGACGGCCGTCCGGAACGTCACGTCCCACAGGGTCGGCGCCTCCGACACGTACGCCTCGCCGCGCGCCAGGTTCCGCAGGAACGCGCGCTGCGACGCCGTCCGGGACACGTCGCCGATCGTGGTGTAGAGGTGGGTCCAGTCGACCGACAGGCCGACGGTCCGCCACATCTCCTCGAACGCCTTCTCGTCGACCTCGGTGAGCCGCTCGCACAGCTCGATGAAGTTGCGCCGCGACACCGGGAGCTGCTTCTTCGGGTCGGGCTTGGCCGGCGGCTCGAAGCCGGGGTCGTAGGGCAGCGACGGGTCGCACCGCACGCCGAAGTGGTTCTGCACGCGCCGCTCGGTGGGCAGCCCGTTATCGTCCCAGCCCATCGGGTAGAAGACCGCCCGACCGCGCATGCGGTGGAACCGGGCGACGGTGTCGGTGTGGGTGTAGGAGAAGACGTGGCCGACGTGGAGGGAGCCGCTCACGGTGGGCGGCGGGGTGTCGATCGAGTAGACCTCGCCGCGCGGCCGGGTGCGGTCGAAGCGGTAGACGCCGGTGTCCTCCCAGGCGCGTACCCACTTGTCCTCCAGGCCGTCCAGGGAGGGCTTGGAAGGGACGCTCGGCGTACGCGGCTGCTCTGTCATAGGGCAATGGTATTGACATCGGCCCCGCCCGCAGGCCACCCGCCCGCGCCGACGCGGCGGCCCTTCCCGCCCGGAGCGGGGCGTTCCGGTAGCGTCGGGGGCGACAGGACGACTGGAGGACGATAATGGCGGACAAAGGCGACATCGGCTATCGGGTGATGGCCGGCGCCGCGGCCTTCGCGAGCGGCTTCGTCACGAAGAAGGCGATCACGCTCGCGTGGAAGAAGACCACCGGCAAGGAGCCGCCGACCAATCCGGAGTCGCCGGACGTGGCGCTGGCGGAGGCGATCGGCTGGGCCGTGGTGGTGGGCGTCGGCGTGGAGATCGCGCGGCTGGTGGCCACCCGGGCCGCGGTCCACCAGTGGCACAAGGGCACCGGCGAGCTGCCGTCGCACCTGAAGGTGGACGCCTAGCCCGGCGGTCTGATCATGCGGCCCCGTCGAGGGCCGGAACGGCGTCGTGGC